>NZ_QFNM01000014.1 GCF_003248455.1 Brevundimonas sp.
CATCGCCGAGGTCATCGCCGAAATCTGCGCCCTGGTCGAGGGGCCGATCTCGGCCGAGGCCGTCTCGCTCGATTTCGAGACCATGGTCAAGGAGGGCGACAAGCTGGCCGCCATCGCCCCGAACGTGGTGGTGAAGCTGCCCCTGACCTGGGACGGGCTGCGCGCCTGCCGGGTCTTCTCCGACAAGGGCGTCAAGACCAACGTCACCCTGTGCTTCTCGGCCGCCCAGGCGCTGCTGGCCGCCAAGGCCGGCGCAACCTTCGTCTCGCCCTTCGTCGGCCGGCTGGAGGACAATGGCGCCGACGGCGTGGGTCTGCTGGAGGAAATCCGCGTCCTGTACGACGTCCACGGCTTCGAGACCCAGATTCTGGCTGCGTCCCTGCGCAACGTGGCCCACGTCGCCGCCGCCGCCGTCGCCGGATCGGACGCCGCCACCTTCGGCGCGGACACCTTCAAGGCCCTGGTGAACCACCCGTTAACCGACAAGGGGCTTGATGCCTTCGTGGCGGACTGGGCCAAGACCGGCCAGTCTATTCTGTAGCATCGCACGTTCCGGAGAGGTCTGTTGAGCGGCTCATTGGACCTTTTCGAAACGTCGGAAACGGACGCAACCCCGCATATCGGCGACGGGCTGCATTGGCCCGAGGTGCGCGGCTGGCTTCAGACCCATGCCCAGACCCTGCTGGACGACCGATCCCTGCTGGAAGAAATCGGGCTGCGGCCGCACGGGCGCAATGTGGTCGACTTCGGCGCCGCCGCCCTGACGCGGCTGGAAGCCGTCGCCGAGCGCGAGGCCGGCGCCCGGCGCGAGATCGAGATGATCGCCCGCGCCAACTTCGCCGCCCAGACCCAGACCCATGTCGCGACCCTGGACCTGATGGAGGCGCGCAACCACTCAGATCTTGCGCGGCGCCTGGACGTCGCGGCGCAAGGCCGCTTCGGCCTGGCCGGCGCCGCTATCGCCCTGGAAAAGCCTGGCGGCGTGCCCTTCGGCTGGCGCGCGCTGGAGGAAGGCGATGTCGATAATTTGCTGGGCGAGCACGGCCTGACCTGGCTGGGGCCGATGATCTCGGGATTGAATTTCTTCGGCGCGGCCGAGGATCGGGTGAAGTCCATCGCCCTGGTCCGCATGGCCCCGCACCTTACGCCGGGCGGCCCGCCGCGCCCCTGCATCTGCGCCTTCGGCTCGCCCGAACCCGAAGGATTCACCCCCACGATGGGCTGCGAACTGGCCGCCTTCCTGGCGCGGGTGGTCGAACGGATGGCCGAGCGATGGCCCGTTCTGAACTGAAAAGTCCTGAACTGAACAACGCGTCAGACGCCCTGCGCGCCTGGCTGGATCATCTGGCGCATGAGCGTCGGCTGTCGCCGCGCACCCTGGAGGCCTACGGCCATATCGGCCGGCTCTATGTCGCCTTCCTGGAGCGGCATCGCGGCGAGGCCCTGTCGCTGGCCGACCTGGGAACCGTCGCCGCCGCCGAGGTCCGCGCCCATATGGCCGAGCGGCGCCAAGGCTCAAAGGAGGCGGGCGATCATCCGCTGGCGGCCCGTTCGCTCAGCCAGACCCTGTCGGCCATTCGCGGCTTTCACGCCTTTCTGGACCGGCGACTGGACACGCCGGCGCCCCAGCTGGCCCTGGTGCGCGGTCCCAAGGCCAAGCCGTCCCTGCCCCGCCCCGTGACCGAGGATCAGGCGCGCGGCCTGCTGGCCGATCCCGACGCCGATCCCGACGCCGCACCGTGGGAGGCGGCGCGCGACCGCGCCGTCCTGACCCTGCTCTACGGCTGCGGCCTGCGGATTTCCGAAGGTTTGTCCCTGACGCGCGCTGAGGCTCCGTTCGGCGAGACGCTGCGCATCGTCGGCAAGGGATCAAAAACCCGCATCGTGCCGGTCCTGCCCGCCGTGCGACAGGCGGTGGATGCCTATCTGGCGCTCCAGCCCTTCCCGCTCCAGCCCGCCGACGCCCTGTTCCGCGCGCGGCGCGGCGGCCCTCTGAGCCCCCGCCACGTCCAGGCTTCGGTCCAGCGGCTACGCGGACGGCTGGGCCTGCCCGAACGCACCACGCCCCACGCCCTGCGCCACAGTTTCGCGACCCATCTGCTGGGCGCCGGGGCCGACCTGCGGTCGATCCAGGAACTGCTGGGCCACGCCAGCCTGTCCACGACCCAGAAATACACCGGCGTCGATGCGGACAGGCTGCTGAACGCCTATGCGGCGGCCCATCCTCGGGCCTGAAGCGCGCCTCAGCCCTTGCCGAACAGCTTGTTCCAGCGGCGCTTGTCGCGGGCCTTCCAGGCGCCGCGGTGATAGGCGTCGGAGCCGATCAGGGGAACGACGGTGGTGGCCTCGGCGAAGACCATCTGTTCGTGGGTGGTCTGGACCTTGCCCCAGGAGGCGGCTTCCTTGAGCGTGGACGACGAACAGGCGCCGTCGCGCACGTCGGCGACGGTGATCTGGACCGCATAGCGGTGCATTTCGGCCTCCACGCCCAGGATTTCGGCGCAGACGACGGTGTCCTGGGCGAAGTTCTTGGGCACGCCGCCGCCGACCATGAACAGGCCCGTCACGCCTGCCGCGATCTTGATGTCGGTCAGTTCGCGGAAGTCGGCGATGGCGTCCAGCATCAGATAGGGCTGGCCCGCCGCCGCCCGTTCCTTCTGGTGCTTGACCAGACCGAAGCCGGCCGAGGAATCGACGAAGGCCGGGCAGAAGATGGGCACGCCCTCTTCATACGCCGTCTGGATCAGAGAGCCGGGCTTCTTGGCGTTGCCCTCGGACAGCCATTTGCCCATTTCCCAGATGAACTCGCGGCTGGAATAGCCGCGCGGCTCCAGCCGGTTGGCGATCTCCAGAATGGTGTGATCGCAGGCCTGAAGCTCTTCCTCGTCGATATAGGTGTCGTAGATTCGGTCGATGTAGTTGTCGCGCAGGACGTTGTCGTCCACCTGGCCGGCGGCCTGATAGTGTCTGAAGCCCAGGGCCTCGAAGAAATCCATGTCGACGATGGAGGCGCCGGTGGCGACCACGGCGTCGACCATGCCGAACTTCACCATGTCGCGATAGACGTCCATGCAGCCGCCCGCCGAGGTCGAGCCGGCCAGGATCAGCCAGGGCGAACAGTCCTTGTCCTCGATGGCCATGGAGAAGATGTCGGCGGCGCGGGCGGTGTCGCGCGACGAGAAGCTCATCTTGCGCATCGAGTCGATGATCGGGCGCGCGTCGAAGCTGGTGATGTCGACGTGCTCGACGACATTTTGCAGCAGCTGGGCCTTCTGGTTGGACGAGACGGGTGCGTTCATTTCGGCGGTTTCCCTGTGATTTGAGCGCTCGAACAAGCAGACCTGCCGGGACGGAGCGACCGACAGGACCGATAGACTTCCAACACCCAGCCGTCACCCTCGGACTTGATCCGAGGGCCGGACGCGCCGCCACGACCATCCCGCAAGGGAGTCGCGCACGACCCGATCCTCGGGTCATGCCTGAGGATGACGGCTAGAGTTGGAGCGACCTACTTCCGGCGCGACTTGCGCTGGCCGGCCTTGCCCTTGGGGCGCGACAGGCGGACGACCTTTCGGGCGTTCTCTTCCGCCGTGGTGCGGACCGTGGGGATGGAGCGCGGGGCCAGGCCGTACAGCGAAGCCATCGGGGCGTCCTCGACCGCGGCGATGTCGTGTTCGCCATAGCCGTTGAAGCCTGTCGACATAGCCACGCCGTAAGCCCCCAGCATCCCGATCTCGATGAAATCGCCTTCGCGCACATCGGCCGGCAGCCAGAACGGGCCCGGCATGTGGTCGATGGAATCGCAGGTCGGACCGTAGAACTGGAAGGCCTTCAACTCGCCTGCGCTTTCGCCCCCATTTACGCTTTCTGGCCGCACCAGCTTGGTCGGGAAGGGCCAGCGCGAATGGGTCGCGTCGAACAGCGAGCCGTAAGACCCGTCGTTCAGGTACAGGGCGTCGCCCTTGCGCAGATCGACGCGAGCCAGGATCGACGAGGATTCGGCGACCAGCGCCCGGCCGGGCTCACACCACAGCTCGGTCGTCTCCGACACCGGCATCTCGTTGAAGCCGCGATGGATGGCGTCGGCGTATTCGCTCATGTCCGGCGGGACCATGCCCGGATAGACCGAGGGGAAGCCGCCGCCGACATCGACGATATCGACGATCACGCCCGCACGGCTGATCGAACGGCCGACCTGGGCCATCGCCGCCTGATAGGCGGTAGGGCGCATGCATTGCGAACCGACATGGAAGCTGACGCCCATCAGCCCGTCCTTGACGGCCTGGCGCGTGGCCAGCAGCAGGGCCGGGGCCTGGTCCGACGACACGCCGAACTTGCCCGAAAGCGTATAGGCCGCGCCATCGGCCGAAACGGCCATGCGCACGATCAGGTTCAGGTCGTCGGCGCCGCCGGTGGCGTCGAGAATCTTGTTCAGCTCTTCCACGCAATCCAGTGAGAAGGTGCGGACGCCGTGATCGAAATAGGCCTTGGCGATCGCAGAGCGGCTCTTGACCGGATGCATGAAGGCCAGGCGCACGTCATGGCTGACCGAACGGACCAGTTCGATCTCGGCGATGGACGCCACGTCGAAGGCGCGAACGCCCGCCTCGACCAGGGTCTCGATGACCCAGCGCGAAGGGTTGGCCTTCACAGCATAGAAGACGTCGGCCTTTAGATTATCCTGGAACCAGCGCGCCGCTACGGAAACCGAACGCGGCCGCACGAGGGCGACGGGACGTTCAGGGGACCGCTCACGGACCAGGTCCAGGGGAAACTGGTACGTGCGCAATTCACGTAACCCCCTGCCAATTGTTAACCCAGACCGGCGTTAGCAGCGCTTAACGGTTAGACCACGGGGTCCGCCGGAAGGCGCGATATGGGGACTTCGCACCGTCATGTAAAGTGGTAATTTCGTGGCGGGGCACGCATCCGGCCTGCGTGTCGCCCCGTGCACGAAGCGACGCACTGGACGAGATCGCGCCCGCCGTGCGATTAGGACTTGCCCAAACGCCTTCGTCGCGTCATGCGGCGCCCCTTCGCCACAGCCTCCTAGCGAGTTCATGAGTTCCTCCGCAGCCGCCGTCGCCCCCGGGCTAGTCCTGGCGCGTGACGTGTCGAAGACCTTCGGATCGCGAAAGGCGCTGGACGGCGTCTCGATTTCGGTCGCCTCGGGCGAGATGGTCGCCCTGATCGGTCCCTCCGGGTCCGGCAAGTCCACACTGCTGCGCTCCATCACCGGGCTTCAGTCCATCGACCCCGGCAAGGGGACCATCGAGGTCTTCGGCGAGACCGTGCAGAAGGACGGCCGCATGACCGGCGCGGTGCGCAGGGCGCGCGGCAAGCTGGGCATGATCTTCCAGCAGTTCAACCTGGTCGGCCGCCTTAGCCTGTTCTCCAACGTCATGCTGGGGGCGCTGGGCCGCCTGCCGTCGTGGCAGGGGCTGCTGGGCCTGTGGCCCCAGGCCGACAAGGACAAGGCGATGGCGGCCCTGCACCGCGTCGGCGTCTCGGACTACGCCGCCCAGCGCGCCAACACCCTATCGGGCGGCCAGCAGCAACGCGGCGCCATCGCCCGCGCCATCGTCCAGGGCGCCAAGGCCATCCTGGCCGACGAACCCGTGGCCTCGCTGGACCCGGTGTCCGCCCGCAAGGTGATGGAGCTGCTGGTCGAGTTGAACAAGCGCGACGGCATGGGGGTGATCGTCACCCTGCACCAGGTCGATTACGCCATCCGCTATTGCGACCGGGTCATCGCGCTCCAGGGCGGCAAGATCGTCTACGACGGCCCCTCCACGGCGCTGGACCAAAAGCGCCTGATCGAAATCTACGGTCCCGAATTCGAGGATGCGTTCTGGGAGACCAAGGCATGAGCCTGTTCCGTAATGCCGCCGCTCGCCGCCTGTTCGCGGCGGCTGGCGCGGCCGCGATTATCCTGGGCCTGGCCGCCTGCGGCGGCGGCGAGGACAAGCAGGCCGCTGACGGCGCGCCCAGCGAGATCACCTTCTCCATCCTGTCGGCGGAAGGCCAGGCCTCGGCCGGCCCGCTGTGGCAGCCGCTGCTGGACGACATGTCCAAGGCCATCGGCGTGCCGGTGAAACCCTATTTCGGCTCGAACTACACGGTTCTGGTCGAGGCCATGCGCGGCAACCACACCCAGGTCGGCTGGTTCTCAGCCAAGCCCGAGGTCGAGGCCATCGACCGCGCCAAGGCCGAGGTCATCGCCCGCACCGTCAACCGCGAAGGGCTGGACAGCTATCAGTCGACCCTGATCGTCAAGAAGGGTTCGGGCATCACCCTGGACAAGGTCCTGGCCTGCGGCAAGCAGTACAATTTCGGCATCGGCGACGCACAGTCGACCTCGGGCACCCTGGCGCCGCTGACCTTCCTGTTCAATCCGCGCGGCGTCGTGCCGGCCCAGTGCTTCAAGACCGTGCGCTCGGCCAATCACCAGGCCAACGCCTTTGGCGTGGCGACGGGCGTGATCGACGTGGCGACCTCCAACAGCGTCAACACCCTGTTCATGCGCAAGGAGAACCCGCAGTTGGCCGGGCAGATCGAGGAGATTTGGACCTCGCCCCCCATTCCCGAAAGCGGCATCGTCGTGCGTGAGGACCTGGATCCGGCGCTGAAGGAAAAGATCCGCAGCTTCTTCCTGACCTACGGCCAGGGAGAGGGCGCCGAGGCCGAGCGCCAGCGCAAGATTCTGGCGGACCTGGAGTATTCGCGCTTCGCCGCCGCCGACGACAGCTATCTGGACCCGGTGCGCGAGATGATCGCCGATCAGAAGCTGGGCGAGGCCCGCGCCAAGGGCGACACAGCCGGGGCCGCCGCCGCCGAGCGCGAGCTTCAACGCCTGCGCAGCCTGCGCGAGGTTCGGCCTTGACCGCAGCCGTGACGCCCGTCGCCATTCCGGCGGCGCCGAAGAAATCGACCCTGGCCTGGGTCGCCGACATCCTGGTGTGGGGCGGCGTCGCGGCCGTCCTGCTCTACAGCATCGACGCGGTGGACCTGGGCAACATCTCGCGCCTGTTCGCCGGCAACGACAGCACCCAACTGTTCGTCCACGACCTGATGCGGCCCGACTTCTCCGACTGGAGGATGTTCGTCGCCAAGATGTGGGAGACGATCCAGATCGCCCTGTGGGGCACCTTCCTGGCCGTGATCCTGGGCATTCCGCTGGGTCTGGCGGCGGCGCGCAACATCGCCCCCGTCTGGATCGTGACGCCGGTGCGCTGGATCATGAACCTGCTGCGTTCGGTGCCGGACCTGGTGATCGGCCTGCTGTTCGTGACCGCCGTGGGCCTGGGGCCGCTGGCCGGCGTCCTGGCCATCACCCTGAACACCGCCGGCGTGCTGGCCAAACTGTTCTCGGAAGCCGTGGAATCCATCGACAAGGGGCCGGTCGAAGGCGTGCGCGCCACAGGCGCCGGCAAGCTGCACGAGATCGTCTGGGGCGTCCTGCCGCAGGTGGCGCCGCTGTGGACCTCGTTCGCCCTCTATCGCTTCGAATCCAACAGTCGTTCGGCGACGGTGCTGGGTCTGATCGGCGCCGGCGGCATCGGCCAGGTGCTGTTCGACAGCATGAACGCCTTCGACTTCCGCGCCGTCTCGGCCATCGTCATCGTCGTCGTGGTCGCCGTGACCCTGATCGACACCCTGTCGCAGGTCATGCGCCGCCGCCTGCTGTGACGGACCGCCGAACGGCGACAAAAACCGTCACAAACCTCTGGTCTAAGCGTCGCGAAATCGAGGCTCAGGGAGAGCGACTGATGATCCGTTCACTGAAATGCGCCGTGGCGACCGCCGCCCTCATGGTCCTGGCGGCCTGCGGAGACGGCGGGGCGGGCGGTTCGCCCTCGGGCGCCCGTTCCGGCATCTGGGCGGCGGGATCGTCCACCGTCTTCCCGTTCGCCACGCGCGTCGCCGAAACCTTCGCCCGCACGTCGGGCGGCGGCGCCCCGCGCGTCGAATCGCTGGGCACCGGCGGCGGCATCCAGGCCTTCTGCCAGGGCGTCGGCCCCAACACCCCGGACATCGCCAACGCTTCGCGCCAGATGAAGGCGTCCGAATTCGACCTGTGCGCCAAGAACGGCGTCACCGAGATCGTCGAGATCAAGATCGGCTTCGACGGCATCGTCATCGCCACCGCCCGCAACGGCAATGGCTTCAACTTCGAACTGAACGACCTCTACGAAGGCCTGGCCAAGGAAGTGCCGGGTCCCGACGGGACCTTCGTCGCCAACCCCGCCAAGACCTGGAACCAGGTCAACCCCGGCCTGCCGAACCAGCGCATCCAGGTCTATGGCCCGCCGCCCACCTCGGGCACGCGCGACGCCTTCCTGGAACTGGGCATGACGCCGGGCGCCAAACTGGTGCCCGCGGTCAAGGCCATCGAGGGCGACGAGGACCGTTTCGAGGCCATCGCCCACACCCTGCGCGAGGACGGCGCCTGGATCGACTCGGGCGAGAACGACAACGCCATCGTCCAGACCCTGACCCGCACACCGGGCTCGCTGGGCGTGTTCGGTTATTCCTTCCTGGAGCAGAACCTCGATACGGTGAAGGCCGAAACCATCGACGGCGTCGCCCCAACCGCCGACACCATCGCCAGCGGCGCCTATCCGCTGTCGCGCAGCCTCTACATCTATGTGAAGAAGGCCCACATCGGCGTCATTCCGGGCCTGCAGCAGTTCGTGCAGGAGTTCCTGTCGGAAGGTTCGGCCGGCAAGGGCGGCTATCTGGCCGACCGCGGCCTGATCCCGCTGCCGGAGGATCAGCTTCAGGCCCAGCGCGCCGTCATCGCCGCCATGACCCCGATGTCGCGCCCGGCCCATTAGGACGGAACCGACAGTTCTCCCGCCCCTTTCTTTCGCCGGACCGCACCGGCTAGAAGGGGCGGCATAGCTGTCAGGAAACATCGATGACCTCCACGCCCGCGCGCCTGCGCAAGGCCGTACTGCCCGTCGCGGGCCTCGGCACCCGCGTTCTTCCCGGCACCAAGACGACGCCCAAGGAGCTGCTGAACGTCGTCGACCGGCCGATCCTGTCCTATATCGTCGAAGAGGCGCGCGAGGCGGGGATCGAGCACATCGTCTTCGTCACCGGCCGCTCCAAGGGCGCCATCGAGGACTATTTCGATCACCAGATCGAGCTGGAGGCCCAGCTCCAGGCCAAGGGCAAGACCGAAATCCTGGAGATGATGAACGCCGAACTGGCCTCGGCCGGGGAGATGAGCTTCACCCGTCAGATGCAGCCCAAGGGCCTGGGCCACGCCGTCTGGTGCGCGCGCGACATCGTCGGCCACGAGCCCTTCGCCGTCATCCTGCCGGACGTCATCGTGGACGGTCAGCCCGGCGCCCTGAAACAACTGGTCGAGGTCTACGCGGAGACCGGCGGAAATCTGATCGGGGTGGAATCGGTCGATATCGAACAGGCCCACAAATACGGCATCGTCGATCCGGCCGCCCGCGACGGAAACCGCATCACCATGAAGGGGATGGTCGAAAAACCCGCCCCCGGCACCGCCCCGTCCAACCTGTCGATCGCGGGCCGCTACATCCTTCAGCCGGAAATCTTCGACCTCCTGGCGACCCAGGAGCGGGGGGCCGGCAACGAAATCCAGCTGACCGACGCCATGGCCCGGCTGATGGCGCATCAGGCCTTCACCGCCGTCGAATACGCCGGCGTGACCCACGACTGCGGCGACAAGATCGGGCTGCTGCGCGCCAACGTCGCCCTGGCCCTGAAACGCCCCGACCTGGGCGAGGCGGCGCGCACGGCGGTTTCGGCGCTGCTTTGACCTTGGGCAATGCGGCGGGGGTTCCGGTTCGCCGCGCCCCCTGCTAACCCTCCGCGCACATCATCAGGAGACGAACCATGGCCGCTTCCGAGGGCTGGGACATGCCGACCGGCGAACTCATGAAGGGCAAGAAGGGCCTGATCATGGGGGTGGCCAACGCTTCCTCCATCGCCTGGGGCATCGCCTCGCAATTGGCAGCCCAGGGCGCCGAACTGGCCTTCACCTATCTGGGCGAGGGGCTGGAGCGCCGTGTGCGCCCGCTGGCCGAAAGCGTGGGCGCCAGACTGCTGATCCAGGCCGACGTCGCCGACGACGTCTCCATGGACAAGGCTTTCGCCGAGTTGGAGAAGGAATTCGGAACCATCGACTTCGTGGTCCACTCGGTCGCCTTCGCCAACAAGGACGAATTGAAAGGCAGCTTCGTCGACAACACCACGCGCGACGGCTTCCTGCTGGCCATGAACATCTCGGCCTTCAGCTTCGTGGACGTGGCGCGCCGCTCGGCCAAGCTGATGCCGAATGGGGGTTCGATGATCACCCTGACCTATCTGGGGTCCGAGCGGGTCATTCCGAACTACAACACCATGGGCGTGGCCAAGGCGGCGCTGGAAGCCGCGACCCGCTATATCGCGCGCGACCTGGGGCCGAAGAACATCCGCGTCAACGCCATCTCGGCCGGAGCCATGCGCACCCTGTCGCTGGCCGGCATCTCGGGCGGGCGGGGCCAGCATTCCAAGTCGGCCCAGTTCTCCCTCATCAAGGAGGAGACCTCGATGGAGGGCGTCGCCGGGGCGGCCCTGTGGCTGTGTTCCGACCTGGGGCGTTCGACCACCGGCGAAGTGGTTCACGTCGACGCAGGCTTCCACGCCGTGGGCCTGCCGGAAGACATCGAGGGCTGATCCGGCTCTTCCGGGTTTCACGACGACGGTTTAAGGCCGGGGCATGACTGCTCCGGCCTTTTCCGCACGCGCCCTGCCCCCGTCCGTCTTTTCGTCCGCCGCCGTGGCGACCGTCGTCGGGTTCGGCGGCACGGTGGCCCTTGTGGTCCAGGCGGGACAGGCCCTGGGCGCCGCGCCGGTCCAGATCGTCTCCATGGTGACGGCGCTCTGCCTGGGCATCGGCCTGACGGGCATGGGGCTGAGCTGGGCGGTGAAAACGCCTGTGGTCCTGGCCTGGTCCACGCCGGGCGCGGCGCTTTTGGCCGCATCGGCCCTGGGGCTGGGCTGGGCCAATGCGGTCGGCGCCTTCGTCGTCGCGGCCGTGCTGATGATCCTGACGGGCCTTCTGCCGGTCCTGGGTCGATTGGCCCAGAGGATACCGCCCGCCATCGCCTCGGCCATGCTGGCGGGGGTTCTGCTGCCCTTCGTCCTGCGTCTGTTCAAGGCGGCGCCCGAGGCGCTGACCCTGGCTGTCGCCCTGCTCGGCGTGTTTCTCGTCATGCGGCGGCTATGGCCGGCCTGGGCCCTGCCGGCGGTGCTGGCCGCAGCCTTCACGATCCTGGCCCTGACGGGCCGAGTGGAACTGCCCGCAGGCACGGGCCTGTTCGGGACGCTGGCGCCCGTCACGCCGACCTTCGACTGGAAGGCGGCGATCAGCCTGGGTCTGCCGCTGTTCCTGGTCACGCTGGCCTCCCAGAATCTTCCCGGATTGGTGGTGCTGAAGGCCGCCGGCTACGCCCCGCCGGCCGGCCGGCTGATCCTGGCGACGGGCCTGGCCAGTCTGGCGGCGGCGCCGTTCGGAGCGCACGGGGTCAATGTGGCCGCGATCACCGCCGCCCTGTGCACCGGGCCGGACGCCCATCCCGACGCGGACCGGCGATGGGTCGTGGGCGTCATCTATGGGGCCTTCTATCTGGCGGTCGCCCTGTTCGCCGCCCCCCTGGCCGGACTGTTCATCGCCATGCCGTCCGCCATCCTGGCCATCATCACCGGCCTGGCCCTGGTCGCGCCTCTGTCAGGGGCGCTGGAGACCATGCTGAGCGACAGCGGCGAACGAGAGGCGGCGGTGCTGACCTTCGCCGCCACGGGATCGGGCCTGGCCCTGTTCGGCGTAGGATCGGCCTTCTGGGGGCTGATCGTGGGCTTTGCGGCCCTGATGGCGAAACGCTGGATCAGACCGACGGCCCGACCCAGCGTTCACATCCTGTCCGACCCGTCAGGCCCGACGCGATCTTAGTCGCGCAGCGACGTCGGCACCTGGCCGCCGTTTTCGGCCAGCTTCCGCCAGACGGCCTTGGACAGGGCGATGTTCTGTTCGGCCGAGCCGTGCTCGCCGGCGTGGACGTTCAGCTCCTCGGCCAGGTCCTTCCGCGCCGACAGGCTGGAATCCAGATCCAGCAGCTTCAACAGATCGACGATTGAGGTGCGCCAGTTGCCGCCGCCGCCCTTGGACGCCGCCAGATCGCTGAGCACCGCTTCGACATCGACGGGCGCCAGCGTGGGGGCAGGGGCGGCAGTGGGCGCGGCGCCGGGGACGGGCGGGGCGCCGGCGGCGGGCGTCTGTTGCGGGGCCGGCTTGGGCTTGTGGCCCGTGATCTTGTTCCAGATCGAAGAGAAGATACCCATGAGTTCGCGCTCCTGTTGATGCGTTTCGATAATGCCCAGAGGCCGCGACGGTTCAGTGACGCCGCAAAGCTTCCGCCCCGGCGTCCGGGTTCGGCGGCCTCAGCTTCTGGCCGGGATTTCCAGGCCGCGCTGCACGGCCGGCCGGGCCAGCCCCCGCTCCAGCCAGGCGGCGACGCGGGGGAAGTCGGAAAAGCCCACGATCTCGCCCGCTTCGTAAAAGCCGATCAGATTGCGCACCCACCCCAGCGCAGCGACATCGGCGATGGAGTAGTCGTCCACTATCCAGTCCCGGTCCTTCAACCGCGTCTCCAGCACGCCCAGCAGGCGGCGGCTTTCGGCGACGTAGCGGTCCCGCGGACGCTTGTCCTCGTAATCCTTGCCGGCGAAGCGGTGGAAGAAGCCCAGTTGGCCGAACATCGGGCCTATGGCGCCCATCTGGAACATGACCCACTGGAGCGTCTCGTAGCGGGTCGCCGGATCGGCCGAGAGCAGCTGGCCGGCCTTTTCCGCCAGATAGATCAGGATGGCGCCGGATTCGAACAGGCCCAGCGGCCTGCCTCCCGGCCCGTTCGGATCGATGATGGCGGGAATCTTGCCATTGGGGTTCAGCGACAGGAACTCCGGCCCCCAAGTCTCGTTGGCCATGATGTCGACCAGGTGCGGCTCGTACGGCAGGCCGATCTCTTCCAGCATGATCGAGACCTTCACCCCGTTGGGCGTCGGCAGGGAATAGAGCTGGATCCGGCCCGGATGCCGCGCCGGCCAGCGGCGGGTGATGGGAAAGGCGGACAGGTCGGTCATTGGGCGGGCCTCCGGCGGTTAGACCCACATGTCGGGAGGACGCCGCCATTTGGCAACCGCCCCAGGCGCGGTTGATCGCAAGCTTGTGTCTGGAACCGAACACGTCCAGGCGCCAAGCTTGGCCGTGACCGCTGATCGGTCGCATCAAGGGAGACGCCCGATGGCGCACAAGTTCGAAGTCTATCAGGACAAGGCCGGCGAATACCGCGTCCGCTTCAAATACAACGCCGAGGTCATCTTCTCGACCGAAGGGTATTCCGACAAGTCGGGCGCCAAGCGGGCGATCGAATCCATCAAGAAACACGTCGGCGACGCGCCCGTCGAAGACGCATAGGGGCGACGCCCCTAGTCGGGTTCGCGCTCGCCCACCTGGGTCGGCGGCACGGCGACCAGCCAGCCGTCGGCCAGATGCAGTTCGGGCGTCGCCGCCTTGGTGAAAGGCAGGTACCAGGTCGGTCCGCCCGTCGCCGGGGCGATCTCCAGCATGTCGTCGGCGCCGAAGTTCTGGACCGACTTGACCGCGCCCAGGACGGCGCCGGCCACGTCGCGGACCTCCACGCCGATCAGATCGGCCAGGTAGAATTCGTCCTCGTCCGGTTCGGGGAAGCGGTCGCGGGGGACGTGAAGCTTCAGGCCGCGCAGGGCGTCGGCCTGTTCCTTGGTGGCGATCTCCTTGGCCCGACCGACGACGCCGTTCTTGTCGGGCCGGGTCGCGGTCAGGGTCAGGGCCACGGTCCCGTCGGCGCGCAGCAGCGGGCCATAGGCGGTCAGGGCCAGGGGGTCGGCGGTGAAGGCCGTGACCCGCACCTCCCCCCGAACCCCGAAACCGCCGCCGACCTGGCCGACGAGGATGAGTCTGCTGCTGTCCTGGGTCATGTCGATCCTTAGCGCATGAAAAAGGCGGCGCCGAAAGACGCCGCCCTGATCATCGACGAGGCGAAAGGCTCAGCCTTCAGCCTTTTCCTCGGTCGCTTCCTCGGCGGCCGGGGCGTCTTCGGCGGCGGCTTCCGCAGCCGGCGTTTCTTCGGCGGCCGGGGCGGCCGCAGCGGCTTCGGCTTCGGCCTTGGCGGCGGCGGCGGCCTCAGCGGCCTCGGCCTTGGCGGCGGCTTCGGCTTCCAGGCGGTCGGCTTCGCGCTGGGCGCGCTCGGCGGCGCGTTCCTGCGCCTTCTTGCCCGGCTGGGCCTTGTTGGGGTTCTGGCCTTGCGTCCACTTCACCTTGGCGCCCAGGGTCTCGTCCTGCGACAGGAAGCGGGCGACGCGGTCGGTCGGCTGGGCGCCCTTGCCGAGCCATTCGGCGATACGCTCGACCTTCAGGGCGACGCGGGGCTGGGCGCCGTCCTTGGGCAGCATCGGGTTGTAGCTGCGAGTGCGAGTCGGCGACGACGATGTGGTAGTAAGGACGCTTCTTGGCGCCGCCGCGGGCCAGACGAATCTTCAGCATTTTCAGTCTCTTTCTAGATTATTTTTTCTTGGGGAAACCCGGCAGCCCCGGAAGGCCGCCCGGCAGGTTCGGGAGTTGACCGCCGCCCAGACCCGCCAAGCGGTCCTGCACGGCCTTCAATTCATCGGCGCTGGGTTCGGGCATCTTGCCGCCGCCCAGGGCCTTCAATCGGTTCAGGTCGGCGCCGCCCATGCCGGGCATTCCGCCGCCGCCGAGACCGCCGAGCATGGCGGCCATCTGCTGCATCTTCTTGGGTCCGCCGCGCGCCATCGACTTGACCACATCGGCCATCTGGCGGTGCTGTTTCAGAACCCGGTTCACGTCCTGCACATCGACGCCGGCGCCGGCGGCGATGCGCTTCTTGCGGCTGGCGTTCAGCAGGTCCGGCTTCTTGCGCTCGGCCTTGGTCATCGAGGAGATGATGGCTTCCTGGCGCAGGATCATGCGGTCGTCGATGCCGCTTTCGGCCATCTGGCCCTTCATCTTGGCCACGCCGGGCAGCATGCCCATGATGCCCTGAAGCCCGCCCATCCGCTTCATCTGTTGAAGCTGGGCCGCCAGGTCGTCCAGGTCGAACTGACCCTTGGCCAGCTTCCGGGCCATCTTCTCGGCCTTGGCCTGGTCCAGGTCCTGGCTGGCCTTTTCCACCAGGGCGACGATGTCGCCCTGGCCCAGAATGCGGCCGGCGACGCGGCGGGCGTCGAACACGTCCAGCGCATCGACCTTCTCGCCGGCGCCCAGATATTTGATCGGCAGGCCGGTGACGGCCCGCATCGACAGCATGGCGCCGCCGCGCCCGTCGCCGTCGGCGCGGGTCAGGACCAGGCCGGTCAGGGGCAGGCGCTCATGGAAGGCCTTGGCGGTGCGGACCGCGTCCTGGCCGGTCAGGCTGTCGGCGACCAGCAGGGTCTCGACCGGCTTGGAAATCTCGGCGACCTCGGCCACCTCGTTCATCAGCCCCTCGTCCAGGGTGATGCGGCCGGCGGTGTCCAGGATCAGGACGTCGAAACCCTGCAGCTTGGCCGATTGCAGCGCCCGGCGGGTGATCTGGACCGCGCTTTCGCCGGCCACGATCGGCAGGGTCGCGACCTCGATCTGCTTGCCCAGGGTGGCCAGCTGCTCCATCGCGGCCGGCCGGCGCGTATCGAGGGATGCAAGCATGACCTTCTTGCGGTCGAACTTGGTCAGGCGCAGCGCCAGCTTGGCCGAGGTCGTGGTCTTGCCCGAGCCCTGCAGGCCGGCCATCAGCACGACGGCGGGCGGATTGGCGTTGGTGTTGAGCGGGACCGGCTCTTCGCCGCCCAGCATCTCGATCAGGCCGTCATAGACGATCTTGACCACTTGGTCGGCCGGCTTGACCGAACGGATGACCTCTTCGCCGGTGGCGCGCTCGGTGGCGAAGGCGATGAAGTCCTTGACGACCGGCAGGGCGACATCGGCCTCCAGCAAGGCCACGCGCACTTCGCGCATCGCCTCGGCCACATCCTTTTCGGACAGGGCGCCGCGCCCGGTGATCCGGTCGAAGACGCCTGTCAGCCGCTCGTTCAGAGCCTCGAACATTCACTACCTCATATCGACGGGTGAAACGGCTCCATACGACAACGGCCCCCGGCGACGATCACGTCGGCGGGGGGCTCTCGCCCACCTCGTTCTCTTTATAGCGGGCTATCGGCCTTGCGGCCTGCTTGAGCCCGAACGGGCCGTGCTCAAGCAGCGCGGAGCGCGGTAGCACGACAAAAAGAGCTGTCGTGTGGGTGGAGACGCGAGGTTCACTTGCGTCGGAAGCGGCGGCTTATGAAGGAAAACCGGCGGCAAGGCAACCGCAGCAAGCAATCGACATATAAGGCGCGGCATAAGGCTGGCGTTCGAAGGCATTTAGCGGATCGTCATCATCGTGCTAAGAGCCGCGCCCTTTATAGGGGCGGCGCTGTCGCCAGGGTTTTTGACTTCGGGAGAAGCACGAATGAGCAAGGTGCTGGTTATCGGCGCGGGCGGCGTCAGTTCGGTGGCCGTCCACAAGATGGCGATGAACACGGACATCTTCTCGCACATCACCCTGGCCAGCCGCACCAAGTCCAAGTGCGACGCGATCGCCGCCTCCGTGAAGTCGCGCTTCGGCGTGGCCATCGACACGGCGGCCATCGACGCCGACGACGTGGCGGCGACCACCTCCCTGATTGAGCGGGTCGAGCCTCAGCTGGTGGTCAACCTGGCCCTGCCCTATCAGGACCTGTCGATCATGGACGCCTGCCTGGCCGCGGGCGTCGATTATCTGGACACCGCCAACTACGAGCCGCGCGACGAGGCCAAGTTCGAATACAAGTGGCAGTGGGCCTATCAGGACCGCTTCGAAAAAGCCGGTCTGATGGCGCTGCTGGGTTCGGGCTTCGATCCCGGCGTGACCTCGGTCTTCACCACCTACGTCAAGAAACACCTGCTGGATTCCATCGAAACGCTGGACATCCTGGACTGCAACGGCGGCGACACCGGTCTGCCCTTCGCCACCAACTTCAATCCCGAGATCAACCTGCGCGAAGTGACCGCCCCGTCGCGTCACTGGGAGAACGGCCAGTGGGTCGAGGGTCCGGCCCTGAGCCGCAAACAGACCTTCGACTTCGAAGGCGTCGGTCCGAAGAACATGTACCTCATGTACCATGAGGAACTGGAATCGCTGGCGAAATTCTATCCCGAGATCAAGCGCATCCGCTTCTGGATGACCTTCGGCGACAGCTATTTGAAGCACCTCGAAGTGCTGGAGAACATCGGCATGACCTCGATCGAGCCGATGATGTTCCAGGGTCGCGAGATCGTCCCCATCGAGTTCCTGAAGGCCCTGCTGCCGGAACCCGCCTCGCTGGGGCCGATCACCAAGGGCAAGACCAACATCGGCGTCATCGCCACCGGCCTGAAGGACGGGGTCAGGAAGACGGTCTACGTCAACAACATCTGCGACCACGAAGAGGCCTATGCCGAGACCGGCAACCAGGCCGTCAGCTACACCACCGGCGTGCCCGCCATGATCGGCGCGGCCCTGATGCTGACCGGCCAGTGGAAGGGCGACGGCGTGTTCAACATGGAGCAACTGGATCCCGACCCCTTCATGGCGATGCTGAACCAGCACGGCCTGCCGTGGAAGGTTCAGGACCTGGACGCCCCTCTGGACTTCTGATCGGACCGACTGAATGCAGACCCAGGCCGGCGATCCGGGCGCCTTTGCGCATTTCGATCTGAACCGCGTCGCCTCGCCCGCCTTCGTGGTGGACGAGGCGGCCATCCGTCGCAATCTGTCCGTGCTGAAGGGCGTGCGCGACGGGGCGGAGGCGCGCGTGCTTCTGGCGCTGAAGGCGTTTTCGATGTGGTCGCTGGCCGATGTGGTCGGCGAATATCTCGACGGGGTCTGCGCCTCGGGCCTGTGGGAGGCGCGGCTGGCGCGCGAGTTCTATCAGGGCGAACTGACCACCTATTCGCCGGCCTATACGGCGCAGGATCTGCCCGAGATCCTGCGGCTGTCCGATCACGTCATCTTCAACAACCCAGCCCAGATCGCCCGGTTCGCCGGCCTGATCGCCCAGGCCCGCGCCGAGGGTGAGGCGTTCGAGATCGGCCTCAGGCTGAACCCCGAACATTCCGAGGGCGAGGTCGCCAAATACGATCCGGCCCAGCCCTGTTCGCGCCTGGGCTTTCCCATATCGCAGTTGAAACCCGAACATCTGATCGGAGTGGACGGCCTGCACATCCACGCCCTGTGCGAGCAGGACTTCCAGCCCCTGGCGCGCATCTGGGCGGCGGTGGAGCCCAAGCTTCAGCCGCTGCTGGGCGAGATCAAATGGCTGAACCTGGGCGGCGGCCACCATATCACCCGCGCCGATTATCAGCGGGACGATCTGGTCGCCTTCGTGCGCGACCTTCAGGCGCGTCACCGCGTTCAGGTCTATCTGGAGCCGGGCGAGGCCGTGGCGCTGGACGCCGGCATCCTGATCGGCGAGGTGCTGGACGTGTTCGACAACGGCATGCCCGTCGGCATCACAGACATCTCGGCCACCTGCCATATGCCCGATGTGATCGAGGCGCCCTATCGCCCCGCGCTGCTGAAAGAGCCCGAGCATGGCGTGACGGTGCGGCTGGGCGGGCCGTCGTGCCTGGCCGGCGACATCATCGGCGACTACGTCTTCGCCGAACGGCCGACGCCGGGAACGCGCATCGCCTTCCTGGACCAGGCCCACTATTCGATGGTGAAGACCAACACCTTCAACGGCGTGCCGCTGCCGTCCATCGTGCTGTGGAACTCGGACACGGATGCGCTGACGACGGTGCGCGCGTTCGACTATTCGGCCTTCCGCGACCGTCTGTCGTAGGCGCAAAAAAAGGGCGGCTCGCGCCGCCCTTCCCCGACCTATTCGTCTTTCGGCTCGTCCGCCGCCGGTTCGGCGTCGGGCTTGGGCGTTGAGCCCGGTTCGGTGACGACGATGCCTTCGGGCGGGGGCGGCAGTTTCGACAAGTCGCCGCCGGCGCGCAAAACGTCCAGCGCCCGCTGAAGCTGATAGTCCTTTTCCTTGTCGAACTTGTCGCCCGGAGCTTCGCGCGGGGTGTGCGGCCCCTTGCGCTCGGCCCCGATGGAGGCGTCCAGCGCCGTGGCGTAGGCGGCCTCGGAATAGATGAAGCTGGAGCGCGAGACGATGCGCGCCTCGGCCTCGGAGCGCGCCACTTCCAAATCCGGCTCGATGCCGATCTTCTGAATCGAGGCGCCAGACGGCGTGTAGTAGCGCGCCGTCGTGATCGACAGGGCGCCGTCCTGCCCCTGGCGCAGCGGGATTACGGTCTGCACCGACCCTTTGCCGAAGCTGGTCAGGCCGACGACCGTGGCGCGCTGGTGATCCTTCAGGGCGCCGGCGACGATTTCCGACGCCGAGGCCGAGCCGTAATTCACCAGCACGACCAGCGGCAGGCCGCCGGTGATGTCGCCGGGCTTTGCCGAATAGCGCTGAATCTGCTCGGGCTTGCGCCCCCGCTGGCTGACGATTTCGCCGCGCTCCAGGAAGGCGTCGGACACGTCGATGGCGGCGTTCAGCAGGCCCCCGCCGTTGTTGCGGAGGTCCAGCACATAGCCCTTAACGCCAGGCTTCTCGGCCTTGATCTTGGCGATGGCTTCGTTCAGCTCGCGGCCAGTGTTTTCGTTGAAGGTCGAGACGCGCAGATAACCGAAGTCGCCCTCGACCCGTCCGGTGACGGACTGGACCTTGATGACCTCGCGGGTCAGCGTGACCTCCAGCGGGTCGGAACCGTCGCGAAGGAACGTCACCTTGACGCTGGCGCCCACCGGACCGCGCAACTTCTCCGATACCTGGCTGACCGTCAGGCCGGCGGCGTTCTGGCCGTCGATGGAGGAGATGACATCGCCCGCCTGGACCCCGGCGCGGGCGGCCGGGCTGTCGTCCATCGGCGAAATGACCTTCACCATGCCGCCGTCGGCGCTGATGGTCAGGCCGACGCCCGAATACTGGCCCTCGGTCCGCTCGCGCAGTTCGTCGTAGTTGGAGGGCGGCAGGTAGTTGGAGTGCGGGTCCAGCGCCGTCATCATGCCGGCCAGGGCCGCCTCGATCAGCTTCTTGTTGTCGACGGGAACGACATAGGCCTGCTCGACGATGCCCACGACATCGCCGAACAGCTCCAGCATGCGGAAGGTTTCGTTGCGAGGGGTCTGGCTGGAAACAGCGGCGGCGGACCCGCCGAGCACCAGTGCGGCGCAGCCGACGAGGAGCAATTTACGCATTCGGTCTCTTTCGGTCGGGCCGATCATTCAAGGCGCCCGTTGGAAGGGTAAGGCCCCGCAGACACGACCAAATCGTGGCGACGCAGCGTCCCTCCGATAAAATCAGCGTCAGGCGGGAATGCAAAGGACTATTGCAGCCTCACCGCAACCACGGCCCCGGATCTATGGGCCTTTCGTCGCGGCGCAGTTCGAAATAGACGTCGCCGTCCGGCCCGCTGCGGCCCAGGGTCTGGCCGTCCGCGACGCGGGCGTCGCCCTGGACCTCTACGCTCTCCAGCCCGGCGACGACGGCGCGCCAGCCGGGCCCCAGGTCCAGCACCACCACATTGCCCCAGCCGGTCAGCGGCCCGGCGTAGGCGACCTTGGCGTCGGCTGGCGCCTTGACCGCCGCCCGGTCTGCCCGCCAGCGCCAGCCCGAGGTCCCCTGCCCCCAGGTCTGGGTCGGCGCCCCGGCGACGGGCGGGCTGAGGCGGGCGCGATTGGCCGGCAGGCTGGCCGTGGGGGTCTCGACAGCCTGCGCCTCGGGCACGGCTCCGCCCAGTTCGCGGATGCGCCGCTCCAGCACATAGGCGGCGCGTTCGGCGGCGCGCGCCTCGGCGTTCAGCACGGCGGTCAGGGCGGTCTTGCGCGCCGTCAGCCCCTCGATCTCGGCCCGCCGGTCGCCTTGCGCGCTCTCGGTCGTCAGCAGGCGTTCGGAGGACAGGACGGCCAGGCGGCGGATGCGCATGATCTCGGCCTGACGCGCCGCCAGGGCCTTGGCGCGGGTCTCCAGGTCGGGGGTCATGGCCTTGAGCAGGATGGAGGCGCGCACGGTGTCGATGGCCTTGTCCGCCGGGACTAGCAGGGGCGGCGGCGGGCGGCGGCTCATCATCTGAAGCGCGCTGAGCAGCCGGCTCTGGGCGCCGCGCTCGCGCGCCAGGCCGGAGACCAGTTCGGCCTCGCGCTCGCTGAGTTGCCGCAGGCGCGCGCGCTGATCGTCGATCTGGCGGTCGTCGTTGCGTTCGTCGACACGCAAGCTGGCCAGCCGCCGCTCCAGCTGGGCCAGTTCGGCCTTGGCGGCGTCGGCATCGGCGCGCAGCCGCCGCGCCCGCACCGCCTCGTCGCGGTACTCCGCCTGGATTCGCGAAAGCTCGCTTTCGGGCGCCTGACGTCCCGTCGCCGGGGCGGCGATCAGCCCGGCCAGCAGGGCGACGACAACAGGAACGGGGGCGCGACGCATCAGTCGCGATGATACGGCGATCCGGCCAGGATGGTCACGGCCCGATACAGTTGCTCGGCCAGCAGGACTCGGGCCAAGGCATGGGGCCAGGTCTGGGGACCGAAGGCCAGGGTCGAGGCCGCGGCCGCGCGCACGCTGTCGTCCAGCCCGTCCGCCCCGCCGATGGCGAAGACCAGACGGCGCTCGCCCTGATCCCGCAGCCTGGCGACATGGTCGGCGAAGGCGCGCGAACCATAGGTCCGGCCCCGTTCGTCGCAGGCGATCAGGTGCGCCCCCTCGGCGGCGGCCAGGATCAGCTCCGCCTCCGCCGCCTTGCCCGGCTTCCTGGGCTCGAGGTCGATCAGTTCCAAAGGCCCCAGGCCCAGCGCGCGCCCCGCCAGGGTGGCGCGCCGGGCGTAGTCGTCGGCCAGCGTGGCCTCGGGCCCCCGGCCCGGTCGGCCGACGGCGACGATGCCCAGCTTCATCGGTCAGTCGCGCGCGGTGCGGTGCGCGGAATCGACGGCCCAGATCTTCTCGATGTTGTAGAAGGTGCGGACCTCGGGCCGGAACAGGTGAACGATCACGTCGCCCGCGTCGATCAGCACCCAGTCGCAGTGCGGCAGGCCCTCGACCTTGGCCTTGCCCAGCCCCTGTTCCTTCACGGTGCGCAGCAGGTGGTCGGCGATGGCTCCGACATGGCGGTGCGACCGGCCGGACGCCACGATCATGGTGTCGGCCATGGCGCTCTTGCCCCTCAGGTCGATCAGGACGAGGTCCTGGGCCTTGTCCTCGTCGAGGCGGCTCAGCAGGGCTTCTTCCAGCGGGGTTGCGCCGATCGGGCGCGGCGCAGCGTCGTCGAAACCGCGCGGCGCGGCATCGAAATCGGCGTCGTCTTCGGAATGGAGAGGTTCGATAGGGTCCATCTCGTGCGCCGTATTCGAGACGGCGGCGTCTTGCGTATCGTACGCGGGCGAGGGGGTCAGCGGAGGGCTCCGGGAGCGTTGACTAAAGACGCCCTCTAGCACGGATGGGCCGAAACGTGAACCGGCGTCGAAATCACGCCCCCGTGGGCGCGCCGGGGCGGCGGCTTCCGGCGCCGCGAATGGCCGTCGAGGACAGCGGATTGAGCGGCGCGGTCAGATAGGTCCAGGCGGGAGCGGCCAGGACGGGCAACAGCCCCGCCTCCCGATCCGGCACGCGGAAGCCGGCGAACCGGGCGGCCGCCGGCGCCGTGCGGCTGTCAAGCAGCGACCCCGGCCGGGCGATCACCGCGACCGGCATCAGCCGCATGATGTCGGTCCAGCCGCGCCAACGGTGGAAGCTGGCCAGATTGTCCGACCCCATCAGCCAGACGAAATGCACGCCGGGATGCCGCGCGGCCAGCAGGCGCAGCGTGTCCACCGTCCAGGCCGTTCCCGCCCGGCTCTCGAAATCCGACACGATCATGGACGGGCCGCGCGCATGGGCGCGGGCCGAAGCCATCCGTTCGTCCAGGGGGGCGCTGTGACGGGCGTCTTTCAGCGGGTTCTGAGGCGAGACCAGCCACACCACGCGGTCCAGCCCAAGGCGGCGCATGGCCGTTTCCGCGACATGGGCGTGACCATCGTGCGCCGGATTGAACGACCCGCCGAACAGACCGACCTTCATGCCCGGCGCCAGGGTCAGGCCGTCGCGCAGCGCCCCGGATCGGGGGCCGGCGCCTTTGGGCGCGGGACCGGCGTGGAAGAAGGACAAGCGGCGTCTCGGGCGGCGGGGTTTTGCTCAGCGGCGCCCTTATAACGCGGGACTTTGTTCAGCCTACAGAAATCGTCGTCAGACCGCCGCCTCGAACAGGGCGTCGCGGGCGATGTCGGCGTGGGTCATGGGAAACAGGTGCCCGCCGCCCGCCACGATCTCCACGGTCACATTGGGCATGACGCGCGGCGCGACCGGCAAATGGGTCAAGGCGCCGTGCTCGGCCTTCAATATCCGCACCGGCCCCGGATAGCGCCGCAGCGCCCGCCACGGATCGTGCGCCTGGGCGACGTAGTTGGCCGCCTCCCACGCCGGGGCGGCGGCCAGGTCGAAACCGCCGCCGTCCGCCTTCAGACCCTCGGACAGATAGTCGGCCAGCACCGTGTCGGGCCAGCCCTTGAAGGCCCCCCGCCCGCGGTAGGCGGCCATGGCCTGTTCGCGGCTGTCGAACCGGCTGCGGCGGCGAAGCGTGGATTTGGCGATGGGGATGGCGCCCATGAAACGATGGGCGAAGGGCAGGTTGAAGGCCAGGACCGTCATCCGCCTCCAGATCACCGGATCGAAAAGCGCCAGGCTGGAGACGCGGTCCGGCCGCTGGGCGGCCGCCAGCAGCGAGGCGGTTCCCCCCATCGAATGGCCGGCCATGACCACCTGCGGCCCGTCCAGGGTTTCCAGCAGGGCCAGCAGGTCGTCGCGATGGTCAAGCCAGCTGGTCTTTGGCCGGGTGAAGACCGGCAGGGTCGAACGCCCGTGGCCGCGCAGGTCCGGCGCCCAGATGCGCAGCGAGGTCGACAGCGGCGACAGCAGACTGCGATAGGTGGCGGCGTTGAAACCGTTGGCGTGGCTGAAGATCAGGTCGACCGGCCGGTTCGGATCGCCGAAATCCAGCACCGCCATCTCGCCGGCGCCCCAGCGGTTGTCGATCGGCACGGACAGGCGGCGCGGCGGGGACAGCAACGCCGCATCCATGATCACGCCGCCTCGCGACAGGCGGCGCAGCGCCCGTGCGCCTCTATGGTCGTGCGGGCGATGGCGTAGCCGGCGGCCGAGGCGGCGGCGCTCATGGCGCCCTGGTCGGGCCCGCTGACCTCGCGCGTCGCCCCGCAGCAGTCGCAGATCAGGAAGGCGGCGGCGTGGACGGCGTCCCCCTCGTCGCTACAAGCGACATAGGCGCTGATGGAGGCGATGCGGTGCGCCATGCCCAACCGCTCCAGGAATTCCAGCGCGCGATAGACGGTGGGCGGCTTGGCGGCCTGGCCGTCCTCGCCGAAGCGGGCGATCAGGTCATAGGCCTTGACCGGCTCGCCGGCCTCAAGCAGCAGGGCCAGAACCCGGCGGCGCTGGGCCGTCATCCGCTCGCCCTGGCGGATCGCGCGCGCCTCGGCCGAGGCCAGGGCGCGATCCAGCGCGCCGCCCTTCAGGCCGGAATGGTCGTGGTCGTGATCGCAAGCGGCGCCCATGGCCCACAGCTAATGGCTGACGCCCTTCGCCGCAACACGCAAGCCGACGGTTTGCCGCTGGGTCGGGGTTGGGCTAGAAGGCCCGCCTCATACCACCATTTCCAGAGCGTCCTCGCTTCATGACCGACACGAACAACTCGCCGCTCGAAGGCAATGTCCTGTTTTACACCAATCCCGAGCCGCTGGATCAGAGCGTTCACGGGACCCTGGGCGTCAATCCGTCCGACAAGCCCTACGCCTTCGTGGCCCAGACCAACATCGTGCCGCTGACGGTCACGGAATTCGCGGCCGCCGCCCTGTCCTACCCGATCATCTTCACCGGCGAAAACCGCCAGCCGGTGGTGGTCATGGGCCTGCGCCAGGGCGAGAACCTGTTCGTCGCCGACGACGGCGAGTTCCGCGGCGACGCCTATGTGCCCGCCTATGTGCGCCGCTATCCGTTCGTCTTCGCCGACGACAAGCAGAACCAGCGCCTGATCCTGTGCATCGACCGCGGCGCGGCCATCGTCGCCGAGGGCGGCCAGAACCCGCTGTTCGTCGATGGCCAGCCCAGCGACTACACCAATATGGCGATGGAGTTCTGCAACAACTTCGAGCAGGAGCGCCAACGCACCGAAAGCTTCGTCCAGTTGATCAAGGACCTCGACCTGCTGGACACCCGCGACGCCATCTTCACGCCGCGCAACCCCGACGGCACGCCGGGCGAGCCGCAGAAGCTGGCCGAATACTTCGCCGTGTCGGAAGACAAGCTGCGCGCCTTGCCGGCCGAGAAATTGGCCGAACTGCGCGACAACGGCGCCCTGGGCCAGATCTACGCCCACCTGGTGTCGCTGCTGGGCTGGGACCGCCTGATCGCCCTGGCCTTCCTGCGCCAGGCCCAGCCGGCGACCGTCAACTAGGACGGACGTTCGGACCAAATAGACGCCCCGACGGTTCGCGCCGTCGGGGCATCTTGATTTTCAGCGCCGCGAGAAGACCGCCCGCGTCAGGCATGAGAAGACCAGCCGCCCCGCCTCGTCCAGCAGGTCGTGGGAGGCGATGACGATGCCCTTTTCGTCCCCGACCGGATCCTTGCCCATCACCGTCATCCGCCCGCGCAGCAGCTCGCCCGCCGGGGGATTGCGCATATAGCGCAGGCCGTCGACGGCCAGGACCTTGGTCTGGGCCCAGCCGCCGGACTTGTCGGCGGCCAGGCGGCTCCACAGAACGTAAACCATGGCGTCCGGCGCGCCGTAGGCTGCGTCCCAGCCGGGCGAGAACCGCTCGATGAAGACGTCCAGCGCCGCCTGATCCACCGCACAGGCCCCCAGGGGCACGACCTGACCCACCTCCAGGTCTTCGAAATGGACGTGCAGCGGGTCGCTCATGCGCGTGGCCTTGTCTAAGCGGGGTCGGGCGGGATCAGGCGGGTTCCTCGGAAACCCGGACCAGCAACTTGCCGTCGTGATCGCCGGTGAACAAGCGATTCAGCGAATCCACGGCGCCTTCCAGGCCGTCGTCGACGTGCACCTTCCACTTCACCCGGCCGTCGGCCAGCCACGGCCCCATCTCGGCGACCATCTCCCTGGCGCGCGCGGCGTAGTCCAGGACCAGGAAGCCCTGGACGTGCAGGCGATGGGTGATGATGCGCGCGAAGTTCGGCGAAGGCGGCGCCTTGGTGGCGTTGTAGGACGACACGAGACCGCACACGGCCATGCGGCCGTGCACCTTCAGGCGATTGAACACGGCGATCATGATGTCGCCGCCGACGTTCTCGAAATTCAGATCGACGCCGTCTGGGGCCAGACGATCCAGCGCCTGGCCCACATCCTCGTTCTTGTAGTCGATGGCCGCATCGAAGCCGAGCTCGTCGACCAGCCAGGCGCATTTCCGCGGCCCGCCAGCGATGCCGATGACGCGGCAGCCGCGCTGTTTGGCGATCTGGCCGGCGATGGAGCCGACCGCGCCCGCCGCCGCCGAGATGACGATCGTCTCGCCGGCCTGAGCCTTCAGCACGTCGGTCACGCCGAAATAGGCGGTCAGGCCGGTCATGCCGAGCACCGACATATTGGCCGTCAGCGGCAAGCCGGGCGCGCGATGGACGGGACGCAGGGCCGCCTCGGGCACGACGGCGTAATCGGCCCAGCCGCCGGAGATCGGCATGACCACGTCTCCAGCCTTGAACCGCTCGGCGCGGCTGTCCTCCACCACGCCCAGGGTCAGGCCGCGCATGACCTCGCCCAGGCCCACCGGCGGCAGATAGCCTTCCGAATCGTTCATCCAGGTGCGGTTGGTCGGGTCCAGCGAAAGATAGACGGTGCGCACCAGCACCTCGCCCTCGGCCAGGTTGGGCACGGGCGTCTCGATCAATTCAAGGTCCCCGGGCTGTAGCAGTCCCTTGGGACGCTGGCGCAGCACCCACTGACGATTTGTCCTGTGTTCCCGCGAAGCCATCGACGTCTCTCCTGAAGGTTTTCTTTGACCACCATCTTGGCCCGGCTGCTGCCGTCGGTCGAGCGGCAGGCCAAGAAAAAGCGGCCCTTTCGGACCGCTTTGAAGTGGCGTCATCGAGAATGAGGCGCGGAGGCGGCAGACCGGCAGTGGCCAGTCTAAGTCGGGGGGCGTCGCCGCCTCCGCATGCCGATAACGACGCCGACCAACGGGGGTTCCCGCCGCGCATCTTTTCTTTCGCCCGGCGCCGCCCAGATAAGGAAGCCCCGTCGCTTCGAGCGAACGGGGCCTCCGACATTATAGGATTCAAGAAGGATCCAGGGGCTTAAGCGGCCTGTTTCTGTCGCGATGGATGGAAGAACAGGGCTTGGCTGATCGCCGCCTTCACCGTCTCGGGCTGGAACGGCTTGGTGATCAGGAAGGTCGGTTCGGGCCGCTCGCCGGTCAGCAGGCGTTCCGGGAAGGCGGTGATGAAGATCACCGGCACGTCCATCGTCTTCAGAATGTCCTTGACCGCGTCGATGCCGGAAGAGCCGTCGGCCAACTGGATGTCGGCCAGGACCAGGCCCGGCTTGTGGCGAGCGACGGCCTCGATGGCCTCGTCATGGGTGGTGGCGGTGCCGGTGACGCGGTGGCCCAACTCCTGCACCAGGCTCTGGATATCGGCCGAAATGATGGCCTCGTCCTCGATCACCAGAACGTCGGTAGCCAGTTCGGCGTCGATGTCGGCCTGGGCGTCGGCGATCAGCCGTTCGACGTCGCGGGGATCGGCCGAAAGAATTTGGGCGGCTTCGGACGGGGTGAACCCTTCCAGGGCCGTCAGCAGGAAGGCCTGACGCGAACGAGGCGCGATGCGCAGCAGACGCTGGGAGGCGTCGGCGCCCGTCGTCTCCAGGCCGCCGCTTTCAAGCTGGGCGCCGGTCGAGGACCAGATGGCGTGAAACACGTGATACAAGGCCACGCGCGGCGTCATGTCCGGCGACAGCTGTTGCTCGCCCGCCGCCAGAGCTTCGAGCGCGACGCGCACATAGTTGTCGCCCGTGGATTGGTCGCCGGTCAGGGCGCGGGCGTAGCGACGCACATAAGGCAGGTGCGGCGCGAGTCTAGCCAAAAGGCTCATTCAGAAAGTCCCCGACAAATCTCCGCCTTCCCGGCAAGGGAAAGCGCTACAGCGGGCATAAACGTATCATATCCGTCGCGGTTCCCAGCCTTCCACCAAGCTTGAGCTTAAAATATCGGCGTCGTAGGAACCGGCGCGCGGGGACGACGTTAGGCTGGCATCTCGCGAAGACGTTGGGTGGGCCTTGTTCTGTCTATGATTGATTCTACCGACTCCTCGGGCGCCAGGGGCGCGGACCGCAAAGGGGAGGCGGACCTCGAAGAAGCGCGCCTTCGCCAACAGGCCATCGGCGTCAAGCTGCGGCATATGTTCGACGAAGTCGTCAACGAACCGGTGCCGGACGAGTTCCTGGAAATCCTGAAGCGCGCCGACGCCAAGGCGGCGTTGGACGGTCCCGCATGAGCACCTCACGCCTGGGAGCCGCCCCCAAGCCTGCGTCTGCCGACGACGAGGGCTTCAAGCGCGAGCTGGTCTTGCTGATCCCGCATCTGCGCGCCTTCGCCCGCACCCTGACCGGCGATCCCACCGCCGCCGACGATTTGGCGCAGGACGCCATGATGAAGGCCTGGGACGCGCGCGCCAGCTATCAGATGGGCACCAACATGAAGGCCTGGACCTTCATGATCCTTCGCAACCAGTTCTATTCCGAGAAGCGCCGATCGTGGCGTCAGTCGCAGCTGGACCAGGAAGCCGCCGAACGCACCCTGGTCGCCGTGGACGACCCGGAAGCGCCCGTCGCCCTGGACGAGTTGCGCCAGGCGCTGAAGACCTTGCCGGAGGAACAGCGCGAAGCCCTGATCCTGGTCGGCGCCGGCGGCTTCGCCTACGAAGAGGCGGCCGAAATCTGCGGGTGCGCGGTCGGCACGGTCAAGAGCCGCGTCAGCCGCGCGCGCCGCGCGCTTCAGGCCACGCTGGAGAAGGGTGGATACAGCCGCGACGGCCAGGCAGCCGGAGAGGCGATGCGGACGATCTTGGGCGAGGCCGACAGGCTGGCCGGCGCACGGGGCTGATCGGCGGTGAATGCGCCGTCCCACGCCGCAGGGCCGCGCCCGGGTCGCGCGTGGACGAAGGACCGATTCCAAGGCATTCGTTTTCGACTGGGCGCGGCCATGGCCATGGCCCTGCTGCCGATCTTCGTCCTCAGCCTGATCCAGACCCAGGCCGATTTCCGCCGCCAAGCCGAGGATCGGCAGGTCGACCTGCAACTCGCGGCGGAACGCAGCGCCTCGGACGCCAAGGCCCAGCTGGACAGCGCCCAGGTGCTGCTGCGCGCCCTAAGTCCCGACGCCGCCGGTCCCTATTGCGCCGCGCGGCTGACCGCCCTGGTCGGCCAGCTGGAGGGCTATGAGGGCCTCTATCGCATCAGCCCGACGGGCGAGGCCGTCTGCGCCTCGGGCCGGCCCGACGGCCTGCGTTCGGGCGTGGCCCCGGCTGCGCGCGCCCAATGGTTCCAGCGTCTGCGCGATGGCGAGGAAATGGTCGTCATGCGGGCGCCCGACGACGCCGGCTATCGCGCCGCCCTGATCGTCGCGACGCGGGCCGAGCGGCCGATGGGCCGGTTCGACGGCGCCATGGCCGCGGTCATTCCGCTGTCGGCGCTGCAAACCGATCTGGACGATCCGGCCCTGCCCTCCGGCTCCCAGGCCGCCCTGACCGACGGGGCGGGACGCATCCTGACCGCCAGCGATCCCGGCGCCTTCATTCTGGCGGGCGACGACGACATCGCCGATTGGGTGGAACGGGCGCGAAACCAGGGCTCGGCCGTGTTCGACGCGCGCGACGCCGCCGGCGCCCGGCGCGACTACGCCGGGGCGGCCCTGGCCGGCGGCGACCTCTACGCCCTGCTGTCCGCGCCGTCGCAAGGCCTGTTGTCCTGGGCGCGGTTGAATCCGATCGGGACGCTGCTGCTGCCGCTGGGGGCGTGGCTGACGGCCTTCGCGGCGGTGATGCTTCTGTCCGAGCGCATCTTTATCCGCTGGCTGGACTATCTGGAGCGGGTGGCGGCCATCTATGCGCGGGGCCGGTTTTCGGTGCGCCCGCTGCAAGCCATGAACGCGCCCGCCGAGATCCGCACCATGGCCAAGACCCTGGACGAGATGGCCGAGGCCATCACCGTGCGCGACCGCGAACTGACCGACGCCCTGGCCGAAAAGGACGCGCTGATGCGCGAGATCCACCACCGGGTGAAGAACAATCTGCAGATCATCTCGTCCCTGCTGTCGATGCAGCAGCGGGCCCTGACCGACGCGCCGGCCAAGGCGGCCCTGGGCGACACGCGCCAGCGGATTTCGGCCCTGGCCCTGATCTACCGCACCCTCTACCAGAGCGCCGACATCCGCCACGCGGACGCGCGCGAGTTCCTGAACGAACTGGTCGGCCAGCTGGTGGCCAGCGAGGCAGGCCGCGGGCCCGTGGTGGTCAGTTCGGTGGACGCCGATTCCCTGCACGTCGATCCCGACAAGCTGGCGCCCTTGGCCCTGTGGCTGGTCGAGGCGGTGACGAACGCCCAGAAGCACGCTTTCGCCCTGCGCGGCGGCGTGCTGAAGGTGCGTTTCCGCGTCCAGGGCGACACCTCGGTTCTCGAAGTCGAGGACGACGGGCCAGGCGCCCCCGCCGGCGCCGAGGTCGGGGTGGGCCGCACCCTGATGAGCGCCTTCGCCAAACAGCTTCGCGGCGAGACCGAGTTCTTACCCGCGCCGAACGGCGGCACCATCGCCCGCATGACCTTCGCCACGCCCGAGGCGCTCATCCCCGTCGACCCGGCCGACACGTCGTCCGCAGCCAAAGGAACCGGAGCCGTGGCGTCGCGTTGATCCGGCAGGACCGAGGCGTTCACCTCGGCTAACCCTCGGAGTTTCCTGATGCGCAAGATTTTCGTTCTGGTCGCCGCCGCCGCCGCCCTGACCACCGCCGCCTGCAACACCGTCGAAGGCGTGGGTCGCGACACCCAGGCCGCCGGCCAAGCCGTGACCGGCGCCGCCCAAGACGTCAAGAACTGATTTCGAAGCAGCCTCGGCTGCATCGACAGACTTGCAAGGCCCCGCTTCGTCGGGGCCTTGTTCGTTTACGGATCGCCACAGGAGTTCGCCGTGAACCAGATCGCCCGCAACGCCGGCCTCGCGCTGCTTCGTCAGCACGCCCTGATCGCTGGCGAACCCATTCCCGCGAACGGCGCCGGGATCGCCGTGGACGATCCGGCGACCGGCGAGATCATCGGCCATGTGCCGGACCTGGGCGCGGCCGAGACCGAACGGGCCGTCGCGGCGGCCGCCGAGGGTTTCGCATCGTGGTCCCGCAGCGATCCCCACAAACGCGCGGCCTTCCTGCGCGCCTGGGCCACGCTGATCGACGATCACACAGAGGGTCTGGGCGCCCTGATGGCGCTGGAGAACGGCAAGCCGTTCGAGGAGGCCAAGGGCGAGGTCGCCTACGCCAACGGCTTCTTGAAATGGTTCGCCGGCCAGGCCGAGCGGCTAATCGGCGAAACCCAGGACAGCCCGCTGGGCCATCTGATCCTGACCTATCGCGAGGCGGTCGGACCGTGCGCCCTGATCACGCCCTGGAACTTCCCGGCCGCCATGCTGACGCGAAAGCTGGGACCGGCCTTCGCGGCGGGATGCACCGCCGTGGTCAAGCCCGCCAGCCAGACCCCCTTCACCGCCATCGCCTTGGCCGAACTGGCCTATGAGGCCGGACTGCCGAAAGAGGCCCTGTCGATCGTCACCGGCGATGCGGCGACCATCGGCAAGGTGCTGACCGACAGCCCCGACATCCGAAAACTGTCCTTCACGGGCTCGACCGGCGTGGGGCGAAAGCTGGCCGAGCAGTGCGCCGCGACGTTGAAGCGCGTGTCGATGGAGCTGGGCGGGGCGGCGCCGCTGATCGTCTTCGCCGACGCCGATCTGGACCTGGCGGTGGCCGAGACCATCAAGGGCAAGTTCAGAAACTCGGGCCAGACCTGCGTCTGTCCCAACCGCGTCTATGTCGAGCGATCGGTCGCGGACGCCTACGCCGAGAAGCTGGCCGGCGAAGTGGCCGGTATCAGCGTCGGGAACGCCTTCGAGGAAGGGGTGAGGGTCGGGCCGCTGATCGAGGACAAGGCCGTCGACAAGGTCGAGAAACACGTCGCGGCGATCAAGGCCGACGGGGGTCGCGTCCTGACTGGCGGCTCGCGCCATGAACTGGGCGGCCGCTTCTTCCAGCCGACCCTGACCCTTGGCGGAAACGACGCCCTGTTTCGCGACGAAGAGACGTTCGGCCCGATGATCCCGGTCTTCGCTTTCGACACCGAGGAAGAGGCGTTGGAGAAGGCCAACGCCAGCGACTATGGCCTGGCCTCCTATCTGTTCACCCGCGACCTTGACCGGGCCATGCGCTTCAGTCGCCGGATCGAAGCGGGGATGTGCGGGGTCAACACCGGCCTGATCTCCACCGCCGTCGCCCCGTTCGGGGGGGTCAAGCAGTCGGGTTACGGCCGCGAAGGCTCGATTCACGGCATCGACGAATATGTGGACATCAAGACGGTGACGCTGGCGCTGAAATAGCGCCGGGCGGCCGGGCCTGTAATTCGCCGCACATCTGCGGCATAAGCCCGCGATGAAGTTCCTCGACCAGGCCAAGATCTATATCCGCTCCGGCAACGGCGGGGCGGGCTCCGTGTCGTTTCGACGCGAGAAGTTCATCCCCAACGGCGGCCCCGACGGCGGAGACGGCGGCAAGGGCGGCGATGTCTGGATCGAGGCGGTCGAGGGGCTGAACACGCTGATCGACTATCGCTATCAGCAGCATTTCAAGGCCCAGACCGGCCACCACGGCCAGGGCCGGCAGATGCATGGTGGCAAGGGCGAGGACGTCCATCTGAAGGTGCCGGTCGGCACCCAGGTCCTGGACGAGGACAAGGAGACGGTGCTGCTGGACCTGGATGCGCCCGGCAAGGTCGAACTGCTGCTGAAGGGCGGCAACGGCGGCTGGGGCAATGTGCGGTTCAAGGGGCCGACCAATCAGGCGCCGACCTACGCCAACCCCGGCCAGGAAGGTCAGGAACGCTGGATCTGGCTGCGGCTGAAGCTGATCGCCGACATCGGTCTGGCGGGCCTGCCCAATGCGGGCAAGTCGACCTTCCTGTCGGCCGCCAGCGCCGCCAAGCCCAAGATCGCCGACTATCCCTTCACCACCCTGGCGCCGAACCTGGGGATGGTGGACCTGTCGCCGTCCGAACGGTTCGTCATCGCCGATATTCCCGGCCTGATCGAGGGCGCCAGCGAGGGCGCGGGGCTGGGCACCCGGTTCCTGGGCCATGTCGAACGCTCGGCCAGCCTGATCCACCTGATCGACGGCACGCAAGACGACGTGGCCGAGGCCTATCGCATCATCCGCGGCGAGTTGGAGGCTTACGGCGAGGGCTTGGCGGACAAGGCCGAAATCCTGGCGCTGAACAAGATCGACGCCCTGACCCCCGAGGCGCGCGAGGAGAAGGCGGCCGAGCTGGAAGCGGTCGCCGGTCGGCGCCCAATGCTGGTGTCGGGCGTGTCGGGCGAAGGCGTGCCCGCCCTGCTGCGCGCCGCCTGGGCCGAGGTGAAGAAGACGCGCGGCGCCCTGGCCGGCGAGACGGAAGCGGACCAGGTCAGCGGCTGGCGACCCTGATCAGGTGTCGGCGGTCGGCTCCGGCCCGGCCCTGTGCCGGGTCGCGGCCTTCTCCTCGGCATAGGGCTGGCCGTCGCCGGACAGCAGCACGGCCATCCAGCGCGATCCCCTGAACTCGGCCAGGATGGCCATGGCCATCACCGCAAGCGGCGTGGACAGGAACATGCCTGCGACGCCCCACATCTTGCCGCAGAAGGCAAGGGCCAGCAGCACCACCACCGGGTCGATATTCTGGTTGTCGCCCTGCATGCGCGGCTGGATGAAGTTGCCGACCACGAACAGGATGAGCTGAAGCCCGACCAGCAGGATGGCGGCCGGCCAGTAGCTTTCGAACTGAACCAGGGCGAACAGCGGCGGCGCCAGGCCCGCGACCGCCCCGCCCAGCACCGGAATGAAGCCGACGACGAAGATGACGAAGGTCCAGAACTCCGCGTTCTGCAGCCCTACCGCCCGCATCAGGCCCCAGGCCACGACGCAGATCATCGCGCCCGTCACCGACTGGACCCAGATATAGCCCTCGACGCCGCCGCGCACGCGCTCGAACACCGCCACCGCCTCGTCGCGCTGGGCCTTCTGCGGGAACATGGTGACGATCTTCTTTCGAAAACCAGCCTGGGAAGCCAGGAGGAATCCGAGATAGACCAGGACGAAGAAGGCGCCCGAGGCGATGCCTTGGACTTGGAAGGCCAGGGTCGTCAGCCAGCCGCGCACGTCCACCCCGTTGACCAGATCCTGGGCCGTGGGGGGATTGTCCAGCCGGAACAGGGCGTAGCCGTCGCGGATGATCTGGTCGATCCGCGGCCCCAGGTTCTGCGACACGCCCGAGGCCTCGCCGAAGAAGCCGGCCGCCCCGTTCACGATGATGGCGATGGAGGCGAAGAAGGCCAGCACCACCAGCGTCAGGGCCGCGATTCCGGCCCAGCGGTGGCCCAGCGGCGTTCGCGCCTCCACCGATCGCTTCACCCCGTCGATCATGATCAGCAGGAATATGGCCATGGCCAGGGGCGTCAGTATGTCCCTCAGCCAATACAGGGCCGCCCCCGCCGCCACGGTGGCGATCAGGGCCACGGCGTTTCGGGACACGCTCGAGGACGGGACGGCGACAGGGGTTTTCATCCCTGTGTTGTCAAGCCGTGCGGCGGCCGCGTCAATCGCTGTTCCGGCCGTGTTTCGAACGCGCTAAGGCTTAGGCTGACGACCCCAACCGGAGACCCTGATGTCCGACACCCCGCCCGGCCTGTTCCTCGGCCAGTCCGACGCCGCCCAGCCCGAGAACCTGCTGTTCAACCGGGCCAACCGTCATGGAGTGGTCGCCGGCGCCACAGGCACGGGCAAGACGGTGACGCTGCAGATCATGGCCCAGGGCTTTTCCGACGCGGGCGTGCCGGTCTTCTGCGCCGACGTGAAGGGCGACCTGTCGGGCATTTCCCAGGTCGGCGCGCCGAACGAGAAACTGTTGGCCCGCGCGGCCGAGATGGGCCTAACCCTGACGCCGCGCGCGGCGCCGGTCGTCTTCTGGGACCTGTATGGCCAGAAGGGGCATCCGATCCGCACCACGGTCTCGGAGATCGGTCCGGTGCTGATGGCGCGGATGCTGGATCTGAACGACGTGCAGGAAGGCGTGCTGACTGTCGTCTTCCACGTCGCCGACAAGGAGGGCCTGCTGCTGCTGGACCTCGACGATCTGCGCAGCCTGCTGGTCTATGTGGGCGAGAACGCCGAGCGGATCGGGCGCGAGGTGGGCAATGTGGCCCCCGCCTCCATCGCCGCCATCCAGCGGTCCCTGCTCCAGATCGAGCAGCAGGGCGGCGCCGCCTTCTTCGGCGAGCCGGCCCTAAAGCTGGAGGACATGATCCGCGTTGGCCTGGACGGCCGGGGCCAGGTCAACGTGCTGGACTCCACGCGGCTTATGAACAGCCCGCGCCTGTATGCCGCCTTCCTGCTGTGGCTGCTGTCGGAACTGTTCGAACAACTGCCGGAGGTGGGCGACCCGGAAAAGCCGCGTATGGTCTTTTTCTTCGACGAGGCGCACCTGCTGTTCGACGACGCCCCGCGCGCCCTTCTGGAAAAGGTCGAACAGGTGGTGCGGCTGATCCGGTCCAAGGGCGTCGGGATCTATTTCGTCACCCAGAACCCCGCCGACATCCCCGACACCGTCCTGGCCCAGCTGGGCAACCGCATCCAGCATGCGCTGCGGGCCTATACGCCGTCCGAGCAAAAGGGGTTGAAGGCGGCCTCCCAAAGCTTCCGCGCCAACGTCGCCTTCGACACGGCCGAGGCCATTCAAGCCCTGGGCGTTGGCGAGGCGCTGGTGTCGGTGCTGGACGAAAAGGGCGCGCCCACCATCGTGGCCCGCACCAAGATCAGGCCGCCTGCCTCACGTCTGGGGCCGGCGACGGACGCCGAGCGGGCGGCGGTCATGGCCGCCAGCCCGGTGCGGGGCCTCTACGACCAAGTGCTGAACCGCGAGTCCGCCGCCGAAATCCTGTCCAACCGCCACATCGCCGATCAGGCCGAGGCGCAAGCCCAGGCCCAGGCGAAAGCCCGGGCAGAGGCGGACAAGGCCGCCCAGGCGCAGGCCAGGGCCCAGGCCAAAGCTCAGGCGCAGGCCGGGCGCACAGTCGCGACAGGCGCCCGCCGCTCCACCCGCGAAACGCCGATGGAGGCCCTGACCAAGTCCGTGCTGCGCACGGCCGGATCGACCCTGACTCGCGAACTGATGCGCGGCATCCTGGGCGGACTGAAGCGCCGCTAAGGATCGGAGCGGGACTTGCAACCGGGCGGGGGCGAGCGCATCTCCCGCCCATGTTCATCCAGACCGAACCCACGCCCAATCCCAATGTGCTGAAATTCCTGCCCGGCCGCGACGTGTCCCCGGCCGCCGCGCTCGAATACCGCACCATCGACGAGGCGACCGCTTCCCCCCTCGCCGAGGCCCTGTTCGAACTGGAGGGCGTCGACGGCGTCTTCTTCGGCGCCGACTATGTCTCGGTGACGCGCAAGGCTCAGGGGCCGGACTGGTCGGAGATGAAGGCGCCCATACTGGGCGTCGTCATGGATCATTTCGTCTCCGGCCAGCCGCTGACGCGCGGCGGCGAGACAGACGACCACGCTCAGGACGACAGCGAGGTCGTCACGGAAATCAAGGCCCTGCTGGACAGCCGCATCCGCCCGGCGGTCGCCCAGGACGGCGGCGACATCCTGTTCGATTCCTTCGACGAGGAAACGGGCGTGCTGGCCTTGCGGATGCGCGGCGCCTGCGCCGGCTGTCCGTCGTCCGCCGCCACGCTGAAGGCCGGCGTCGAGCAGATGATGCGCCACTATGTGCCCGAGGTGACGCGGGTCGAGCAGACGCTCTGACCGCCTGAAACGGTTTCATCCTCGCCACGGACGCCGGCTTGCGCCATCCTAGCCGCGATGCCGCGTTTCACCCCCGATCCCGCAGCCCTGCGTCTGGGCGAAGCCCTGGCCGCGCTGCGCCGAGAGCGCGGGCTGTCCCAGGCCGAGGCCGGCGCGCGTTTGGACATGACCAGCCAGGGATGGGGGCTTTACGAGGCCGGTCGCCGATCCGGCCTGTTTCGCCCCGATGTGCAACGCCGCCTGACAGGCGCCCTCGATTCGACGCCCGAGGCGCTGGCGCTGCTGGCGTCCGCCGGCGAATCGCACGGCGACGCCGATCCTTCGCCCTCCGGCGTCGAGAGCCGCGGGCGGGCGTTCATGGACAGCCCCCCGTCGGACGCCGTGCGGCGTCTCCAAATCTTGGACGATCGGCTGTCGCCCTGGGCTGTCTCGGGCGTCGTCGTGGAGTATCGGCCCGGGGTCTGGCCGAGGCGGGGACAGGGCTGCGTGATCGAGACCGTCGAAGGCGACATCAGGGTCTGCGTCTATGAGGGCGGCGACGCCGAAACGATCAAGGTTTTCGGCGCCGGTTCCCTGGACCGCGCAGAGACCATCGCGCGCGACCGCATCCGCCGCCTGTCCGCCGTTACCGCGCGCATCGAAACGTCATGAAACGAAATCGTTGCGTTTCATGCCGAGTCGTGAAACATTGCCGTCATGGCCGAGAACGCTTCTAGATCGCCCCGCGCCTCGGAACCCGTCGATCGCTATGTGGGATCGCAGATCGCGGCGCGACGCATGGCGCTGGGCTTGTCGCAAACCGCCCTCGCCGAGCGGGTGGGCGTCAGCTTCCAGCAGGTTCAGAAATATGAAAGCGGGCGTAACCGCATATCGGCCTCGCGCCTGCACGGGCTGGCGCAGGCGCTGGGCGCGCCGATCCAGGCCTTCTTCCCCCAGGCGATGGGCCCCACCGACGACGGCGACCTGTCCCTGATCCGGGCGGTCGGCGCCACGCCCGAGGGCCGGGCCATGGCGCTGACCTTCTCGCGCATGGAGAACCGCGCCGTCCGCCAGGCCTTGACGAGGCTGGTGGAGGTTCTGGTCCAGGCCGCCTAAAAGGCCGTCATGAAACTTCTGGTGATCGATACGGCGCTCGGCGCCTGCACGGCGGCGGTGTTCGCCGATGGAGGCCCCCTGGCCGTTCGGTTCGAGCCGATGGCCAAGGGCCACCAGGAGCGGCTGGGCGGGCTGGCGCGCGACGTGGTGGCCGAGGCCGGCGGCGGTTTCAAAAGCCTGGACCGTATCGGCGTCACGGTCGGCCCCGGTTCCTTCACCGGCCTGCGCGTCGGCCTGGCCTTCGCCCAGGGGCTGGGCGCCGCCCTGGATCGCCCGGTCGTGGGGGTCTCGACGCTGGACGCCCTGGCGGCCTCTTTGGACGCCGAGGACCGGCCGGTCGCCGCCCTGGTCGATGCGCGGCGCGGCCAGGTCTACGCCCGGTTGTTCGCCGCCGGCGCCCCGCTCGGCGAGGCCCAGGCCCTTTCGCTGCAAGAGGCGGCGCAGCGGATTGCGGACCTCGGCCCGGCGGTCTCGCTGATCGGCAATGGCGCGACGGTCCTGACCGAAGCCTTCCCCGACCTGGCCTTTTCGCAAAGGGACGACCGGGTCGCGCCGGCCCCGCAAGCCCTGGCCCGTCTGACCGCGGACCGAGACCCGGTTAGCAATCCTCCCCGCCCGCTCTATCTGCGCGCGCCCGACGCCACGCCCCCCAGCCGCCTGCCGGGCCAGTCGCGCCAGACTGCGGCATGACCGAAAGCACCACCGAGTCTGAGATGGCGGAACATCTGGCCGCCCTGCACGCCCAGGCCTTCGCCGCGCCCTGGGACGCCGCGGCCTTCGCCGATCTGCTGGCCCAGCCGGGCGTCCTTCTGGGGGTCGAGCCGGACGGCTTCATCCTGATCCGGGTCATTCTGGACGAGGCGGAAATCCTGACCCTGGCGGTCCGGCCCGGTGCGCGTCGCCGGGGCCTGGGCCGCCGCCTGGTCGAACGCGCCTGCGACGCCGCCGCGACGGCCGGCGCCCACAGCCTGTTCCTGGAAGTCGCGGAGGACAATGCGGCGGCCCGCGCCCTCTACGCGCGCGCCGGCTTCGTCGAGATCGGCCGACGCAAGGCCTATTACGCCGGAGCCGACGGGCGCCGGACCGACGCCCTGGCGCTACGGCGCGACCTGTCTGGCCCGCGCGTCACGCCGACGCTTCCCTGACGCGCGTCGAACCCCTATTCTAGGGTCATGGACCGGATCGAAAAACTCTGCGCCGAACGCGGCATGCGCATGACCGAACAGCGTCGGGTGATCGCCCGGGTGCTGTCCAACGCCGAGGATCATCCCGATGTCGAGGAGTTGTACCGCCGCGCCTCGGCCATCGACCCGCACATCTCCATCGCCACCGTCTATCGCACCGTGCGCCTGTTCGAAGAGGCGGGCGTGGTCGAAAAGCATGACTTCGGCGACGGCCGCAGCCGCTACGAAGAGGCGGGCGACGACCATCACGACCACCTGATCGACACCAAGTCGGGCGAGGTGATCGAATTCTTCGACGCCGAGATCGAACGGCTCAAGTCCGAGATCGCCGAACGTCTGGGCTTCCAGCTGATCGGTCACAAGCTGGAGCTTTACGGCGTCGCCATCGAGGGGGCCGAACCGTCCAAGCGCGAAGGCCTGATCTTCACGCGCCACGCCGCCCGCGTCGATCCCGCCGACGTGGATGCCGGTTGAGGCCCGCCTTGCCGGGATGGACGCGGGCGACCATAAGCCCGACATGACCCAGACCCCGTTTTCCCAAGCCGAGACGGCGGCCGAGAAGCGTCTGTTCATCAAGACCTACGGCTGCCAGATGAACGTCTATGACTCGGAGCGCATGGCCGATGTGCTGCGCCCGCTGGGCTACGCCACGACCGACGACGCGGCCGAGGCCGACTTCGTCATCCTGAACACCTGCCACATTCGCGAGAAGGCGGCCGAGAAGATCTATTCCGAGCTGGGCAAGCTGCGCGAGATGCGCGACGAACGCCGCCAGGCCGGCCGGGACATGACCATCGCCGTCGCCGGCTGCGTCGCCCAGGCCGAGGGCGAGGAGATCATGCGCCGCCAGCCCGCGGTCGACATCGTCGTCGGCCCCCAGGCCTATCATCAGCTGCCCGAACTGCTGACGCGCACGGCGCGGGCGCGGGGCGAGCGGATCGGCGCCGACTTCGCCCCCGACGACAAGTTCGACGCCCTGCCCGTCGCGCGGGGAACGACGGGGCCGACCGCCTTCCTGACCGTGCAGGAGGGGTGCGACAAGTTCTGCACCTTCTGCGTGGTGCCCTATACGCGCGGGGCGGAATGGTCCCGGCCGCTCCATGCCGTGCTGGAAGAGGCGCGCCAGTTGGCCGGGCGCGGGGTGCGCGAAGTCACCCTGCTGGGCCAGAACGTCAACGCCTATGACGGCGAGCGCGCGGACGGCAAGAAGGCGACCCTGGCCGAGCTGGCCTACGCCCTGGCCGACATTCCCGGGCTGGACCGCATCCGCTATACGACCAGCCATCCCAACGACATGTCGGACGACCTCATCGCCGCCCATGCCGACCTGGACGCCCTGATGCCCTATCTGCACCTGCCGGTTCAGGCGGGATCGGATCGCATCCTGCGGCTGATGAACCGCAAGCACGGCCGCCAGAAATATCTCGACCTGATCGCGCGCATACGGGCGGCGCGGCCCGACATGGCGCTGTCGGGCGACTTCATCGTCGGCTTCCCCGGCGAGACGGACCGGGAGTTCGAGGAGACGTTGGACCTGGTGCGTCAGGTTCGGTACGCCTCGGCCTTCGCCTTCATGTATTCGCCCCGCCCCGGCACGCCCGCCGCCGGCATGGGCAGGCAGGTCGAACCGGAGGTCGCCAGGGAACGGCTGCAAAGGCTGATCGCCCTGGTGAGCGAACAGCAGGTCGCCTTCAACCAGGCCCAGGTCGGGCGGACCCTGAACGTCCTGTTCGAACGGCCGGGCCGGCACCCCGAACGGCGCCAGGCCATCGGCCGTTCGCCCTATCTGCAGTCGGTCCATGTCGACGATGCGGATCATCTGATCGGCCGGATCGTTCCTGTTCAGATCCTGTCCGGCCGGCAGAACAGCCTGCATGGCCATCTCATCTCCCAGCAAAAGGCGGCTTAGTGGCGCGCGAGTCCGAGTTCATCCCCCTAAACGACGCCGAATTGCGCGCCGTGATCGGGCCCAACAGCCGCCACGTCGCCCTGATCGAGGACGCCTTCAAGGTGTTGATAGAGGCGCCGGGCGGCGGCGTTTCGGTCAATGGCGGCACGCGCGATCGCTCCGACGCCCGCCGGGTGGTCGAAGACCTGGCCAAGCGCGCGGCCCTGGGCGCAGATGTCACCGAGGCGGACGTGCGCGCCGCCCTGGGCCAGGCGCGCGGCGGCAAGGGCACGCCCGGCATGACGGCGGCCGGCGTCTCCCTGCCCGGCGGCAAGCGGGGCGCCATCGTGCCCAAGACCAAGGCCCAGGCGGCCTATCTGGACATGCTGGGCCGCTGCGAACTGAGCTTCGGCGTCGGACCGGCCGGGACGGGCAAGACCTTCCTGGCGGCGGCCTATGGCGCATCGCTGCTGCGGCGCGGCCAGGTGGATCGGCTGGTCATCACCCGGCCGGCGGTCGAGGCGGGCGAGAAGCTGGGTTTCCTGCCCGGCGATCTGAACGAGAAGGTCGATCCCTATCTGGCCCCGATCTGGGAGGCGCTGAACGACATCCTGGGACCCGAGGACGTGCAGCGCCGTCGCGACAAGGGCGAGATCGAGGCCGCCCCCATCGCCTTCATGCGCGGCCGCACCCTCAGCCACGCCTTCGTCATCGTCGACGAGGCTCAGAACACATCGCGGCTGCAGATGAAGATGGTGCTGACGCGCCTGGGCGAGGGCGCGCGGATGGTGGTGACGGGCGACCCGTCGCAGGTCGACCTGCTGAATCCGCGCGATTCCGGCCTGGCCCACGCCCTGCGGATTCTGGACGGGGTGCAGGGGGTCGGCGTCCTGAAGTTCGAGGCCTCGGACGTGGTGCGACACGCCATGGTCGAGCGGATCGTGCGCGCATATGACGCCGACGCGGCGAAAGGGCGCCCCGCGCCCGACCTCGAAGACCCCGCATGATCGAGATCGAGGTCGAGGCGGACGATTGGACCGTCGCCCTGGCGGATGTCCAGGCCGTGGTCGAACGCGCCGCCGGCGCGGCCCTGGGGACGGTCGCAGGGGATGTGGTCGTCCTGCTGACCGACGACGCCGCCGTGCGCGATCTGAACGCCCGGTTCCGGGACAAGGACAGGCCGACCAACGTCCTGTCGTTTCCCGCGCCCGAAAGCGCCGCGCCGCACCTGGGCGACATCGTCCTGGCCTATGGCGTCTGCGCGGCCGAGGCCGAAACCCAGGGCAAGACCCTGGCCGATCATCTGAGCCATCTGGTGGTCCACGGCGTGCTGCATCTGCTGGGCCGGGACCACGTGAACGACGCCGAGGCGGAGGAGATGGAGGCCGAGGAGCGCGACGTCCTGGCCCGGATCGGGGTCGGCGACCCCTATGCCGGCGATTTCGCCTAGAGTTCAGCCAGGACCGACCGATGTTTCCCGACGCCCTGCTGAACCGTATCGCCGCCCCGATCCGCGCCCTGCCCCAGCGCCGGCGCGCCTGGATCTGGCGACTGATTCGCGTGGCCCTGGCCCTGCTGGCCGGAGCCGGGACGGCCTTGGCCCATCCGCCGTTCGGCGTTCTGATCGGTCTGTTGGGCTATCCGCTGCTGATGATCCTGTCGGAGCGGTCCGACACGGTGCGCGGCGCCTTCTGGATGGGTTGGCTGGCCGGTTTCGCCTATTTCTTCATCGGTTGCTGGTGGGTGGCCGAGGCGTTTTTCGTCAATCCCGACCAGGCGTGGATGGCGCCGTTCGCGGCCAGCCTGCTGCCGGCGGGCCTGGGCCTGTTCTGGGGCGCGGCCTGCGCCCTGTATCGTCGCTTCGCGCCGCTGGGGGCGGTGCGGGTCCTGTTGTTCGCCGCCCTGTTCTGCGCCGCCGAATGGCTGCGCGGCCATGTGCTGACCGGCTTCCCGTGGAATCCGGCCGGGGCGACCTGGCGCGCGGGCGGCGGCATGTCCCAGTTCGCCTCGGTCGTCGGCGTCTACGGACTGAGCCTGATCACCGTCGCGGCGACCGCCGCCTTCGCTCCGCTGATCGGGCCGGGCGAGAGGCGCAACCGCCTAGTCTCGGCCGGCCTGGGCGCCCTGGCCCTGATCGCGGTCGGCGTGTTCGGCGCGGTTCGGCTGGCGCAATCGCACCTCGAGTTCACCGATACGGTCGTGCGTCTGGTCCAAGCCGATGTGAAGCAGGAGACCAAATGGTCGCCCGAGGCCTATCGCTCCATCGTCGATCGCTATGTGGCCCTGACCGGCCAGGCGGCGGCGCGAACCCCAGATGTCGTGGTCTGGCCGGAAGGCGCCCTGCCCGCCTCGGCCAACAACGTCTTCGCCTCGGCCGACGCCGCCGCCATCGCCGGCGCCCTGCGGCCCGGCCAGACCCTGCTGATGGGACTGGCGCGCGGCGAGGCCGACCCGGCCGCGCCAGAGGGCGCCCGCTATTACAACAGCCTGTTCGCCCTGGCCGACGAGGGCGGGGCGGGTCTGCGGATCACGGCGGTCTACGACAAGCACCGGCTGGTGCCGTTCGGCGAATATCTGCCGCTGGGTTCGCTGATGACGTCCCTGGGTCTGCGCAGCCTGGTGCATATGCCCAGCGACTTCTCCGCCGGCCCGACGCCCGCGCCGATCGCGATGCCGGGCGCGCCGCCGGCCCAGGTGCTGATCTGCTACGAGAGCCTCTATCCCGGCTTCACCCCCGGCGCGGCAGGGCGGCCGGACTGGATCGTCAACGCCTCGAACGACGCCTGGTTCGGGGCCACGTCCGGCCCGCGCCAGCATCTGAACCTGGCCAGTTATCGCGCCATCGAGACCGGCCTGCCCATCGCGCGCGCCACCCCGACGGGGATTTCGGCCATGATCGACCCGTGGGGCCGGATCGTTGACGGCGAACGGCTGGAGCCCGGCGTCATGGGGGTTATCGACGCCCCCCTGCCCCGTCCGGTCGGGATCACCCCCTACGGCCGGCTGGGCGATTGGCCGCTGGCGCTGATGTTGCTAACGGCGTTCACCATGTCCTTGGCGCCGTCCTTTCGCCGATCTAGGGTCCGGTCGAATCGGTTGGCGATCTGAGGCGGGGGAGCGAGACCATGGCGCGTGAAAAAGGCGAAGAGTCGCATCCCGTCGATCGCCATGTCGGCCGCCGCGTGCAGGAGAAGCGGCTGGACCTGGGCCTGACCCAGACGGCGCTGGCCAAGGCCGTCGGCGTCAGCTTCCAGCAGGTGCAGAAGTATGAAAAGGGCGCGAACCGCGTTTCGGCCTCGAAACTGTTCGAGATGGCCGAGTTCATGCAGGTCGGCATTCCCTTCTTCTTCGAGGGCTTCCATCAGACCCAGCCGGGCGTGGCCGAGGACGACGCCCCCGGATTCGATCACGAACACCGCCCGACCAAGAACAGTCTGGAGATCGCCCGGCTGGCGCCGCGCCTGCCCGCGCGCAGTCAGAAGCTGATCGTGGACATGATGCGCGAAATCCTGGGCGAAGGCGGCGACAAACCGCGCTGATCGCGCCTTATCCGACCCCCGTGATCTCGGCGGCCTGACCCGCCACGATCACTTCGTCTCCCACGCGGCGGCCCATGACGGCGCGTGCCAGGGGCGAAACATGGCTGACGGAGCCGCTCGCGGGATCGGCCTCGTCCTCGCCCACGATGCGCCAGGTCTGGGCGCGGCCGTCGTCGCGTTCGATGGTGACCCAGCCGCCGAAACGCACCGCGCCCTCATCCTCGCCCGGCTCGACCAGCTGGGCCGAGGCGCGGCGGGCGGACCAGTAACGCAGGTCGCGCGTGGCGCGCGCCATGGCGGTGCGGTCGCTTTCAATGGAGCCCTGCAGCTGGGCGGCCGTATAGGCGGCGCGCGCCGCGGCCAGTTCGGCCTCGATCATCGCCAGGCCCTGCGGCGTGACCAGATTGGGATGGGGCGAGATCGGGCGGTCCGCCAGGTCGGCGGCGGTGGCCTCGAGATCTTCCTCTCGGGTGAAGGCGACGCTCATGACACGGAGCATAGCGAAGCCGACGACTATAGCCAGCGCGGCCGCGACCGGGCAAAGCGGGGCGATGACCCCGCCCGCAAATCAGGTCCATGTGATCGGCGCCGGCCCCGCCGGGCTGATGGCCGCCGAACGGCTGGCCCAGGCTGGTCTTCGGGTGGTCGTCCACGAGCGGACGCCGTCGGTCGCACGAAAACTCCTGATGGCCGGGCGGGGCGGGCTGAACCTGACCCATTCCGAACCCCTGGAGGCGTTCGTCGGGCGCTACGGCGACGCTCGAACTACCGTGGCCGGCTGGCTGGACGTCTTTTCGCCCGCCGATCTGGTCGCCTGGGTCCAGGGCTTGGGCCAGCCCGCCTTCGTCGGCTCCAGCGGGCGCGTCTTCCCCAAGGCGATGAAGGCCTCGCCCCTGCTGCGGGCCTGGCTGGCGCGATTGGAAGGGCTGGGGGTCGAGGTGCGCACCCGCTCGCGCTGGATCGGCTGGCGCGACGGGGCGCTGGCGTTCGACACCCCCGACGGCGAGCGGCTGGAAAGGCCGGCCGCCGTGGTCCTGGCCCTGGGCGGCGCCAGCTGGTCGCGTCTCGGATCTGACGGCGCCTGGATGGCCTGGCTGGATGCGCCGACGACGCCGTTCCGCCCTGCCAATGCTGGCTTTGACGTCGCCTGGTCGCCCCTGTTCCGCGATCGGTTCGCCGGCCGGCCGCTGAAGGGAATCGCCGTAACGCACGCCGACCGGACCGTGCGGGGCGAGGCGATGATCGCCCTCTATGGCCTCGAAGGCGGCGCGATCTACGCCCTGTCGGCGTCTCTTCGCGAGGCGGTGGCGGCGGATGGCAAGGCCGAGATCCGCATCGACCTGAAGCCCGACATGGCGGCCGGGCGGCTGACCGAACGGCTGTCGAAACCGCGCGGCAAAGCCAGCCTGTCCAATCATCTGCGCAAGGCCGTCGGGCTGGACCCGGCGGCCGTCGCCCTGTTGCATGAGGCCGGCCCCCTGCCGTCGTCGCCGCGCGCCCTGGCCGAACGGGTCAAGGCCTCGCCGCTGAATCTAACGGGGATGCAAGGCCTGGAGCGGGCCATATCCTCGGCGGGCGGGGTCCGGCTGGACGGCGTGGACGACCGGCTGATGCTGCGCGGCCGGCCGGGCGTCTTCGTCGCCGGCGAGATGCTGGACTGGGAGGCGCCGACGGGCGGCTATCTGCTTCAGGCCAGCTTCGCCTCGGGCGTGGTCGCGGCCGCCGGGGTGATCGCCTGGCTCGACAGATAAGGCAGAGGCGGGCAGGGTCGGCCCATCCCAGCAGGAGTTTTCCGATGCGCCACGCCTATGCCGCCGTTTCCGCCCTGGCCCTGACGACGGCCTGCGCGCCCGCCCTGGCCCAGTCGGCCACCGTCATCGACCCGGCGCGGATGAACGAGGCGGTGCGGGTGCTGGCGTCGGACGAATTCGAAGGCCGCGCGCCCGCCTCGCCCGGCGAGGAGAAGACGGTCGCCTGGCTGGTCGAACAGTTCCGCGCGGCGGGCGCCCAGGGCGGCGGACCCGACGGCGCCTTCGTCCAGATCGCCCATCTGTCGCGCACGCGCCAGGACGGTCCCGCCAGCGTCGCCGCCCATGTGGGCGGCCGCACCATCGCCATGGAACGCGGCCCGGATGTGCTGGTCTCCAGCGATCGGCCCGTGAACCACATCACCGTGACCGACGCGCCCGTGGTGTTCGTCGGCTATGGGGCGACCGCGCCCGAGCGACAGTGGGACGATTTCAAGGGCGTGGACGTGCGCGGCAAGATCGTCGTCGTCCTGGTCAACGACCCCGATTTCGAAGCGCCCGAGGGCGATCCCGTCGCGGGGCGGTTCGACGGGCAGGCCATGACCTTCTACGGCCGCTGGACCTACAAATTCCAGGAGGCGGCTAGGCGGGGCGCAGCGGGCGTGCTGGTGGTGCACGAGACGAAGGGGGCCGGATACGGCTGGTCGACGCTGCAGAACTCGTCCGCCGCGCCCAAGTTCGATATCGTACGCGCCAATCCCGACGCCGAACGCGCGCCTTTCCAGGGGTGGATTCAGCAGGCGAAGGCGCAAGAGTTGTTCGCCGCCGCCGGCCTGGATTTCGCCGCCTTGAAGGCCAGCGCCCGCCGCGCCGACTTCCGCCCCGTCGCCCTGCCCGGCCTGACGATGAGCGTCGATTTCGGCCAGATCGCCGACCGGGTCGAAACCAAGAACGTCATCGCCCGCATTCCGGGCGCCGAACGGCCGAACGAGACCGTGATGTACGGCGCCCACTGGGACGGCTACGGCGTCGGCACGCCGAACGCCCAGGGCGACAATATCTATAACGCCGCCGTGGACAATGCGACCGGCGTCGCTGCCCTGCTTGAGCTGGCCCGCGCCTTCGCCGAAGGCCCGCGTCCGAAACGGTCGGTCCTCTTCGCTGCCTGGTCGGGCGAAGAGGCGGGCCTCTTGGGCTCGACCTATTACGCCGCCAATCCGGTCTGGCCGCTGGAGACCACGGTCGCCGACATCAATGTCGACAGTCTGTTGCCGGGGACCGAGATCGATCCGAACGTGGTCGTCATCGGCAAGGGCAAGAATCAGCTGGACGACGTCCTGGCGCGTCATGCGGCCCAGGCGGGCCGCGCCCTGATCGCCGACCCGGCGCCCCAGGCCGGGGCCTTCTATCGTTCCGACCACTTCCCCCTGGCCCTGAAGGGCGTGCCCGCCCTGTTCCCGGCGGCGGGCTTCACCGGCGCCAGCGCCGCCAGTCGCGACTATGTGCGGAGCCGCTATCATCAGCCTACAGATGAATGGGATGAAACCTGGCGCATGGATGCGGCGGCGGCCGACGTAGCCCTGATCTACGCCGTCGGTCGAGAACTGGCCGACAGCGAACAGTGGCCGGAATGGAACGCAGGCGCGGAGTTCGGACCGGCGCGGGATGCGTCGAAGACCGCGCGACGCTGAAATCCCAAGGTCGTCGTTCGGGCGTCGAAGGACAAACCGGGAGGATCTTACAGTTCCAGTTGAAGTTCCGGCGCGGCGGCGGTGGTCGCGGCGCCCAGCGGCAGGTGCAGGATGAAGGCGGCGCCCTTGCCCGGCTCGCTCTCGACCTCGGCCCAGCCGCCGTGCAGTTCGACCAGCGCCTTGACCAGGGCCAGTCCCACGCCCGGGCCGCCCCGCTCGCGCCGCACGAAGCGGTCGAAGACGTGGGCCTGCAGATGATAGGGAATGCCGCGCCCGGTGTCGGACACGGTCAGCCGGATTTCGCTCGGCCCGGTTTCGGCCTTCAGCACCACCGCCCCGCCGTCGGAAACCGCCCGGGCGGCGTTTTCCAGCAGGTGATCCAAGGCCTGACCGATGCGGTGCTGGTCCGCGCGGATCGGCTTCAGATCGTTCGGACAGACGATGCCGAGGGTCGCGCCTCGCCCTTCGATCCGTGCGCGGACTTTTTCACCGGCCTCGACCAGCAAACCGCGGACGCGCAGGTCCCCCAGCGACAGCTCCATTTCGCCGGCGTCGATCTGGGCCATGTCCAGAACGTCGTCGATGGAACGGGCCAGCTGGCTGGCGGCGACGCGGATGGCGCCCGCGTGCTGGCGGCTGCGCTCGGGCAGCTCGCCCATCGTCTCCAGCAGTTCGGAATAGCCGACAATGGTCGTCAGCGGCGTTCGCAACTCATAGGAGACGCTGCCGACGAACTCGCGCTTCAGGGCCTGGCTTTCGGCCAGGGCCTGTTCGCGCTGGACCAGGGCCTGTTCCAGGCCGCGCCGGGCGGTCACGTCGGAAAACGCCACCAGGGTCGCGCCGTCCGGCAAGGGGCGGGTCTGCCAGGCGGCGACGCGGCCGTCGACCGTGCGCCCCTCGCCCGAAATGGCCACGCGGCTTTCGGGATCGGGGTCGGCGACGCGCGCCTTCAGCCCCAGCCAAAGAGCGGGATCGGGCAGCACGGCCTTGCACAGTTCGGCCAGGGCGTCGAAATCAGAGGCCGTGGCGATCCGCTCGGCCGACAGGCTCCAGAAGGTCTCGAACGCCTCGTTGTGCAGCCTCAGCCGTCCGTCCGAGCCGAACACGGCGACCGCGTCGTTCAGCTTGTCCAGGGTCGCGCGCTGGACCTGGATCTGGGCGTTGAAGCGACTGCGCAGCTTGAGCTCGTCGGTGATGTCCGAGAAGATCAGCAGTATGCCGCCCAGCGGGTGGGGCTGGCGAACGACGCGCAGGGTCCGACCGTCGGGCAGGGACCAGCTGTCGTCGGGCGAGGCCTCGGACGCGCCGTAGAAGTCCAGCTCGTGCGCCTTCCAACCGGCGTAGTCCACCACCTCGGGCAGGCTGCGGCGCTGACGCAGGCGGTCCAGCAATTCGGCGTGGGTCGGGCGTTCGTCCAGCCAGGCCGGGTCGATGTCGAACAGGGTCTGGAAGGCGGTGTTGTGGAAGGCCAGCCGCTTCTGCGGGCCGAAGATGGCCACGGCGTCGGCTAGATGGTTCAAAGTCTCGTCATGCGCCTCGACGTGGCGGCGCAGGGTGTCGCGGGTCTCTTCCGCCTCGGTCACGTCGATGGCGAAGGCGGTGACGGCGCCGCCGCCGGCCGGTTCGGCGATGATCCGCCAGGCGCGTCGGGCGCCGCCGCCGGTGGTCCAGCGGAAACCCTCCTGGCGCACGCCCAGCCGCGCAGCCTCGGCCACCAGGGCGTCGGCGCCGCGATCAAACGACAGCCCGCTCTCGATGGCGGCGTCCAGGCTCTCGGCGTTGATGGCGGTCAGCCAGGCGCGGTTGGCCCAGGCCAGCTTGCCCGCGCCGTCCACCACCCAGGTCGGGGTCGGCGAGGCGTCGCCGAGCATGGCCAGGCCGCTTTCGGTCGCATCGGCCCCGGTCAGGGTGATGCGCGAGGCCGGCGACAGGCGCAGCCAGGCCACGCCGCCCGCGACCCGCCCCTCGATCCGCCAGGGTTCGACCGCGTCCAGCGCCGTCAGCCCCTCGAACGCCTGACCCTGATCGACCAAGGCATCGACAAGGGCGCCGTGGCTTTGTCTCAGGCGGGCCAGGACGGCGGCGCCCACGTCGTCGCCTTCCTCGGCCAGCCGCGCCACCAATTCGGCCGAGCCGATGGGGGCGCCGGCCGCCCGGCCGTCGGGCGTCAGGGCCAGGCTGACGTCGTCGAAGGCGCGCAGCATGGCGTCGTGGCGGCCCAGGCTGTCCAGGGCCTCGGTCCGTTCGCGCTCGGCGGCGTCGGCGGCCGCTTTCAGCCGCCCGCGCAGCAGCAGCGCCCAGGCGCTGACGGCCATGGCCAGTCCGGCTGCGCCCGCGGTGGCGACATAGGCGATGTCGGCCTCGGCCATTCGTGTCCCTGGAGAGTTTCAGCCCCGATTCGCCAACCATAACGCCAACCGCGCGAAAATGCGGCAGTCTCGTGCTCGCGTCATCGCGCCTCGTTGCGAAGCCGGGCGAGGGCGGCGATATCGCAGCGATGACAGACCTGCTCGCCCCCTCGCTCGACGACTTCGCCCGGCTGGCGCGCGAGGCCTTCGACGCCCTGCCCGCCCCCTTCCGCCAGGCGGCGGGCGAGGTGGTGATCCGCATCGACGACTTCGCCGACGACGCCACCTTGGCCGAAATGGAGATCGAAGACCCGTTCGAACTGACCGGCCTGTATCACGGGGTGGACATCGGCCGGCGCGACAGCCTGGGCCCGGCGGCCGAGCCCTCGCGGGTCTTTCTCTATCGCCGCCCGATCTTGGACGAATGGTGCGAGCGGGGCGACGTGGGGATCGGCGAACTGATCGCCCACGTCCTGATCCACGAGATCGGCCACCACCTGGGACTGACCGACGACGACATCGACGCCATCGAGGACGAAGCGGACTGAGCGTCGGTCAGCGATCCGCCGGATAGGGCGTCGTCACCGCGCCCGAAATCATGCCCGGAACGGCCTCGCCCAGCCCCAGCAGGATGAACTGGATGGCCAGGGCGCACAGGATCAGGCCCAGCACCCTGACCACGATGGCCATGCCCACCTCGCCCAGCAAGCGGCTGAGCGAGCCGGTCAGGGCGAAACAGACGAAGGACACGGCGCAGGCGGCGGCAATGGCGACCAGAGAACCGACCGTTCCGGCATAGCCCAGCTTGGCCGCCTCGCCCGCCTGGATGATGACCGCCGAAATGGCGCCCGGCCCGATCATCAGGGGAATGGCGAAGGGCACGACCAGCCGCTGGAACCGGCGACGCGCATAGCCGCGCACGTCCTTGGCGTCGGTCAGCGCGTCCTTATCGGCGAACATGGCCAGGAAGTCGCCCCGCGCCATGTCCAGCCCCAGGAACAGCAGCAGGACGCCCCCCGCGATGCGGAAGGCGGCCAGCGAAATGCCGAAGAACTGCAGCAGCCCCAGGCCCGTGAACAGGAAGAAGGCTAGGAAGAGGGTGGCGAAGGCGCAGATCAGGGCCGAGACGGAAATCCGCTGGCGCAGCGTCGCCCCGGCCGTGGCGGCGGCGAAGATGGGCAGATTGCCGATCGGGTCCAGCAGGGCGAACAGGGTCACGAACAGGTTGACACCCAAATCGACTGCGTTCATCGCCTGCCCTCGCCTTCAATCCATCCACGCCGCTCGCCGACGCGCCCCTGGCGTTCGGCATAGCCGCTAAGCGCAAGTCCGTCGATGACCCAGCCCCCTGTTGCGACGCCCAATCGCGCGCCCGACGAACGGATCATCTGCGCCCTGGACGTGCCGACGCCCGCCGAGGCCGCCGCCCTGGTCGAACGTGTCCAGGACGCGGTCGGTTTCTACAAGATCGGACTCCAGCTGTTCGCGGCCGGCGGCATGGGCCTGGCGCACGACCTGAAGGCGCAGGGGCGCAAGGTCTTTCTGGACTGGAAGCTGCACGACATCGGCGCGACGGTGGAGAAGGCGACGGCCGGCCTGGCCGGGTCCGGTTGCGACCTGCTGACCGTCCACGCCCGCCCCCAGGTGATGGCGGCGGCGCGGCGCGGAGCCGAGGGGTCGAGCCTGAAGGTGCTGGGAGTCACCGTCCTGACCAGCCTGACGGCCGAGGATCTGGCCGCCGACGACCACAGCCTGCCGCCGGCCGAACTGGTGGAGTTGCGCGTGCGTCAGGCGCTGGACGCGGGGCTCGACGGCGTCGTCTCCAGCCCGCACGAGGCGGCGCGCGCCCGCGCCCTGGCCGGCGCGGCGGGGCGCGCGGACTTCCTGGTCGTGACGCCCGGCGTGCGGCCGGTCGGCGCGGCCCTGGACGACCAAGCGCGGGCCGCGACGCCGGCGGCCGCCCTTCAGGCCGGCGCGACCCATCTGGTGATCGGCCGGCCGATCACGGCGGCGGCCGATCCGCGTGCGGCGGCCCTGGGCATCGCCCAAGACATCGCCCTGATCTGACACGGACCAGGGCGACGATTCAGCCGGGGCTGCGCGGGACGCTCAGCCGCGTTCGCCAGGCTCCTGGGCGTAGCCGTGGCGGGGCGGCGCCTGGGGCGCCGGCGCTTCCGACGGCGGCAGGTCGCCGTAATAGCCCGAGGGCGGCGGCGGGGGCGGAGGAGGCGGCGGGGCCGTGTTCACTTCCGGCGGCGCCACATAGACCTGGGCCGGCGCGACGTTGACCGGGGCCGACTGCACATAGACCGGCGACTGATCGACATAGACCGGTCCGCCGACCTCGACCTGGGCGGGGGCGACATTGACCTGGGCCGGGGCGACCTGCACGCGCTGCGGACCGATGTTGACTGGCGCCGACTGCACATAGACCGGGGCCTGATCGACATAGACGGGCGGGCCGACATCGACCTGGGCCGGGGCCAGGTTTACCTGCGGCGGAGCCACCTGGACACGTTGCGGCCCGATGTTGACCGGCGGCGCCTGCACATAGATGGCCGGCTGTTCGATATAGGTGGGCGGCCCCATCTCGATCTGGGGCGGGGCGATGTTCACCGGCGACGGGGCGACATAGATGCGCTGGGGCGCGACATGGACCGGCGGGGCCTGGAGATAGGCGGGGGCCGGTTGGACGTAACGCTGCTCATAGCGCTGCTCGTAGCGGACGGGCGGGCGGCAGTCGCAATCGGCGGGACGGCCCTGCTGATACGGACGCCAGCCGATATAGTCCCGACCGAAGCCGTAGACGGGGTAGCCGACCGGGGCGCTGACCGGCGGACGGCCGATCAGGACAGGCGGGGAAGCGATGAAGCCGCCGCCGTATCCCCCACCGTAATAGCCGTCCGAATAGCCGCCCGATCCCACATAGGTCGCGCCGCCGCCGACATAGCCGCGCTGGAAGCTGGACGAACTGGAGTAGGAACGGGCGTTGATGGCGGAATAGCCGGTCGCGCCGGCATAGGCGCCGGCGTTCGCATAGGCGTGCGATCCGCCGTTCACGTTCACATTGACGTTGTGGTTGGCGTTGTAGTTCCCGCCGCCGTAATGGCCGCCGCCCCCGCAGCCGCCGCCGCAACCACCGGCATGGCCGCCTCCATAGCCGCCGCCGTGACCGCCGGGGCCTCCGGCCAGAGCGGGCGCCGCCGAGAGCAGCAGGGCCGCCGACGCGGCGGTGATCATCGACTGTATCGTCACGGGACAGACTCCTCTGAGTTGTCCCGACACTGGCAAGACCGGCGCCTGTTTCTTAAGCGACGGTTAACGTCCGAGACGCCGCGTCAGAAATCGACGGCGATGCCCTTCTTCTCCCAATCGCCGAACCGGGTCGGTTCCGGGCCTGTCGGGCCGCCGTGCTCGGGGTCGGCATTCGCCGCCTTGGCCTGGGCGCGCCGATCGGCCGCCTCCTGCAGGGCGCGCCGGGCGATCTCGCTCAGCGGACGTTCGGGCGTGGCGTGGGGGACATCCGCATTGAAGGGAGGGCTTTCGGCCGCCGTGCGGCGGTCGCCGTCCGGCGCGGGGGTGGGATGTTCGGTCACAGGGCGGCTCCCTTGAGGCTTCGTGCGCCTTTCCTCAAATAGACGATCAGACCCGTGACGCCAGACGCTGCGGCCGGATCGGGCAGGAACCGCGATGAACCATCTGAAGACCTTCGTCCTGCTGGCCGCGATGACCGCCCTGTTCATGGGCGTCGGTTATCTGATCGGCGGCGCGACCGGCATGGCAATCGCCCTGCTGTTCGCGGGCGCGATGAATCTGTTCAGCTACTGGAACGCCGACAAGATCGTGCTGAAGATGTACCGCGCCCAGCCGGTCGACGAACAGCATCCCAACGCCGTAGTTCGGAACTATGTCGCCGACGTGCGCCAGATGGCGCGCGACGCCGGCCTGCCCCAACCCCGGGTCGCCATCATTCCCAATGACCAGCCAAACGCCTTCGCCACCGGCCGCAACCCCCAGAACGCCGCCGTCTGCGCCACCACCGGCCTCCTGGACATGCTGACGCGCGAGGAGGTGCGCGGAGTGATGGCGCACGAGTTGGCCCATGTGAAGAACCGCGACACCCTGATCATGACGGTGACGGCGACCATCGCGGGGGCCATCGCCGCCCTGGCCAACTTCGCGATGTTCTTCGGCGGCGGCCAGGATCGTGAACGGCCGGGCGGGATCATCGGAACCCTTGCCCTGATGCTGTTGGCGCCGATGGCGGCGGGTCTGGTGCAGATGGCCATCAGCCGGGGCCGCGAATACGAGGCCGACCGCGTCGGCGCCGAGATCGCCCGCGATCCCCAGGCCCTGGCCAGCGCCCTGCAGAAGATCGAGGCCTACGCCAAGCGGATCCACAATCCGACGGCCGAGCGCAATCCGGCCTCGGGGCAACTGTTCATCATCAATCCGCTGGCGGGACGCGGTGCGGACAATCTGTTCTCGACCCATCCCGCGACGGGCAATCGGGTGCGGGCGCTGATGGAGCTGGGCGCCCGGATGGGAATGCAGCCCCGGCCGCAAACGCCAGGCATGACCCAGCCGCGTCCCGCCGCCGGCTTCGCCGCGACCACGGGCGTCCCCGCCACCCCGGCCGAGCCGCGCGGCCCCTGGGGATAGCGGCCCCTGGGGGATAGCTGTCGCGCAAAGACGGGTGAGGCCGATCGCCGCGCCGGAAAAGCGTTGCTCGGGGTTTGCACTCGGGTCCCGGATCGCATCAGATGCGCCCCTGTTCAGCTTCAGGGGATATCATGTCGCGTCTGCTCGCCTTCGTCTGCGCCTCCGCGCTTCTCGCCACGTCCGTCGCCGCCCAGTCGGTGGACCGCGTCGCCGTCAACGGCATCATCGACCAGGGGCTGAACCACAGCCAGGTGATGCAGACCGCCGCCTATCTGACCGATAGGATCGGCGGACGCATGACCAATTCGCCACAGATGCGCGAGGCCGAACGCTGGGCGCAGCAGCGGTTCCGAGACTATGGCCTGTCCAATGTGCGGGCCGAGGGTTTCGAGTTCGGACGGGGCTGGTCCATCGTCCGCTCCAGCGCTCGGATGACCGCGCCGCGTCCCCTGGACCTGCGCGCTATTCCCGTGGCCTGGACGCCCGGCACCGATGGACCGATCAGCGCGGGCGTCATCGTGGCGCCCCTGTCCAAGGTCGAGGATTTCGACAAATGGCGCGGCAAGCTGGCGGGCAGGATCGTCATGATCTCCCAGCCGGGCGCGGGGTCGGAGCCGACCGAGCCGGCCTTCCGCCGCTGGACCAGCGCCGAACTGGCCGAACGCAACACCTATAACCAGCCGCAATATTCGCCCGCCGCCATCCGCAAGTCGCTGGAGACGGCCGACTTCGCCGCCAAGCTGGACGCCTTCCTGGTCGAACAGGGCGCCCTGGCCTGGGTGCGCATCTCGCAACGCGACGGCGGCCTGCTGCACGGCACGGGCTACACCTATCAGGTCGGCGCCACCCCCAGGCTGGCGGGGATGGAGCTGGCGGCCGAGGACTATCGCCGTCTGGCGCGCCTGGCCCTGACCGACGCGCCGCCGACGCTGGAGCTGAACAGCGAGGTTCGGTTCCACGACGAGGACGTCAACGCCTACAATATCCTGGCCGACATTCCCGGCACGGCGCGCGGGACCGAATACGTCATGGCCGGCGCTCACCTGGACAGCTGGGTCGCAGCCGACGGGGCGGTGGACAATGCGGCCGGCAGCGCCGTGGTCTTGGAGGCGGCGCGCATCCTCAAGACCCTGAACGTGCAACCCAAGCGCACCATCCGTTTCGCGCTGTGGAACGGCGAGGAGCAGGGCATTCTGGGCTCGCTGGCCTATGTGGACCGGCACCTGGCGACGCGCGCGCCGTCGAACGACCCGGCGCTGGCGAACCTTCCGAACAACCGCACCTGGCGCAGCCGCTGGCCCATCGAGCCGCGCGCCGGCTATCGCGACCTGGTCGCCTATTTCAACCTGGACAACGGCTCGGGCAAGATCCGGGGCATCAACGCCGAGGGCAATGTCGCCGCCGCCCCGATCTTCCAGGAATGGCTGGCGCCGTTCGCCAGCATGGGGGCGACCACCGTCTCGCTGCGCAATTCGGGCGGCACCGACCATGTCTATATGCAGACCGTCGGCGTGCCGGGATATCAGTTCATCCAGGACCCGCTCGACTATTCCAGCCGCCTGCACCACACCAGCATCGACAGCTACGACCACCTGAAGGCCGACGACCTGCGTCAGGCCGCCGTCATCCTGGCCAGCTTCCTGCTGAACGCCGCCAACCGCGACGAGCCCCTGCCCCGGATGCCGCTGCCGACCGAGCCCACGCCCAGCGACCCGTTCGAATATCCAGCCGACTGAATTAGCGCCTGCCTCTCCCATTGGGAGAGGGTTTGAGCGTCCGAGACCCGTCAGGCGCTCGGCCTCGCGAAAGGGTGAGGGTCGGACGGTGCGCCTTGCCCGAAAACCGACCCTCATCGGCCCCGGCTCCGCCGGGCCACCTTCTCCCATCGGGAGAAAGACAGGCATCTTTCGTCCGTATAAACTATTGTAAATTAGCACGATTTCTTCACGCAGAAATGCCGTGCAGAAGTCGTGTAGATTATTCTGCACGTCAGTCCAGAAAGATGGCCTGAATCGATGGCGGCGTCCAATGAGTTGGACCCGCATTATCTAGTCCACGGGTGGTGTCTGACCCGCTTTGCAAGGCGTCAGAGATCGTCCTAATCAGCGTCTACTCCTCGATACAAAGGTCCGACCATGTCTGATGACACCTATTCCGTCGCGTCCGATGCGCGGGACGGCACGATCGAACTGGTTAGCGCCTATGTCTCGAACACCAACACGCACCTGACGGCGGAACAGTTTCAGGCCCTGATCCGCGAAACCTTCGCTACGCTTTCGAGCCTCGACGTTTCGACTACCGAGGCCGAGCCGGAAACGGCGACGCCAGATCGTAAATCCAGGGCGGAGATCAGGAAGTCGATCGGCCACACAGCCTTGATCAGCTTCGAAGATGGCAAGCCCTACAAGAGCCTCAAGCGCCACCTTGGCACACGCGGCCTGACGCCCGACGACTACCGCGCCAAATGGGGTCTGCCGTCCGATTACCCCATGGTCCATCCGGCCTATAGCGCCCAGCGGTCCGAACTGGCCCGCGCCATTGGTCTGGGATCAAAGGGTCGTCAGGCGAAAGCCGTCGCCAAACCTGCGCCCAAGACGCGCAAACTCCGTCAACCCAAGGCGTGATGACAAGGGCCGACGTGTGCGCCCCGTGAACGTCCAGCCCGCCTAGAATAGCGACAACTGCTTGTTCGCCTGATCGAAGGCCTTCCATTCCGGCGACCGGGACTCGTGATCCAGCCACGCCTCCACGAAGGCTTCCGCGCTGTCGTAACCGTCCATCACCGCTTTCGGCGTGAAGTGTGACCTGTACCCTGTCTCGGTGATCGGCAACGGCGCCCGCTCGGGTGACACGCTCACCACTTCCAGATGAGCCATATGGGTTCGGTCGTCATAGACCAGATAGTCGGCGTTCCACCGGATTTCGATCTCGATGCCGTTCCAGCGTGTCCGAGTTATTGAGTAGTCATTCTTCATATCCGCCTCTGGGGTTTGGGTTCGTACTGAACCCTTGCCCGTCGGCGAGACTGGGGGAGCAAACGGAGCGGGAGGCTTCGCGAGGACCCGGCTGCAACGAGCACCGCGAGAGAAGCTGGGCGGATGCCTCTCCGGAGTGCGCAGGGGGCAACGCCCCAAGCCTCTTGCGATAGGGATTGTCACCCGAATGGGACGAGATCGCCGGCGCAGCCGGAAGCTCGGGGCACAGCCTAAAGCCCGCCGCACACGGCGCGGATCGCCCGTTGAGATAACAACCCCATTACGGCGCCTGGTCGGCTTCACGACCTCCGTTCCGTAGGCCGCTAGGGATAGGGCTAGAACCCGAATGGAATATGATCGCCAGCGCGGCCGGAGGCTCGGCCGCCCGCGTTGCATGCTTTGACAAGCAAAGGTCGGACGAGTGCTGATGTCCCAAGTCATAGATGACGCGGGAGATGAAAATGCAGGTTTCGCCAATTAGAGCGGCGCAGTACGTGCGTATGTCGACAGAGCGACAGGAATACTCGCCGACATTCCAGAAGGCGACCAATGAAGCCTTTGCGGTCGAGCATGGGATGCAGATCGTTCGGACTTACGAAGACGCCGCCGTTAGCGGGGTCTCTCTCCGGAAGCGAGACGGTCTAAAAGCCCTTTTGGCCGACGTGCTTTCAGGGGACAGCGGGTTCACCTGCGTCCTTGTTTACGACGTCAGCCGATGGGGCCGGTTCCAAAATTCCGACCAGGCCGCCTACTACGAGTTCATGTGCGTTCAGGCGGGCGTACCTGTCCTCTATTGCGCTGACGGCTTTAAAAACGACGGCAGTCCTATGTCGCAACTGATGAAGCATATCAAACGGACCATGGCGGGACAGTACAGCCATGACCTTTCCGAGAAGGTGACACGCGCTCAGCGTGGACTATTGGCCCAAGGATTCTGGACCGGAGGGCGGGCTCCGCTCGGCTTGCGGCGGATATTCACGCGCAGTGATGGCACGATGCTCGCCGCACCATCGGGTTCGTTCGTCCGTAAACAGCAAGGTGTGCGAACCAAGCTCATCCTGGGCCCGGACGCCGAGGTGGAGTTCGTGCGTCGAATATTCGCGCTCTATCTTCGTCCGAAGGCGACCACTGTGAGCGTCGCGCGAAAACTGACGGCAGATCCGGGCGTGAATGCTGAGTGGGGTGATTGGTCAGCCAGACGAGTGCGGTACATCCTCGATAACCAAGCCTACATCGGCAAACTCATCGGCGGACGTTACTCCAGACCAGTCGGCGTCAAGTCTGGGGGTGCCCTGCCTCGCGCCGACTGGATCGTCGTGGATGACGGCGTTCCCCCGATCGTGACAAAGGATGTCTTCGAGGCCGCACAACGAAAGCGCCAGCGCAACCGAACTCCTGTCGCTTTTAAAGCCGCGCTCGCCGATCTGCGGCGCGTTGGCACCGACCATGGCTACATCAGTCAGGGCCTCATTCGACGCTTCGGCCGATGGAGCCCCGGCGTTTACTACCGGCAAGTCGGCCCTATGCCGGTCATTCGCGATCTACTGAACCTGCCTGTGCCGGCCAAGTTCGCGAACCATCACCTTTTTAAGGGCGACATGAACCGTCACGGCCGAGGCAAGCCGAGATATTCGATGGACGATTTGCACCAGCACCTGAAACGGGCCTTTGCCGAGCATGGCAGCCTGTCGCGTGAGATACTGGACGCTTACGGTACGCCCAGCACCTACACGATCTACCGTCGCTACGGCTCAATGGCCGCCGCGTATCTGGCCGCTGGTTATCAGCCGAGCGGGCTTCAACTCCAGAAAATGGCGGAGCATCACTCCTCGCAAATCCTGACCGTCCGCGCGAGGCGAGCCAGTGCGGTAGCAAATGCCGCCTCCGCAGCGTCCGGGGCTATCCCAAGATGCGATCCGATCTCGCCGTAGGTAAGCCCCCCGAAACGATGGAGAACGAACACGTCGCGAAGGTTGGTAGGCAGTCGCAGGATCGCCGCCTTAAGGACATCCGCAGAGCTTCTTGCACGTCGGCGTTTTGGCCGGGACTTTGGCGTTGTCATCCGCTCGTCCTCCAGTCGATTCCGATGATGGCTCGATCATTAGCAGCACGTAGTCGATCGCCTTCCGGCTAGGCGTTCAAAAAGTTCATGGAAGTCCCTTGGGAAATCGCAATGAGGTCCATCCGCGATCTCGTGATCATTGCGTGGGCCTCCGGATGGTCCTCGGGCCAGATCAGACGCTCAACGACTGCCAGCCGCGCAACGATCGCCTCCAAGGTCGCCGCGCTGGAATCAGGGATCGCCTCTAGGAGACGCTCACGCTTGTCGAATAGCGTGGTCAAGATGCCGTCGATGTCGCGAAGCTCTTTGGACCATGGCAAAGCCTGCTGTTCAGTCGGCGTGAGGCTGCACCACGAATGCTCCCGGATCAGCCAGCCTTCCAGTTTCGCCCAACGGGTCTGGAGACGCTCTATCTGGGCATCGACGGCCAGCCAGTTTCTGCACCGCCGCGTCGCTACGTCCGAAGCGGCATCGGCGGCGGGAAGCAGGGCAGCGGAAGCGGCAGCCGGATTGGCCGCCCCAAACGCAACGGCCGATGTGCCGGCGATGAGCGCGCGCCTGGAAAGTGCAGGCAGGCGCGCGTCCTCGATGCCCGTCTTTCGACGCGAGCCCATGACTGAAGCCTTCTAATCACCTATGATTATTTTATAATCGCCGAAGGCAAGTACCGCGTCAATATAAAATAGTCTTTCATGATAATAAAATCATCATTGCTGTGCTGACATCCCCACAAATCAAGGCCGCGCGCGCCCTCCTCGGTTGGAGCCAGCCTTCGTTGGCGAAGGCGTCGGGCCTATCGCTGCCCACCATCGTGCGTATGGAGAGCCAGCTCGGTCCGGGGCGTAGCTCTGCAGCCAACGTCGAAGCTGTTCAGCTGGCTCTTGAAACCGCTGGGGTCACCTTCCTGGAAGGGACAAGCGAGTCGGGGCCGGGAGTGCGCCTAAAACGCGGACTTGAGGGATGATGACTTAGTTAGACGCCGCTGGAAGCAGACCTCCGTTATGTCGTCTACGGGTGGAAAGCGGACACTCAGTAAGAGCGAAGATCGGTCGTTACGGATGGTTGTCCCAGACACGCGATTACCGTCGTCATTACACGACTTTGGCCGAATAGCTCACCTGGGTTTCAAGCGGAGAACGCGAGCGCGAGACGATGATTTTGTAATGCACCGTCATCCAATTCCGAGCCCCCAATGGCGCGCCTCGATCGGTACGGCGGGTCGTCTCATACGCCTCAACGTAGCATTCGACGCCGGGTATATCCTGGCAGCTAAAGCCGAGGCTCTTCGCACAATCCCTGACGTCATTGCTGGCTGAGGCCGCACATCGCTCGGCAAACCAGCGCGGAGCGTCCCTCTCGCCGTAGTCCGAGCCCAAAGCGGATAGCGCGTACAGATATCTGCTGGCGGGGCTGTCGGAAAACGTGCTCTCGCGCACGGCGATTGCAGGCCATCCGAAGCATCCTCCGCCGCCAAGGCACCCGAGGAGTGTTGTGATCGTCAAAGCTGTTCGCTTCACCCATGGCATTCTTGCACTCTGACCATTCGCCAGATGTCCGCAAGGGGTCGAATTCAGTCCTGGGCTTCAGCACCGGAGACAGACGTTGGCCTCTAGGCCGGAAAGCGGGCTGGGTCGGCGTCAGCTAGGGGTGGTTAGCGGACTCTAGCGAACTTCCCATCGAGCAAAGGCATAGTAGCTATCGCCCGCCGGGGGGAAACTGCCGTCGGTGGCCCGCGCAGTTGCTTTAAGCTGGACGCGTGCTGCCCATGCGCCGAACGAAGAGCCCGGTTCCGACTCATCAACAAGACCGCACGCCGTCGTCACGCCACCTTCACCCAGGTCGCATTTCAACAGCGCCCAACCCTTACCGATCCCGTCAATAGGCATCGTGGCCATTAGGCTTCGCGGCACTCGCCGCTGGAGCTCGGCAGGACACCAAAGCCGAGATCCTGTTGCTGGATCCCGCTCGGATAAATCACAAACGACAGGTTCTGGCCGCACTGCGGCAGGTGGCGCCGCCTGACTAAGGGCGAGCAGCATCGTGGCGATGATCATCAGACCTCCTAAATCCAATCCGCGAAAGTCTGCAATGGGTCGGTTTCAATCCTGGGCTTCGCTGCGGAGATCGGACATTGGCCCGCAGACCGAAAAGCGGTCGCGGTCGATGTCATCTAGGGGTGGCTAGCGGACGCTCGTTTTGACCCGTCAGGGCCTAACCCCAGAAACGGACATTTTTTCCCAGGTGCTGGACATTCGCTTTGCAAAGCCGGCCTAGTCTGCGGTGGTCTCGCCTCGATTTAGCCCAACGCTCAACACCAGCATCATCAGGCAAAGGCCGCCCGAGAGGGTGAGAGCTAGAGCCGTGGAGCGATCCAAGGCGATGGCGTAGGTAGCCGGCGCAGCGGCCTGAAGGTAGCGGGCCGGCGTGAGGAGCATGGCCTGCCTTACGGCATATCGCTCTGGACCAAAGACTTTCAACGGCAGCACGCCAGACGCGACTGAAAGAAGACCGTTGCCGAAGCCTTGGCCGACCGCGAGCAGTGGCGCGAACTTCACTCCTCCGAGCAGGGCCGCTGACGCACCAACAGGATGGAAGAGGCAGGCGAGCCGTACCGTCGCCAAAGGATGAGCTCTGTGGAGCCAAATCAAATCTATCAATCGGGCTGAAATCGCACATCCCGCCATCATCCCGGCCGCCCAGGCCGCATCCGACGCCTTCATCCCCAAGGCACCGAGAATGCGAGGAAGGTGCGCGCCCATCGCCGTCGATACGAACCAAGCCCCTGCGAAAAGCGCCGCAAGCTGCACCATCGGTCGATCCCAAGATATCCGCCCCTCAGGGGTTACGTTTTTGGCGTCGGATTGCCTGGGCGACAGCGCCAGAAGCGTCATCGGCAGACAAATCAGAAGATGGGTGAAAGCCCAGGCAAGGCAGGCCGACCGCCAATCACCCGCCTCACTCATTGCCTTCGTGATCGGCCAACCCAGACCACCGCCCAACGCCCCGATCAGGGACACCGCAGTGATCCCTCGCCGGGCGTCCGCCCCCCGTCGCTCCACGACGATGGCGAAGGCAGTCCCGTATAGACCCGTGCCCATACCCACGCCCAGCAAGGTGATGCCTGCCCAAAGCATCTCCGAGTTGATCGCCGTAGCCATGATGACGAGAGCCGTCGCAAAAGCCGCGTGAGCAAACGCTTGGACAAGTTGTCCGCCGAATCGCTCAATGGCCCTGCCCGCCGCCGGCGTTATCAGGGCCGAGAGCAGGAACGCCGCCGACAGGGCGGAAAATACGGTAGCGGGCCGCATGCGAAAATCAGCTGCCACGGGATCCGCCAGCACACCGAGGAGATAGTAGCTGGAAGCAAAGGCCACAATCTGGCCTAGGCCCAGCACGGGTATGAGGAGACGCTCGCGCATCCGATGTGGGTGCGCTCGTTGCGATCAGCGAGAAAGCGACTTATCGACGGTCCAATGTTCGAAAAACCCACAGCTAGAACCCCGCTTCCGTCGCTGAATGGTCTTAGAGCGTTTGAGGCAATGGGCCGGCTCGGAAGCGCGACGCGCGCGGCGGCAGAACTTCACGTCACCCACAGCGCAGTCAGTCGCCAGGTGAAGGTGCTCGAAGCCGTCCTAGGCGTCACCCTGTTCGAAGGCCCGAAGTCGAAGCTCACGTTGACGGAGGCCGGCTCCGCCCTTCTCGCTGGCCTATCCCAAGGGTTCGATACGCTCGGCGATGCGGTGAGGTCGGTGCAGGTCTCGAATGTGGTCAGGATCGCCATCCACAACAGCTTGGCCGTTAAATGGCTGATACCCCGCTTGCCAACCTTCGAGCGTCTTCATCCTGGCATCACGATCGAACTCACCGACCTCCCGGTGGACGCCGTGCGCGCTCGCAGTGCCGATCTCGTGGTTCGCTTTCTCGACGGAGACCGACTCTCTGCGCCCGGAGTCGAACTACTCGCCCAGAACTATGTCGGCGTTGTCCTCTCACCTGAGGTCGAAGACACCAAGGGCAATCTCCCGATGCTTGCAGCCGCAAGCCATACACGCGGTTGGCTCGCCTGGTCGGAGGCCGGAAGACCGATAGAGTTCGGCGCACGGACCCGGACGCTGGCACATCTCCACCACGTGCTTGATGCCGCGGTCTCCGGCCTCGGCGTCGCGGTTCTGCCCTGGACGCTCGTCGCGGAGGCGATCCTCGCCGACCGTCTTCGAGCTCCTTATGGGTTTGTCGGCGACGGCGGCCACCTTGTCGCCTGTGTAGCGCACGATCGATCCAGCCCCGCTATGCGAAGGGTCATCGATTGGCTCCGCCGTGAGGCTAAAACGACAACAGATCAGCTGGGTGGCGCGGCATCACGCTAGAGGCTGCACTGCGCTAGAAGAGATCGTTGGGGTCCAGGTTGGATATCTGCTTTGGGTCGATGTCAGTCATGATCATCAATGCCCGAAGCAGACTTCTGCCAAGCCCCTAAGAGATTACGGGTGGCAGCACTAGGCTGCTACTCTCGGTCTGCTACCGAATCCTTCGGCGGCGCCACCGTCACCGTGCACCGCTGCACCTTCCCGCTGTCGATCGCCGCCGCCCGGCAAGCCTCAAGGGCGTCCCGGTTCTCGTCGGCAAGCCGGGCGTCCGCGACGATCCGACCCCAGCCCATCGGATTCGCCGCCCGCATTAACGCTCCGCCCGCCGTCCAGCGATCCTCCCGCATCATCAGAGCCGCCATCCGCGTGTTCAGCCCGAACGGCAAGACGCCGGCGAGGATCGGCGAAAGCAACACCCCGACCGCGAACGCCACGCCCCCGATCCAGCCCAGCAACCGGACCTGCCTATCCTTCGCCCAGGCCTGACCGATGAGGCCGGAGAGCCGCGACCGCTCGCGCTCCGCCTCCTGCGCGGCGCGGTCCAGCCTCTGCGCCGCCTCCCGCACCAGCGCCGAACCCGCCCTCGCGATACCTTGGCCCTGCTGCTCGGGCGTGAGGTTAAGCGCAGGCGAGGCCAGCACCGTCTCCAACGACTGACCGATCTCGTCGAGACCCTTGCCAAGTATCGCGAGATCCTGACTGTAGTCAGGCGGCCGGTTCTCCCGGATCGCCGCTGGAAGGCCCTCGATCGCGCGGCGCAGCACCGAGACCTCGGCCCGCAGGTCCTCGAACGCCTGGGCCGGGTCGCCCGCCTGATCCTCCGCCATCCTCGCCTCCTGACTTAGTTACAACGACAGGCCCCGATGCAAGTCCCGCCTGATCTGCTGGGTCGCCTGCTGCACGCTACGCGCCGAGATCACCCGACCGAGGGTCGAACTCTGGCCCATTCCCAAGTCCTGCGCCCGCGACCGCACCAGCGATGCCAGCTGCGGATCGCGCTTCAGCGTGCCCGCCATCGCCTTCATGCGCGCCTCCACGCGTTGGCGTTCGCCTCTGTGTCGCCAACCGTCCAGCCGGTCATGCTGCGTTTCCAGCCGCTTCCAATCCTTCACCAACCGGTCGGCCTTCAACATCGGATCATGCCGCACCCACGCTTCGCGGCGGATGGCGCCGGCCAGCTCGGCACCGCGTTCAGACCCGCGAAGATCCCGCATGGCGCGCCAGGTTGAGGGCTCATGACGCAAGGCGTTGTGCAGGTCGCGCGTCGCCCCCGGCCTCGTCTGATCCAGCACCGCCCCGGCCTCGCGCAATTCGCGCTTCTGATATTCAAGCACGGGCAGCTTCTGGGCGCGCATCCGCTCGGTATCGTCCATCGCCCGCGCATAGCGCTCCACCGAAACCTCCAACGTCTGCGCGGGAACGGGAGCCGTGCGCCCCGGCCCCCACGACGACAGGCCTTCCACGCGGCTGAACTGTGGCGGCGCCGCGCGCTTGTGCAGGGTAAACCCGTCGAACAGGCCCCGTTTGCGAGATTCGGCGTCGTGACCCGTGGCGCGGGTCGGCGCTTCGAGGCCGCGCCGTGCGGCATAGTCCAGCGTGGTTTCCTTGAGTCCCGTCCGCGAAAGCCGCGCCGACAAAGCGTCCAGATCCTTGAACTCACTCCGGTCGGCATAGAGGGTCGCCGTCTCCCGATGCCGGGTCATGGCCACATAGGTCAGGTGCCGGTCCATCGTCCCGGACGCCAGCATATGGACCCGGTCCACCGTCGCGCCTTGCGCCTTGTGGATGGTCGTGGCGTAGCCGTGGTCTACGGCGGCGTAGTCCGCCATCGACACCGACACGGTGCGGCCCTGGCCGGGTCCCTTGGCGCTATCCAGAAGGACGCTCAACCGACCGGGCTCGGCGCGTTCTACCGTCCCCAGCATGCCGTTCTTCACGCCAAGGTCGCGGCTGTTCTCGCGGAAAAGCAGACGGTCCCCGGCGGCGAAGGCCCGCTCGCCCTCGGTCGTCCGGTAGACCTGCTCGCCGCGTAGCTCGCCCCGGTCCTGCCGTGCGGTGCGGATCGCGTCGTTCAGCTCAGCCACGTCCACGCGGCGGTGCGCCAGCACCAGTCGCGAGCCGTCCGGTCGCGCGTCCATGTCGGCGATCACGTCGGCGACGATGGCCTGACGGGCCGCGCCCGTGTCGGCCTCGAACCGGACCGCGCCGCGTTCAGCATAGGCCGTCAGACCCTCATGGGTGCGATGACGGGCGAAATCCACCGAGGCGTCGCGCTGCCAGTCTTCGCGCTGGCGGCGGATCTCGCCAAGCTCGACGAACCCGACGCGTTCGGCCACAGCGCGGAAGGCCGCGCCCGGTCCGATCGGCTGGAGCTGTTCGGGGTCGCCCACCAGCACCACCTTAGCCCCGGATCGGTCGGCCTCTTTCAACACACGCGAGAGCTGGCGGCTGCCGACCATCCCGGCCTCGTCGATCACCAGCACGCTGCGCGGGCCGAGGGTGTCTCGACCCCGCTCCCAACTCCTTTCCCAGCTCGCCAGCGTCCGTGAGGCGATCCCAGAGGACTCCTCCAGACCCTCCGCCGCCTTGCCGGCCAGGGCCGCGCCCATGACCCGGTAGCCCTCGGCCTCCCACACCTGACGCGCGGCCCCGAGCATGGTGCTCTTGCCGGCGCCCGCCATGCCGACCACGGCCCCGATCCGTTCCGGTCCGGTGAGGTGGCGGACCGCCTGGCTCTGTTCCCCCGACAGGAACGGCCGCTCGGCGAGGGCGCGCTCGGTGTGGCTGGGACTGACTCCGAACGTCCGGCTCTCCGCCATCCGGTCGGCGCTGTCAGCCATCGCCTTCTCGACGGCGATCATCTCCGTGGTGGAATAGCGCGCCGGCTCCAGGGTGCGGCCAAATTCGTCCCTCTGCTCGGGGCGCAGTTCGACAAGCGCGGGCGACGCCATCGCCGTGGCGAAGGCCCGCTGGAACTGGTCGGGATCATCGACGTAGCGGTGGATCACCTTCGCCACATCGGTGCGGTCGAACACGCTCTTCTCGTTGGTCACCAGCGTCAGCGCCTGTTCGGGCTTCTCGCGGATCAGTCGGGCGTTGCGCTGCGCCTGTTCGGCGTCCTGACGCGAGCGGACCACGGACTTGCCGCGCCGGTCCATCTGGGTGGCGTGCACGCCCATATGCTGGGTCGGCTCGATTTCCAGACCACAGGCCTGATGCGAGCGATGATCGATGCGCAGGTCGTGACCCGCCAGGGCCAGATGACGATTGGTCCGGTCTTCCCAATCCAGCCGGATATCGCGGAGCTGATCGTGCGAGGTCGGCAGGCCGAGCGCGATCAGTCGCTTGTTCTCCAACTCGATCTCGGACTTCTCGCCGAGGCCCTCGCGTTCGACCTTGCGCGTGGTCAGCAGGATATGGGCGTGGTGGTTGCGCACGTCGGTGTCGCCGTGCGGACTGTGGATCGCGAAATCGACCGCCACCCCGTAGCGATCGGCCAGCCCTTGAGCGAACTCCCGCGTCAGCGCCAGCCGCTGCTCGGGCGTCAGCTCGTGCGGGAGCGCCACCTCGATCTCTCGGGCTACACGGGCATCCTTGCGGCCTTCCGCGAACTCCGCCGCATTCCACAGGGTCGAACGGTCCTGCGCCCATTCCGCGTCCACGCCTTCGGGCAGGACGATCTCGGTGTGCTCGACGCCGCGACGGGCGGTGAAGTCGTGGGTCTGGCCGTCGCGTTCGTTGATCAGCCGCTCGGACGATCGATAGGCGGCGGCCGCGACAGCGCTGCGTCCACTGCTGCGGCTGATCGGCTTCATCGCCAGATGATAGATCGCCATGACGACCTCCAGGGAGCCGCCGTTAGGGCAGCCAGTCTGGCGGGCCGAGATCACGCAAGGCCAGGCTGCAACCTGGGTCCGTCGATCTCAAAATACCAAGCCCTGAGTTGCGCAGCAACTCGTAAGTGCGCCCTTCGCTAATCTTCACTTCGCTCGATACGCTCGGTGGGGTGCGCTTGTGAGCAAGCGGAGCGAGCATCCAGAGATGCCGTTCAGCAACGCAGCATCAGTCGCCGTGCGAATCGGATTGCCTGCTGTGGGCGAGCATGGTGGGGCTGGCGGTCCGTCGCAATGGCGCAGTGAACACCGGGGTATTGCTCGGCCGTTGCTGATTGCATCGCCGGGGTGCGTCGCTGTTGACCGATGACGGCTCGGCGCTCTTGTGCTACCTTGGGTTCTGGAAAAGGAGCGGCGACACGGAGGAGACGATGGCGAGGCGGTCAATCGCCGAGCGGCTGGCTCAACTGGAGGCCCAGCGCAAATCGCTACAGACCAAGCTCGGCAAGCAGGAACGGGCCAGGGATACGCGCCGCAAGATCCTGCTCGGCGCCCTGGTCCTGCATCGGCTGGAGAAGGGTCAGGACGCCTTCTCCAAGGACCAACTTCCCGATTGGCTCCGGCGCGAACTGCCCGGCTTCATCACCCGTGACGACGACGCGGCCCTGTTCCCCGATCTGATCGGCGAGAGCGGCGCGGCGCCGTTGCCAGACAAGACCTGATCGGGGCGCTGGAGTGCTGCGCCGGCTCTTCGGACTCGTCGGGCTGATCGTCACCCTAATCGGCGGCTACCTGATGGGCACCATCATCGGCCTGGTCTTCATCATCCCGTTCATCCTGATCCGGCACAGCAATGAGACCGAGCAGAACTGGCTGTTGCTCGCGGCCGGATCGGCGGGAGCCCTCATCGCCTGGCTCAAACGGCGAGCGGCGGGCGCGGGGTTTGAGGACACCGGCGACGTACATGGTTCGGCCCGGTGGGCGAGCGCGCGGGAGGTTTGGGCGTCACTCGGTGGGACGGACGGGTTGATCGTCGGTCGCGAGAACCGGCGGGGCGGATCGCTTCTGCGCTACGATGGCGAACAGCATCTGATCACTATCGCGCCTACCCGCTCTGGCAAGGGCGTCGGCGCCATCATTCCCAATCTGCTGACCGCAAACCGCTCGATCCTCTGCATCGACCCCAAGGGTGAGAATGCGCGGATCACGGAACGGGCGCGGCTCGGCTTCGGGCCGGTTGAGGTGCTGGACCCGTTCGGCGCATCGGGCGTGCCGTCCGCCGCCTTCAATCCGTTGGATGGTCTCGATCCGGACGGTCTGGAGCTGGCCGAGGACGCGGCGCTGTTGGCCGATGCCCTCGTTTACGATCCGCCGGGCCAGACTGGTGAGGCGCACTGGAATGAGGAGGCCAAGGCGCTGATCAGCGGCATCATCCTCCATGTCGCCTGTTCAGAACATCCGGGCACCCGCAACCTCGTCACCGTGCGCGAGAGGCTCACCAGTGCCCCCGAGGCCTTCGACGAGATGCTGGCTGTCATGCAGAAATCCAGGTGTGCCGGCGGCCTCGTCGCGCGGGCCGCCAATCGTCATCTGAGCAAGAGCGGTCGGGAGGCGGCGGGCGTGCTGTCGTCGGCCCAGCGCCATACCCACTTCCTCGACAGCCAGCGGATGGCGGCGGTGCTCGGGCACTCGGATTTCCGCTTCGAGGATCTAAAGGCCGGGGTCGGCACGGTGTTCCTGGTCCTGCCGCCGGAGCGGTTGAGCACCCATGCTCGCTGGCTGCGTCTGCTCGTCGCCCAAGCCATCGGAGCGCTGGCCCAATCCCCGGCGCGGCCCGAGCGGCCGGTCCTGCTGCTGCTCGACGAGTTCGCGGCCCTGGGTCGGTTGGAGCCGCTGGAGCAGGCCTTCGGTCTGATGGCGGGCTATGGCCTGCAACTCTGGCCCATCCTCCAGGACCTGCATCAGCTCCGGAGCGTCTACGGCGAGCGGGCGGGGACGTTTCTGTCGAACGCCGGGCTGATCCAGATCTTTAACGTCGGTGATGTCGAGACAGCGAGCTGGGTCTCCCGGTCGATGGGCTCGGGGACCGTCGCCTACCGAACGGCGAGCAGCGGAGAGTCGCAATCGCCGGGGCCGATGATGTTCTCGCAAACGTCCACCAATACCTCCACGACAGATCATCTAGTGAAGCGCGAACTGCTGACGCCGGATGAGGTGATGCGGCTCGACTCCAGTCTCGAGATTCTATTGCGCCAAGGGCAAGCGCCAGTCGCCGCACTGAAGGTGCGGTATTTTTCTGATCCGGAGTTCGTCGGCACTATCAAGTAACCGTGTCGGTACTCGCATGTTTCGGTGCCTGCTTCAGCACCTCAATCATACTTACTCGGTGATGCCGCCAGACGGGTCGAACAGATCGGGACCTCGATCCTTGGGCTTGCGCTTGGCCTTCTCCGTCGCCTTGCGCTCGGCCTTCCGCTCGCTGTGAATCTCGAAGGCCGCGAGCAGGATGCGCAGGGCGTCCTCCAGTTCCGCCGCCGACACGGTTCCCAGATCACCACCGTTGATGACCTGAACCTCGCGCCCGGCACGCGGAGTCTGTTCCCGCAAGTCAACCCACTCCATCGCCGCGTCTTTGAAATCGCCGACGAAGAAGGTCTGACGCAGGATCGTATTAAAGATGGCGCGCTGGGTTGGGTCGAGCGTCCGGCCCTTCCAGCACTGCGCCCAGAGCACCCGCAGACGACCGTCTTCAACCCAGAACCCCGACGGCCGCACCGGGATAGATACGCCGCTGCCGATGGGGAATAGGTAGCGTTCGCATTCGCGGAACCACGGCACCTTCTTCTCGGCGGCATAGGGCGCGAACGCCGTCACCAGCCCCTTGTTCGGCGCGATGTTCTTCTGGTGCTTGTCAGCCGCGACTTGGCCCAGGGCCCATTCAAGGGACTGACCTTCCATCAGTGGCTTGAACAGTCTGCGGCCGGGATCGAGCGAGAACGGTATCTGCGCGAGATCGAGCTTCTCCATCTCAAAGACGGTTGCCTCGATCGTGGGCCTGATCAGCGCCACGGCGTGTTGGACGGATGGGGTTCTGCGCAGATCGGCCATCAGCGGTTACACACGCCTCCTTAAGATATCGCGGTAATATGATTCGGTCATCGAGTCCGGGATGACCATTCCGGGCATCGGGCGACCCTCTGCCGCCGTCCACACCTGGTCCCACGGCGCTCCCGGTTCGTGGGTCTTCTGGACAAGCCAGAACGCAGATTTGGTCCCGTAGAACTTTGTCATCTGTTCTACGTGCTGGCGCTCCTGATCGCTCAGCCCGACCTCCACCGGCACGTCCTGTCCAGTCGTCAGGTCAATGCGGGTCAGACGCCCTTTGATCGGCTTGTCGCCGTAGGTCCGAAGCTGGCGGTAAACCTGCGGATGGACTGGACCGTGCTGCCAAGCCTCGAACGCGGAGTCCACCAACGCCTCATTGTACTGGGCCAGATACCAAGCATGCGCGAAGTAGATGATCTTGTTCAGGGGCAGGTTGGAAAGGACCAAGCCGTTCGCCTCAGCCACGTCGAGGACGGCGTTTGCGATCTCCCTGACGTCTCTGGCCAACCGATTGTCCTTCGGCCGAAATGGCCAACACGAATCCGTATCCAGACCATAGCCGAGTTCGCCATATGTTCCAACGACTGGCGATCGTGAGTGTTGATCAGATTGTGGAAGCCTTGGACGCATAGGCTTGGTTCCAGCCACCAGAGGCGGCTCCTAGAGCCAAGCGCACCTAACGTGCTCGTCGCCAAAGCGGCGATTACCGACCGCCGCTCTACGCCTAAGGCCTATAACGCGCCAGGAGCGGTCGTTGAACAGTGTACTGGAAGCGGACATTTGCCGCTGTGGAAACGCCATGGAGTGGAGCTGCACGCCAGCCGAAGGCGACGGAAGCGAGCTGGGTTGATCGCGTCCGGACCGTTGTCATAACGCTCGCCAAACTGAAGCCGTGAGCGGACTGCGCTGTGAAGGGAGATCCTGTTCAAAGCGTCCTAACCGCGTTAGCGCTAAGCCAAGGCTGCTCCGTCGTAAACGGCCGCATCTGGGAAGATGCCGGAAGCTCTGACCTGACGTTCCGCGTCCGCCGTCGAGGGCGCGAAATACACGACGATGAGGTCGGTCAGAGCCCGTGTGCAGCACACGTAGAAAAGTCGTCGAGTGCGATCGACGGATGTTGGCTTGCCTTCACGCATGTTTTCCAGATCGCGGGCCGAGGGAGCCTTCACGCCGAAGTACTTGTCGTACGAGAACTGAACGTGCGTACCCTCATCGTCATCGAGCACGACTAGCACTCGTTCGAACTCCGCACCTTTGATGCCTTGCTGCGTTGAGAAGGGCGAGAGCTGCTGAATGTACCCGCGATAGCCTCGAAACTCAGAGGCAGCACATCGGAGGAGAGCGTCCATCGCTGCGATCTCGCGACCGCCATCTTCCTCATCCTCGTCGCCCTCAGCAGCCTGTGGCTGCGCTGGGGCGCGATCATCCAGAAATGCCAAGAGGCGTGGATCGAGTGTGAGAAGCCGTGCGTCCCGTAGATGGGTGAAGACGTCACCAACAGACGCCCCAGATCCGGCCTGCATTTGTGCTTGTAAATGCGCGCTCGCTGTTCGGAGCTTGGCCAGAAGCGCAGCCACGCCGGCCTTCGGAAGACTGTCTTTCTCAAGCAATGGACACTGCTTCCGCAGCAGCGACATCGCCGCGAACTCGTCGCCGGCTTCCAACGCCTCAGTAAGTGGAAGGACGAAGCTCTCGAATGGTCGGATCGGCCAAGCTGAAGCGTCGAGAAATCCGTCTTTGAACGCGCTTGGCGCTTTATCATTCATCGCGGCGTACAGCGCGCCGAAGCCTAGGCGATCGGCTGCCATGCGATGGACGATCACGAGCATTTTGAAGTCAGCATCGGGTCCGTCTGCCCAGGCTGGGTTCTGGTCCTCGCGCGCTACGAAGCCTCGCACCGCTGCAAGACGTTCGTTTCGCCGCCCATCGGCCGGAAGAACAAAGATGCGAGCCGAACCTTCAACGACCGCACGGACGCCGTCGACTTCCGCACTCCGCCCTCCAATCTGGACCAGGTCATCACCATCACGTCGAATGGCGTTCGCAACGTTAAGCACGGTGCGCGGGCAACGGAAATTCTCCTCCTTCTCAATCAGTAGCCAGCCGTTCTCCAGCGTGATCGGCCCGATTCCGGTGGGATAGATCTGCTGCATCGGGTCACCGAAGAAGCCAAGGCAGAAGCGGTTGCCAGCTTGGGCTGCGACAGCCTTCAAGGCTTCTACAACAGCCTCTTGAGTGTCCTGACTTTCATCGACGAAAACGAACGGAAACTGCTGCGCTACCAACGTCCGAAAAAGTGGGCGCTCGCGCATAAGGTCCGTCGCCATACGAATGATGTCGTCGTGCCCGAGAATGCCTTTTGGGTAGTCACTGCCAGTGCCGTAGGTGAAGTTTTTCACGCTTTGCACCTCGGCAGTCGCCGCCTCGTACCGCGCGATGTCACGCTGGTTTTTGTCGCGGGTGCGCTGCTGAACGCGCGGGCCGTAGCCGGCCGCCGTCGCAGTCAGGTCGTCGATCCTTTCACCGATGCGGCGCAGAACCCAGGCTTTAATGTCCCGCTGAAATGAGCGCGTGATCGACCAGAGGAAGCTATGGATCGTCGAGACGTGAACCAGCGGATTATTCCCAACATCGGCCCAAATTTCCCCGGCCGCGACCTCCGTGTAGGTGATGCACGCGATGCGTTGGCGTCGCAGTTTTAGCGTTTTGCCGTGGGTGGCGACTGTGGTCGCAAGCGCCTTCACCAACGAGGTCGTTTTGCCGGAACCCGCGCCAGCGACCATCACGAAGCAACGCAGTTCCGCTCCCAAGAGGCATGTGGCGAGTTCAAGGTCTGCCGCAGTGTCGGGCTTGTTCGCGCGACTGCTACTCATGCGGAGCTCCGTCGACCGCCTCGGCCGCCTCGACGATGGCATCCGCCTCCTGCTCGACCTCCAGATCGACCTGCTCCGCGAGCCATAGGAGCCCGGCTCGAATGTAACCCGGCGACACCCAAGCATCCTTGTTTGCAGCGAGGACCTGGAGTGCGAACTTGGTTTTGTCGAAGCCCTTTCCGCCCACACGCTTGTGCAGGCCTAGAGCAAGCGCCATCGGGTCAACGGCTGGCTTCCGAAGTTTGAGACCCACAGGTTTCTGTTCAGCCGCTTGGCACCACGCGGCGTTCTCAAGACCAAAGGCCTCTTCAAGCGTACGACCACAGAACGACGTCGTCTGACCGCCCCAGGTGACGTCGGTTGCCGTCTGATAGGTGACCATTACCTTGGAGGGCTCTGAGCCGATTAGATCGGCCGTCTTTTCATCCGCCGTTGCGGCGAGAAGCTCCGCAATGGTGCGCCTCTTCGGCAGCCACTGAATGAGGGTCTGATTTGACGTTTCGGCACCGGCCGTGCTGGGCAGGCAGGCTTTGCCATACCGCTTGACCGCCGGATCGGCGGCCTGATCCGCAGGAACCTCGAATTCGATTTCCTCTTCGTCTTCGGAATCATCCTCTTCGGTCACGGTCGGGTCTGCCGCAGCGGTTACGCTGTCGATGTCGGTTACGATCAACGTGGTGATGCCCAAGAACTCAATGAGCTCCTTGAACCGATGACCGAATGCACCGCCAACCTCCAAGATCGAAAGGGCGGCCGAACGCAAGCCGGTGGCTTCCTTCTCGATCATCAGCGGCATGAGAAGGCGTTCGACGTTGCCCTCCACCAAGATCGCAGCGTCGGCGAAAAACAAATCGCAGTGCGTCAGTTTCAAATAGCGCTGGAGAAAGTCGCGGTCCTTGGGAGCGTCGCCGGGCTGGAACGCGGAGAGGTTCAACACCTGGGTCGTCTGCTCTTGATCGACCACGTGCCGGCGGAAGTAGCGGATTGGTGCGAAGCCGCGCTCGTAGAGCACATGCGGGGAGTGAGTTGTGACGACTACTTGGCTGGCGAACGCGCCCTCGATCTCGCCAGGCAGGCTCAATAGGCTGAGGACATTTCGCACAAAGACTTGCTGCAGCTGGGCATGGAGGTGCGCTTCCGGCTCCTCAATAAAAATCAGGTGCAGAGGGGGGCGTTTCTCTTCCTCCGCCACCCATTTCGCTTGGAGGTCGAGGATCTCCACAACCATGTAGATGAGGTTCTTGAAGCCCAAGCCATTGTAAGTATCCGGAAGTCGCGTGGCATCGTCACCATCGCCAAGAATGTAATGGATGCGCGCGTCCTGGCTCATGACCGACGCGGGGTTCAGCGCAGACTTGATCTCCAGACGTGGATTATTCAGGCCCGGATATCCAAGGGTCGCTATCCGTTCGAGCGTCGGCGCGAAGACATCCATCAGGTGCTGGTTCAGTCCGACCTCTGACGCGAAGAGGGCGGCGAGGGCGGAGTGGTCTTCTTCGCGCTGCTCTAAATTTCGCTGATAAAATCGGCTCAGGCGGCGTGACAGGTCTTCCGATCTGCCAGCACTTCCTTCGGTGCGCGACGAGGGGTCCGCGAGGTGGCGCTGAGCGTTGAGACAATCGACGCGGACAAGTGATTTTAGGACAGCTGCGCCGCTCAATTCACCGGCGATGAGTGCTGGCTCATAGCCTTCGTTGGCGACCAACTCGTCGTTGAACTGTGCACGGTCAAGGACCGAATAACGGAGCTCGAACTCGCTATGGAGCTCCTTCTCCAAGTAGTCCGTGAGCGACTTGGGCCACGGCACATAGTTACCGCTGCTTTCCGGTAGCGCGGCTGCATGTGCGAGTGCTGTCTGCTTCTGCTGGCGATAGCGTTGGAGGAGTTCGCCGCCATTTTTGGCGGCGAGTTCGACGCGGACCCCGACCATGTTGCCCGCCCACGCGGTGCTCGGGAGGATTGGGATGGCCAGATACAGATCAGATTCGGTTACCTCAAACCAAAGGTCCAAGCTGATCGCCGGGATGACGGCGTTTGTGTCTTCAGCAGTGTCACCTTCCTCCAGAACATTCAGCTCTCTCCACGTGTTGGAGCTGAAGTCAAAAAGTGAAAAACGGTCCTTCGCACCTGACAAGAACATGATGATGGCTTGCGTGGCGGATGTCTTCCCGCTGTTGTTTGCTCCAACGAAAATCGAGATATCCGGTGCGAGCTCAACGCGGACGTCGCGTAGCCGTCGGTAGTTCTTGAGACGGTAAGAGTGTAGATACATATGGCCCCTCGCGCGTCTATTACGGCTATCTCAACCAGAGGTCGAAGTCGAGCAAGAGCTAGTACGGTCAGCAGAAGCGCAACGACCGTTGGCGCTTCGCGCGATGCGACGAGAAATGGATGGCGTCGCCGGCCATCTGGAAGCTAGCCTCCCGCTTGTCGTCCTTCAGCCGGTAGGCCCACCGCTGGAGACAGGCGACCCCCTGCGTCTCAACAGCCAGGCGATCGACTTGGTTTACCATCTTTCCACACGGAAACGAATGTGAGCGGGGAAGGCCGACTGGGGGAGCCCCACCGGTCTCCAGCCTAAAGCTGAACCGAGACCTGCCAGTTCGTCGACCGGCTTCGCGACAGGATCTCTGGTACGGAAGTCAGCAAGAGCTCTCCGGTCAGCTTGTTGAACAGCGCCACCCGGTGGCGTTCTCCCAGCTGATTAGCGGCTTGGATCTCCGCCTCAGTAAGTGCAAAAAAGAACCCCGCGAAACCGGGTTTGACCCGTGGCTGGTTCGCCGTCTTGATTTCAATGAAGGTGGTGAGGGCCAGCTGCGATCGCAGCCGCTCCTGATCAATGTAGTCCAAGGGAGAGGGGGTCGCGAGCGCGTCGAAACTCGAGGCTTTGAGGATGACGCCGTCGCGCTTGAGCGCCGCGAGAAGCCCTGCGAGCGCGGCCCCACGCGGGCGCTCGGTCCAGTCAGACTGAATCAAGGCGGCGGTGCGCTCTCCCTCGGCCCCACTTCGATTAGAAAACCGGGCCAGATGCACCCGGCGCGATGTGATCAGGTCAATCGGCTTCATGCTGCCGGCCACGGCTGCGGCGATTGACTTCTCGCGGCGGTTGGCCAGCTCACGGCGCGAGAGCGCCAGCCAGACTCGTTTTCCAGTCCTCGTCCTGCAGCAACATCGTGAACCGGACAGAGTCGGGCGCTTCGTCAAATAGTTCGACTTCACCGGTTATCGGTTGACGATAGGCCGCTTGAAGCGCGTCCATGAGCTCGCGCTTGAACCGGGTTGACGTGCCCCTGAGAATTTCCTCCACGCGGAGCTAGAGTCCGCCCCTTGAAAGGACGGACGGAATGAAACGAGCGAGATTCACGGAAGAGCAGATCAT
>NZ_QFNM01000052.1 GCF_003248455.1 Brevundimonas sp.
ATGGCGACCTTCCTGGGCGCGGCGAACCAGCTTTACGCCGACGACATCGACGAGGCCCTGATCGGCGCCAGCGAGATCGTCTATCTGGAAGGCTATCTGTTCGATCCGGCGCCCGCCCGCGCCGCCTTCGAACGCGCCGCCGCCGCCGCGCACAAGGCGGGCCGCAAGGTCGCCATCACCCTGTCCGACACCTTCGTCGTCGCCCGCTGGCGCGCCGAACTGCTCGCCTTCATCGAACAGTCCGCCGACATCGTCCTGGCCAACGAGGCCGAACTGGGCGCCCTGTTCGAGACGGAGGACTTCGACGCGGCCGCCGCGCGACTGGCCGCCATCGTCGAGATCGCCGCCGTCACGCGCGGCGCGGCCGGCTCGGTGGTGATCCGGGGCGACGATCGCGTCGCCGTCGCCGCCTGCCCGGTCGACAAGGTGATCGACACAACTGGCGCCGGCGACCAGTACGCCGCCGGCTTCCTGCTGGGGCTGGCGCGCGGCCTGACCCTGGAACAGGCTGGAAAGCTGGGCTCCCTGGCCGCCAGCGAGGTCATCGCCCATTGGGGTCCACGGCCGATGGTCAGGCTGGCCGATCTGGCCGCCGAGCACGCGCTTGATCTCTGACGCCGCCAGCGAGCCGTCCAAGAAGACGGGAATCGCTTCGCCCCGCCCCTGACCCGCTGTAAGACTGTCGCCATGACGGACAGCCACACGAATCCGGACGGCCCGCCCTGGGAAGAGGACGAGGTCGCCGAGCGGGATCAGAACACCGACGACATGTTCGGCGCCCCGCCCCTCGCGCCCGAACCGCCTGCGCCCGCCGTCGCCTCGGCGCCTGCGAAGCCGTCCCCCGAGCCGGCGCCTGAGGACGGCGCCGCCTACCAGGTGCTGGCCCGCAAATACCGGCCGCGCACCTTCGAGGACCTTATCGGGCAGGAGGCGATGGTGCGCACCCTGACCAACGCCTTCGCCACCGGCCGGATCGCCCACGCCTTCATGCTGACCGGGGTGCGGGGCGTCGGCAAGACGACCACCGCCCGCCTGCTGGCCCGCGCCCTGAACAACGAGACGGAGACCATCGACCGGCCGTCCCTGACCCTGACCGCCCACGGCCGGCACGACGCCGCCATCATGGCCGGCCAGCACATGGACGTGATGGAGATGGACGCAGCGTCCCACACCGGCGTCAACGACATCCGCGACATCCTGGAAAGCGTTCGGTATGCCCCGGTCGAGGCGCGCTACAAGGTCTATGTGCTGGACGAGGTCCACATGCTGTCGACGCAGGCGTTCAACGCCCTGCTGAAGACGCTGGAGGAGCCCCCGCCCCACGCCAAATTCATCTTCGCCACCACCGAGATCCGCAAGGTCCCGGTGACGATCCTGAGCCGGTGCCAACGGTTCGACCTGCGCCGCGTCGAGCCGGAGATCCTGGTCGAGCACCTGGGCCGGATCGCCGACCGCGAGGGCATGAAGATCGAGGCCGACGCCCTGGCCCTGATCTCGCGCGCGGCGGAAGGGTCGGTGCGCGACGGCCTGTCGCTGCTGGACCAGGCCCTGGTCCAGGCCGAGAGGGGCGAAACGGTCAAGACCGATACGGTGCGCGACATGCTGGGATTGGCCGACCGCACCCAGACCATCGCCCTGTTCGAAAGCATCATGGCCGGCCGCACGCCCGAGGCGCTGGAGAGTTTCCGCATCCTGTACGGCTTCGGCGCCGATCCGGTTCAGGTGACCAACGACCTGCTGGAGCATTGCCACGCGGCCTCGGTCGCCAAGATGCTGGGGCCGAACGCGACGCGGCTGCCGAACGACCAGGCGCAGAAGCTGGCGGCGCTGGGCGCGGCCATTCCGGCCGCGACCCTGTCGCGCACCTGGCAGATGCTGCTGAAGGCGCTGGACGAGGTGCGACGGGCGCCCAATCCGGCCGATGCGGTCGAAATGGCCATCGTCCGCCTGGCCTACGCCGCCGACCTGCCCGGCCCGGAAGAGGCGCTGAAACGGCTTCAGTCGGGCGAGCCGCTGGGCGGCGGCGCAGGCCCGCGCGGCGGCGCAGGCGGAGGCGGCGGAACCTCGGCGCAACTGGCGGCGCGCCCGGTCATGGCCCCCGCCCTTCCCGATCCGCAGACCTTCGAACAGGTCGTGGCCCTGATCGGCGAAAAGCGCGAGGTCGGATTGCAGATGGATGTGGAGCGGTTCGTCAAGCCGGTCTCGTTCAAGCCCGGCGCCATCGTCTACGAAAGCGTCCAGGGGGCGCCGGTCGAACTGGCGCGCAAACTGGCCGCGCGCCTGCGCGAATGGACCGGCCGGACATGGCTGATCGCCGCCAACGGCCAGGGCGGCGGCGAGACCCTGATCGAACAGCAGAAGAAGGCCCGCGCCGCCGAACGGGCGGAGGTGGAGGCCAATCCCTTCGTCCAGGCCGTTCTCATGGCCTTCCCCGGCGCCAAGCTGGGCGAGATCAGGACCATCGCCCCGACCGTCGTCACGCCGGAAATCCCCGACGCGGTGGATGACGAAGACTGAACCCGCTTATCGCGGCGCGCGCTTGGCCAGGATGCGTTGCAGGGTGCGGCGGTGCATGCCCAGGCGCCGCGCGGTCTCCGAGACATTGTGGTCGCACAGTTCATAGACGCGCTGGATATGCTCCCAGCGGACCCGATCAGCGCTCATCGGGTTTTCCGGCGGCTCGGGCGTCTCGCCTGAGGCCAGCAGCGCCTTGACGACGTCGTCGGCGTCGGCGGGCTTGGACAGATAGTCGACGGCGCCGGCCTTGACCGCCGCGACGGCGGTGGCGATGGCGCCATAGCCGGTCAGCATGACAATGCGGGCGTCCTGACGCTTTTCGCGCACCGCCTCGACGATCTTCAGCCCGTTGCCGTCCTCCAGCCGCATGTCCAGGACGGCGAAGGCCGGGGCCGCGTCGCGCAACAGCTGCGTCGCCTCGGAAACGGACTCGGCGGTAGTCACCTGAAAACCCCGCGCCTCCAGCGCCCGGCCCATTCGGGTCCGCAGGGCCTGGTCGTCGTCCAGCAGCAACAGCGACTTGTCGGGCAGGGCGGCGATGCGGGTTTCGAGTTCGGACATGGTCGTGATTTCTCCTGCCTCTTCAAGTCGGGAGCGGCGACGCGCGGGTCAAGGCCGGGGTTTGGCCTGCGACGCTTCGACCCAGCGTCCGGTCACGCCGCAACCTCCAGCGCGGGCCGGGCCCAGCGCACCGCGACGCGCGCGCCCCGCGGGACGGCCTTGGCTTCGGGCGCGGCGCCGGGCTGGGGCAGGCCCTGGCCGACGCTGACCGATCCGCCGGTGCGTTCCAACAGGGTGCGGGCGATGAAGAAGCCCAGTCCCATGCCGCCCTGGCTGGGGGCGACGGGGGCCTCCAGACCGCCCGTCGCGGGGACGCGGCGCCTGGACGGACGGGCGGCGGCGGCGATCTGGGCGGCCAGGGCCTGGCGCGCCTTGCCCTGGGGCCGGCTGGTGACATAGGGCTCGCCTAGCCGGGGCAGGATGTCGCTGGAAAAGCCCGGCCCGTCATCCAGGATGTCGATCTCGATCCAGCCGGCGTCGACCACGGCCTGGACCCGCACGGTGGTTGCGGCGAAGTCCGCGGCGTTCTCGACCAGGGTGGAGAGGCCGTGGACCACCTCGGGCATCCGCCGCACGCGCGGCGCCGGCTGGCCGGGCGGGGTCTTGACCAGGACGTCGAAGGCCAGGTCGAACCCCCGGTGCGGCTCCACCACCTCTTCCAGCAGGGCCTTCAGCGACACGTCGGCGTACAGCGCGTCGTCGCCCTCGGGCTGTTGCGACAACTGGGTCAGTATGCCCCGGCATCGTTCGGCCTGTTGCAGGATCAGCGCGGCGTCCTCGGCCGCGTCGCTGTCGGGCGCCGAGGCCCGCTGCAGCTCCTTGGCCACGACCTGGATGGTCGCCAGCGGCGTGCCCAGTTCGTGCGCCGCCGCCGCCGCCAGTCCGCCCAAGGCCGCCAGCCGCTGTTCGCGCTGGAGCACGTCCTGGGTGGTGGCCAGGGCCAGTTCGAGTTTCTCCGCGTCCGCCGCCACCCGCCAGGCGTAGCCGGCGGTGAACACCACGCCCGTCACCAGGGCCATGGCCATGCCCAGCCGATAGAGCAGGGGCAGGTGGAAATCCTCGTAGGGCCGCCACGGCAGCGGCTCGGACCAGAAGAACAGGACGCCCACGGCCACCAGGGCCAGCACCCCCAGCATCAGGGCCTGGCGCGCGGGCAGGGCCGCCGCCGCGATCGTCACCGGCGCCACCAGAAGCAGGCAGAACGGGTTTTCCAGGCCCCCGGTCAGGGCCAGCAGCACGCCCAGCTGGAAGATGTCGAAGCCCAGGTGGATCGCGGTCTGCTTGCCGTCGGGCAGGCTCGCTTCCAGCCTCCTGACCCGCGCCATGGCCCCCACGTTCACCGCCGCGCTGACGGCGATCACGATCAGGCAGGGCCATAGCGGCAGGGGGAAGTGCAGCACCTGGTGCGCCGTCAGGATCGCCGCGCTCTGGCCCAGAATGGTCAGCCAGCGCAGCACGATCAGCGTCCTGAGCGAAAAGCCCCGCCCCCGGCGCGGCGCGTCGCGCCACCCCTCCAGCGGATCGGACGCCAGGGCGAAGGGCGCCAAAGTCTGGGGCGATGAGGCGCCATGCGGCGCGATGCGGGCTTCTGTCGAGGTCACGCGACTTCTATAGACCGGTCGAAGCCGTTTCGTGAGAGGGTCGTCATGCCGCGTCGTTCCATCCTGCTGTTCGCCGGCGCCTGCATCGCCGCGGCGGTCGCCCTTGCCATCGTCACCGTGGTCGTGGTCGGCGGCCGCGGCGGCCCGTCGAACGGCGCCGAGATCGCCTCGACCGGACAACCCCTGATCGGCGGCGATTTCCAGCTCGTGAACCAGGACGGCCGGACGGTCGACCAGACGATGCTGAACGGCAAATGGAGCCTGGTCTTCTTCGGCTTCACCTACTGCCCGGAATACTGCCCCACCACCCTGGCCGAACTGGCTGCGGTGCAGCAGCGACTGGGCGACAAGGCGCGTGATCTCCAGATCGTCTTCGTCAGCGTCGATCCCGAGCGCGACACGCCGCAGATGCTGAAGGACTATCTGTCGTCGGACGGCTTTCCCAAGGGGACCATCGGCCTGACAGGCACGCCCGAACAGGTGGCCCAGGCGGCCAAGGCCTATCGCGCCTTCTACCAGAAGGTCGGCGAGGGCGAGACCTATACGATGAACCACTCCCTGACCGTCTATCTGATGGGGCCGGACGGACGGTTCCGCACGGCCGTCGCCTATGGAATGGGACCCGACAAGACGACCAGGATCATCGAACAGGCCATGGCGCGGGGATAAGGCCCACCCCATAATCCTTTTGCAGGACGATGCGTTCTATGTTGCCCTGCGTCAGAGCGGCGCCAGGCCGTAACGGATCGTCATGCTCTACGCCTTTCACGAACTCGCCTACCAGTCGGCCCTGCCGTTCCGCATCGGCGCCCAGATGGCCCGAAGCTTCTGGACCTCGCCGCTTAATCCGGCGGCCGACACCGCCATCGGCCGCACCGCCTACGCCTCGGCCGAACTGTTCGAAAGCGTGACGCGGCGCTACGGCAAGCCGGCCTGGGGGCTGGAGACGCTGGAGATCGGCGGCAAGGCCGTCCGCACCGCCGAGCAGGTCATCTGGCAAAGCCCCTGGTGCCGCCTGATCCGGTTCGCGCGCAACATCGGCGACCTGAAACGCGCCGGAAAGCCCGCCGCCGGACCTGCGGTCCTGATCGTGGCGCCGCTGTCGGGCCACTACGCCACCCTGCTGCGCGGCACGGTCGAGGCCTTCCTTCAGGACCACGACGTCTATGTCACCGACTGGACCAACGCCCGGCAGGTCCCGGTGTTGGAGGGGCGGTTCGACTTCTTCGACTACATCGACCACATCCGGCTGATGCTGGCCGAGATGGGCGGCCGCCCCCATGTGGTCGGCGTCTGCCAGCCCGGCCCGCCCGTCCTGGCCGCCGCCGCCGTGATGGCCGAGGACGGGGACGAGAACCGGCCCCTGTCCATGACCTTCATGGGCTCGCCCATCGACGCCCGCCTGTCCCCGACCGTGACCAACCAACTGGCGGAGGAAAAGCCCTTCACCTGGTTCAGGTCCAACATGATCCACACCGTGCCCCTGCCCTATGCGGGGTTCGGGCGGCGGGTCTATCCGGGCTTCGTCCAGCTCTACAGCTTCATGTCGATGAACGAGGCGCGCCACCGCGACGCCCACTGGGACTATTTCAACAGCCTGATCGCCGGCGACGGCGACGGGGTGGAGAAGCACGAGGAATTCTACGACGAATATCTGTCGGTGCTGGACCTGACCGAGGAATTCTATCTCCAGACCATCGACATCGTCTTCCAGCAGCATCTGCTGATGACGGTCGAGGGCGAGAAGGACGACATCTCCGGCGTCGGCCAGACCCAGGCCGCGCACGGCCTGTGCCCCAACATCCCCGACGATCGCCGCGTCCTCTACGTCCAGCCGGGCGTGGGCCACTACGGCGTGTTCAACGGCCGTCGCTTCCGCGACGAGATCTATCCCCGCGTCCGCGATTTCATCGCCCAGAACGAGGCCCTGAGTGGCATATCGCAACGGTCAGCGACTGCCGCTTGACGCGGCGGGCGGGGACTCAGGTTCCGGCCCGACCCTGAGACTGTCCGTCAATCCGCGCGCCCGGCGCCTGTCGGTGCGGATCGACACGCGCGCGGGCGAGGCGGTGGTGATCGCCCCCACCGAACGCGGCCTGATCCAGGCCGTCGCCTTCGCCCGCACCAAGGCCGTCTGGATCGGCGAACGGCTGGCGGTGCACCCCAGGAGCCGGCCGCTGGAACCGGGCCAGGTCATCTCTCTGCGCGGTCGCCCCGTGCGGCTGGAGGCCGTCCCCGGCGCCGGGGCCGCGCGCCTGGTCGAGGACGGAACGGTCATCCGCTCGGGCGGCGAGGGCGAGGCCTATGCCCGCCGGGTCGAGAACCTGTTGAAACGCGAGGCGCGCCAGACCCTGGTCGAGCGCACCGACCATCATCTGCGGACGCTGGGCCAGAGGCCGGTCCAGGTCTCCATCGCCGACACCCGCTCGCGCTGGGGCTCGTGCAGCCCGCACAACCGCACCATCCGCTATTCCTGGCGCGTCGTCATGGCCCCGCCCCCGGTCATCGACTATCTGGCCGCCCACGAGGTCGCCCATCTGGTCCACGCCGACCACAGCCCGGCCTATTGGTCGGTGGTGGAGCGACTGGTCGGAGACCATCGCCCCTGGCGCAAATGGCTGAAGGATTACGGCGGCGCCCTGCACGCGGTGGGGCGATAAAGACGCCCCTCTCCTCCCCATTTCATGGGGCGAGGTGCGGCGCGGCTTCGCGCCGCGAAGGAGGGCCTTGGCCGCATCGCAAACATCCGTGGTGTCGCCCCTCCACCGCTTCGCGGTCCCGTCCCCACCGCTTGCGCGGCGGGAAGGAGAAGGGCGCTCAGAAGAAAAGGGCGTCCGGCTTGCGTTCGGGGGCGGGGCGGCCTTCGGGCTGCTGGGCGGGCGGCGCCCCGAGGGGCCGGACCGGCTGCTGGGGCGTCGGCTGTCTTTGCGGGATCGGCTGAACGGCGACGCCCGGCTGCTCCACATAGGGTTCGCCCTGATCGGGATCGACCGGTTCGACCAGGGCGCCGCCCTGGTCCAGGCCGCTCATCAGGTCGCCGACCGGATCGGGCGCGACCCAGCCTTCGGGCATGGGCGGGCCGTTGGGGATGGCCGGGGCGTCCAGGCGCGGCAGGGCCGCCTCCATGAAGCCCTTCCAGATGGCGGCGGGCGACGACCCGCCGGTCACGCCGCGCATGGCGGTGTTGTCGTCCTTGCCCACCCAGACGGCGGCGACGAAGCCGCCGGTGTAGCCGACGAACCAGGCGTCCTTGTAGTCCGAGGTCGTGCCGGTCTTGCCCGCCAGATCGCGGCCCGGGATGGCCGCCGACCGGCCCGATCCGCCCGTCACCACGCCGCGCAGCATCTGGTTCATGTAATAGAGCGGCGGATTGTTGATGGCCTGGCCGCTCTGGCCGCTGTCGCGCTGATAGATGACGCGGCCCTGGGGGGTGCGGATGCGGCTTATGCCATAGGCTTCGACGCGGCGCCCGCCGTTGGCGAAGGCGTCATAGGCGGTCGCCATCTCCAGCGGCGACACCTCCACGGCGCCCAGGGCCATGGCCGGCTCCAGGCCGATGCGGCTTTCGATGCCCAGGCGTCGGGCGGCGCGGGCAACGCTGTCGCGCCCGACCTGGTCGGCGACCTGGGCCGCCACCGTATTGGTCGACTGGGCCACGGCCTGGGCGATGGTCATCGGCCCGCTGAACGTGCCGGAATAGTTCTTGGGCGACCAGGCGCCGATGGTGATCGGCTGATCGACCACCGGGGTCTGGGGCGTATAGCCGGCCTCCATCGCCGCCAGATAGACAAAGGGCTTCCAGGCCGACCCGGCCTGACGGCGCGCATCGACCGCGCGGTTGAACTGGCTGTCGGCGTATGACGAACCGCCGATCATGGCGCGCACCCGCCCGTCGCCGTCCAGGGCGACCAGGGCCGCCTGCTGCACGCCGCGTCCGCCGTCGCGGTCCAGGATGCGGCGCACCGACCGTTCGGCCGCCGTCTGCAGCGTCAGGTCCAGGGTGGTCTCGACCACCATGTCCTCGGACGGTTCGCCGACCAGGCCGCGGATCGACTTGTCCAGCCAGTCGATGAAATACTGGGCGTGCTGCGTCGCCAGGGTGCGCGAGACGATGACCGGCTGGGTCACGGCCTGTTCGCGCTGGGCGGCGGTGATGACCCCGGCCTCCTCCATCTCGTTCAGGACGACGGTGGCGCGGGCGGCGGCGCGCTCGCTTTCGGACACCGGCGAATAGCGCGACGGCGCCTTCAGAAGGCCCGCCAGCAGGGCGGCCTCTCCGACCGTCAGATCCTTGGCCGACTTGTCGAAATAGCGTTGCGACGCCGCCTCGATCCCATAGGCGCCGGCGCCGAAATAGACCCGGTTCAGATACAGGGCCAGGATTTCCTTCTTGGAGAATTTCATCTCCAGCCAGACGGCCAGCATCAGCTCCTGCACCTTGCGGCGCATGTTCTGGTCGGGCGTCAGGAACAGGTTCTTGGCCAGCTGCTGCGTCAGGGTCGATCCGCCCTGCACCACCCGACCGGCGCGGACATTGGTGGCCATGGCCCGCATCATGCCGATGGGGTCGAAGCCGGGGTGGTGATAGAAGCGCCGGTCCTCGATGGCGATGAAGGCGGCCGGCACATAGTCTGGCAGGGCGTCCAGATCGGCGGGCGGCGCCATCTGCGTGCCCCGCGTCGCGATCAGGGCGCCGTTGCGATCCAGATAGGTGATCGAGGGCTGGCGATCGGCCTGATACAGGCTGGAGGTGTCGGGCAGGCCGCGCGCGAAGACGGCGAAGAAGACCACCAGGAAGATCAGCCCCCACACCGCCAGGACCGCGCTCCAGTAGAACAACCGTCCCAGGGCCGACCGGCGGGGCTTGCCCTGCGCCTGTGGTCCGCCCGCATTCACCGGTCCCGCCATGTCCGTCCTTCAGATGCCGCGCTGGGCGAGTTCTCGTTCATCGGCTGTGTATCGCGTATGAACGCCCGCCGAAATGGTCCCGCCGACTTCACGGGATCGTGAGCGGCTATTTCGCCGAAAGAAAGGCGCGCTCGGCCAGCCAGACGCCGGTTTCCGCTCCGTCGTATTCCACGCGCAAGCGGGCGTCGATCAGCAGGGCGCGATAGGCCTCTGGCCCCAGACTGGCGTGATAGAGCGGCTCGCCCCGCCAGTCGCCGATGGTCTCACCGTGGGCCTGGCCGGAGGTGAACATCAGCCGCCCGCCTTCTTCGACGCACGCCGCCAGTTTCGGCAGCACCTTCCTCTGATCGTCGGGGCTGAGATGAAACAGGCTGTGCCAAGCCAGAACGCCGTCGAACGGACCTGGAGGCAGGGACTCCCGCATATCTCCAACCGACCACACACCCATCGGCACAGTCGCCTGAGCATGGGCGATCAGGCCCGGCGACGCATCCACCCCCGTCACCTGAAGCCCCCGCTCCAGCAGAGCGGCCCCAATAGGCCAGCCCGAACCGCAGCCGGCGTCCAGAATCGTCGCCCCTGCGGACAGGTCGGCGGCGAAGCGATCCAGCCAGATCGCTTCGTCCACCCCGCCCTCGCCGCAATACAGGGTCGCGCCTCGATCCCGGACCCAGTCGTCGGCCTTGTCCCGATAAAGGTCGACGATCCGTTCCGCAGACGGATGGGTCACGGCGTCTATTTCGCCAGGAAGGCGTCCAGCGCGCCGTAGAAGGCCTGGGGCTGGTCGAACATGACGAAATGGGCGCTGTCGTCGATCCGCTTCAGGGCCGCGCCCGGTAGGCCGGCGTAGGACGCCTGATAGACGGCGTCGGTGATCTCGGGCGTCATGCGGGCGTCGTTGAACTTGACGTACAGCACCTCGGTCGGGGCGGTGATCCGCGGCAGTTCGGAGCGCAGGTCGGTGGCGACCAGTTCGCGGAAGGCGGCGGCCGAGACCTTCTGGTCGCTTCGCCTCATGTCTTCAAGCGCCTCTTCGCGGCGGCTTTCGGTGTTGATCATGCCGGTGATGGAGGCCGTGGCCTGGGCCACATAGGCTTCGCGCGGACTGTTCGACTGGGCGGCCCAGATCTGGTCCGCGACCGGGGCTACGGTCTCGGCGGTCGCGCCGGGGCCCGAGAACATCGCCCCCATGAAGGGGATCATGTCCACCACCATCAGACGCCCGACCTGATCGGGATGGCGCGCCGCCAGCATCAGGCCGATGGTCCCGCCCATCGAATGGCCGACGACGGCGGGGCGGGACAGGCCCTGTTCGCGGATGTAGCGGGCGATCTCCTCGGCTGCGGGAGCCGCGACGGGCGTCGGGGCCGGTCCCGTCTGGGCGTTCGCGCCGGCCGGAGCCCCGGCGAACCCGTTGACCTGGATGCGGTGCACGCGCCAGCCCGCGCCGTCCTGCGCCGTCAGATGGTCGACCGTCCCCTGCCAGATTTCGGGCGAGGAACTGAGGCCGGGGATCAGGATGATGTCGCGCCCGTCCATATCTCCATCGACCCGGACCTGGATGCGGTCGGATTCAAAGATCGCTTGGGGGTGGGCCCGGTCTTGGGCCTGGGCCTGGGCCATGGCGGGGGCGGCCAGGACGGCGACGGCGACGGCGGCGGCGGCGGCGAGCATTCTGAACATGGCGAAACATCCCTTCGACGCCGTGTGCGGCGCTCTTCGATCCGATTTAACCGCGTCCGGCCGGTCGGGGAAAGGCGCCGCTTGGACAAACCGTCCGAGCCTTGCCCCGGCAGGGGTCTATGGCTCGGCCCGCAGCGCTGGTAAACAGCCGGTCATGACCGCCGAACCTGTCCAGCCTTCCGCCCGCGCCGCCAAGGCCCCGCCGACCGCCTTCGGCAAGGGATTCGTCGCCGACGCCTGGTATTTCGTCGCCCTGGGCCGGGACGTCGCGCCCGCCAGCTTGAAACGCTACGAGATCATGGGCGAGCCGGTGCTGGTCGGGCGCACCCGCGCGGGCCAGGTCTATGCGATGCGCGACATCTGTCCGCACCGCGCCGCGCCCCTGTCGGCCGGTCGGCTGGTCGAAAAGCCCGGCGAGGGCGAGACCATCGAATGCCCCTATCACGGCTGGCGCTTTCGGCCCGACGGCGTCTGCGCCAGGATTCCCTCCCTGGTCGAGGATCAGGCCTTCGAGGCGGACCGCATCCGCGTCCGGTCCTATCCGGTGCGCGAGAGCCAGGGGATCGTCTTCGTCTGGATGGCGTCGGACGCCCGCGATCCGATGGCGCCGGATCACGAACCGCCGGTCTTCCCAGGCGTCGTGGGCGGCCAGCCGAAACTGGTCGAGGCGATGGATTTCGACAGCCATATCGACCACGCCGTCGTCGGCCTGATGGACCCCGCCCACGGCCCCTATGTCCATCAGCAATGGTGGTGGCGATCCGAACACTCGATGCACGAAAAGGCCAAGGCCTTCGCGCCGGTCGAGTTCGGCTGGGCCATGGTGCGCCACGCCCCGTCGTCGAACAGCCGCCTCTACAAGATTCTGGGCGGCGCCCCGGCGACCGAGATCACCTTCCGCCTGCCCGGCTTTCGCTGGGAGCATATCCAGGTCGGCCAGAAACAGGTGCTGGCCCTGACCTGCCTGACCCCGATCACCGAAACCAGGACCCGCATCACCCAGATGTTCTGGTCCGACCACTGGGTGTTCGACATCGCCAAACCCTTCCTGCGGATGGGGGTGGTCGCCTTCCTGAAACAGGACGGCGGCATGGTGAACCTGCAGAACGAGGGGCTGCGCTATGACCCCGCCCTGATCTGGATCGACGACGCCGACAAACAGGCCAAATGGTATCAGCAGCTGAAGCGCGAATGGACCAGAAGCCGCGCCGAGGACCGGCCCTTCGTCAACCCCATCCAGCCCACGACGCTGCGGTGGAAAAGCTGATTGGCGCCCCCACGGCCGGGTTCGACATCCAGCTTTCGTAGCGCCCAAGACCCCGCTCAAGCGGCAAGCGCCGCGTCGTGTCGTGTCGTGTCGTGTCGCGAGCGTTAGCGCAAAAAACGCGCTCAAGCAGCGAGCCGCCGCGCGGCGAGCGTTAGCGCACTAAATATGATGAAGGGTGGAGACCGCGACCCGAAGGGGAATTCGTTGTGGCTGCTGCCTTCCGGCCCTGACCAGATTGGCGAAGCCTTCGCCCGCGATCTCCGTTGGGGGATATGACGGGTGCAGGCGGCGGAATCAAGAGCTACAAGGCCGCATGGCTCATCAGAACATCTTCGCCGGCAATCCGCTGGACCGGGCCGGCGATCTCAGGAACGACCCGGACTGGCTGGCCGAACAGGCGGACAAGCCCTACGCCCAGGCCCTGGCGCTGTGGGAGGGGCGTCCGCTGATCGAGGAGACCGATCAGGGACCGCGCCTGGTCTGGCTGTCCATGACCCACGCGCGAAATCTGGTGCGCGACCGCGAGGCCTTTCTGGGTCTGTGGAAGGAAGAGCCGGTCTTCGCCATAGAGTTCGAAGGCTCCATCGACCCGACCGAGGGGCCGGTGCGGGGCCTGGGCGTCTTTCACGACATGCGCGGCGCGGCGGCCATCCTGCCGGCGGCGGATGCGGCCATGGCGGGCGGGGCCAAGAGCCTGTTCGACTGGCGGCGCCGACACGGATTCTGCGCCAACTGCGGCGCCCTGTGCGAAACGGCCTCTGGTGGTTGGAAACGGCGTTGCCTGGCCTGCGGGACGGAACATTTCCCGCGCGTCGATCCCGTCACCATCATGCTGCCGATCTACAAGGGCGGGGCCGAACCGCTCTGCCTGCTGGGCCGTCAGGCGGCCTGGGCGCCGGGTCGGATGTCGGCCCTGGCCGGCTTCCTGGAGCCGGGCGAATCCATCGAGGAGGCCTGCGCCCGCGAGGTCAAGGAGGAAGCGGGACTGACGGTCGTCGACACGACCTATCACTCCAGCCAGCCGTGGCCCTTCCCGTCGCAGCTGATGATCGGCCTGTTGGCCGAGGTGTCCGACGATCAAGCCCGACCGGACCAGACCGAACTGGAAAGCGTCGCCTGGCTGACGCGGGATCAGGCGCGCGCCGTCCTGGCGGGCGAACACCCGACCATCACCGCCCCGCCCCCCTTCGCCATCGCCCACAGCCTGATCCAGGCCTGGGTCGAACAGGGCTAGGGCGCTTTCCGCTTGTCTGAGCTTGGCCTTGGGAACCCGACCAATGAGCGGGCGGTTGATGCTGCGACCCACCAACGGAGACGCCGCATGAGCGACCAACTGACCCCGGCCGAGGCCGAGAAGGAATTCTGGAAGAGCCTGAAGGAGTCCAACACGGGCATGCTGGGCGTCGACCGTCCCGGCTATCACCACCAGCCGATGACCGGCTTCGGCGAGGACGAGACCGGGACCATCTGGTTCTTCACCCGCGACGACACCGATTTCGCGCGCGACGTCGCCTCTGGCGGCCAGAAGGGCATGTTCTGCTACCAGGCCAAGGACCAGAAGGTTCAGGCCTGCATCCACGGCGGCCTGACCATCGACCAGGACCGCAGCCGGATCGACAAATACTGGAATCCCGTCGTCGCCGCCTGGTACCCGGAGGGCAAGGACGACCCCCATCTGACGATGATCCGCTTCGACGCCGAAGACGGCCGCGTGTGGGTGTCCGACAAGGGCGCCCTGGGCTTCGGCTACGAAGTCCTGAAGGCCAATCTGACCAAGACCATGCCCGACGCCGGCGGCGTGTCGGATGTGAAGCTCTAGGCCCGACTCGACATCATGGTTCGAAAGGCGAGCGCCGTCGCGCTCGCCTTTCTGCGTCCTATCCCGCGAAACACCAGGCCAGGACGGCCTTCTGGGCATGGATGCGGTTTTCGGCCTCGTCCCAGACCAGCGACTTCGACCCGTCGATCACGGCGTCGGAGACTTCCTCGCCGCGGTGGGCCGGCAGGCAGTGCAGGAAGACGGCGCCGGGTTCGGCCAGGTCCATCAGGGCCTCGTCGACCGAATAGGCTTCGAACGCCGCCAGCCGCGCCTCGTAGTCCTTGTCGCCCATCGAGACCCAGGTGTCGGTCACGACGACGTCGGCGCCCTTGACCGCCTCGCGCGGGTCCGAGGTCAGGGTCACGGCGTTTCCGCCCTTGGCGAGATCGCGCAGGTCGGGGTGGTATTCCGCCGGACAGGCGACATTCAGATGGAAGCCGAACTTGGGCGCCGCGTGCATGAAGCTGTGGCAGACGTTGTTGCCGTCCCCGACCCAGGCGATGGTCTTGCCCGCGACCGGGCCGAGGTGTTCCTCGATCGTCTGAAGGTCGGCCAGGATCTGGCAGGGGTGAGAACGGTCGGTCAGGCCGTTGATGACCGGCACGGTCGAGACGCGGGCGAAGCGTTCGACGTCCTCGTGGTCGTTGGCGCGTATCATCACCGCATCCACCATGCGCGACAGGACCCGGGCGGTGTCCTCGACCGGCTCGCCCCGGCCCAGCTGCATGTCCGACGCCGTGGCGATGATGGACGCCCCGCCCAGTTGGCGAATGGCCGCGTCGAAGCTGAAGCGGGTGCGGGTCGAGTTCTTCTCGAAGATCATGGCCAGGACGCGGTCCCGCCCCGGCGCGTCCGCGTCGGCGCGCCCCTGGGGCCAACCCTTGCGGGCCGCCTTGCGCGCATGGGCGTCGTCCAGAATGGCGCGCAACTCGGCGGCTTCGAGCCGGTGAATGTCGAGGAAATGGCGGGTCATGAGTGATCCGGTCGGGGCGAAAAGAGGTTCATCACAAAGAGCACAACGAGGTCACGACGAACACGACGGAAGGCTGGCCTGCGGGTCATAACACCAGACGGCGGAAGCCGTCCTTCAGTCTGGGCGTGTTGAAGTTGATCAGATAACCCAATCGAACCTGCGAGAACCGCAGATAGGTGAGGATTTGCGCGGTGTGGATCGACGCCAAGGCGTCGATCGCCTTCACCTCGACGATCACCTGACGCCCGACGAGCAGATCGAGGCGAAAGCCCACGTCCAATCGGTCCTCGCGATAATGGACGGGGACGGCGACCTGGCGCTCCACGACAAGACCGGCTCGTGCCAGGTCGCCGGCTAGGCAATGCTCGTAAACCGACTCCAGCAGACCCGGTCCGAGTTCCCGGTGCACGGCGAAGGCCGCATCCATGACGGCGCGGCCGATCTGGTTCACTTCCGGTGAAACAGGCGCCCTCTCGTCGTGTCCGCCGTGCATCCGCCGTGCCCGTTGTGATGAACCTGAATCAGCCCGCCAGCTTTTCTCGCGCCACTTCGCAGGCGCCTTCAAACCGCGCGATGGCCTCGCGAGCCTCTTCCAGGGTCAGGTTGAGCGGCGGCAGCATCCGCACGCAGTTGTCGCCGCCGCCGGCGATCAGCAGCTGCTGCGTGTCGCGCGCCAGGGCCATGAAGTCGCGATTGTTCGGAACCAGCTTGACCCCGATCAACAGCCCCTTGCCGCGCACGTCCACGATCACGTCGGGAAAACGCGCCTGAAGACCGGCCAGCTGCTGCTTCAGATAGCCAGCGATCTCGGCGACATTGTCCAGCGTCTCGGGACTGTTGATCAGGGCGAGCGCCTTCTGACCCACCGCCATGGCCAGCGGATTGCCGCCGAAGGTCGATCCGTGGACGCCGACCGTCATGCCCGAGGCCGCCTTGGCCGAGGCCAGGCAGGCGCCGATGGGAAAGCCGCCGCCCAGGGCCTTGGCCACCGCCATGATGTCCGGCGCCATGCCGGCCCATTCGTGGGCCCACAGCTTGCCGGTCCGGCCCATGCCGCACTGGACCTCGTCGAAGATCAGCAGCACGCCGTTGTCGTCGGCCATCTGGCGCATCCAGCGCAGATCCTCGACCGGCGTCTCGCGGCAACCGCCCTCGCCCTGGACCGGCTCCAGGATGACGGCGGCCGTGGTCGGGTTTTCGAAGGCGGCCTTCAGCGCGTCCTTGTCGCCCCATTTCAGCTGGTGGAAGCCCTGCATCGGCGGGCCGAAGCCCTCGGTGTAGCTGGGGTTGGCGGCCGCGTTGATCGCCCCATAGGTCCGGCCGTGGAACGAGCCGTCGAAGCCGTAGATGTCGATCCGATCGGGCGCGCCATTGGCCGAATGATATTTGCGCGCCGTCTTCAGCGCGCACTCGACCGCTTCCGTGCCCGAGTTGGTGAAGAAGACCACGTCGGCGAAGCTGGCCTCGCACAGGGCGTCGGCCAGGGCTTCCTGGCCCGGAATGCGGAAGATGTTGGACACGTGCCACAGCTTCTCGGCCTGATCCTTGACCGCCTGGACCAGTTCGGGGTGGGCGTGGCCCAGGCCGTTGGTCGATATGCCGGCGACGCAGTCCAGATATTCGGTCCCGTCGGTCGACCACAGACGCGCGCCTCGGCCGCGTTCCACTTCCAGCGGCGCGCGATTGTAGACACCCATCAGATGTTCAGTGGACACGGGACCAAGACCTCCAAAAGC
>NZ_QFNM01000053.1 GCF_003248455.1 Brevundimonas sp.
ATCAGCTCCGCCGCACGGCCGCTCCCGCCGGCGCAGCAGATCGGCTATCAACCCCCTGGGCTCTCACAATGATCGAGGGAACAGAGGGGGGGCACGTCATTGCGTTCGCTTTGTTCAAGCGTCAGACGCCTTGGAACCCATAAGGCTGCAGGCTCGCATCGTCGCTTAACGAAGGCGCGACGTGTCGAGGGCGGGGTGGACCTGGCGGATGCAGATGCGGATTTGTTCGAGGATGTGATCCTCCGACCCGGCCCAGCCTTCGGTTTCCATGCGCAACATGCGGGCCGTCGAAAATTGCTGGGCCGCCTCGCTGAACCGCTGAGCCAGTTGCAGTGCATTGGCGTACTGTAGCCTGGCTTCGTAGGCGAGCGCGCCGCCTTCGGGGGTCACGTATTGCAGGTATTCGCTGTACAGGGCCACGGCGTCCTTCAGCCGGCCCTGTTCCTTCACCGCATGGGCGAGGACAAGCAGATAGTTTCGGCGGCCGGCATTCACCAGCTCTTGAAAACCCTTTTCGGCCGCCGCCCATCGTCCTTGCGCCAGGGCGGCCATCGCCGCATCGACCCGACCCTGCCAGGGGGCGTCAGCGGCTCTGGCCGCGCCGACGCGAAGCGTCTCGGCTATACCTCCATCATTGGGGGCCAACTGCGCAGCGCGTTCATAGTAGTGGAACGACTTCTCGGCATCGCCCTTCACCCAGAAGAAATGGCCGATCTGGACATTGAGGTCGGCGTCGTCAGGTCGCTGCTTGAGGGCTTCAAAATAGGCCGCTTCCGCAGCATCAAGCTCGCCGGCCTCCTTGAGCATGTGGCCCAGTTGCACACGAGGCCCGAAGCCGTCGCGAAGCTCTAACGCACGGCGATAAAGATCCGCTGCGTGACGCCAGTCGTGCTGCGATTTGGCAGTCTTAGCCTTCTGAAGGATTTGTTTGCGCTCTGCGCTTGAGCGGGCATCAGCGATGCGTCTGAATGCGACGTCGAGTTTCATTCGGCGACCCAAGTCAAGCTGACTTCTTGTGGCCTTACAATCCAGGGCTCGTCGTCCGGCTCGCCTTTTCGGATGGCGAAAATCAGGACTTCGCACACCAGATGTTCCGGCAGGGTGCGAAATTCGCTGCTGAACGTCGCCCGGCCCGCGAGAGTCATCGAAAAAAGCTTCTCAAGTCCTGCGTTGGCCGTCGCCTCTACACATATGACGGAGTCGCGATGTTGCCGCCAATCCACGTTGAGGCGCCAAAGGCCCGGCCGTAAGGGTTTCTTGGGTCCGGCGAGCACCAAGCCTTCGCTCACTTCCAGCCCATCGTCCTTGTAAAAGGCATTGAACGAAAGCGCGTCGCCCGTAACCATTAGCCCGCGATCACCAAGAGACAACATCAGAACCAAGCGATCACTACATTCCGCCGAGATGAGCGAAAACGGCGTGTCGCCGGTCATGCGAGCGACGGTGGGATTGCGTCCCTCCGCACGTGCGATATCGACGATCTCCTGAATGATTTCCGATCGGCTGACGCCGTTATTCAGGCGATCCTGGAATCGAAGACGTTCGTGCAGTTGCACGTCGCGGCCCATGAGCCGAAAGGCGGCGTATTCCAAAAATACGACGTCGTCAGACGGCGCATGGCTCGTCAAAATCTCTTCCACCACAATCTCGTCATCCGGGCGGACAATGGCGGTCGGTACAACAGGCGGGGGCGAACTGGGTGTGCCTTCGCTGCGCGCCTGCAAGGCCGCCCAGATCCGAGACTTGTTCACCCCCCGGAGAATGGCCTGAGTAAGGGCATTGGCGTCGCGCGGCGTGACCGTCGTTGCGCCGAGCGCTTTGATCGCAGCTCGGACAAAGGATTCAGCCGGGAGTTTCAACAGGGCTGCTGGCATCGCGGCGATATCGCGCGGCTTCGTCATTCAAGAAATCCTCATCAGATTGGCAGCGCGCTGACCAACCACTTCCCAGCTGTGGGTTTCGGCGTAGCGTCGCCGGGCGCGATCATGCAAAGTGCGTATCGCATCGTCCTGGGCGAGACCCAGTATGGCTTCGGCCAGAGTTTCCACATCCAAGTTTCGCACGAGATGGCTGAAAGGCAGCAGGTCTCGGAAAACGCCCGAGTTCGAAAGCAATGTGGGCCGGTCCAAAGCTATGGCCATCCTAGCGGCGCCCGAAGCGCCTTCGGGAGAGGGGCTATAAGGAAACACGAGCAGATCACAAGGCGCCAGGAGCTTCACCACCTTGTCATCCGGCAAGAAATCATAATTGGCCGTGACATGGTCTTCGAGCTTCAATGTCTTGATCAAGGCGTCTACCCGCGACCGCGCTACGCGGCTTTGACGCTCTACCCGCTGTGCATTCGCCAGAACCAGATGGATGCGAGGGTCCGACTTGCGAGCCAAGGCGATCGCACTGACAAGAAGTTCCAGATTCTTGTGTTCTGTCAGGAATCCGAACGTGCCGACAACGAAGTTGTCGGGGTTCGGTCGTTGGGACGCGCCCAGGATTCGGACGCCGTGTGGAAGGACTTCGCCCCGAAAACCCGCGCGGCCGAGTTCTTCCACGTCCTCAGCTGCGTGGGCGACGATGACGTCAAAGCCGTTCAACCAGTCCGCGTCAGACTGCAAGGTTTCGTGAACGTTGTGCAGCGTGATGATAAGTCGATCCCGGCCGCGGCGAAGCGCGGGTATGACCTTTCTCATGTCGTCTGCTGAAAAGTGCCCGGGATGGTGCTGGAACCAGATTACGGGCGCTAGGGCTGTATTGCCGACTTGATCGGCGAAGCGCTGCAGCGACACACTGTCATAACCCCACAGTCTCGTCACGCCATCTTCTTTTGAATTCGCTTCTGTCGGCTTGAGAGACCGCCGCGCCCAAACGTGGGCCAATCCGTCCTTGAGTGCAGAATCGCCATATAGTTGCTCTGAATACGTCGCGATCCCGCACTCCTCGTTCCAGGTCGAAACGACTTCAAATGAGGGGGCGGAAGAGCGCGATGTCTGCTGCGTCGATAGTGATGAAATGACGCGGCTAGCCACGGCGTCCCATGTCAGCGACTCGGACGCCAATCGCCGTGCATTGGCAGACAGACGCCGCGTCAGTTCGGGTTCATCCACCGCCTGTTGAAGCGCCTTCGCGAAACTTTCAACATCAGGATCTTCCCAAAGACCGTAAGTAGAAGCGACATGTGATTTGGATTTTGCCGGTCGGCTTTCTACAAGCAAAGCTGTTCTCTCGGTGCAGAAATCGGCCTGTCCTCCTGAGCGCGCAGCGACCACAGGGATGCCTAGGTGCATCGCTTCTGCCAAAGGAAGCCCGAACCCTTCTCCCCTACTGACCAAAACTACGGCAGTGGCGCTCTGATAAAGACGGGCGATTCCGGCACCGTCGAGCGTTGAATCATCTATTATAATCCGCGGCGGGACGGAGAACCGTGACTGCGTGTCCTCCACAACGCGGCGCACGAAATTGTGAGGATTTGGGCTGGTCTTTATATAGAGTTCTACGTCGTTTCGATCATTGAAGGCCCGACAGAAAGCTTCAACTAATTCGTCTGGCGCTTTCCGAGGAAGGAACGTTGAAATATGGAGTAGTCGTTTGACGGTTTTCTCAGGCGCTTGATTGTGGCGCGCCTGAGATAAAATTTGATCTGCGCCGTTTCCTACAATGGGGCACGGGATGATGACACCCGAACGTCTAAGTGCGTCGGACACATATCTGGCGGTCGTCATTACGAAGTCGAGGTCGCGATTAAAACGCATGGCCATGAGAGGAGGAATCTCGCTTTCCTCCCAAGCCCAGCACACCAACCCGTTCCTCTTGCCCGCCATGCCATGTGTCACGGGTGGCCAGGCATTGCGTAGATGCACGTCCACCGGATCGGCGTGGGCGACCGCTATGCCCGCTAAACCGGCGCGTTGGAGTTCTCCGTCACCTTCGCTGCGGTCAGTAGGTAAAATTCTGAGATTCAGACCGCGCTGCAGCAAGGCTTTTGCCAGATGCCGGTTAACGATCGAGAGGCTGGCGAAGCCGCAAAACTGCCCTTCGATGAGCACACGCCCGGTTGTAGAAGGATCGCCTGAATGCGTCATTCTGAGTTCTTGCCTATCCATTAATTCGCCGTTCGGCCTGTCTCGGGTGGGATCACCGAATTCCTGCTCAGTCTGAACCTGACGACTACATTTCGGCTCGCGATTCAAGAGGCGGCCTTAAGCTCGATAAAGGTAGCCTGGTACGGTCAAAGTGACTGACGGGCCCCCTCTGGTCCCTCGATCATTGCGAGAGCCCAGGGGGTTTGACCTGCCCCTGAGAGTTTTGATCCGCTCCCCGGAAACTGGATCACCGGACGTTAGAGTTTTCCACTGAGATTTTCCCTGGCTGGGAAGGAGCGGATCACCATGAAGGCATCGCAGTTTTCGGACGCCCGGAAGGCGTTTAATTTGAAACAGGGCGCCGACGGCGTGCCGGTGGCTGAGATCTGCCGGCGAGCCGGGATCAGTCAGGCGACCTACTTCAACTGGAAGAAGAAGTACGATGGCCTGCTGCCGACGGAGATGAAGCGGCTCAAGCAGCTCGAGGACGAGAACACGCGGTTGCGCAAGCTGGTGGCGGACCTGTCGCTTGACCGGGAGATGCTGCAGGACGTGATCCGGCGAAAGCTTTGAGGCCTGGTCGCAAGCGCGAGCTGGTGGACGGGTGTCGGGGTGATTGGGGCGTGGTCGATCCGGCGAGCTTGCCGGGTGCTTGAGATGGACACGTCGAGCTATCACTACCGATCCCGTCGCCCGACCAGGCCGGTCTCGAATCCCGGATCAAGGCGATGTGTCAGACGCGCGTGCGCTATGGCTATCGCCGGATCCATGTCCTGCTGCAGCGCGAAGGCTGGCAGCTCAACATCAAGAAGACCCGAAGGATCTACAATGCGTTAGGCCTTCAGTTAAGGAACAAGACGCCCAAACGCAGGGTGAAGGCCAAGCTGCGGGAAGACCGCTGCGAAGCCACCGGGCCGAACGAGACCTGGGCCATGGACTTCGTCCACGACCAACTGGCGACCGGCCGGAAGATCCGGATCCTGACCGTCGTGGATACCTTCACTCGGTACTCCCCGGTGATCGATCCGCGGTTCACCTATCGGTCGGAGAACGTCGTCGAGGCGTTGGATCAGGCCTGCGCCAGGCCGGGCTATCCGAAGGCGATCCGGGTCGACCAGGGCACGGAGTTCGTCTCCCGGAACCTCGACCTATGGGCCTAAGCCCACGGCGTCTCCCTCGACTTCTCACGGCCCGGCAAACCGACAGACAACGCCTTCATCAAGGCGTTCAACGGACGCTGCCGGCCGAATGCCTGAACGCCCACTGGTTCCTGACGCTTGAGGATGCGGCCGAAAAGTTGGAGGCTTGGCGCAGAGACTACAACGAGGTTCGGCCCCATGGGCCAAAGGCAACAAGCCGCCGATCGCGTTGATAGATCCCGGTGACGCAGCCAGCCCGTCACCCATCACAAACGCCAAGACTCAGGTCGCCGCTGGATGAAAACTCAGGGGCACGTCAGGTTGATAGCGGATCTGCTGCCGGCAGGGCCATGGGCGCAAGGATTCCGGTGGCGCGCTTTCGGCCCCGCCGCCGTCGCATCGCCAGGCCTTCCCCGATAGAGCCGGAACAGCCGCTTCTTGTTCATGCTGTTGCCCTCCCGTTCCAGCAGGATACCCAGGCACCGATAGCCGAGCCGGCGGCGCTCAGCCCCCGGACTGCGCAGGCGCTCGCGCACCTCCGCGTCGCCTCGTTCAGGCTCGCGGCGCGCCGTCTTCGGATCGATCTGGGTCAGCCCGCGGGCGCGCTTCTGCAAGAAGCCGCGCTCTGCTATCAGACGAAACTGGCGGTCTCTGCATTATCGTCGCGAGCTCAAGCCTGCAGTCAACGCCAGCATGGCCTTGTTTGATTGGATGAAAACGATTGCCCTTCAGGAGCTTTTGTTAAGCGAATTTGAGCCATCTGTCGCTGAGTGTGTAAAATCCCTCGCCAAGTAAGTTCGTCATAGCTACTGGGTGACAGTTGCCCAAAAGCGCCGCTGCGCGATTGATGGCTCTTTCGGCCATCGTTGCGACTATTTTGGTGATCTGTTAAATAATAGAGGAAGATTGTGAAAATATTATCTAATGCATTTCACACAAGCTACCAGTACAATCTGGCCTCGGCTTTTCCTGAGCACGAATGGACATTCTTGGGGCTCTGGTCTCAGAATAGGCCGGAGTGCGATAACGTAATTACGGGCCGCGCGGAAGATTTGTCTGACTACGATTTCTTTCTTGCTCACTCTCCGGCTGAATATATATCTTTGTCAGGGCGGTTGGATGCGCGTGGAATTGATCGCTCAAGACTGATTTATATATCTCATTGGGGTTATCAGCCGCACCAGTGGGTCCATGTTTACAATGGAGTAAATTTTGATTATTTTATAAATGATGTTTCACATTCCCCGATTGTTTGCGTCTCACATTACATGGTGCCTCAGTTTGGATTTTATTCTGAACATAGCGTATCTGTAATACCGCATTTTATTCCTTCAGATTTGTTTAGCGAAAGCGTTTGGCGCGATGAGGGCGAAGACTTCATCAACGTCGTAAATTCTTTCTATCAACCAGAGCGCGGAGTTGGAGCGGCGTTTTGGGATTCTTTACCTGTGACAAAACGTTTGTATGGGGCGGGCAATAAGCCGACAGATGGAGGGGGGCTTCCTACTGTAGATGATTTTAAGTTGGCGGTTGGTCGGTCGAGAGCGTATCTTTGGACTGCTGACGCCGTTGCAACTTCTTTTGCGCCTTTAGAGGCGATGGCCCTTGGGTGCCCACTGGTTGCGCCAGATAACCTTGATTGGAGTAAGGAGTTCGAGCACGGAAGAGAGGTGTTGCTATATAAAGCGGGCGACATAGACTCGTGTCTTGAGCAAATAAACTTGCTAAATAGCAGCTCTCTTTTGAGAAGCTATCTATCTGCGGCTGGGAGGGAGGCTGTAATATCGCGATTTACAAAAGAGGTTTTCCGGCAGAGGTGGAAACAAGTATTTGATGGGGTACTTGCTGCAGATCTAATCCGACCCCGGAAAATTAACTGCAGTATGCGTAGAGGCTCTGGGGTCATGATTCGTAATGACGGAAAATTCGACCTGACAACTGAAATTCGTCTTAAGGCTGGACCCGTCTGTGTTGTTCATCCGCAATCGGATGATTCTGAGATCAGGCTTTCTTTAAGAAATAGCTTGAATTCCGTAAATCTTTTGGAGGGCTTTGCAAGCCTTGCTGCCTGCGGAGAGTTGTCACGCCATGCTGTTACAATGGCTGACGATTTTGGGGGCACCACTCAAGCTGTCCTTAAATCTGGTCGCCCTGTTTGTGTCTCGAATGACAAGTTTTTCTTAGAATTTGAGAAGAAAACCGATGAATTTAATAGGAGCCTTTACCCGATATATCGTGAGTCGAGCGTTGTTTTTACCGAAAGGACAACGTCGCAAGGTCCAGGGAATAGTGTCTCTTTGCCGCTTTGTGATAAGCAATTTGCTGCTGGTGAATTTTCTCTATTTGTCAGGTATGATGGCCTAGAGCCTGCTCTTATTAGAAATGTTTTTGAGCAAGGTGTGTTTCCGTCTGAAATCGTCGCGAACTGCATGCCTGATGCATCATGGGCTATCGGGTGTCATGTCGAGATGCTCGTGGAAGCATTATTTCATAACGAGTATTCTGTTCAGTTTCTTTCTATTCCAGATCTTGAGGACGTCAGCGCACTAATCGCTCCTGGCGATACAATTCCAAAGTTGCATCGATACATTCTCAGAGCGGTTCGTGGGTAGCTGAAACATTCAGACGTGGAGTGTGCTGCCGTTAAACCGGTGATTTCCTAGCGTGACTCCCCGCCCATCCCCCGCTATCACGCGCGCGTGATGAACGAAACCGAGCGCCAATCCGAGGAACGCAGCTGGGAGACGGCGAAGACGCTCGCCGAGGCCTTGCCGTATATCCAGGTCTATGACCGCGAGACCGTGGTCATCAAATACGGCGGCCACGCCATGGGCGAAAGCGCCGTGGCCAAGCAGTTCGCGGCCGATGTGGTGCTGCTGAAGCTGATGGGGGTGAACCCGGTCGTGGTGCACGGCGGGGGGCCGCAGATCAGCGCCATGCTGGATAAGGCGGGGGTGAAGTCCAGCTTCGTCGACGGCCTGCGCGTGACCGATCCGGCGACGATGGAGGTCGCCGAGATGGTGCTGTCGGGCGCGGTGAACAAGGAGATCGCTCACTGGATCACCATGGCCGGCAAGGAGGCCGACGTGCGCGGCGTCGGTCTGTCGGGCAAGGACGCCGGCCTGCTGACGGTCGAGAAGACGCGCCGCACCAAGCGCGATCCCGACAGCATGATCGAGCATGAGGTCGACCTGGGCTATGTCGGCGAGCCGACCAAGGTGGATCCCAAGCTGATCAGGGGGCTGATCGCGTCCGAGACCGAGGACTGGGTGCCGGTGATCGCGCCGATCGGGGTGGCCGAGGACGGCCAGACCTACAACGTCAACGCCGACACGGTGGCGGGCGCCATCGCCGGGTCGCTGGACGCCAAGCGGATGCTGCTGCTGACCGACGTGCCGGGAGTCAGGGGCGCGGACGGCGAGATCATCCGCCAGATGACGCTGGAGGAGGCGCAAGGCTTGATCGACGCCGGCGTCGCCTCGGGCGGCATGATCCCCAAGCTGGAGACGGCCATGGCCGCGGTGCGCGCCGGGGTGGAGGCGGTGGTCATCCTGGACGGCCGGCGGCCGCACGCCATGCTGGTCGAACTGTTCACCGAGTTCGGGGCCGGCACCCTGGTGAAGGCGTCTTGAGGAATTTGTCGCACGTCACGGCCTGGGTGTTCGATATGGACGACACCCTTTATCCGCCCGAACAGGGACTGATGCGGCTGGTCCAGGCGCGGATCAACGCCTATGTCGTCGAGGCCGTGGGGCTGGAGCCGGAGGAGGCGGCCGTGCTGCAACGCCAGTTCCTGGACGCGCACGGCACCACCTTGGCCGGGCTGATGGCCAACTACACCATCGACCCAGAGGACTTTTTGAAGGTCGTTCACGACGTGCCGATGGACGGGATCGAGCCGAACCCGCGTCTGGCCGAACAGTTGATGCGCCTGCCGGGGCGCCGTTTCGTCTTCACCAATGGCGCGCGCGACTATGCGCGCCGGGTGCTGGATCGGGTGGGGATCGCCGACTGTTTCGACGGGGTTTTCGCCATCGAGGACGGGGATCTGACGCCCAAGCCCGCGCCGTCGACCTTTCGCCGCATGGTCGAACGATTCGACTTCGAACCGCGCAGCGCCGCCTTCTTCGAGGATACCCCCAGGAACCTGGAGCCGGCCAAGGCGCTGGGAATGGCCACCATCCTGATCGGCGACGGGCATGGCAAGGCGCTGGGCGATCACATCGACCATGTGGCCCCGGACCTTCTCGACTTCCTCTCCGACCTGACCTTCAAGGACGCCGCATGACCGACCTGTCGCATCTCGAATCCGTCATCGAGGCCGCCTGGGACAACCGCGCCGAGGTCTCGCCGGCCGCCAAGGGCGAGGTCCGCGACGCCGTGGAGAGCGCTTTGGCCTTGCTGGATTCCGGCCAGGCGCGCGTCGCCTCGCGCGGGACGGACGGGGTCTGGACCACGCATCAGTGGCTGAAGAAGGCGGTGCTGCTGTCCTTTCGCCTGAACGACAACCAGATCCTGCGCGCCGGGCCGGCGGCCGCCATGCCGCTGTCGGTCGATCATCCCGCCGCGCTGGGCCCCTTCTGGGACAAGGTGCCCAACAAGTTCGGCGATTGGGCCGCCGCCGACTATCAGGCGGCCGGTTTCCGCGCCGTGCCGGGGGCCATCGTGCGCCAAGGCGCCTTCATCGGCCGGAACGTGGTGCTGATGCCGTCGTTCGTGAACATCGGCGCCTATGTGGACGAAGGCTCGATGGTCGATGCCTGGGCCACGGTCGGCTCGTGCGCCCAGATCGGCAGGAACGTCCACCTGTCGGGCGGCGCAGGGATCGGCGGCGTGCTGGAGCCGCTGCAGGCCAATCCGACCATCATCGAGGATGGATGTTTCATCGGCGCCCGCGCCGAGGTGGCCGAGGGCGTGATCGTGCGCGAGGGCGCGGTCCTGGCCATGGGCGTCTACCTGTCGGCCTCGACCAAGATCGTCGACCGGGCGACCGGCGAGGTGTTCCGGGGCGAGGTGCCGGCCTATTCGGTCGTGGTGCCGGGTTCGCTGCCGGATCCCAACGGCGGCCCGTCGCTGTATTGCGCGGTCATCGTCAAGCGCGTGGACGCCCAGACGCGCGCCAAGACCGGCGTCAACGAGCTGCTGCGGGACTGATCAGGCGGCGTCGGGCAGGGCGAGATGGGCCGCCCATTCCGGCGCATCAACCACGATCGCGATGGTGAAGACCGAGCCGCGCCCAACCTCGGGCCGGACGGTGATCTGACCGCCCATCAGCACCGCGAGGCGGTAACAGATGCTGAGGCTGACGTGCCCCCCGTTTCTCATCCAGTGACGTGCCCCCTCTGTTCCCTCGATCATTGTGAGAGCCCAGGGGGTTGATAGCCGATCTGCTGCGCCGGCGGGAGCGGCCGTGCGGCGGAGCTGATCA
>NZ_QFNM01000054.1 GCF_003248455.1 Brevundimonas sp.
AACCTCTCATCCTGCTCATCTCCGCGCCTGCGGCGCGGAAGGGTTTTGCACGTCCAGACACTTGAAAAAGGACATGGAAGGGCTCCGCCCTCGCGCGGGCCAGGGTGAAGCGGCTCCGCCGCCGGATCGGCCGGTCTCCCCGACCTTCCGCGCCGACGATGGCCGCCATATTCCGATTTCCAGCAAGGCTTGTGCAGGTCGGGTGATCCCCCTCCGGCCGATCCGCCCTGGCCCTTGCTACCCCGGTCTCGCCGACGGGCAGGGTTTCAGGCGCGCCTTCCGCGTGCCTGCAACCCTTGCCCAAAGGAGGCAGACATGACTGCTCAATCCACCCAAGCCCGTATCCCTGCGGCGGCTGACGCCGCCGCGACCGGAGCGGATCAGGAGCCGGTGCACGGCGCGGAAATCTTCGTTCCGCTCAATCTGTTGAAGGCGTCGGAGAAGAACGCCCGGAAGGTGAAGCACTCCGAGGCGTCCATCGAGGCGCTGGCCGCGTCGATCAAGGCCAAGGGGGTGTTGCAGCCGCCCGTGGTCGAAATCGAGCGCGGCGAGGACGGCGCGCCGACCGGGAAGTATCTCGTGACTATCGGGGAGGGGCGGCGTCAGGCCCTGCGGCTGCTGGTCAAGCGCAAGACCATCAAGCGGAACCATCCGGTTCGCGTGACGGTCGATTCCGAGAACGACGCCCACGAAATCAGCCTCGACGAGAACGTCACCCGCGAGGCCATGCACGCCGCCGACCAGTTCGAGGCCTTCAAGCGGCTGTCCGACGAGAAGGGCTATGGCGCCGAGGACATCGGCGCCCGGTTCGGCGTGACCGCGACCGTGGTGCGCCAACGGCTCCGGCTCGGGGCGGCGGCGCCGGAGTTGATGGCGGCCTATCGGGAGGGCGCGCTGGCGCTCGACCAGCTGATGGCTTTCTGCGTCAGCGCCGATCAGGACCGGCAGCGGCAGGTGTTCGAACAGTTGGGCGAATACCGGCCTGTCCACGCCATCCGCCGCGCCATGACCGAGGCCAAGGTCCGTGCCGACGACAAGCGGGCGCGCTTCGTCGGCGTCGAGGCCTATGAGTCCGAGGGCGGGACGGTGCTGCGCGACCTGTTCACCGAGGACGGCGGCGGCTGGCTGGAAGACCCGGCCCTGCTGGACCGGATGGTCGGCGACAAGCTGGCCGTGCTGGCGGACGAGGCGCGCCAGCGTGAGGGCTGGAAGTGGGCCGGGGCGGCGTCCGACTATGCGGAGGTCAGCGCCTTGGGCCGGGTCTATCCGGTCGAGGTCGTCCGGTCGGAGGAGGATGCGGCCCAAATCGCGGCCCTGTCGGAAGAATATGATGCGCTCGTCTCCGGAACCGACGCGGCGGACGCCCTGTCGCCGGAAGCGGACGCCCGGCTCGAGGAAATCGACAAGGCCCTGCAAGCCTTCGGTCCTGACTTCGACTATCCTGCCGAGGTCAAGGCGCGGGCCGGGGTTCTGGTCCTGCTCGGTCATGACGGTCTGGCCCGTTTCGAGCGCGGGCTGGTGCGGGCCGAAGATGTGGTCAGCGACCGTCCCGCCGATCCGGAGGCGCCGGACGGCTGGACCGCCGAAGGCGAAGGCGAGGGGGACGCGCCCTCCGCGTCTGAGCCGGAGGCGGACGAGGGCCCGACGCCCCTGTCGGAGCGTCTGGTGATCGACCTGACGGCCCATCGGACCATGGGGCTGCGTGACGCCGTTCAGGCCGATGCGAACATGGCTCTGACGGTGGTGGTCCATGCGCTGGCCTTGCAGGTCTTCTACCCGGCGTGGGGAACGTGGACGCCGCTGCAACTGCGGATGACCGTGACGGGTCTGGAAAAGCTGGCGCCGGGGGTCAGCGACGGCCCGGCGGGGCGGCGCGTGGCCGACCGGCTGGAGGCGTGGGGCGCGAGGCTTCCCGAGGAAGCCCGCGATCTCTGGGCCGTGCTGGCGCCCATGCCGCCCTCCGATCTGCTGGACCTGATGGCCTGTTGCACCGGCGTCGGCCTCTATGCCGTGCGTGATCCGCATGACCGCAAGCCCGACGCTCTGGCGCATGCCGAGACGCTGGCGACCGTCACCGGTCTGGACATGACCGGGACGTGGACTGCGACGGCGTCGTCGTATTTCTCGCGGGTCGCCAAGGCGAGGGTGCTGGAAGCCGTCACCGAGGCCACGTCGGCGGAAGAAGCCGGGCGGATCGCCGGGTTCAAGAAGGGCGATATGGCCGAGGCCGCCGAACGGCTGGTCGAGGGCAAGGGGTGGCTGCCGGTGGTGCTGCGCACCGCCCCGGCGGTCGATCCCGATGCTGCGGAGCCGGAAGGGGAGGGGGAGGCGTCGCCGTCCGATGACGACGCCTATCCGTTCGCCGCCGAATAGGCGCCTCGCCTCCGAAAACTCGCCGCGCGCCCTTTGAGGGCGCGCGGCTTTTTTTGTTCGGGCGACTACGTCACAGGCGACGTCATCCGCGATGAAGTCGCCCACGGAAACGGCGAAGACAGGCCGGCTCCGCCAGTCCATTTCCGCGACCTGGTGGACGCTTAGCGAGCCCGCCTTGAAGGGATGAGCGCGCTGGAGGTCACGATCATGTCTGTGAAGACCTCGGCGTCGGGGACGAGAACCGCCTCGAGCCTGAAGTAGGCGCGATGGATGAACTCCATCCGAGCCGTGCCGCCGGTCACTTCGATATTCAGGAACTCGTTGGAGATCGCGTCGGCGTGAGCCGCATAGAACTCCGCTGGCATCTCGAGCGTCCAGACGATCATCAGCATTCGAAGAAAGAATTCGACGTCGGTCTTGCCGTCCGGTCTTTCCTCCGCGCGCATGAGTTCGAGGTCTTCGACACCCTCGAAGTCTTCGACAGAGAAGCTCGAAACCGACGTCAGGAGGTCACCCGGGACCCCCGCAGCCTCCAGGAAACGCGCCATCCGCGGCACGGAGAAGCGCGTTAGCGCCATGACCACGGCCAACGCGCCTTCGTCCTCCATCTCGCTGCCCCATGTCTCGATGAAGTCGCTCCGCTCGTCACGGGTGAGAACACGTCCGTCGGGCGCTTCCATCTGGTCGATCGCTGCCGACGCCGCGAACAGAGTGGCTTCCTCGGTCGACAGATTGAACGTCACCTCGCCCCATGGATTCCGGTCTACATCCCCTGCCAGTCGCGCAAGCCCAACAGCCTTCGCGCCCAGAAGGCTGACACTCTCGGTCTTCGACAACGCGGGAATAGGCCCGGCGACACGAAGCCGAAGCGCGTCCCAGATCAGGGTCATGTACGACGGGCCGCCGTCAGGCGAGGACGACACGATGCCGACGACTTCGCCCTCGGCGTTCACAACGGCTCCGCCGCTCATGCCGCCGATGGTCTCCATACCCACTTCGAAGCAGGGCGAGGGCATGCGCTCGCCTCGTCCCATGGGAAACGCCTGGGTGACAATCCCGGAAGAAACCATTGGGCTGATCAGTGCAGCGCCCTCGTGCAGATCTTGATGTCGGAAACCGATTGCCCAGAGACGATCGCCAAGCAGGGGCAAGGCGACACGCATCGGGGCCAGAGACAGCGGCGCTGCCGCCAACGCATCCGAATTCAAACTGCAGCTGATCAATGTGATGTCCGAGGAGACCCTCACATCGTCGTAGAAGGCGCTGGGGCCAGATAGCGTCGAAATGCCGATGGGAACCCAGGCTCGCGCGGCGTCCGGCAGAAATGTGAGTAGCAAGGGGGCGCCCCCAGCCGCCTCGATTTCGTCGATGACGTGGGTGGCGGTCAGCGCCATCCCTGGAGCGACCATCACTCCGCTGCCCATGATGGTCGGGCCATCCGACCCCATCATGCCCACCGCGACGAAAGCGTCTCCCGCTTGGTGAAGGGAATCCAGCGATCCGATTCCGTCCTCATCAGAGAACACCGGGGTCGCCCACGACAATTTCAGGTTCGCGAGCTCCGGATTTGCCTCGGTGAAACGGACGGAGTGGGACATGGGCGCCTCGGCGGGGGATAAGTCAGGGTTAGCCCGACCTCATCAGGCCTGAGCGCTGTGTTCGTGCATTGTTCTTGTGGCGAACACGGTTAGGATTGCCACTTTGCCACTGGGGGAATAGCGGAAATGACGGCGGGTTCGCCCTATGCGCGCATGCGCGCCCACGGGTCTCTGAGCGGTATGGCGGCCGCCTGCTGCGCAGCCCGGGTGGTGCGTGACGCGTGGGAATCGTTCATCGGACCTCTCACTGATCGTGCCGCCATCTCAATCTCGGCCGCAGACGTGTGGAGCCGATGAAGCTCTCCATCTCCTTTCCCATCCCTGATCTCGCGACGGCCAGCGATCATGAGATCGAAGGCCTGTTTCCCTCATTCGACGGTCGCTGGAGTTCCCAGACGAAGGCGTTGCTGGCCCAGCACGGCGTCGAGCGTCTCGACCTGGACGGCAACTGGGCCAGTGTCCCGCCGATGTGGCGCTGCGGGTCGTGCGGACGCTACAAAGCCGAACTCGCCCGTCTGTCGGATGTCGGGGTCCTGATCTGCCGACTGGACTGGCACCACGATCATCTTAGGGATCACGGCAAGAAAATCTTGAAGCGTAAGGGCGCTCGTCCATCGGAACCCGAGGCGCTTCGCCGCTGGTTCAGCGCCGTCGAGACCTGCAAGGACCTGATCGAGCGCTTCCACCCGTCCTTCGTCTGCGTCGACTGCAACGCGGCCGACGGGGAGGCGAAGCGGAAGCTCAAGGGGATCGTCCATCCTGACTTTAGCTTCTCGCCGGCCGAGATCGCGACCTTCATAACCATCCAACCGGGGCGGCCTCACAAGGTGGATGCGGACAAGGCCGAGGAGATCTGGAAGTCCGTTGAGGACGATGTGCTGGACCGGATCGCCTTTGCCGAGCTGCTCGCCGCGCGCGTGGCGGACGGTCGGCACCAGCGGCAGGGCCGAAAGCTCTGGCCCGAGCCGCCTCTGGGGCCGCTGTTGAGGGACCTGTCCCGTAACCCGACCTACCCTGCCATACCGCTGCTGCAGCTTCCGTCGATACTTTCGTCGCGCTCGTTGAAGAACGACGGCTTCCGTTCGTCGCTCAAGGTCAGGACCAAACCGGTCCGGGTTCCGTCGCAGGCCGAGTTCGAGACGTTCACCGCAGCGCAAGACCCGAAGTCGCCTTGGGTTTGGGTCGACGCGGGCTGGACGTGCCCAGGCTGCGACCGGTCTCGCTTCGAATGTCTGCGGGAGTCCGGAAAGAACAAGCTGAGTGGACGCCTTCATCAGTTCTACGTCTACAGCGACGAGGACGACTACGATGCCTTGAGGTGGCGGAACGGCTGGAACGAGGGCGGCGTGACATACGGAGGGCACGCCGTTGTTTTCCTCTGTCAGGACTGCCGTTTGGTGGTCACCGACACGAACAAGACCCTGACGGCGCCCTCGGAAGATTGCCTGAGGATTGAGGACCTGCGTGTCCTGGTCGGCGACGCGGCTCCGCACACGCGGCCGCAGGTCGACCTTGAGGCTGCCCAGGCCCTTGCAGAAGACAATTTCGAGCATGTGGACGCCGCCAGGATCTACTGGGAACATCGCAGCGCTGCACGGGCTGTTTTGAACCACTACACCGAACTGACGAAGTGGCGTGGCGTAGACCGTGAGACCGCGATGTGGATCGTCCTGGAGAAGGTCGGGCGGCTCGACCTCGAAGATAGAGAGCTTCCCGGGTTGCTCGATTTCATGCTGGCTGAGGGCGCACGGTTTGCGGCGCAGGACGAGGCGTCACGGTCGGACAGACGGACAGCCGGGACGGGAGGGGCGCAATGAGCATAGACGGTCTGGTGACCTTCGTCGGTTTGGTGGTCGCGCTCTTCGCTCTGGCCACGGACGCGCGCCGAAAGGCGCTGATGCTGCGCCTTGGCGTGACGGTGACATTGACGGTCCTGTTCGGTGCTGCCGTCCTCTACCTGGAACTGTTCAGCGTGTGGGCCCCGGAATGCCGCTGGGGAGCGAAGGTCTGCCGCGTCCTCGTTCTCGATGGCGGAAACCCGTGGATCACGGCGCAGCAGGCCGCCTTCGTTCTGGTACTGATCTGGCTGGCCCTTATGTTGGTCAATCTGCAGAGAAAGACGCTTGGTGCGAGACATCTGCCGCGCCTCCTGGCCTTGGCGACCGCGCTCCTGGAGGAGAAGCGTTTCTCGGAATTGAACCGGGTGACCCAGCCCCATTTGAAGTTGATCGCAGGCGTTGCGGGCGGCGACGTGACTGCATCAGATGCGCAGAAGCAGTCCGCGACGGCGTTGCAGCGCCTTCTCTACCGCCGACGGGATTTCATTGAGTTCGTCGCGATGGAGCGACCCGCAACTGCGGTCGAGATGATGGCGGTGGAGAGCCATATCGTCTTCGAGTTCGCAGACCAGATCCTGCGGGTCTTGGCCGAGAACAACGACAGCCCGCTGTTCACGGAGGTGTACGACAACCAGAATGTCTTCATCACCGGGTACGTCTTCCCGGATCACAACACCTATCTGAACTTCCTTTTTGCAGACGCGCGGCAGGCCGAGCGACTGGGCGCATGGCAGCCAGTCATGGAGGCGGCGCTCGCGTACCTCGCCGAGGCGAAGGGTGGCCCATACCAGGCCTATCTGAGCGGCTCCGCTGATCGTTTTCAGGACGAGGAGCGCTGGCGCGATCGCACCTTCGTCGCCATTCGCTTCTTGGATCTGATGGTCGATGCCGCCCTGCGACAGGGAATCCAGTGGCACATGTGGCTGTACTACACGCCCCATCTGACCAAGAGCCTGCTCGGACTTTATCTCGATCCCCGCAAGGATGAGGATGTCTTCGACGAGTGGCCGACCCGCAACGCCTATCTCATCTATTCGATCTTCGGCGCGTTGACGGACTGGATCGAAGCGATCCTGCACCTTCCTGCGGACTCGCCGCACCTCGTGCTGGAGTCGACAGCGCCCAATGCCGAGAACGGGAACATACCGAAGTCTGCAGTCATCGCGCTGGGCGATTGCCTGCGGCAGGTGTTGCTATCGGAGGCGGTCTCGGACCGGTTCAAACGCTATCTCGCCGAGATGGTTTTCCGATGCATCGCCAACCTGCCCACGGAGGGCGAGAGGGCCGGCTTCCGGAAAACTCTCGTGGCCAGTGTGCTGGCCGGCGGAGTGATGACGCGCTCCGACCATCTTGGCCATCTGCGCTCAATCTTCGACCGTGAGCATCACCTGCTCCAGGAGCGGCTCGAAGATTTCAGGATGGCGTTGGACGCCGCGTTGGTAGGTGGTCAGGAGTGACGTCGTGAAAACCCTGAAGGACATGGTCCAGGACTGGGGCGGTTTCGAACGTCTCGTCGCTGAGCTTCATGACACGGGCACCGTCACTGTCGAACACGACGTTGTCCTGACCGGCCGGTCCGGCGCGCCACGGCAGATCGATGTTCTCGTCCGTCATCGGGAAGGCCTCTACGAGCATCTCATCGTCGTCGAATGCAAGTATCGGAATACGCCCGTCGAGCGGATCCATATCGATGCACTGGCGACGACCGTGCGTGAAGTCGGGGCGTCCAAAGGCGTGATTTTCTCGGCCAAGGGGTTCCAGAGCGGGGCCATCACCCAAGCCGAGCACGATGGGATATCGCTCTACCAGATACGGGAGCCGACAGATCGTGAGTGGGGGATGCCTGGTCGCCATCTCGATCTCTGGTTGCAGTTTGTGCAGGTCAGCATCGGTAGTCCAGCCCTGCCTGGGACGATGCTGGTTGGACCGCCATTGGAGGGCAACCAGCTGACCCTGGATCTGGGGGAACGGGCGTCCATCACGCCGATCGTGGCCTCGGAACTGGACGAACAGACACTGGAGACGCTGATAGAACGGCTCGCACGGGAGAGCGCCCGCCTTTCATTTCAGCCGGTGCGGTTGAACTTTGACGGTGGGCAGCTCGCCGGCGTCCATAGGTTCAGGTTCAAGGTCAAATACGCCCCGAAGACGCCGATCGAATGCCCACGAGGAAGTTCGCTGATCCTCATCCCTCGGATCGAGTTCGATGTTGGATTGAGGGTCGATCAAAGCCGCCTGCAGATTGATCGAGGCGAGCGCTACGCCTTCGTCCTCGCGGTGGAGGACTGCGTGAACAAAGGTGTGTCAACGGCTTCGAGAGAAACTGGAGGCAAGACCGTTCTGAAGCCCGCTCGGACCGACCCGCCAGACCCGGATGATACCTTCGAGAATGGGTCGATGTTTCAGATCTGGCCGAAACAACTCATCGGCTTCGAGGAGTTTGCAGATGTGCCGCTCGCAACAGGGCCTGATCGGTCGCTGCAGTTGAAACGCGACAACAGAGTCTGATGAAGTTGCTTCTTTCGACTTGCTGTCGGCAGCCCCATCGGGGAGACTCGGATCTGTGAAGAAGACACTCGATCATCTGCCGCTGCCCAAGCAGTCCGAACTGCGTCACGTCGTCGATGTGATCCGCGCCTCATTCGAGGAGGCGATCTCGACGCGACGCGCCGAGCGGCTCAAGCATGGCAAGATCCTCAAGATCATTCTCTACGGATCGTATGCCCGAGGCGATTGGGTGCACGACCCGGTCGGCCGGTACTTCTCCGATTTCGACCTGCTGTTCATCGTCGATCATGAGGATCTGACCGACGGCGAATTCTGGTTCGACGCGACCAACCGAACCATGCCCGGCGAAGGGGAAATCCGAACGCCGGTCAGCATCATCGTTCACACCCTGGATGACGTGAACGATCAGTTGGATCGAGGGCGCTACTTCTTTGCCGACATCCTGCGCGACGGGATCGTCCTATACGACACGCCAGGCGCCAAGCTGCACAGGCCGGCAACCATCAAGGCAAAGGCCGCGCTGGTTGAGGCGGAGAAGTACTTCGAGAAGTGGACGACCAGCGCTGCTGGGGCCCAGGGCATTGCGCGTCACTCAATCGAAGTAGGTGAACCCAACTGGGCAGCGTTCATGCTGCACCAGGCCGCCGAGCACTTGTATCACTGCATTCTGCTTGTCGTGACGCTGTACAGCGGAAAAGCTCACAACCTCGCTTTCCTGCGCAAGAAATCGGAAGCCATCGATGTGCGTCTGGCCGAAGCTTGGCCGCGAGAGACCAAGTTCGAGCGCCGGTGTTTCGAGCTGTTGCGGGAGGCATACGTTAAGGCGCGCTACGCCGACCACTACAGGATCACCGCCGAGGAACTCGACTGGTTGACGGACCGGGTTGAGGTGCTGCGCGTGCTGACAGTAACGGTCTGTCAGGAGCGCCTGGCGCAGCTGCGTGAAGAGGCTAGCGACGAGGGTGAGTGATCCGACGCCAGGTCAACGCGGTGTCGCCGTCCAGAGCGCGGACGCGGCCCTGCCGGACGCTGGGCGCCGACGCTACATGAGCAAGGCGGACGACTTCGATGTCCGCGTAAACAGCCTTGAGATCGAGATCCTCCCTGATTGGGAACCTCATATCATCGAGCAGTGGAAGACGATCAAGGCGAGCATCCGCTCGGGATTGATCGGCGAGTTCGGCAGTCATTCTTCCGGACGTAAGGAGGAGAACTTCATCGCCATCGGCCAGCTGTCGATGTCGATCATCTCCTACCACAACGCCCTACATCGGCAGGTCCGCAACGCGTTCGTGGTCGGGTCCTACTACCCGGCGCTCGTTGGCGCTTGCGCGCTGGGCGAGCGTGTCTTGAACCATCTGATCCTCGATCTTCGCGAGTTCTATTCGGCGACGCCGGAATACCGAAAGGTCGCCCGCAAGCAGTCCTTCGACAACTGGACCATTGCAATCGATGCCCTGGAGGCGTGGGGCGTGCTGCTTCCCGAGACGGTCAAACACTATCGCGCCCTGGCCAAACTAAGAAACCGGTCGATCCACTTTGATCCCGGAACATACGGTCGCGTCCGGGACGATGCTCTCGCGGCGGTGATCGCGATCCGCGACATTCTTGACCTGCAGTTCTCGACCTTCGCTGTGCGGCCTTGGTTCATTCCTGAGGCAGAGGGCACCTGCTTCATCGCGAAGGCGTACGAAACCGATCCCTTCGTCCGAACCTATCTAATCCCGAACTGCTTCTTTGTTGGGCCTCACCATCTGATTCAGACCTTAGAGCCCGAAATCGTTGTAGCCGACAAAGATGACTATGGGGTGGGTTCCTGGAGCGACGCGGAGTTCCAGAGCCTCTACAAAACACGGCGGCCTGCCGACCTCGTTCAGGTGCCTGGAGCGGGCCGGATTTAACGGCGTAGCGAGTGTGAGACAGACATCCCCATGGCGCGTCTACCGATCAAGACTTCCGTTCTCAGTCGCTTGTTCGCGATGTCCGGCAACCTCTGCGCCTATCCGAGTTGTCCTCAGATCCTCTACCGTGAAGACGGCACCGGCTTCGTGAACATCTGCCATATCCATGCGGTGGAGGAGGGGTGGACTCGCTACGATCCCGACGTCTCGGACGAGGCGCTGAGAGCGATCGACAATTTGGTCTTGATGTGCCGAAACCACCACGGCGAGATCGACCAGGAATTTTGACGTGCCTCTGAGTTTTCATCCAGCGGCGACCAGAGTCCTTGGGTTAGTTACGCCTCGCAGCGTGGGGTGAGCAACAGGCCGAGCCGCGCAGCTTT
>NZ_QFNM01000015.1 GCF_003248455.1 Brevundimonas sp.
CGGCGACCAGCGCTTCTTCTACGGCTGGGCCCAGGTCTGGCAGTCGAAGTATCGCGACGAGGCGCTGAAGCAGCAGGTCGCCACCGACCCGCACTCGGCCGCCCAGTTCCGCGTCATCGGCCCGCTGCGGAACGTGGACGCCTGGTACGACGCCTTCGACGTCCAGCCGGGAACCAAATACTATCTGACGCCGGACCAGCGCGTTCGCATCTGGTAGGCGACGGGTCTTCTATAGACGGAAAAGGCCGGGGTTCGCCCCGGCCTTTTTCTTGCCTGCCTCGTCGCTGGCCCAAGGCTCCACGGGCCTTCAACCCCAAGGTCGCAACTGGATTTCAGGCATAGAAAAGCCCGCTGCGGGGGATACATCGCAGCGGGCTATCTTGCTCTTTAAAGAGCGGACGTTTCCTCCCCGAAACGCCTTCGAGTGCTGCGCGCTTGAGCAACGCTTGCTCTCGAGTGAGTTCATTTGACGCAAGGGCCGGTCGGTCGTCAACGGCCCGTTTCACCAAAGTCGAACTTTCTTCGACTTATCGCTGATAACCCATTTTCGTCGCCCAGTATTATCGAAACTTATTCGATAATAACCTTGATCGCCGTTATCAGCCCGTCGCGTCGGATCGTCATCTGGCCCGGGCGCGCGGCCTTCCAGGCGTCGTTGTCGGCGATGGCGGCGGCGGCGGCGCGCCCGGCGTCCAGGTCCTTGATCGTGACCTCGCCCGCCGCGATCTCGTCTCCGCCCAGGATGACCACGGCGGGGGCTCCGCGCCGGTCGGCGTATTTCATCTGGGCCTTCATGCCGGCGCGACCCAGATAAAGCTCGGCGGCGATCCCGGCGGCGCGCAGTTCGGCGACGGCGTCTAGATAGTGGGACATATCGTCCTCCGAGAAGACGATGACCACGACCGGGCCCCGCGTCGCATCCTCGGCGCCGCGACCGGCAGCGCGCAGGGCCGAGGCCAGACGCGACACGCCGAAGGAGAAACCGGTCGCCGGCACGCTCTGGCCGGTGAAGCGGGCGACCAGGTCGTCGTAGCGGCCGCCCCCGCCGATGGAGCCGAACCGCACCGGCCGGCCCTTGTCGTCGACGGTGTCCAGCAGCAGTTCGGCCTCGAACACGGCCCCTGTGTAATATTCCAGGCCCCGCACGATGGTCGGATCGAACTTGACCGCTTCCTGCCCGACCGACATGGCGTTCAGCGCCCGGTCGACGGAGGCCAGTTCGTTCAGCGCCGCCTCGCCCGCCGCGCCCAGGTCGCCCGAGCGGGCCACGGCGTCCAGGGTCTCGGCCCGCGACAGGCCCGGCGTATTGGCCGAGGCCAGGAAGGCTTCGATAGCCGCCGTGACCTTGGCGGGCAGTTGCGCGCCCTTGGTGTAGTCGCCGGACTCGTCCAGGCGGCCTTCGCCCAGCAGTTGGACCACGCCGTCCCAGCCCAGGCGGTCGAACTTGTCGATGGCGCGAAGGGCCGTCAGGCGCCGACCGGCCTCGGTCACGCCGCCCGCGTCGAACAGGCCGTCGAACAGCTTGCGGTTGGAGACGCGAATCTGGGCCTGGCCGGCGTCGAGCCCGGCGCCGCCCAGGCCCTCGCAGGCCATGGCGATGATTTCGGCGTCCGCTTCCGGCCGGTCCGAGCCGACGGTGTCGGCGTCGCATTGCCAGAACTCGCGGAAGCGGCCGGGGCCGGGCTTCTCGTTCCTCCAGACGGGGCCATACGCGTAGCGCCGGAACGGCTTGGGCAGGGTCTCCCAGGTCTGGGCCGCGAACCGGGCCAGGGGCGCGGTGTGGTCGTAGCGCAGGGCCATCCACTCGCCCGGCTCGTCCGACCCCGCGTCGTCCTGAAGCGCGAAGACGCCCTCGTTGGGACGGTCGGCGTCGGGCAGGAACTTGCCGAGCGCATCGGCGTATTCGAAGGCCGGCGTCTCCAGCGGCTCGAAACCCCAGCGCTCGTAGACCTGGGACACGCGCGCCACGATGCGGCGCTCGGCGGTCAGGTCGCGGCCGCGCTTGTCGGCGAAACCGCGAGGATTGCGCGCGAGGGGGCGGGTCGGACCCGAGGCTGACGAAGGGGTGTCGGCTTTGCTCATGGCGCGCGCTTAAGCCAAGGGGAGGGCGACCGCAAATTGCGCCGGCCAGGCTAGGCCCGCTCCGCCGGGCCTTTTCGGCGCAAGGGCTTGGCTGGAAACGATAAATCGGCGCGCCGGAGGAACCGGCCCCGAGGCCCTTCGTTGAAGCGTGGCATGACGCCCCACGCCCTTCTCGTCGCCCGGACCTGCAACACCTCGGATCGCCGCACCATCCGATGGTGGGAATGCGAACTGGTGGAGGACGGCGGGGCGCGGCGTCGTCATGATGGCGCCTTCTTTTCGATACGCGAAGCCCGAACCTGGGCCTCGGCCCAGGGCTATCCGGTCGCCGACGAAGGGGCGCAGGACGACGCGCGATGAGCCAGGCGAGGCCCGGCGCGCATCAGGACTCCAGCGTCTCCACCGTCAGATTGCCATTGGTGTAGACGCAGATTTCGGCGGCGATCTTCATCGCCTTTCTGGCGATCTGTTCGGCGTCGAGGTCGGTTTCCTCGATCAGGGCGCGGGCGGCCGACAGGGCGTAATTGCCGCCCGAGCCGACGGCCGCGACGCCGTATTCCGGCTCCAGCACGTCGCCGACGCCGGTGACGGTGAAGATCGACGACTTGTCCGCCACCAGCAGCATCGCCTCCAGGCGGCGCAGATAGCGGTCGGTGCGCCAGTCCTTGGCCAGGTCGACGCAGGCGCGGGCCAACTGGTCTGGATACTGCTCCAGCTTGGCCTCCAGCCGTTCGATCAGGGTGAAGGCGTCGGCCGTGGCGCCGGCGAAACCGGCCAGCACCTTGCCGCCGGCCAGTGTGCGCACCTTGCGCGCGGCGCCCTTGACGATGGTCGGGCCCATCGAGACCTGGCCGTCGCCGGCGATCACCGTGCGGCCGTTCTTGCGCACCGCCAGAATGGTCGTGCCGTGCCAGTCGGGAAAGGCGGATGCGGTCGGGTCGAAGGATCGGGTCATGTCCGACAGATGGACAGGACGGCGCGGCCGATCAAGCCCGGGCCTCGGAACCGATGCCGACGCGCGCCTGATGGCCCGGGTCGGGGCCCCGCCAGGACGATCGCTGGACGCCGGACCCCTGCTGCAATCTATTAATGCTCTTGGCCTAGCACTCTGCGGCCGGGCCGCGGCCCACAGTTGCGTATGAGTGAGTCCATGGCCCTGTTCCGCGTCGTCTATGTCAGCGAGGCCGCCGGCCCGGCCGCGTCCGGCCTGATGCCCCTGGTCGACATCATCGGCGTGTCGGACCGCAACAACCGGCGCGATCAGCTGACCGGCGTCCTGATGCGCCACGACGGCCGCTTCCTGCAGGTGCTGGAAGGCGCCCGCGTCGACCTGGACCGGACGCTTGCGCGCGTGCGGGCGGACGGCCGCCATTCCGGCCTGCGCATTGTCGATGACCGGGCCGTCGCCGCGCGGATGTTCCCCGACTGGGCCATGGCGCGCGTCGAGGCGACGCCGGGCATAGCGCATTTCCTGGCGTCGGACTTCGAAGGGACCGACGGGGAGGCCGCGCTGGACCGACTGCTGGCCGAGATCGCGCCTGCGGCGGCGGGCGCCGTGTGACGGTCGCCCCTCGCGATCCCTCGCCGGGATCGCTAGATGGGGGCGTGATCTTTTCCGAAGACGAAGTCGAACGCTATGCGCGCCACCTGGTCCTGTCCGAGGTGGGCGGGCCGGGGCAGCAGGCGCTGAAGCGCGCGCGCGTGCTGATCGTCGGCGTCGGCGGCGTGGGCTCGCCTGCCGCCCTCTATCTGGCGGCGGCGGGCGTGGGGACGCTCGGGCTGATCGACGACGATGCGGTGGGCCTGTCCAATCTTCAGCGCCAGATCGCCTTTTCGACCGACGAGGTCGGGAAGGCCAAGGTCGCGGCGGCGGCGGATCGGCTGAGGGGGCTGAACCCTCATGTCGCCGTCGAAACTCACGCCGAACGCCTGACCCCGGCCAATGCGACCGAGCGGATCGCGGCCTACGACCTGGTGCTGGACGGAACCGACGATTTCCAGACGCGGCTGTGCGTCAACGCCGCCTGCGTGGCGGCGGGCCGCCCCTTGGTGTCGGGCGCCCTGGGGCGCTGGAGCGGACAGGTCGGGGTGTTCGCCGGCCGGCCCTGCTATCAATGTCTGGTTCCCGATATTCCGCCGGATGCGGAGACTTGCGCCCGCGTCGGGGTGGTCGGCGCCCTGGCCGGGGTGATCGGGTCCATGGCGGCCCTGGAGGCGATCAAGCTGATCGCCGGGGCGGGCCAGACGCTGACGGGGCGGCTGATGCTCTACGACGGCCTGGCGGGCGCGGGGCGCACGGTCCGGGTCGCGGCCGATCCGACCTGTCCGGTCTGCGGCGGCGGACAGGTCAGGCGGCGTTGAGGAAGCGCACGTCGGCCAGGTCCAGATCGTTCAGCGGCGCGGCGAACCCCAGGGCGGGATTGCTCAGAACCGTGACCAGCCGCTCGCCGCAATAGAGATACAGGGTCTCGAACCCGGCCCAGTTGCGCGCCACGTCCTCGAGCGCCCGATTGGCCGACTGATCGTCCGAGGCGTCCAGAACGCAGATGTCCCTGACCGGCGCGCCGGGCAGGTTGACGATGCAATAGTAGGAATCCAACGCGATACTTCCTTGAACAGGACGCCGGAAACGAAGTCCGTCCGGGGCGGTTCCGCTGATGCCCGTGGTTTTCGACAGCCGTATAAGGCGCGTTCGACAGACGTGTGAAAAGAGGAGGCCCGATGGCCCGCAGACCCGCCGCGCCCAAACGTCTGAACGCCGCCAATCTGAGCGGACTGGGGGCGGACCGGCTGGGCGAGCTGCTGATGCAGGCGGCCGATGCGGACCCGATCCTGAAACGTCGTCTGCGGCTGATCCTGGCGGGAGAGGCGGGCGCGGACGCCCTGGCGCTGGAGTTGGACAAACGATTGGCGACCCTGGCGGCCGGCCGGGCGCGGGTGTCGTGGCGCAAGCGGCCCGACCTCCTGCGCGATCTGGCGGTCCTGAACGAAGGCGTCGAGACCCTGAGCCGCCTGTCGCCCGCCGAGGGGCTGGAGCGTCGTCTGGCCTGGTTCGACCTGTTCCGCAGTCTGTCGATGCGGGTCAAGGATCCGCGCGGCGAGGTGGCGGACGCCTTCGAAACAGCCGCGCCGGCGCTTTGGCGGGCGGCCGAGGCGGCCATCGAGGGCGATTCCGGGGTCGCCGAACGCCTGGTCCAGGCGATCCAGGACCATCCGCTGGACTACGCCCGCTGGATCGGCGCGGGCGGCGAGGCCCTGACCCCGCCCGTGGCGCGTCGTCTGTTGGAGGGGTTGGACACGGCGTCCGGCGCGCGCGGGATTCGCACGGTCCTGCGGCGCCTGGCCGACCGGGCGGACGACTTGAATCTGTGGCTGTCGCTGGTCACGCCGGAGGAGCGCGGATCGCCCGACTTCGCCGCCGTCATGGCGCGACGCCTGCTGATCGCGGGCCGTGTCGCCGAGGCGCGCAAGGCGCTGGAGGCCGCGTTGCAACCGTCGCCGGCCAATCGCCATTGGACCTTCGGCCGCTCGCCAAGCGGCGCCCCGCGCCTGACCTCGGCGTGGGAGGCCGCCTCGATCGACCTGATGGAGGCGGAGGGCCGCAAGGACGAGGCGCAGGAATTGCGCTGGGCCTTGTTCGAACGCGACCTGTCGGCCCCGGCGCTGCGGGCCTATCTGGCCCGCCTGCCCGACTTCGACGACGTGGAGGCGCTGGATCGCGCCCTGGCCCATGCTGCCGCCTATGCGGATTTCGAGACGGCGCTCGGGTTTCTGATGGACTGGCCCGCCCACCGCGAGGCCGCCGCCCTGGTCGAGCGTCGGATCGGGGAGGTGCGCGCGCCTCTGCCCCTCAAGGCCGATTGGGCGGCGCGGCTGGGGCAAAAATACCCCCAGGCCGCCGAGCGGCTGCTGGCCTCGGCCTAAAGCATCGCCGGGATGACGCGGTCGGGCGGGCGGTGGCCGTTCTGATAGGTCATGACATTGGCGATGACGCGGTCGCCCATGTCCTGACGCGCCTCCAGCGTCGCCGAACCCAGGTGGGGCAGAAGCACCACGTTCGGCTGGCCCAACAGGCCGGGATGGATGTCCGGCTCGTTCTCGAACACGTCCAGTCCCACGCCGGAGACCGCCCGCATGGCCACGGCCTGGGCCAGGGCCGCCTCGTCGATCAGTTCGCCGCGCGCCGTGTTGATCAGGATGGCGTGGGGCTGGAGCCTGGACAGCCGTGCGGCCGACAGCAGGTGATGGGTGTCCTTGGTCGCCGGGCAATTCAGCGACACGATGTCCATCCGCGCCAGCATCTGGTCCAGATCGTCCCAATAGGTCCCGCCCAGTTCTTCCTCGATCAGGGCCGGGACGGGCTTGCGGTTGTGATAATGGACCTGCAGGCCGAAGGCCTTGGCGCGGCGGGCCAGGGCCTGGCCGATCCGGCCCATGCCCACGATCCCCAGCCGCTTGCCCCACAGCTTGCGCCCGCACATCCAGGTCGGGGTCCAGCCCTCGAACCGGCCCTCGGCGACGACCTGGGCGCCCTCGACGATGCGGCGGCTGACGGCCAGGATCAGGCTCATGGCCAAGTCGGCGGTGTCCTCGGTCAGGACGCCGGGGGTGTTGGTGACGATGATGCCGCGCGCCACCGCCGCGTCGATGTCGATATGGTCCACGCCCGCGCCGAAGTTGGCGATCATCTTCAACTGCTCGCCCGCCCCATTGATCAGGTCGGCGTCGATGACGTCGGTGATGGTGGGCACCAGAACCTCGGCGCGCTGGACGGCGGCGGTCAGGGCGGCGCGGTCCATCGGCTGGTCCTTCAGGTTCAACTCGGCGTCGAACAGCTCGCGCATCCGCGTCTCGACGGCGTCGGGCAGACGTCTGGTTAATACGACCTTAAGCTTGCGGGCGGACATTCTGGGCCTTGGTTTGCGGGCGGCGGTTCTTAAGGGACGAAAGCCCGCGCGACGGGTCGTTCCATCCAGTGTCTAGCAAAGCCGCCGCCATCTTCCAAAGTCTGCGACGCCGCATCGCCGCCGTTCTCGCCGTTCTGGGTCTGGGCGTCCTGCTCGGCGTGGGAACCGGCGCGGGCGCGACCATGCCCGACGGGCGCCCCACGCCCACGGGACTTCAGGTGCCGCGCTGGATCTCGCTGAAGTCGTCGCACGTGCGCGCGCGCCAGGGACCGGGTCTGGACTATCCGATCCTGTGGGAATACCGCGCCGCCGGCCTGCCGGTGCAGGTGGTCGCTGAGACCAGCGAGTGGCGCAAGATCTGCGACCCCGACGGGGCCGTGGCCTGGATCCACCGCACCGTGTCCTCGGGGCGGCGCTATGTCTTCAACACGACGGCCCAGGAAATCCCCATCCGCTCGGGCCGGTCCGAGACCGCTTCCGTCCGCGCCCGGCTGTCGCCGCGCGCCCTGATCGCCCTGGACGAATGCGAGGACGGCTGGTGCAAGGTCCGGGCGCGTCGGATGGAAGGCTGGACGCCCCAGCGCGCGGTGTTCGGCACCCAGGAACGGGCCCTGTGCAACGCCAACCGGCCGGCAGGCGCCGGCCGCAACTGACGCCCCGCTGTTGAGCGAAGCGGCGCGGTCGTGTAACCCGCGCGCAACGCCTTAAGAAACGGAAGCGCCTTGACCCAGTCCCAATATCCCTCGTCCTTCGATCACGAGGCCCTGCTCGCCTCGGGCCGCGGCGAACTGTTCGGTCCGGGCAATGCTCAGCTGCCCGCCCCGCCGATGCTGATGTTCGACCGGATCGTCACGATCAATGCGGATGGCGGCGACCACGGCAAGGGCTATGTCGAGGCCGAACTGGACATCAATCCGGAGCTCTGGTTCTTCCAGTGCCACTTCATCGGCGATCCGGTCATGCCGGGCTGCCTGGGCCTGGACGCCATGTGGCAGTTGGTCGGCTTCTATCTGGGCTGGATCGGCGGGCCAGGCCGCGGGCGCGCGCTCGGCGTCGGCGAGGTCAAGTTCACCGGCCAGGTGACGCCGGACGTCAAGAAGGTGGTCTACAGGATCCACCTGAAGCGCGTCATCAACAGGAAGCTGGTCATGGGCATCGCCGATGGCGTGCTGGAGGCCGACGGCCAGGTCATCTACACCTGCAACGACATGCGGGTGGGACTATTTGGCGCCGCCAAGGATGAGCCAATCGGCGGCTGAGCCCCTATATTCCGTCGCGAGGCGGAGGACCTTCGGGTCGAAAGCATTCAGAAGGAAACACCATGCGTCGTGTCGTCGTCACCGGCCTGGGCATCGTCTCCTCCATCGGCCATGGCGCCGAGGAAGTGACCCAATCGCTGCGGGAGGCGCGGTCGGGCGTCGTCCACGCCTCCGATCACGCCAAATACGGCTTCCGCAGCCAGGTCTGGGCGCCGCCCAGGATCGGTCCGTGGGAAGAACTGGTCGATCGTCGCGCCGCCCGTTTCCTGGCCAACGGCACGGCCTGGGCGCACATCGCCTTCGAAGAGGCGCTGAAGTCGTCGGGCATGACGGCGGACGAGATCAAGGACGACCGCATCGGCCTGATCGTGGGCGAGGGCGGCCCCTCGACCCAGGTGATCCTGCAGGCGGCGGCGACCACGGTCGAGAAGTCCTCGCCCAAGCGCATCGGCCCGTTCGCCGTGCCCAAGGCCATGGCCAGCGGTCCTTCGGCGGTGCTGTCGACCTGGTTCCAGATGCGCGGGATCAACTATTCGATCTCCTCGGCCTGCGCGACCTCGGCCCACTGCATCGGCGCCGGGGTCGAACAGATCCAGTGGGGCAAGCAGGACGTGGTCTTCGCCGGCGGCTGCGAGGACATCGACTGGTCCATGTCGAATATGTTCGACGCCATGGGCGCCATGTCGTCCGACTTCAACGCGACCCCATCGGTCGCCTCGCGCGCCTATGACAAGGATCGCGACGGCTTCGTCATCGCAGGCGGCGCGGGGATCGTGGTGCTGGAGGAATACGAGCGGGCCAGGGCGCGCGGCGCGACCATTTACGCCGAAGTCACCGGCTATGGCGCCAACGCTGACGGCTACGACATGGTGGCCCCCTCGGGCGAGGGCGCCCAGCGCTGCATGAAGATCGCGCTGGAACAGGCCGGCAATCCGAAGATCGACTATCTGAACCCGCACGGCACCTCGACCCCCGTGGGCGACGCCAAGGAGATGGAGGCCGTCCGGGCCGTCTTCGGCGACCAGACGCCGATGATCTCCTCGACCAAGTCGCTGACGGGCCACAGCCTGGGCGCGGCGGGGGCGCAGGAAGCCATCTACTGCCTGTTGATGATGCAGAACGGCTTCGCCGCCGAAAGCGCCCATATCGAAAACCTCGATCCGGCCTTCGAGGGGATGCCGATCCTGCGCCAGCGCCACGACGGCGAACTGACCCACGTCATGTCCAACAGCTTCGGCTTCGGCGGCACCAACGGCACGCTGATCCTGTCCAAGGTTTGAGGCCGCCTGCGTATTTTACGTCATCCCAAGGCTTGTCCTCGGATCCAGACTCCCCGGGCGCGCAACGGCGGCGCACCCTTTGGATAGACCGGGCGTATTCGTCTCAAGCGACATCCTGAGGGAGAACGCGGCCCTGAACGCAAGCCTGATCGCCGAGGTGCTGGCGCGGAAGCGCGGCTGACGCACCCACAGGCGGGGTTCAATCGTAGCGCACGCCGCTGAGATAGAGGCCGGCGGAAGGGGCGACGGGGCCGCAGCGGGCGCGGTCCTTCGCCTCCAGCGCCGCCTTGACGTCGCGGGCGGTCCAGCGGCCCAGGCCCACTTCGACCAGGGTGCCGGCCATCGACCGGACCTGACGGTGCAGGAAGCTGCGCGCCTGGAAGACCAGGTGCACCTCCTCGCCGAAGCGGCTGACGCGGGCCACGTCCAGCGACTTGACCGGCGACTTGGACTGGCAGGCCACGTCGCGGAAGGTGGTGAAGTCGTGATGGCCCACCAGGACCTGGGCGGCATGGTGCATGGCCTCGGCGTCCAGCGTCTTCTTGACGTGCCAGACCCGGTCGCGCTCCAGCACCGGCTGGGGGCGGCGGTTCAGGATGCGGTACAGATAGCCCCGCCCGGTGGCCGAAAACCGGGCGTGCCAGTCGGGATCGGGCGCATAGGCGGCCTCCAGCACGCAGACGTCCTGGCGCGCCAGATGGGCGTTCATCGCGTTCAGGACCGTGGCGGGGGGCCAGTCGCGCTCCAGATCGGCGTGGATCACCTGGGCCGTCGCATGGACGCCGGTGTCGGTGCGCCCGGCGGCGGCGATGCGGATGCGTTCGCCGGAAAAGGCGTGGACGGCGTCCTCGATCGCCCCCTGCACCGTCGACTGGCCGTCCTGGGCCTGAAAGCCGTTGTAGGCCGTGCCGTCGTATTCGAGGATCAGCTTGTAGCGCGGCATCAGCCGAGCACGGTCCCGGCCGTCAGGGGAAAGCCGCGCAGCATCTCCTCGGCCGATTGCGCCGCCTTGCCCTCGCGCTGGACGCGGATCAGACGCACGGCGCCGTCGCCGCAGGCCACGGTCAGGGCGTCATCCAGCACCGTTGCCGCAGCGCCTGAGCCGGCTGCCAGGGCGGACAGCAGGGCCTTGATCCGCACCGGACCCGTCGCGGAGGGCGCCTCGAACCAGGCGCCGGGGAAGGGCGACAGGCCGCGGATATGGGCGTCGATCTCGGCCGCCGGGCGGGTCCAGTCGATCCGGGTCTCGGCCGGCGTGATCTTCCTGGCGTAGGTCGGCCCGCCGACCTGATCCGATGGCGTGACCCCGCCGCGTTCGATGGCGGCCAGGGCGCGGGGCCAGAGCGCGGCGCCGACATGGGCCATGCGCTCGGACAGGGTCGCGGCCGTGTCGTCGGGATGAATGTCCATCCGTTCGCTGAGCAGGATCGGACCCTCGTCCAGCCCTTCGCTCATCTGCATGATCTGGACGCCGGTCTGCCTGTCCCCGGCCATGATGGCCCGCTGGATCGGGGCCGCTCCGCGCCAGCGCGGAAGCAGGGAGCCATGCAGGTTCAGGCACCCCAGACGCGGCGCCTCCAGGACCTCCGGCTTCAGGATCTGGCCGTAGGCGACCACGCAGGCGGCGTCCAGGTCCAGGCTCTGGAAGGTCTCGACCACCTCCCGGGCCTTCATCGATTCCGGCGTGAAGACAGGCAGGGCCATGGTCTCGGCGAAGGCGTGGACCGGCGACGGCGTCAGCTTCTGGCCCCGGCCCCTGGGGCGCGGCGGCTGCGAATAGACGGCGACGATCTCGTGGCCCGAGGCGATCAACTCGGCCAGGGACGGCACGGCGAAGTCGGGAGTTCCCATGAAGGCAAGGCGCATGGGCACGCCTTTAGAACGTTGCGGCGCTTACTGCCAGCGGGTGAAGACGCCGCCGCCTTCGTCCCACTCGCCGCCCGCGTCCAGGGCGTCGTCGAAGTCCAGCAGCCGGTCCAGCAGCAGGCCCGCGACCACGCCGATCAGGGCCACGCCCGCCAGGGTCGCCACGCCGGCGACGCCGACCTTCTGGCTGCGCGTCAGGCGACGACGGCCTTCGGTGTCGATGACCAGCGACTGGCCGCGGCGCGGAAGGGGGCGGGCGGTGCGTTTCATCAGGCGGCGATCCTGTCCTTGGCGGCCTTCTTGACCTTGGTCACGGCGCGATCCCGCTTCAACCGCGACAGGTGGTCGATGAAGAGCACGCCGTTCAAATGGTCCATCTCGTGCTGGATGCAGACGGCGTAGAGACCTTCGGCCTCCTCCTCCACCGACTGACCGTCACGGTTCAGATAGCGAATGCGGACGCGGGCGGGGCGTTCCACCTTGTCGAAATACTCCGGGATCGACAGACAGCCTTCCTCGTAGGTGAAAAGCTCGTCCGAAGCCCACAGGATTTCGGGGTTGGCGAAGAAGCGCGGGTTCTTGCGCGCCTCGGCGTTTTCGGCGGCCTCTTCCTCGGTCTCGCAGACCACGCCGTCCTTGTCGCCCAGATCCATGACGATGACCCGGTCCAGGGCCCCGATCTGCACGGCGGCCAGGCCGATGCCGGGCGCGTCGTACATGGTCTCCAGCATGTCGTCCATCAGGGCGCGGACGGCGTCGTCCACCGCCGCCACGGGCTTGGAGACCTGCTTCAGGATCGCCAGGTCGGCGGCGTTGTCGATGGTGAGGATGCGTCGGATGGCCATGGCCGGGACGTAGGCGCGCCCCGGCGCCAGGTCAAGATTTCCCAGCGGCGGGCTTGGATTTGTCGCGCCCTTTCCGCCCCGTTTCAGGCCTTGTCGGGAAGCGCGCGGGGCTTGCGATCTTGGTCGATGGCGACATAGGTGAAGACGCCCTGGGTCACGCGCGCCGAGGCGGCCTGGGGCTGGCCCCGCGCGCGCTTCCAGGCCTCGACATGGACGCGGATCGAGGTGCGGCCCGAGCCGATGACATGGGCGTAGATGCTGACCTCGTCGCCGACCGAGACGGGCTGGTGGAAGACCATGCTGTCCAACGCCACTGTGGCGCAGCGCCCGCAGGCCAGTTCGAACGCCGGGGTCGCCCCCGCCAGGTCCATATGCGCCAGCAGCCAGCCGCCGAAGATGTCGCCTTCGGGGTTGGTGTCGGCGGGCATGGCGATGATGCGGCCGACGGGCTGGAAGGCGGGCGGCTGTTCGGGGGCGTCGGACATGGGGAAAAGCCTTGTGAGCGGGGAGACGGGGTCCTTAACGCGGCTTTCGCCGCTTGTCGCGTGCGGTCGGCCTCGGCGGGGCTGACGGTTCCGGCGCGTCCGGCACGGAAAGCGACAGGCGCGAGGCGCGGATCGGCTGGGCGTCGCGCAGCGCCCGCCAGGCGGCCCCCAGTTCCATCGCCGTCAGCAGATGATCCCGGGTCAGGACCTCGCGGCGCGAGGCCCTGAGGCGGGCGATGTCGCCCAGCAGACGCGAGGCGGCGCGCAAATCCTCGCGTTCGGATCGCGCGCCCAGATCTTGAAGGCGCGCGAAGCGCCAGCCCTGCTCCGGCGGATGCTCCAGCGCCAGGGCGAACCGCTCCTGGGGCGTCAGTTCGGCGGCGACGAAACGCCAGCCGTCGCCGTCCGTCCCGCGTCGGTAGTGGCCGCCCTGAGTGGGCAACCCCCCTTTGGCGTAGATGTCCAAAGCGCCGGCCTCGATCTCGTCCAGCGCAAGGCTGAGCGGATCGGGCTCGGCCGGCGCCGCCTCCGGCCGCTCGAACGGATTGACCCGGTCGGCGGGCGGGACGTCGGCGGGCCTTTGTCGAAACAGGCCCCGGATCGACAGTCGCCCGCCTGCCACGGGCTCAGTTGTTGTTCAGCGTGCTGGTCACGGACACGTCGTAGACCACGCGCGTCAGGCTCTGCACCACTTCGAAGAATTTGCGCATCTCCGCGGCGCCGGCCAGGGGCACGTAGATCACGTCCTCGGGCATGACCTGCATATTGGTCGCGGCGAAGACATTGGCGGCGTCGGCGAAGTCCAACTGGTACACCACCGGAACACCGCGCGGGGTGGCGGGCTGGCTGATCCCCAGGGCCTGGGCCACTTCGGGGCGTTCGAAACGGAAGATCAGCACCCGGCGCGCATTGGCCGTATTGGTGTTCAAGCCGCCGACCTTGGACATGGCCCCCGTAAGGGTCATCGGACCGGCCGGCATGTCGACCTGGGTCACGGCGTTCAGACCGCCGAAAGTGGAGAAGCGGCGGGGCTTGTACTGGACGTTGACCACGTCGCCGCGTTGCAGGCGCACGTTCTCGCCGAACTCGGTCGTGACCGCCGACAAGGGGGCGGTGTAGGTGCGGCCTTCGCGCTGGATGCTGATAATCAGGTCGTCGGTGGTGCGGGCCGATCCGCCGGCCGCCGCGATGACGTCCAGGATGCGGTCGCTGTTGACGCCCAGCGGCGCGCGGCCCGGCTGGCGCACGTCGCCCAGCACATTGACGGTGTTGGAGGCATTGCCGACGACCGAGACCAGCACCTGAGGATTGGCGACCTTGCCGACCAGGGCGCGCCGGATGGCCGCCGCCGCCTGGGTGGAGGTCAGGCCCTGGACGCGGACCTGGCCGCCGAACGGGATCGTAACCGATCCGCTGCGGTCGACCGTCGCCCCCGGCAAGGCCTGATTGCCGCCCGACAGGGTCGCGGCGCTGCGGCCCGACGTCGAGCCGGCCCCCAGGCTTCCGCCGAACAGCGACCCGGACGGGTCGAAGATGGAGATGGCCAGGGTGTCGCCCTCGCCGATCACATCGGCGGGCTGGTCGCTGGAGCCGGCGGCCAGGGAGCCGAAGAATTGGGGCGGAACCTGTTTGATCCGCTCCGTCACCTCATAGGTCAGCGGCACCAGGGCGTAGCTGCCCAGGGTCGAGGCGGTGGTGGCCCCGGCGTTGACCGAGGCGCCCGACGGCCCGTCGCGCGGCAGGGTGGAGCAGCCGCCTAGGATGGCGACGATGGCAAGCGGCAGGATGGTGCGCGTCATGAAGCGGGAAAGCCCTTGTTCGCGGATTGATTACAAGCCTTTGACCGCGCTCGCCAGAGGCGAAGCGCGTCCAAGTCCGATGGCCTCGGCGACGATGCGGAAATGTCCGCTCCAGGCCGGGGCGGCGTAGACCGAGGCGGGGCCGGCCGGTGCGAAGGTCGCGCGCTCGATAGCCTCCATCCAGCCCAGCCCGTCCAGCGGGTCGATCAATTCGGCGTCCGGCGTCAGCTCGCGGTGCGGCGGAATATCGGAGGCGATCAGCCTCAGCCCCATGGCGCAGGCCTCCACCGCGGGCAGGTCGAACCCTTCGACAGACGACGGCGCCAGGACCGCCCGCGCGCCGCGCATCAGCCGGGCCAGGGCGGCGTCCGACAGGTTGGACGCCTGGTGCACCACCCCTTGCAGATTGGGCGAGCGTTGCAGGTGGTCCAGCACCGCCTCGTTCTCCCAGCCATAGCGCCCGACCAGCACCAGAGACGGCGTCCGCTCGCCCAGCCGTTCCTCCAGCCGCCGCCAGAGGGTCAGAAGCAGCGCCAGGTTCTTGCGCGCCTCGATGGTGCCGACATGGACGAAATAGGGCCGGGGCGCTGCGATCGCGTCGCCGGCGGCGAAGGCCGGCTCCAGGCCCAGGTGGGCGACGTGGATCGGCGGCCGAGGCAGGCCTTCCCTTCTGGCGAAGGCCTGCAACTCCTCGCCCGTATAGGCCGAGTTGACGATGATCCGGCTGGCGTGGCGCAGGGTGTTGGCGACGCGGGCGTGGTGTTTGTCGCCGTCGCCCGGTCGGCAGAATTCGGGATGGGTGATGGGGATCAGATCGTGGATCAGCACGACGCGTTCGATCCCCGCCGCCTCCAGGGCCTTGAGCGCCGTAGGCTCGTGCAGGGTGGTATGGCCGACATTCAGATAGAGGTCGGCGTCGGGCAAGGGCGCGACATAGCGGGAGCGGAAGAATTGCTTCAGCACCCGCCCCTTGTCGGCGGGCCTGTCCTGGACCGGCGCCGGCGGGGCCCCGATGACGGACACAGCCGGGCGCGTCGGCGCCGTCAGCGCGTCCAGCAGCCGCGCCTCGTGCGCCCGGTCGGCCGGCGCAGCGGCGGCGCCGTTCCAGCGGCGGCGCAGATCGGCGACGAAGCGGCCGAACCAGGCCGGATCGACCGGCGCGAGCCGATTCTTGCGGCCCCGCACCGGCAGGACGGCGACGCCGGGCGCTCCCAGCAACCATTCGGCATAGGCCAGACAGACCCGGTCCACGCCGGTCGGAGCGGAACGGTCGGCCCGGCTCATCAGCCGGCTGGCGTCATAGAGAATACGCATGATCAGGCGACGTAGCCGGCCTGCATCAGTTCGGCGATATGGACGATGGCGGTTGGCCGACCGTCCTCGACCACGAACAGATTGGCGATCTTGTTGGCCGTCAGCAGGTCGACCACGTCGCTCATCCGCGCGTCGGGATCGACGGTGATCGGATTGGCGCCCATGATGTCGGACGCCTTCAGATTGGTCGTGTCGCGCTGGAAGGCGCGGCGCAGGTCGCCGTCGGTGACGATCCCGGCCAGGGCGCCGTTTTCGTCCAGCACCGCCACGGCCCCCTTGCGTCCCTCGGTGATGGCGGAGACGACTTCGCCGAAATCGGCGTTCAGCGGCACGCTGGCCGGCGCGGCGGCGTTGTCGCCCATCCATTCCCGCACGCTCTGCAGGCTCATGCCCAGGGCGCCGCCCGGATGGTGCAGGCCGAAATCCATGGCCGTGAACTGGCGCCGGTCCATCAGCACCATGGCCAGGGCGTCGCCCAGCGCCAGGGTCATCAAGGTCGATGTGGTCGGCGCCAGGCCGTTGGGACAGGCCTCGGCGACGCGCGGCATGGTCAGGCAGACGGCCGCGTTGCGGCCCAGGAAGCTGGCCGGCCGTTGGGTTATGGCGATCACTGGAATGTCGTTGCGCTGGCAATAGATCAGCGGATCGCGCAGTTCGCGGCTCTCGCCCGAGTTGGAAATGGCCAGAAGCGTCACGTCGGGCCGCAGCATCCCCAGGTCGCCGTGGCTCATTTCCGCCGGGTGGACGAAGAAGGCGCTGGTGCCGGTCGAGGCCAGGGTCGCGGCGATCTTGCCGCCGATATGGCCCGACTTGCCCATGCCCGTGACCACCACATAGCCCGGCCGGCTCATGATCACGTCGACCGCGCGGGCCAGGGATACGTCGATGGACCGCTCCAGCGCCTCCAGCGCTTCGACGTTCAGCCGGACCACCTCGCGGGCGCGATCGGTCATGGCGGCGATGTCCTGGGGGGCGGAATGGACGATCTCGGTCATTGTCTCAGCGGCCCGCAACCGGGCGCTCCTTGTTTACGCGGCGCGCGCTCCGCGAGAGTTGCGGACATCGGCGCGCGTCTCCCTTTCAGACGACTTTGTCGGTTTCGGGTCAACCTTTGCCGCCCTGGCGTGTTAGCGTTGCTGGGGAAGTTGATTAAAGAGTCTGACGATCCATGCCGTCTCACGCCGGAGCCGCCGAACTGTTGCTTGCGCGCCCCCCTGTCGTCGCCGACGGGATCGCGCTGTTTCTCGACATGGACGGGGTGCTGGCCCCGATGGCCCCGACGCCCGATGCGGTCGGGCCGGTCGCGCGGCGCACCGCGGCGCTGAAGGCGGTCGAGGCCCGACTCGACGGGCGCGTGGCCATCGTCAGCGGCCGCACCATCGCGGAGATCGACCGGATTTCCGACAACGCCCTGGTGTCCGGCTCGGGCGTTCACGGCCTGGAGCGCCGGTTGAAGGACGGCTCGATCCAGCGACGCGTCGCCGACCCGGGCGTGGCGCGCGCGCTCGCCGCCTTCAGGGTCTTCGCCGCCGACCATCCGGGGGTGATCGTCGAGGACAAGGGCGTGTCGGTCGGCCTGCACTACCGCCTGGCCCCCGACGCCGCCGGCCCGGCGAAGGCGCTGGCGCGGGCACTGGTCGACCAGACGGGCCTGGCCTGCCAGCCTGGGCATATGGTGGTGGAGCTTAAGACCCCCGGCGCAGACAAGGGCGCCGCCGTAACCGCCTTCATGCACGAGGCGCCGTTCCAGGGCGCGGTCCCGGTCATGCTGGGCGACGACCTGACCGACGAATACGGATTCGAGGCCGCGGCGGCGCTGGGCGGCTACGGCGTTCTGGTCGGCCCCGAGCGGGATACGGCGGCGCGATACCGCCTGGACGACGTGGACGATGTCCTGACCTGGCTCGAAGCCGTAGCGGAGGCCTGATCCGATGACGCCCAACCTGGACCTCTTTCCCATCGGCAATTGCGCGGTCAGCGCCCTGATCGACCGCCGGGGCCGTTTCGTCTGGGCCTGCGCGCCCCGGGTCGACGGCGATCCGGTCTTCTCGGCCCTGATGGACGGATCGGACCCCGACCACGGCTTCTGGGCGATCGAGATGGACGGGATGGCCGTGATCGAACAGGCCTATGTCCGCAACACCCCCGTCCTGCGCACCGTGATGAGGGCCAAGGACGGGTCGTCGTGCGAGATCATCGACTTCGCCCCCCGCCATCCGAAACATTCGCGGACCTATCGGCCGCTGGCCTTCGCGCGCATCGTGCGGCCGTTGTCGGGCACGCCGCGCATCCGCGTCCGGCTGCGGCCCGCGACCGACTGGGGCGCGCGGCCCGCGCCCCACACCTCAGGCTCCAACCACATCCGCTATCGGTGCGCCGAGGTGACGTTCCGCCTGACCACCGACTGTCCGGTGTCGCACGTTCTGGAGGAAAGGGTGTTCCGCCTGGAACGGCCGCACGCCTTCTTCCTGGGGCCGGACGAGGGTTACGATCAGGACGTGGGTCATGGCGTCCAGGCGGCGCTGGACCGCACCGTCGCCTATTGGCAGGATTGGGTGCGCAAACTCTATCTGCCGCTGGATTATCAGGAGGCGGTGATCCGGGCGGCGATCACCCTGAAACTGTGCGCCTACGAGGAGACGGGGGCCATCGTCGCCGCCATGACGACCTCGGTGCCCGAGTTCAAGGAGAGCGGGCGCAACTGGGACTACCGCTACTGCTGGATCCGCGACGCCTATTATACGGTGCGGGCGCTGAATCGGCTGGGCGCTGTGGACATCCTGGAGAATTATCTCGTCTATCTCAGGAACCTGGTCGACGATTCCGCAGGCGGCCACGTCCAGCCGGTCTATGGCGTGGGACTGGAGCCGGGCATCGGCGAAAGCATCGTCGAGACGGTCGAGGGGTATCGCGGCATGAAGCCGGTGCGGATCGGCAATCAGGCCCACGAGCATCTGCAACACGACGTATACGGACAGATCGTCCTGCCACTGGTTCAGGCCTTCTACGACCAGCGGCTGCTGCGGCCCGGCACCATCGACGACTTCCATGCGCTGGAGAAGGTCGGCGAGCGGGCCTTCGCCATGCATGACCAGACCGACGCCGGCCTGTGGGAGTTCCGCACCATCGCGCGGGTCCACACCTATTCGTCGGTGATGTGCTGGGCCGCCTGCGACCGGCTGGCCAAGGCGGCGGAGCATCTGGGCCTGCCGCACCGGGCCGAAGTCTGGCGCGAGCGGGCGCGCCTCATCCGCGAACGGATCGAGGCCGAGGCCTATCTGCCCGACGAAGGCCGGTTCGCCGCCAGCTTCGGCGGGCGCGAGCTGGACGCCTCTCTGCTGCAGATGACCGACCTGAGCTTCCTGGAGGCGCACGACCCCCGTCAGGTCGCCACCTTCGACGCCATCGAGCGCGATCTGAAGAAGGGGCCGTTTCTGTTCCGCTATGTCGAGCCGGACGACTTCGGCGAACCGGAGACCGCCTTCAACTTCTGCACCTTCTGGTTCATCGAGGCGCTGCATCAGAACGGCCGGATCGAAGAGGCCCGCGCCATCTTCGAGGAGATGCTGAACCGTCGCACCGTCGCCGGCCTGCTCAGCGAGGATATTTCGATCGAGGACGGCGAACTGTGGGGCAACTACCCCCAGACCTATTCCCTGGTCGGCATCATCAATTGCGCCGTGTTGTTGAGCCGATCCTGGACCGACGTGCGTTGATCTGTCTGGCCCCGGGCCCGGGGTCGCCGAACGAAGTGGAATCATGAGCCGACTGATCGTCGTTTCCAACCGGGTGTCCGCCCCGACGGACCCTGCCGCCGGGTCCGCCGGCGGCCTGGCCATGGCCCTGTCCGCGGCGCTGCGAAAATACGACGGCCTGTGGTTCGGCTGGTCCGGCGAAACGGTCGAGCAATGGACCGGCGAGGTGAAGATCGAGGATCGCGCCGGCGTCACCGTGGGCCTGGTCGATCTGGAGGCCCAGGACGTCGATGAATACTACAACGGCTACGCCAACAAGACGCTGTGGCCGCTGTTCCATCACCGGATCGACCTGGCCCAGTACGAACGGTCCTATGGCGAAGGCTACGAGCGGGTGAACCGCCGCTTCGCCGAGGTGCTGGTCCCGTTGATCCAGCCGGACGACATCATCTGGATCCATGATTATCACATGATCCCGATGGCGCGGGATCTGCGCCGCCTGGGGGTCAAGAACCGGATCGGCTTCTTCCTGCACACGCCTTGGCCGGCGCGCCAGCTCCTGGTGACGCTGCCCCACCACCGCCGCCTGGTGGAATCGATGTTCGCCTTCGACCTGATCGGCTTCCACACCCGCGAATGGAGCGATCTGTTCACCGACTATGTCGTGTCTGAGGCGCAGGGCGAACTGTTCGGCCACGGCGGGCTGGAGTGTTTCGGCCGCCGCGTCCAGACCGGGGTCTTTCCGATCGGCATCGACGTGGACGGCTTCCTGGCGGCGCGCAATTCGACCCTCGGGGCGCGGACCTATGACCGGATGGCGGCCTCTGCGGCGTTTCGGTCGATGATCGTGGGCGTGGACCGGCTGGACTATTCCAAGGGGCTGGAGGAGCGGCTCCTGGGTTACGAGCAGTTTCTTCAGGACAACGCCTCGATGCGCGGCGAGGTCTTCCTGTTGCAGGTCACGCCGATCTCGCGCGACGACGTGGACAGCTATCAGGACATCCGCGCGCGGCTGGACGCCCTGGCGGGGCGGATCAACGGCGCCTTCGCCGACATGGACTGGCAGCCGATTCGCTATCTGAACCGCACCTATCGCCGGGACCAGCTGGCGGGAATCTATCGCGCGGCGCGGGTCGGGTTGGTGACGCCGCTGCGCGACGGCATGAACCTGGTGGCCAAGGAATATGTCGCCGCCCAGAACCCGGACGATCCCGGCGTGCTGATCCTGTCGCGCTTCGCCGGCGCGGCGGAGCAGATGGGCGAGGCCCTGCTGGTCAATCCCTACAGCCGCGAGGAGCTGTCCGACGCCATCCAGAAGGCCCTGACCATGCCCAAGGCCGAGCGGATACGGAAATGGGAGGCCCTGATGCAGGTGGTGCGCGACACCGACGTCGGCATCTGGCGCGACGACTTCGTGCGGGCGCTGCAGGGCGTTCAGGTCGCGGCCGAACCCCTGGCGGGCGCCGCCTGATCGTCAGCCAAGGTCGAACGCCAGCAGCAGGGTGCGCTGGGCCGGGCTGAAGTTGTCGTCCGACAGGATGTAGAGCCGCGTCTTGCCGTTCCTGGTCTCGGCGGCGATCCCTTCGAAATTATCGGTGACGCCGGGCAGCTTCAGTTCGATCAGCACCGGCCCCAGGGTTCCGTCGGGGGCCAGGCGACGCACATGGGCGCGGGCGTCGATGGGCGCGCGATAGCGGCGCTGGACGACGAACCATCCCCGCCCCGACGGATCGCGGTCGATACCGGTGATGCGGTATTCGCTGTCGGGGATCGGGGCGCCGGGCGGCGGCGTCACGACGACGCAGCGGGCGGGCGAACAGTCCCACAGGCCGCCGGCCTCGCCCGAGACCCGCCAGCCGTTCGGCGCCGCCGCCAGCCCTTCCATCCCGTCGTTCTCGGCGAAGGCGAAGTCGGGCGACCGCACCGGCGTCGGCCGGTCGCTCAGCCCGGTCAGCGGACCATAGTTCCAGATTCGGTGACGCCGCTCGAAACTGACCAGCAGATCGCCGGATTCGGTCAGGACCAGACCCTCGGCGTCGCCGTCCGACTTGTCCGAAATCGGCTGGCCGTCCTGGAGCGTCAGCCGCCGCGTGCGCAGACGGTCCAGCCCGATCAGACGCCCCTGCCCATCCAGCCGGATGTCGGCTTGCGCCAGGTCGCCCACGTCCGACACCGAGATCAGGCCGCCGTCGCCGGTCAGCTTCAGGTCCGACAGGCTGTGCAGAGGCGAGGTCGGCGCCGCGAGGATGTTCAGCCCGCCCGCGAAATGCACGCCGGACGCCAGCTTGGCCCCGCCGGGCAGACCCAGGCCGACGCTTCTCAGTTCCGCCGCGGCCGGGGTCCAGCCGTCCGCCGCCAGCGGATAGGGACGCGGCGCGCCCAGGGACGCGGCGCAGGCCGTCAGCGACAGGGCGGCCCACAGGACCGCCAGACGACGAAAACGGCTCATGCTGCCGCCTTGCGGCGCGACCGGCGCGCGGGCGCCGCCCCTTCGTTCTCGAACAATTCGGCCAGTTTCTCGGTCATGGCCCCGGCCAGCTGTTCGACGTCGACGATGGTCAGGGCGCGGCGATACCAGCGGGTCACGTCATGGCCGATGCCGATGGCCAGCAGTTCGACCGGCGATCGGTTCTCGATCTCGGCTATGACCTGGCGCAGGTGCTTGTCCAGATAAAGCGCGGCGTTGGCCGACTGGGTCGAATCGTCGACCGGCGATCCGTCGGAGATGACCATCAGGATGCGGCGCTGCTCGGAGCGGGCCAAGAGGCGGCCATGCGCCCATTGCAGGGCCTCGCCGTCGATGTTCTCCTTCAGCAGGCCCTCGCGCATCATCAGGCCCAGGCTCTTCTTGGCGCGGCGCCACGGCGCGTCGGCGGCCTTGTAGATGATGTGGCGCAGGTCGTTCAGCCGCCCCGGATTGGGGGGCTTGCCGGCGCTGATCCAGGCTTCCCGACTTTGTCCGCCCTTCCAGGCGCGAGTGGTGAATCCCAGAATCTCGACCTTGACGCCGCATCGCTCCAGCGTGCGCGCCAGGATGTCGGCGCAGACCGCCGCCACCATGATCGGCCGTCCCCGCATCGAACCGGAATTGTCAAGCAGCAGGGTGACGACGGTGTCGCGGAACGGGCTTTCGCTCTCGGCCTTGAAGGACAGGGGGGCGGTCGGGTCGGTGACGATCCGCGTCAGGCGGGCGGTGTCCAGCATCCCCTCTTCCAGGTCGAAGATCCAGGCGCGGTTCTGCTGGGCCAGGAGGCGGCGTTGCAGCTTGTTGGCCAGCCGCGACACGACGCTGGACAGGATGGCCAGCTGGCCGTCCAGCAGGGCGCGCAACCGATCCAACTCGACCGGGTCGCACAGGTCGGCGGCGTCCACCACCTCGTCGAAGGCGGTGGTGAAGACGCGGTAGACGTCGACGGCGTGGCCGTCGTCGGCGGCCTGCTGCCGGTTGGGCTGCTGGCCCTCCTGCAGTTCGGGGCCTTCGTCCGAGCCTTCGCCGTCGGGGTCGGCGGGGGCGCCGTCGGGGCGGCTTTCTCGCTCATCATCCGAAGACTGATCGTCGGCGTCGCCCTCCATCGACTGGGAGCCTTCGCCGCCGTCCTCTTCCTCCTCCTGGTCCTGATCGTCGTCGGCGGCGGGATCCTGGGGATCGGGCTCCTCGTCGCCGGGGTCTTCGGCCGCGTCCTCGCCGCGTCCGTCGCCTGGGTCCAGGTCCAGCGCGCGCAGCACCTCGTGCATCTTGCGGGCGAAGGCCTCCTGGTCGTCCGCGATCCCGGTCAGGGCGTCCAGACGGCCGCCGGCCTTGGCCTCGATCCCGGCGCGCACCAGGTCCAGCATGGCCTTGGCCCCGTCGGGCGCCGGACGCCCGGTCAGCCGCTCGCGCACCAGAAGGGCCAAGGCCTCGGACATGGGCACCCGCTCGGCCTCGTTGATCCTCAGGGCGCCGGTCTTTTCCAGCCGGGTCGCCAGGGCGGCGCCCAGATTGTCGCGCACCCCGGCCAGATGCTCCGACCCGACGGCCTCGATGCGGGCCTGTTCAACCGCATCGAACACCTCGGCCGCCTTGGCGTCGGCGGGCCGCATCCGGCCGTCGACCGCCGTGTCGTGGTTGGCCAGCCGCAGGGCCAGCCTGTCGGCCTGGCCGCGCAGGGACGCGCTTTCGGGGCCGGACGGGTCGCGCGGCGGATGGGGCAGGGTCAGGACGCCGTTCGCCAGGCGCGGCCCGTCCGAACCGAAGGCCACCTCCAGCTCGGGCTGTTCGGCCAGGGCCCGCGCGGTCTGGCCCAGCGCGCGCTTGAAGGTTTCGGCGGGGGTGTCCGGGGCGGCCATGCCCTTCAGTTAGTCGGTTCGCGCCGGCGATAAAAGCGCCGTCAGCCCGGTTTTCGCAGCGGCAGCCGCCGCCCGTGGGTCAGGCTGCGCCACAGCCATTCGGTCGGCCCCATCTGGAAGCGCGACAGCCACAGCGGCGACCAGGTCAACTGCAGGGCCCAGACGCCGATAACCACGGCCCACAGCATCGGCCGATCCACCTGTCCCATCAGCCCCAGTCCCCGTCCCCCATAGAACAGGCTGGTCATGATGATCGACTGGGCCAGATAGTTGGTCAGGGCCATCCGCCCCGTCGCCGCCAGCGGCCTCAGCGCCCCCGCCCGTCCCGCCTTCCAGATCAGGATCAGGACCGAGGCGTAGGCCAGGCCGATTAGCGGGTTCAGCAGCCCCTCGACCCCCGCCGTCCACATCATCTCCATACGCGCCACATCGTCCGTCCAGGTCAGGCCGCAGACCACGACCAGGGCCGCCGCCCCCGCCGCTGCGACCCGGCGGTACAGGCGCGCGGGCAGGGCGCCGCTCAAAAATCCGGTCTTGAACAGCCCTAGGCCGATCATCATCAGCCCCACGGTCGGAAAGACGAAGATTGTCAGACTGGACAGCTGCAACTGCGTCCAGGCCTTGAAGTTCTGGCGATAGGCGCCGGCCAGGGATCCGGCCGCATCGGCGATGTCGGCCTTCACCTGGGCGATCTGGGCGGCGGCGGGGGTCATCTGAGCGGCGATCCGCGCCTGCACATCGGCCGGCGCGAACTGCAGGCTGAGCGGCCCGGCGATCTGCACCAGGGAAAAGAGGCCGAACAACACCAGCCCGACCCGAAACAGAACGACCGGCCGCCACGACCGCGCCAGCATCACGAACAGCCCCGACCAGGCGTAGAGCAACAGCACGTCCCCCCACCAGATCGCCAGCCCGTGGATCAGGGCGATCGCGACCAGCCAGGACAGCCGTCGCCGCAACAGGCGCCCGCGCCGGACGTCTCCGCGCTCCCCGCCGACCAGAAACAGCGAGGCGCCGAACAACATCGAGAACAGCGAGATGAATTTCTGGTGGAACAGGGCGTCCACGATCCACTGCGCCGCCGCCGAGACGCCTGTCTCTGGAAAGGGCCACAGTCCCGGATTTCCATAGGCCGACAGGGTGACGGCGAAGCCGTCCGCATTGACCGCCAATATGCCCAGCACCGCCAGTCCGCGCACCAGGTCCAGGGTGGCGATGCGTTCCGCGGCGGGCTCGGCCTGCGCGTCCGGCCGGGTTTGCGAGTGCGGCATTCTGCGGACCCCCCGATCCTCGATCGGCTCCAGCTTTCCGCGCGCCACGCCTTCCCGTCAATCCCCGCGTCGATTCCCGGCGCGACGCCGGGCGTCGGCGATCAACCCTTGGGCATCAAGCCCAGGCGATCCTTGACCGCAGGCCGGGTGTCGAAGGCGATGAAGGCCGCGCACAGGCCGGCCCACAGGGCGTAGCTGACGCCCACGACCATGGCGATGGGCAGGCCGCCGACGCCGAAGATCAGCAGGGTCGTCTCCGTGGCCCCCAGGGCCTGCATGACGTCGCCGGCCTCGAACCAGCCCATCACGCTCATGGCCACGGCCATGACGATCTGCACCGCGGCCGCCGCTAGGCCGCCGTACAGCATGAAGCGCCACACCACGCCCAGCCGCGTGCCCGGCCGTCCGTCGCGCCGGCGCTCGGCCAGGATGCGATAGAGGGCCAGGGGAACCGCGATCAGCCCGATCAGCAGCACCACCAGCCGCCAGTCCATGTCACGTCCCGGCAGGACCGCATGCGGCGGCCAGACCAGAAGCGTCGCCCACAGGGGCGGCCAGGCCGCCCCCGCCAGACAGGCCAGGATGGGATACAGCGGCGCCGGGCGCGCCGCGATGACCGCCTGTCCCGGCAGGTCGGAATAGGTCTCGAACCGGCTCATCGCGTCGGCGCCGGCGTCGAACCGGAATAGTCGTAGAAGCCGCGCCCGCTCTTGCGTCCCAGCCAGCCCGCCTCGACATATTTCACCAGCAGCGGGCAGGGCCGGTATTTGCTGTCGGCCAGGCCGTCGTAGAGCACGTTCATGATGGCCAGGACGACGTCCAGCCCCATGAAGTCCGCCAGTTCCAGCGGCCCCATCGGATGGTTGGCCCCCAGCTTCAGCGCCTTGTCGATGGAGGCGACGTTGCCGACGCCCTCGTACAGGGCGAAGATCGCCTCGTTCATCATCGGCACCAGGATGCGGTTGACGATGAAGGCGGGGAAATCCTCGGCGTCCGTGGTCGTCTTGCCCAGGCTCTCGGCGAAGGCGACGGCGGCGGAGTGGGTCTCGGCCGAGGTGGCGATGCCGCGCACGATCTCGACCAGTTTCATGGTCGGGGCCGGCTTCATGAAATGCAGGCCCACGAACCGATCGGGCCGGTCGGTCGCGGACGCCAGACGGGTGATCGCGATGGAGGAGGTGTTGGACGCGATTAGCGTCTGGGGCCTCAGGTGGGGCACGACCTCGGCGTAGATGGCCTTCTTGACCGTCTCGTCCTCGACGGCCGCCTCGATGACCAGATCGGCGCCCGCGACCGCCTCGGCGATCCCGCCGGTCAGGACGATGCGGGCCAGGGCGTCGTCGGCGGCCGCCCGATCCACCAGGCCCCGCCCCGCCTGCCGGGCCAGGCTGGCGGCGATCTCCCCCTGGGCCAGCGGCAGACGTCCGGCGGCGACATCGTACAGCCGCACCGAATAGCCCCCCAGCGCGACGGCCTGGGCGATGCCTGCGCCCATCTGTCCGGCGCCCAGAATGGCGACTGTGGAGATCGTGCTCATGAACCGTGGTCGAAAGTGGTCGGGCGGGCACCTTTAGGAAGGACGGCGCGCGGCGCAAGAGCGGATCGACGCTCGAAGGCCAGATTCCGCCCGCCCGTGTCGCCTCAGCCCAACAGCTGGATCAGCGCCGGCGCCGCCGTGCGGTTGAACAGCACGCTGAGGAACTGCAGCAGCAGGATCACCACGATGGGCGAGATGTCGATGCCGCCCAGGTTGGGAATGATGCGCCGGAACGGCTCCAGCAGGGGGGCGGTGATCCGGTCCAGGAAAGTCCCGACCGAATAGACGAAGCGGTTGCGATAGTTGACCACGTCGAACGCCACCAGCCAGCTCAGAATGGCCTGGGCGATGATGAGCCAGATCATCAGACTGACGATGGTGTTGATCAACCAGACGATCGCGTAACCCATGAACCCTGCCTCCTTGCCGGAACGGCGCTTCTAGCCTGTTCGTCCCCCGCCCGACAACGCCCGTGTCGCCCCTGCGCCGATTGCGCGCACAAGCCCGTTGACACCACGGCCGCCCGCCTTCTATGTCCGCCCTCGCCTGTGAACCCGATCCAGCCGGACGGGGCCGTAGCTCAGTTGGTAGAGCGCGTCGTTCGCAATGACGAGGTCAGGGGTTCGACTCCCCTCGGCTCCACCAGGCGTAGAATTCTTCCAGTAAAGACAACAATTTAACGGTAGTTATGGATCTCGCTTCCGGGGTGCAAGCGGAGATCCCAGACTCTGATAAGCGCTGGATAAGCAGGAAGCGATGACGATCCTATTTGCAGCCGCACTCGAGGACGCGGCGATCCTTGGCTCAGATGGTCGGCGATCGAACCTGACAACCGGCCAGGTCGAGTCTTTCGATAAGACGTTGCAGATCTCGTCGACTATTGCGGCGGCCAAGTTCGGCTATGGGGGACCCGAAGCCGACGTTGTGTGGGAGCGCGTAAGAGATCTACCACCTCTGGATCTTGAAGATATCGAAGGGCTATTACCCAAAATTCAGCCCTTAGGCGCCGTGGTGTACGAACAGCAGCGAGCACTATTCGCGGCCCGCGGCCAGCCTGACTGGGGAATGACGTTGATCTTCGCTAGCTATGACGAGCGTGGCGCTGGCATTCACTGGATTGATTATCGGGATGGTGAGGGCAAGCCGAACTCGGCATGGCGTCGCAACAGCGCCACTGAGATGGTGATTGCCAAGGGGCCGCCGGGGTCAGATCGAGTTGCCATCGACGCCATGGCCAGAAGCCTACGGGACGATCCTACGCACAGCACGGTAGCACCCCGACGCTGGGCGCAAGACGTGGTCAAGGCGGCCGGATCGCTTGGCTCCACGATCGGCCCCCCGGCGTTCGTGCGTGTCATTTCTGCCGCCGGGCAAATCCACAGCACGATCACTCCACACGAGTTGGTCAGCGACCCAATCCGTTACCACCTTTAGTCGCGGCACCCTTGGGGGGCAGGTGGCCCCACTCGCGCGCCAGTTGGGCGGCGGGCTGTCGATCGGGAGCCGCGCTCATGGGGACATTATCGGATCCGTACACTGCGAAGCGCGACCGGTTCGCGGGTCCTTCCCCGTCCCCTGAGCAATACGGTCGAGCTGGGCGTGTGCGTTTTCTAGTACGCGGGTTTACAAAACTGGTTGACGGTTGACCGAGCGGTTGACGTTTCGGATGGGAACGCCGGGAACTCTGGGAACCGAGGCGTATGGAGGCGGCGGGTCAGGACAATCTGCGGTGCCATAGTTCCCACTATTCTCTTCTTTAGTGGGAACTAGTGGGAACTATTGTTCGGGCTAAAATCCACGCGCGATGATGCTTCGTCCCCACTTTCAGACGGCGGGATGTTTTTGTGCGTGTCTAGAAGAATTGGCATGTTCTCCTGCGTATCGGTCGGGTAAGTTTGCGGGATGTCTCCCGATCCAAATCAGGTGAATCTTCCAGCTAAACTTCCTGGTCGAGGTGGAGCTTCTGTTGTCGCGCACTGGCAGCCCCTGTTGATACCCACGCAGCCTGCGCCCCGGCCAGTACCCCTGGATGTTCGTTTCGGGCTGGCGGCGGGGGCGACTAAGCGTCGAATGGAGAAGTTAAGTGCCGGCTTCAAGCCAGCCGGTCAGTTCAACCCTGCTGTGTCGGTCACTGAGTTCGGAGGCATGGAGTTGCATCAGGAGCTGGATCGACCTTGGGCATATGACGAGCTGCCAGCCATGGCTGAACGAGCTGGCGATCTACTCTCGCGAACCGGGTTCGTTCGGGGGTGCGGTCAGCATTTCATCGGACGAGATGTAGACGGCTTGTGGTTCATCTTCGCGGACGAAGACCACGAAGTGTGGCCGGACCGCGCTTCAGAAGAGGCTCGCGTGGCCTTTGTGCTCGGCTATCCGCCAGAGTTCTTCGATTTGCCTTCAGATCTGCGCGCTGAGGCGGGCGGTCCATATGGCGCGCTTGCTTGGGCGATCGAGGCGAGCAAGGCGGCCGTTAAGGCACGGCAAATGGCGGCCATATCGCGTAGAATGACTTCACCGGGAGGAGTGCTTGCCGATGCCTTCAAGAGCGGCGATCTCGGCGCAGCGAGCCGCCACTTAGAGTGGATGGTAACATCGGCTTCTGCCCAAGCGTGGGAGCAGGGGGCGTTCTTCCGCGCGGTCCAAGTCAGCGACATCGTGGCCGAAGATCGTAGAGACAGCCACCGAAAGGGGGCGTTCGCCTCAGCTCGATCAGTCGGCCCGAGCAACCTTGCCGAAGTGCTCCAGCGCTTCATTGCAGATCTTGAATCTGAACTCGCAGAGCCTCCATCCAATACTGACGTTGCCCGCAGGGCGTGGGAGGCAAAGACAGCACGCGATCCTCGTTTTCACGGTGTGTCCTTGCCCGGTGAAGACGCTCTCATGCGGAAGGTCTCCAAGTTACGGAGGGCGGCGTCCCGCGCAGCGCCAGCGCCTACTGCGGATCTCGGCGCCGCCTACATTCGTCTGGTCAGCGACAATAGTTAGGTGCGCCGGCCGAGGTAAGTTCCGCCGTAGTCGTCAACCGCCGTCGCTGTGATGGTCTCTCCCGCGCAGGTGAACGGAGAGCACGATGAAGGCACGGCATGGGGCGTGGGAGCCAAGGTGGTACCCGATGGCGCCTGGGGTGAGGTGGCAGCTCGAAGTGCCATCTGGCCTTGTTAAGCTAAGAGTGGCGCGCCAGGTGGCGGACGCTATGCGGCGGATCCACGACCCTGCCGAGCTTCTGGCGATAGAGCAGGCCCCCGTGTCGGCTGATGGCGTCGCTGGCGACGTCGTGGGCCGCGCCTCGATCATCGCCGCCTGCTTCTACGCCCAGGCTCTTTTACGCGGCTGGGAAGGAATGGAAGACTCTGTCACCGGCCGGGCGCTGAAGTTCAACGACGCGGCCGACATCCAAAGGGCGCTGATCTACAACGAACCGGGTTCGCCACTGGTGTTGACCGCCTTCCTGGCCTGGCTGGAAAGCCGCGCTGTCGCGGGACCTGAGTACCGCGCTATGGCCAAGCCGTTGGCGGCGCGGGCTGCCGGCGAGGTCGTGGAAGTCACTTCCGAAACCTGTCGCCTGTGCTGGTCCATATTCGATAGCTCGCCGGACCTGTGGGTCGCGGGCGTGGGCTTAGACTTCCATAACGCGCTCCTCACGTTCGAAGATCGTCGGCCGGATCTGGATGGCTACGACATCGGCGCCGCCTATCTCGCGTTTGAAGCGATCGACGAAGGTCGCCGGAGCGTGGCCCATGGCTGATGGCGGCGGCATCAATCTTCGGATCGCCCTGAAGGGCGCCGACGAGGTCAAGGCGGGTCTGCGCAGCATTGGGCCAGAAGGCAGCCGAATGGCCAGGGAACTGGATCGCTCGATGCGCCAACCCTCTCGCGCCATCAGCGCTTTGGACAATGTGGTCGCCGGCGCTCGGGGGGAGTTAGCAGCTTTCGCCGGGCCTTTGGGAGGGCTTGGCCCTGTCGGCATCGCCGCTGGCGCTGGACTGGCTGCCGCAGGTCTGGCCGCTGCTGCGGCGGCTGTGCAGTTCCGGGAGGCGGCCTCGTGGGCGGCTGGCTTGACGGATGTCGCGGATCGCATCGGCGTCTCTGTGGAGGCGCTTCAAGAGTTGCGCTACAGCGCTGATGAAGCGGGTGTTCCGATTGAAGCCATGGAGGGTGGGCTAGAGCGGTTGAACGCCAGCCTTGGCGCCCTCCTGACGGGAGTCGGGGACGGCAAGGTGAAGGCTGCTTTTGCAAAGCTCGGGATCAGCGAAGAGGATCTAAACGGTGTCGATACGGCTGCTGAGCTGCTGCCTATCGTTGCAGACCGACTGAAGGATGTTCAGACGCAGGCCGAACGCGTTCAGCTGCTGAAGCGGCTCGGTATCGCGGAGCTCGAGCCGATGTTGCGAAATGGCGGCGACGCCTTGCGCGGTTGGGCGGACGCGCGATGCCTGATCCCGGCTGATGGCTTCTACGAGTTCACCGATGCAGAGCCTGGACAGAAGCGAAAAACCAAGTGGCGGTTTACGATGACGGGCAAGGATTGGTTCTGGATTGCCGGGATCGTGAAGGATGGGGCATGGGCCATGCTGACAACTGAACCTGGGTCGGACATAGCACCGTATCATGATCGTCAGATCGTCGTGCTGGATCAGGCGCGCGGCGTTGGCTGGTTGGACCTCCGGCGTCCGCAGCGCGAGCTGCTGGTGTCGTCGCCAGCCGGCAGGTTCAACGTGGAGAAAGCCTTCCCCTGAGCGGACGTGCTGTATGTCGGCTATGGGTGGAAAGCGGATCTAAGTGAGTGCAATGCTTCAAGCTATGCAGGCTACGCCGCTGCAACTCACTGGAGGACCTGCCGTGCGGAAATACCTGATTATCGGAACTGCCGCTTTACTAGCCAACTGCGATCAAGCACCGGAAGTTTCTACGGTGGCTGCTCTACTGCGAGATGGCCTTCCGGCTGCCTGCTCACATCAGGCGACTCTGGCGGCACTCACTTCCGAAACGAGCGAATATAAGGGTGCCGTAAGCTCCATCACCTTCGCGGGGCGAGACGCGTCTCTTTCTCAAGTCACGTGCGACGCAACGATAGGGGATGCGTCGATAACCTATCAGGTCAGAGAGAACTTGGCTCTGCCGGGCACTGTCACGGTAGTCGTCACCCACCCGCCGGCTTCTTCCGTCCCTTCTCCTGCTAACAGCGCTCCACCGGCTCTGCAGCCACGCCCGACGTTGGTATCGGCGCGGGGTCACACCTTCAACGTCCCTACCAACTATCCTGCGGCATACTCCCTCTGGCGTCAGCAGACGGCCAGCCTTCCACTTCAGGGCCGTCCTTGGGTTAGATCGCTCAGCGGGACCGCTGCGGAGGTCAGAAATGTGCGCGTGAACGGTGATGAGTATCTGTATGGGTGGGTCTGCGAGCCCCACAACTGTGGTGGGAACGAAGCCGTCCTGCTGTTGACTCGCGATCAAGGCAGAGTGGTCGGCCTCGTGCGACTCACCAATGAAAGGCGCGAAATCAACGACTATCGAGTGGGAACGCCAACTGAGCCGGAAGCCCGCTGTTTACAGTTCTTCCTTGAGGATCGTTCCGACGCCACAACGTGTTTCTGATCCGGATCAACAGTGTAGAGCAGGCGAATAGGGACTAGCCCGGGTCGTCCGCCTTCTACCTTGTGGCCCGCCGCAGAAGGCGTTGTAGGGCCTTTACGGGTCGTTTTGCGAAATAGGCGTTCGCGTTGAAACTGGATGTTCGGCTCGTCCAGCGCTCCCCGATCAGAAGACGATATTATCGCCGAGCGCGCTTGCCACGTCTGAGATCAGGTCGGAGGGACGCAGCCCGAGCGCATGTGCGTAGGCGACGAACTCCACGAAATCGAGCCGCCGCCCCTTCGTTTCAACCTTCGCCACGAACGAGTATGGCTTCCCCATCTTCGCCGCCAAGTCTCGCTGCGAAAGCCCGAGCGACTGACGGCGTTCTACCAAGAGGCTAACCGCCGTCTCGTAGGAGGGGGGCTGAACCCACACTCGTTGCATCGTCGCCTTCCCCTCGTGGAAGGCGTTGGCTAGAGGTCGGCGCGACTGCTTCTATCATGGGAGCGTATGTGGGATTTGGAGCGAGTATGGACACGATCAAACGCAGGGGCGGCGCTAGGACTGCGCACGGGAAATCGCCGACGCCGCTGTCTGAGTTCTTGGATAGCCGGTGGTCATCGCTGGGCCTGACCAACGCCGAGGCCGCCGATCGCCTCGGCATGGGGGCACCAAACATGATCAGCATGTGGAGGACCGGACAGACGCCAGTCCCGCTCGCCCGGATCCCTGCTCTGGCAGCGTTGCTCGGTCTCGATCCAGCGGAGCTTTATCGCCTATGGCTCGCTCAGCAGCGCGACCGGGATAAGGAAGTTCCGGCTGATTTCGTCGAACTGCTCCAGCGCAGGACCGTCTCGTCCAATGAGGCGCTGATGATCGACGCCCTACGGCTCGCCACGAAGAACGCCGACCCCGAGTTCAGCCCGGAGCAGATCGGCAGGCTGGTCGCCACGCTTCAAGGGTGATGAAGATCGCCAACGTCGAGAGTGTCGAAGCCAGAACCAGCGAGTCCGTGAACAGATAAGGTCGTCCGAAATCAAGCACGGAGCGACTATGACGACCTACAACCTCATCACCATGCTCGGAGACCAGGTTTCCGGCATCGAACCGATCGTCTGTGACGTGCAGCAAGACGCCGTTGCGTATTCCTGCGGTGTCCTGACCGAACGGACGAGGGTTCATGCGGAGATGTATGCGAACCTCGGCGTTCACTGGACGATCGACGAGGGGGAACGTTCACTAGGCGATGCGACAGTTCCTGCTGATCGTAGGGTTGGCACATGGCGACTGGCCTTCGCCGGGGGTCAACCGAGGCTGGTGTGGGCCGATCACAAACGAAGCTGACGCTGCTACGCACTTCTGCTACGCACACTGCAACAGGCGCTGATCTTTGGTCATTAGCTTTGAACCTTCGCTTAGCGAGGGAGTTTGGTGGAGCCTCCCCTCGGCTCCACCAGGCGTTTTCTGAGCGATGGGTCAGGGGCGGGGCGGCGCGCGGCGTCTCAGCGCAGGGCGACGTAGCCGCGTTCGATCATGCGGCGCAGCGCCTCGTAGGCTTCGGCCAGTTCGTCGAAGGCGGTGCGGGCCCAGGTCAGGCGGGCGATCTGGTCGGGGGTCGCGGCCGAGCCGGAATGGGCCAGGCGCAGCGATTCCGCCACCCATTTGGCGCGGGCGGCGGCGGTCATGACCGCCAGTTTTTGAAGCGAGGCGGCGTCGACCCCGGTCAAGGCCTGGCCGATCACCTCCTTGTTGGCGACATAGGCGGCGTAGTCGATCTGCTCCAGCTGGCCGCGCAGGCGGCGCTGCTCCTGCGGGTCGGCGTCCTGCGGCTCGAAATGATCGCTGTGGCGGCGGACGCCCGAGGTCATCTTTGTCGACATGGGGCTAGGCCCTCCCCGGCCTGTCCCGGCGGCCGTCGCGGGCCGCTCGGGGACAAGGGTTGCGCCGCATCGGTTAACGCGCCGTTGCCTCGGCGGGGCGGGCGCCCGATATCGGGATCGCCTTCTTGTTCGGAGACGACGATGGACCTGAAACTTCAGCATAGACGCGCCCTGATCTGCGGCGGATCGTCCGGCCTGGGGCGGGCGGTGGCGACGGCTCTGGTCGCCGAGGGCGTCCATGTGATCCTGCTGTCGCGCCACGCCGCTTCCCTTTCGGAGGCGGCCGAGGCGCTGAACGCCATGGGGCCGGGCCGCGCCGGCTTCGTCACGGCGGACCTGGCCGATCACGAGGGGCTCCTTAAGGCGGTCGACCAGGCCGAGGCGCAACTGGGCGGGCCGGTAGAGATTCTGCTGAACAACACCGGCGGCCCGCCACCGTCCGGCGTGTCGGGACTGGAGCCGGCGGTGTGGCGCGATCATTTCGAATCCATGGTGCTGTCGATCTTCCGCCTGACCGACCGGGTTCTGCCGGCCATGCGCGCGGCCGGCTGGGGGCGGATCCTGAACGTGGCCTCCATCACCGTGGTCGAGCCGTCGGCGGCTCTAGGGGTGTCCAATACGCTCAGGGCCTCGGTGGCGGCCTGGGCCAAGACCCTGGCGAACGAGGTCGGGCCGGACGGAGTGACGGTCAACACCCTGCTGCCCGGCCGGATCGACACCCCGCGCATCGACCGTCTGGACCGGGCGGCGGCCGAACGGACAGGCATGACGCCGCAGCAGGCGCGCGCGGACTCGGTCAAGTCCATCCCTGTCGGCCGCATTGGCTCGACCGAGGAGTTCGGCGCGACCGCCGCCTTTCTGGCCAGTCCCCTGGCCGCCTATATCACCGGCTCGCTGATCCGGCTGGACGGCGGGGCGGTCAAGTCGATCTAGGCGATCGCAGGTTGTGGGTGTAATCTGTCGCCTCAGGTCGGAGGTTTGCGATGCTGTCCCTGCTGATGCGGATCGTCGTCGATGGCGCGGCCATCCTTCACTCGGCCCCTGTCGTCGATCCGGCGACGGTCAGGCCGTCGCCGGTCGTGAACCGCGCCATGCCGGCCTGCGGTTCCGAACGGCGCCGGGCCGGCGCGGCGACCGATCGCCCCGGTCCTCTGTCTCGGGACGAGGGCGAGGCGAGACGCTATCTGCTGTTCGACCTGCGCGACCGGAACAACTGTCCGACGCCGATCAGCTATGACGTGCCCGGGCAGGGCCGGGCGCTGGGACGCAACCTGCTTTCGTCCGATCCAGCGCGGCCGCAGACGCCTATGCCGCGCGCGCCCTCGGGGCGTTGATCAGTCGGGAACGGGGTTGACCGCCGGGCGGCCCGACAGAACGGCCTCCAGATTGGCGATCATCAGATCGGCCATGGCCTGGCGCGTCTGGACAGTGGCCGAGGCGACGTGGGGCGCCAGGACGCAACGCTCGCTGTCGATCAGGGCCTGGGGGACGTTCGGTTCGTCGGCGAAAACGTCCAGGCCGGCGCCGCCTAGTCGGCCCGAGGCCAGGGCCGCGATCAGGGCGTCCTGATCCACCACCTCGCCGCGCGCCACATTGATCAGCACGCCGTTCGGTCCCAGGGCGTCCAGCACCTCGGCCGAGACCAGGCCGCGAGTCGAGGCGCCGCCGGGCACGATGACGACCAGCACATCGACCTGGCCCGCCAGTTCCACCAGGTCCGGCACGTGCCGCCATGGCGCGTCTCCGACCGGGCGACGGGTGTGATAGGCGATCTCTCCCGCCAGGGGCGCCAGGCGCTCGGCGATGGCCCGGCCGATGCGGCCCAGACCCAGAAGCCCGTATTTCAAACCTGTCGCGCGGCGCGACAGCGGCGGCGGCCCCTCCGACGCCCATCGGCCGGCGCGCACATAGGCATCCATCGCCGGCAGGCGCCGCAGCGTCCCCAGCGCCAGCAATAGCGCCATGTCCGCAACGTCGTCGTTCAGAACGTCGGGCGTATGGGTCACGACCACGCCGCGCGACCGGGCGTGGGCGACGTCGGTCAGGTCGTAGCCGACGGCGTGGACGGAAATGACCTTCAATGCCGGCAGGGCGTCGATCAGCCGGGCGTCCACGCTGACGGCGCCCGAGGCCGCGACGGCGACGATCCGCTGGGCGATCTCGGGCGGCGCCAGGCCGTCGGCGCCCGGACGATGCAGGGTCCAGCCCCGCTCCGTCGCCTGTCGGGTCAGGATGTCGTCGGCCAGGGCCGGCAGGCCGATCACCAGGATGTCGATGCTCATGAAACGCTGTCCAGGGCCGCTGTCGGATGCTGTTGTCGGGGGCTGCCGTTGACCCGCTCAGGCCGCGCAGGCCTCGAAGCCGCGACGCAACTCGGCCTCGTCCAGATCGCGGCCGATGAAGACGGCACGGCTCCAGCGGCGCTCGGCGGCGCCCCATTCGCGTTGCAGATCGCCCTCCAGGATCATGTGAACGGCCTGGAAGACCAGGCGGCGGTCCTCGCCCTTGACGTCGATGATGCCCTTGGCGCGCAGGATGTTCTGGCCCTGCTCGCCCAGCAGTCTGTCCAGCCAGGCGGTGAACCTGGCGCCGTCCAGCGGCCGGTCCAGAGACAGGGATATCCCCTTGATGTCGTCCTGGTGGGCGTGTCCGCGCGCGCCGCGAGCACGGTCGTGGTGGCCATGCCCGTGATCATGGTCATGATCATGATGGTCGTGGTCGTGGCCGCAGTGCTCGTCGTGGACATGGCCGTCCGCGCCGTGCGGCGGGTTCACGAAGTCCGGCTTGACCTCGAGAATCCGCTCCAGGTCGAAGGCGTGGACGCCCAGCACCTGGTCCAGCGGCACGTTCGACCGTTCGGCCCGCACGATGGGCGCCAAGGGGTTCAGCGCCCGCAGACGCGCCTCGACCGCATCCAGCTCCTCGGGCGTGGCCAGATCGACCTTGTTCAGGATGATCCGGTCGGCGAAGGCCACCTGTTCGCGCGCCTCCTTGGAATCGTCCAGACGGGCCATGACGTGTTTGGCGTCCACCAGGGCGGTCACGCTGTCCAGTTGGGTCTTGGCCTTGACGTCCTCGTCGACGAAGAAGGTCTGGGCCACCGGGCCGGGATCGGCCAGACCCGTCGTCTCCACGATGATGGCGTCGAAGGCGGGCTTGCCGGGGCGCTGGCGCTTCATCAGGCCGGCGACGACGCGGATCAGGTCGCCGCGCACGGTGCAGCAGACGCAGCCGTTGTTCATCTCGAACACGTCCTCGTCGGCGCCGACCACCAGGTCGTTGTCGATGCCGATCTCGCCGAACTCGTTGACGATCACGGCGTAGCGCTTGCCGTGGTCCTCGGTCAGGATGCGGTTCAGCAGGGTCGTCTTGCCCGCCCCCAGATAGCCGGTCAGGACGGTGACGGGGATCTTGCCATGCGTGGCGGCGGGGGCGGGGGCGGCGAGGGTGTCGGTCATGGCCGCTAGATGGCGGCTGACGCAGCGCTTGGGAAGAGGGTCAGGCCTTCTTGACGAACTCGGTGCGCAGAACCAGGCCGCGCACCTTCTCGACATTGGCCTCGATCTCGTCGGGATCGCCGGTCAGGCGGATGTTCTTGACCATCGTGCCGCGCTTCAGCGTCACCCCGCCCGACCCCTTGACCTTGAGGTCCTTGATCAGGGTCACGCTGTCACCGTCGGCCAGGATGTTGCCGTTGGAATCCTTGGTCGGGTCGTCGGTCATGCCGTCATGCTTCTCAAAAAGGGCGGTCAATCCGCGCTGGAGAAGCGTATTACGCCGATCAGGCCGGCGCGCCAGACGTGGTCGTCGCTGACCAGGGGGCTGTCCTTGACGTCCCCCAGCCGCTGCTCGTAGTTGACGAAGCCGCCGACGCCGAAACGCTTGCCGACCGGAACAGCCAAAAAGGCGACGGCGCCGGCGCCCGACAGGCCGCCCGAGGCCTCATAGGGCTGGTAGCCGCTACCCGGCGCCTGTTCGGCGGTTACGCCGTAGTAGCGCTGGATGCGTTCGTCGCTGCCGCCCGTGACATAGCCGCTGACGCGCAGCAGGCCGACGGGCGTGACGCGCTGATGACCGACGGAGGCGAAATACTGGGTCCCGGCGTCGTCGCCCGAGACATCCTGGGATATCCGGCCGCCGACGACGATTCCGCCGAACCGCTTGTAGGCGTAAAGGGCCGCGTCGGCCCCCAGACCCGGGCGATCCAGGCTGGAGCCTTCGATGTCGCCGGCGGCGAAGCGGGGCCGGATCTGCACCCCGGCGCGCAGGTCGTCGGTCTTCAGCGCGTTCCAGCCCACGCCGTCCAGGCCGTTGGCGTAAACGACGTCCTTGTAGCTGGCGGAACCCCAGGCGGTGTAGTTGACGTCGTCGCCCGTATTTCCCGTGGCGCTGAAGCCGTGAGTGATCCCCCCGCCGACATCCACGCGCCAGGTCTTGGGCGCCTCGACCTGCTCATAGGGTTGGGACTGGGCCAGGGCGGAACCGGCGACGGCGGCGAAGGCGACGGAGAGCAGCAGGGGACGAAGCACGGGCGTTTCCATTGGCGGCGCCCGATCCGACAGGTCAGGCCGGGTCAGAATGCGCAAGCGCCGCCTTTGGCTCCAACAGCGCCAACGAAGCCGTCTCGATGCGACTTTCCAGCAACGCCATCATGGCCCCGCGCTTCATCCCGGCGGGGATCGGCTCCAGGAATTCGAACACCGCCACGCCGGGGCGGCGGCGGAAGCCGTGGGCAGGCCAATGGAGGCCCGAGTTGGTGGCCACCGGCCAGCATGGCCCCTCCAGGTCGCGGTAGATGGCGGCGACGCCGGGCTTGTAGTCGCCGGGCACGCCCGGATCGTTGCGCGTCCCCTCGGGGAAGATCACGATCTGGCGGCCTTGGGACAGGCGGGCCCGGGCCTGGCGGGTCATGTCCTTCAGCGCCCTGGCGTGGCCGGCGCGGTCCACGGCGATCATCCCGGTCTTCCAGGCGAACCAGCCGAAGAAGGGCAGGGGCATCAGCTCCTTCTTCATCACGAAACAGGCGTCGGGCAGCACCGCCAGCAGAGCCACGATGTCCAGCATCCCCTGGTGTTTGGACGCGACCAGGGCGGCCCCGGACGGCCGGTTCTCCAGACCCCGGAAATCGACCTTGACGCCGGCGATCCAGCGCAGGCCGAACAGCACCGTCCTGGCCCACAGCTTGACGACGCCCATGGCGAACCGATGCGGCATCACAAGCGCCGGCGACAGGCCGATGGCGAAGATCGGCATCGACAGATAGAGCCAGGCGGTGAACAGGAGGGAACGCAGCATATTCACCTAGGCGGGGCCTTTTCGGCGGAAACGGAAGGGACGGGCCGGTCCCCGGTCAGGCGGCGCACGCCCTCGCGGCCCAGCACGGCGAGATACTTCATATACTCCAGCGTCATCCGCCGCGCCGTCACCGCCGCCCGCCACCAGCGCGCATTGTCCAGCGAGGGGGTCGAGACGGCGTAGGGCGTCAGGATCGCGCCCGGCAGCTGGCCCCTGATCTCCACCAGGGAGCGCGGCATATGATAGTCGGAGGTCACGACAATCAGGCTGCGATAGCCCTTGGACCGCGCCCAGGCGGCGATCTCCTGGGCGTTGCCCACCGTGTCCTCGGCCTCGAAGCCCAGATCGACGCAACAGTTGAACAGGCGGCTGGAGCCGGGGGTCAGTTCGCGCAGTTCGCGGCGGCGCACCTCGCGGTTGACGCCCGAGATCAGCACCCGCTCGCCCTTGCCCTGTTCCAACAGGCGGATGGCGGCGTTGACGCGCTCGGACGAGGGGCCGGTCAGGGCCACGATGGCGTCGGCGCGGGCGGGGTCTTCGGCCGGCGTCAGTTCGCGCACCCGATGGGCGAAGGCGAACAGGCCGACCAGCCAGATCAGGCCGCCGATGAAGACGACGCTCAACAATCTCATGCGTCCCCCCCGCCCGCATCCGAGGTCAATACCCGCATGGCGGCGAATCTCGCGGCCAGAACCGCGACCGTAGCGGCCAGCAGCGGGCATGGCGAGAGCAGCAGGAGGTCGCCCCACGCCACCGGCAGGGCCGCCGTCAGACCGCCCGATCCGCCCAGCAGGCGCAGACCGGCGACAAGGACGGCGGCCAACCCCGCCCCGATCACGCCGGCGCCGGCCGCAAGCCCGCCGAATCGGCGCTGGAACAGGCCGGCGATCCGCCCGTCAGTCGCCCCGTTCAGGTTCAGGGTCTCGATCACGCCGCGTCCGGCGGCCAGTCCCGCGCGGGTGGCGTAGGCGATGGCGGCGGCGGCGGCGAAGGCCGTGGCCAGGAAGGCCGCGCCGGCCAGAACGGTGATCAGATTGGCCGAGCGCTCGACCTCGCCGCGCCACAGGCTGTGGTCGTCGACCGTGGCGTCCAGCCCCGCCTCGGCCAAGGCGCGGCTCAGGGTCACGGCGCTGGCCGGCGCCTCGGGGTCCAGCCGAACCGTGACCAGGTGGGGCAGCGGCAGGTCGGGCAGGATCGCATCGCCCAGCCAGGGGCGCAGCAGGTCTTCGGCCGCCTTGCGGTCAAGGGCGGCGGCCTCCTCGACCCCTTCGACGCCGGCCAGGGTCTCGGCCGCGCGACCGGCGGCGGTGTCGCCGGTCTCGCCGACGCGGGGGCGCACCTGGACCGTGGCCTCGGCGCCCAGCTGCCTGGCCCAGCCGTGGGCGGCGCGGTCGGCGGCGGAGGCGGCGACGGCGGCCAGGCAGGCCAGGAAGCACAGGACCGCGATCACCGTCATCAGCCACGGCTCGCCAGCCGCGGCCGGCGGCAACAGGCCGGGCCGCCCCCGCCCGAACGGCGAACGCAGCTTCGGCAGGGCCCAGCGAGGCGTGAAATCCGAAAGGCGGATCATGCGGCCGCCGGTCCCGGCGCGTGCAGCCGACCGCCCTCCAGCCGCAGGACGTGCGCGCCCGACCGTTGGGCCAGGGCCTCGTCGTGGCTGGCGATCAGGACCGTGGCCCCCAGCCTGTTCAGCGACTGGAACAGGCGCATTAGTTTGTCGGCCATGACCGCGTCCACGCTGCCGGTCGGCTCGTCCGCCACGATCAGGCCGGGGCGGGCGATGACGGCCCGCGCGATGGCCAGGCGCTGCTTCTCGCCGCCCGACAGGGCGGGGGGACGGGCGTCCATGCGCCGCCCCAGCCCGACCCATTTCAGCATCTCCTCGACGTCGGCGGCGTAGTCGGCCTCTCGTCCGCCCGCCAGGCGCAGCGGCAGGGCGGCGTTGTCGAAGGCGGACAGATGGTCCAGCAGGCGGAAGTCCTGGAACACCACACCCATCCGCCGGCGGAAGGCAGGGATGTCGCGCCGGTCGATCCGCGAGACATCGGCCCCGAACAGACGAAGACCGCCCCTCAGCGGCCGGTCCGCCAGGGTCAGGAGCCGAAGCAGCGAGGACTTGCCAGCCCCGGAAGGCCCGGTAAGAAAGTGGAAAGAGCCGCGGGGCAGAATGAGGTTAACGTCCCGCAGCACGTCGGGCGCGCCCGCATAGCCGAAGCCGACGCCCGACAGGCGCGCGGTCTCGGTCATGGTCTCGGTCATGGCGGCGGGTTCGGCGGACGGCATGGACAGGGTTCAGGAACAGGGGGCGCGACGTCGCGCCTCGCGGGAGGGGGCGACAGCCTCGCAGTCAGCCACATGATACTGACCTGCCCCGCCTGCGCCACCAGCTATTTCATTCCCGACGACGCCGTGGGGCCGCAGGGACGCAAGGTGCGCTGCCAGTCCTGCGGCGAGGTGTGGCGCGCGACCCCCGACGAGCCGCTGGAACTGATCCTGACGCCCGAGGCGACGCCCGCTGCGCAGCCGGCGCCTCAAGAGCCGGAACTGCCCCGCGCCTTCCGCGCCCGCGCCGAGCGCCAGAAGAAGCTGAGGCGGGCCGCCGCCCAGGGCGTGGTCTGGGCCGCGCTGGCGGCGGTCTTCATCGGACTGGTCGTCGCCGCCTTCGTCTTTCGGGTGGAGATCGTCCGGGCCTTCCCGCGCGCGGCGTCGGCCTATGCGATGGTCGGGGCGCCGGTGAACGTCGTGGGTCTGGACTTCGAGGCCCTGACCGCCAAGTCGGCGCCGAACCGGCCGGGCATGGTCCTGGTGTCCGGCGCCGTGCGCAATGTGCGCGACGCCGAGATCGTGTCGCCGCCCATCCGCGTCGCCCTGCTGGACGCCCAGGGCGCCGAGGTCGGCTTCAAGATCGTCAGGATCGACGGACCGCCCGTCCTGCCGGGCAAGGTCCAGGGGTTCGCCGCCCTGATCCCCGATCCCGGCGGGCACGGGGCCGGCATCGGCGTGGACTTCGCGCCCGCGCCGCCCGCACGCGCCAAGGCTTCGATCGGTCATGGAGAAAAGCCCGCGACGCTCCCCGGCGCCGATCACGCCCCTTCGCCTGCGGCCTCCCCGGCAGCGCCTGCGGGCCAGGCGGGCCAGGCCGCCGCGCACGGCCTGCGCTCGGCGACCGCGCCCGGCGCCGATGCGTCCCACGCCCCCCCGGTCGAGGCGCGGCCGGCGAACGCCGCCCCGGCCAAGGCGACGGTAGGCAAGGCGACGGTGGACAAGCCCCGCGGCGAGGCGGTATCGGCCTCGCATCATGGCTGATCCTTCCCCGACGCCGACCGTTCTCCTGCCCGAGGCCGATGTCGCCCGCATCGTCGCCGAACTGGCCCGGCGCATCGCGCCCGCGATCGACGACGAGACGGTCGCCGCCGTCCTGCTGACCGGCGGCCTGTGGTTCGCCGCCGACCTGACCCGCGCCCTGGCCCGCGTCGGCCGCAACGTCCGCTTCGACGCCCTGTGGCTGGCCTCCTATGGCGACGAACAGTCCAGCCGGGGCCGGATCGACGTCTACGCCCCGTTCCAGCGGCCCATCGCCGGCCGTCGCGTCCTTATATTGGACGACGTGTTCGACACCGGCCTGTCCCTGGCGGAGGCGGTCCGCATCGCGAGGGAAGCCGGCGCGTCCGAGGTTCTGACCTGCGTCTTCGCCCGCAAGCCCTGGCCCAGGCCCCGCGCGCCCGAACCCGACTTCGTCGGCTGGGAGGCTCCCGACCGCTTCCTGGTCGGCTATGGCCTGGACCACGCCGGCGCCCTGCGCGGCCTGCCGGACGTCTGCGCCCTGGATTGAGGCGCGCCGTCGGGGCGCGTAATCCGGCGGGGGCTCAATTTCCGCCGGGTTCGGCGTTGACTCTGCGGCGGCCTTCCGTATATGTCGCCGCTCTTCGCCCGCGGGGGTCACTCCAGCGGGCGCATTCTTTTTTGCGTTTGCGCTGAGGCTTCAACATGTACGCGGTGATCAAGACCGGCGGCAAGCAGTACCGGGTTCAACCGGGCGACACCATCGTCGTCGAAAAGCTCGACGGCGACGCCGGCGCCGAGCTGAAGTTCGACAGCGTCCTGATGCTGGGCGGCGACAAGGGCGTGACCCTGGGCGCCCCGCTGATCGACGGCGCCTTCGTCGGCGCGACCCTGGTCGAGACCCGCAAGGGCGAGAAGATCAAGATCTTCAAGAAGACCCGCCGGCAGGGCTATCGCCGCACCAACGGCCACCGCCAGATGGAATCGGTCCTTCGCATCACCGGCATCGAAGGCGCCGGCGAGACCGCCAAATGGGACGGCAAGGTCGAACTGACCACCAAGGCCGAGATCAACATGCGGGCCCGCAACCTGGCTGCGCGCGGCGACACCTCCTCGCTGGGTTCGACCGAGACGGTCGTGACGGACGTGGACGGCGCCGAGGTCAAGGGCGCCGTGGTCGAGAGTTCGGCTCCCCCCAAAAAGGCTCCGGCCAAGAAGAAGGCCGCGCCCAAGGCGGAAGCCGCCGGCGACGAAGCCTAAGACATTCACCGGCGCTTCATGGCGCCATATGATATCATGGACGCGCTCAAGCAGGCCGAACGGCCGGTAGCGCACCAAGAAGGAGCGGCAAGATGGCTCACAAGAAATCCGGTGGCTCGTCGCGTAACGGTCGCGACTCCGAGTCGAAGCGCCTGGGCGTGAAGAAGTATGGCGGCGAGCGCGTGCTGGCCGGCAACATCATCGTGCGCCAGCGCGGCACCACCTTCCATCCGGGCGAGAACATCGGCATGGGCCGCGATCACACCTTGTTCGCCCTGACGCCGGGCGCCGTGAAGTTCACCACCAAACGTGGCGGCCGTTGTTACGTGTCGATCCTCGCGGCCAACGACGACGCCGCTCAGGCGATGGCCGCCGAGTAACGCAGTCTGGATTTCACCGGATCGCGTTGCTCCTCCAGCAGCCGATCCGGACCAGGGAAATATTCCGCGGGGAGTCTGGATCACCAGGCTCCCCGTTTGCGTTCCCCGCCTCGAAGACCGTCCGAGCCCTTCAAGGAGACGGTCGAAGAACGAGGCGATCGCCATGTGCGTCATTGAAACCTCTCCCGTCGTCGAGACGCGGCGTCTGGTGCTGCGCGCGCCCGCGCCCCAGGATGCGCCGCGCATCGCCGCCCTGGCCAACGACCTGGACATCGCGCGCATGACCAAGCGGATGCCGCATCCGTTCAGGATGCGCGACGCCGACGACTTCGTGCTCCAGGTCGCGTCGCAGGATCCGGCGCGCGCCAACACCTTCGTCATCGACCACGAGGACGTCGGTCCCATCGGCGTGATCGGCCTGTTCGAGGGCGAGGATCGGGTCCCGGAGACGGGCTATTGGATCGGTCGGGACTACTGGGGTCGAGGTTTCGCCACCGAGGCGCTGGACGCCGCTCTGGTCTGGGCCAGCCGCAAGTGGAAGCGCCGGGCCCTGGTCGCCGGACACTTCGCCGACAATCCGGCGTCCGGCCGCGTTCTGGAGAAGGCCGGCTTCCTCTACACCGGCGAGACGCGCCGGGCGTGGAGCCTGGCCCGGGGCGCCCAGGCCGATACGCGGATGATGGTCTGGCTGGCCTAAGGCCTGCTGGGGGCCTCTAACTGGCCAGGGCCGGCCCATAGATCGCCACGGCGGCGATCAGGCCGGCCGCCAGCATGACGCCGGCGCCGGCGATGAAGGCAGCCGCCGTCCTGACGCGCCGCCGGCGCATGCCGCCGGACTTGTATTTGCGGATGATGACCGAAGGCCCGCGGGTGAAGGCCTCGGACCCGATGATGTTGTGTTGGGACAAGAAACGCTCCCCGAACTGCCGCAGATCGCCCGATCACTCCGGGGCGCTCGCGGCCAGAAGATGGCGACCCGCGTTACCGGGGTCGCATCTTTGCGCCCCCCAGGCGCCGGAGTCACAGTAATAGGCGGGTCACAGGGTCAGGGCGACGACACGTCCGCCGCGCGTCTGCACATGGCGCATCAGGACGATGGGGTCGCCATCGGCCTTGACCGGGGCGATCACGAACCAGCCGCCGTCCGGCAGGCCGTCGAACTGGAATCGGCCGTCCTGGCAACGCGTGTCGCGGACGTAGGTCGAATAGTTGGCGTTGGCGTCCGCCACGGTGCGGGCGCGAACCACGGCGGCGGGCACGGCCGCGCGCTCGGTTGAGCCGTACAGGGTGCGAAAGCGCGCGCGGGTGTAGGGGGTGTCGGGCGTCAGGCCGACGTTGGCCACGCAGGAAAAGGCCTTGCCATCCTGGGCGAAGGCGATCCGGCCCTGGATGCTGTTGCGGCCAGGCGCCTGGGACCAGGCGAAGTCGGCTTCGTCGAAGGCGGCCGGGCCGGCGGTCGGCAGGGCGCCGCTTCCCGCCGTGGGCGCGCAGGCGGACATGGCCGCCGCCGACAGGACAAGCGCCAGGGCAAGAGCCGGTCTGGGGGCGGCGAGAGAGCGAATCGACATGGGCGTTCCTCCGGGGAATGGGACGGCCGTTCGATCCGGCCGTTCGAGGGGCGTGCGTTTCGGGGTCGCAGGGGACGACCGCCGCCACTATCGCACAGGCGCGGCGGGGACTTCCACGGCCAAGATCGCCTGGCTCTGGACCGCAAGGCGACAACGCGCGAAACAGGCGCCGATCAACTCGCCCGCCTTCGAGGCGAGAGCCCGGAAACCGCCGCATGACCGTCGCCTTCGCCGATATCCAAGCCGCCCGCGCCCGGATCGCCGGCCAGGTCGACCACACCCCGACCCGCTACTCCCGCCGGCTGTCGCAGCTGACCGGGGCCGAGGTTTGGGTCAAGTTCGACAATCTGCACTTCACCGGCAGCTTCAAGGAGCGCGGGGCGCTGAACCGCCTGCTGCTGCTGAGCGAGGACGAGCGCAGGCGCGGGGTGGTGGCCGCCAGCGCCGGCAACCACGCCCAGGCCCTGGCCTATCACGGCGGACGGCTGGGCGTGCCCGTCACCATCGTCATGCCCGAAGGCACCCCCTTCGCCAAGATCAACGGCACCCGCTCGCACGGCGCGACGGTGGTGATCCACGGCCTGGACTTCACCGGCTCGACCGAAGAGGCCAAGCGGCTGGAGGCCGAGAAGGGCTTTGTCTTCGTCTCGGCCTTCGACGACGAGGGGATCGTGGCGGGCCAGGGCGTCTGCGCCATCGAATTCCTGGAGGACGCGCCCGAAATCGAGGCTCTGATCGTGCCGATCGGCGGCGGCGGCCTGATCGCGGGCTGCGCCATCGCCGCCAAGGCGATCAAGCCGGACATCCAGGTCTATGGGGTGGAGGCTGCGCGCTATCCCTCCTTCACCGCCAGACGGGCGGGCCTGCCGCCGGTCTGCACCGGCCAGACCATCGCCGAGGGGATCGCCATCAAGGCGGTGGGCGACATCCCCTTCGCCCTGGCGGACCCGCTGATCGACGAGGTCTTCGTGGTGGACGAGGCCGATTTCGAACGCGGCGTCTCCTACATGGCCACGCTGGAGAAGACTGTGTGCGAGGGCGCCGGGGCCGGGGGGCTGGCCGTGCTGTTGCGCAATCCCGAGCGTTTCAAGGGGATGAAGGTCGGGATCGAACTGACGGGCGGCAACATCGACGCGCGAATGCTGGCGGTGGTGCTGAACCGCGAGATGGTCCGTGAACGGAGATTGCTGGTCTATCGCATCCTGGGCGACGACCGGCCGGGGATGCTGTCGGCGATGGCGGCGGTGATCGGCGGCCTGGGCGGCAACATCATCGACGTGGTCCACAACCGTCTGGCCCTGGACGTGCCGGCCAAGGGCGCCGAGTTCGACATCATGGTCGAAACGCGCGATAGCGCCCACGCCGACGAGATCGGCGAGGCCTTGAAGGAACGCGGCTATGAACTTCGGATGGGTTAGGGCGGCGCTGCTCTCCAGCTTTTTGGGCGGCCTGCTGCTGGCGGGCTGCGGCCGGGCCGAGCCGGTCGATCCGAATGTGGGCAAGGCCGAGGCGGCCGCCTTCATGGCGAAGAACGCCAAGGCGGAGGGCGTCCAGACCTTGCCCAGCGGCCTGCAGTACAAGGTGATCCAGTCCGGCCCTGCCGGCGGGGTCAGCCCGGACCGCAACGACTTGGTCAAGGTCGATTACGAGGGCAAGCTGGTCGACAACACCGTGTTCGACAGCTCGTTCGCGCGCGGGGCGCCGGCGATCTTCACCCCGGAAGAGGTGGTCAAGGGCTGGACGGAGGCGCTGCAGAAGATGCGCGTCGGCGACGAATGGCTGCTCTATGTGCCGCCCGAACTGGGCTATGGCGAACAGGGCAACCCCAAGATTCCGGCGAATTCGGTGCTGATCTTCCGGCTGAAGCTGCTGGACGTAGCCAAGGCGCCGGGCGGCGGATCGGGCGCGGCGACCGCGATGGGGTGATGGTTGCCGTCTCCTCCCCATGAAATGGGGAGGTGGCGCGGCGCTTCTTCAGCGGCGTGACGGAGGGGTTCTGAACCGCATCACGGGCGCCTGTGAGGTTTCAAGAGCCACTCCACCGCTACGCGGTCCCCCTCCCCGCGAAGCGGGGAGGAAACGTAAAAAGTGCACTGCGAATTTTTTGAGTGCACTTTAGTGCAGATTTTTGAGAGCGGTTCGCAGTCCTGTCGTGCGGCGGATGTCAAAGACCAGGCGGCATCATAACTCAGCGCGCGAGGGCGGTAGGGTAGCGGTCGCTGGTCCGCTTCAAGGCATTGAAATCGCTGCGGTTCGTCTGCGCGATTACGCTGGCTAGGCCGGTTCAAGCCGCCGCCACTCGGACAGAACCTGGGGGTCGGTCTCGGTCGCGGCCGCTGAAAGCGCCGCGAAATCGTCAGGCGTCATCAGCCGCGACAGGGCCCAGACGGCGGCGCCGCGCACCAGGGGCGAGGGGTCGGCCAAGAGCGCCTGCGCCGGGGCGATCAGGGCCACGTCCTGCGAATTGCCGACGGCGTAGAGGACGTTCCTCAGGAAACGGTCGCGGCCGATCCGCTTGACCGGGCTTTTGGTGAACAGAGCGCGAAACGCCGCGTCGTCCAGCGCCAGCAGGTCGTTCAGGCGCGGGCTTTCGAAAGCCTCGCGCGGCAGCAGCCGGATCTCGCGGCTTGCTTGCGCGAACTTGTTCCACGGGCAGGCGGCCAGACAGTCGTCGCAGCCATAGATGCGCGACCCGGTCAGGGCGCGGAACTCGACCGGCCAAGGCTCGGCGAATTCGATGGTCAGATAGGACAGGCAGCGCCGGGCGTCTAGTTGGAAGGGGGCCGGGAAGGCGTTGGTCGGGCAGGCGTACAGGCAGGCGGTGCAGCGGCCGCAATGTTCTGTCTCGGCCTCGTCCGGTTCGATCTCGGCGGCGGTCAGTATGGTCCCCAGGAACAGCCAGTTGCCGTGGGTGCGGCTGAGCAGATTGGTGTGTTTGCCCTGCCAGCCCAGGCCCGCGCGCTGGGCCAGCGGCTTTTCCATCAGGGGGGCGGTGTCGACGAAGACCTTGATGTCCGCGCCGTTGCGGGCCGCGATCTGGCCCGCCAACTGTTTCAGCCGGCCCTTGATGACATCGTGATAGTCGTCGCCGCGCGCATAAACCGAGATATAGCCGGCCGAGCGGTCGGCCAACTGATCCAGCGGGTTCTCGGCGGGGCCGTAGTTCATGCCCAGGACGATGGCGGTCCTGGCCCCGTCCCACATGGCGGTCGGGTGCTGGCGGCGATCCAGCGTGGTCTGCATCCAATCCATGTCGCCATGCCGGCCCGCATCCACGAAGGCGCGCAGCCGCTCGCCCGCCGGCCAGGCGTCCGCCGCCGAGGCGAACCGGCAGACATCGAAGCCCAACTCGGCCGCGCGCTGGCGGATGAAGGTTTTCAGGCGGTCGGACACGGGGCGGGGGATAACACAGAATTCGATCTCGGCGTTCACGCGCAACAGGCGTCAGTCGGCGGGCGCCGCGCCGTCGAACAGTTCGATGATCTGCGCCCGGACATCCACGGGCCAGGGCGCGATCAGGGCGATCAGACGCTCGCGGTCGGCGGCGAACAGGGCGCGGCTGGCCTCTTCGAAATCGGGGGCGTCGCCGGCCATTTCGACCATGAAGCCATAGGCGGCGTCGGTGCGACGGCGGCGCGCATCGTCGTCCGCGCCGATCTTGCGCGCCTGTTCCACCAGCCGACGCAGGGCAGCCGAGGCCCCGCCCGGCTGGGTCGCCAACCAATCCCAATGGCGCGGCAGCAGAGTGACCTCGCGCGCAGCGACGCCCAGGCGCGGGCGGCCGCGTCGCGGCGTCGCCGGCCGCAGATCGAGATCGACCGGACGGCCGGTCCCCAGGTCGAAGACGCGCAGCGACGCCTGGGGCGAAGCCGACAGGGCGGTCTGGAAGGCGGCCGACACGGCTGTTTCCGGTCCCTTGGCGATCCGATCCGAGCCGTCGAACAGGACCAGCTGGCGAAGTTCGTCGTCCATATATTTACCCGGATAAATTTAACGCCTAGGATAATACCCGGATAATAAGGAAAGCCGCCATGACCACAAGCCGCAAGGCCCTGATCGCCGAATACAAGGAGCGGCCGACCATCGCCGGAATCTACGCCGTGATCTGCAGTGCGACGGGCCAGGTCTGGGTCGGCAAGAGCCGCCACATCGACACCGAACAGAACGGCCTGTGGTTTGCGCTGCGCCATGGCGGCAGCCCGTACCGGTCGCTTCAGGCGGCGTGGACGGCGCATTCGCCCGAGGATTTCCGCTTCGAACAGCTGGACCGTCTGCCCGAGGACATTTCCGATCTGCGACGCAAGGACGAACTGGCGGGACGCGCCAGGCTGTGGATCGCGCGGCTGAACGCCGAGGCGCTTTAGAAATCCAGATCCGCATACCACCCCGACGGCGGCACGCCGACGAAGCGGTCCGCCAGCAGGGGGCGGAAGCAAGGGCGGGATTTCAGCTTGGAGTACCAGGTCTTCAGCGCGGGCCAGGTCTGCCAGGGGATTTCGCCGAAATAGTCCAGGACCGACAGGTGGGCGGCGGCGATCAGGTCGGCCTGGGATAGGCGGCGCCCGGCCAGCCAGTCGCGGGCGGCGACCAGGTCTTCCAGCATCGCCAGGTGGGATTTCAGGGCGTCGCGGCCGTCGCGCAGGGCGCGGGCCTCGGGCGGGCCGAGCTTGAGCAGGGGTTTCTCCATCCTCTCGTGCAGCAGAACGGCGTCGACCTCGTCGGTGAACCGGCGCTCGAACCAGCCGGTCAGGCGGCGCGCCTCGGCCCGTTCGCCCGCGTCGGCGGGCAGGAGCAGCGGCCCCTTCTGCTGATCCTCGACCCAGCCCAGGACGGCGGGCAGTTCGCACAGGGTCAGGGGGCGGCCCCGGTCGCTGGTCTGGATCACCGGCGGCAGGCCCGAAGGATTGAAGTCGTTGACCGGACAGTCGTCCTCCCACGGACGGACGGGCGTATCGGTCCAGTCGATCCGCGCCTCGCCCAGCGCCAGGCGCGCGGCGCGCGAGGCGGGCTGGAAGGCGAAGTGGAAGAGAACGCAAGGATCGGCCATCGCGGCTTGATGCGCCCCGACCCGTTAAATCGCCGTTTACCGCGTCAGGACCAGGGGCCCTTGGCGACGGGGGCGGAGGGGGCTTCGGTCAAGGCCTCGGTCGGCGATGCGGCGGCGGCCGGTTCGGCGGCCGGGGCCGAGGGGCGGGCGAGGCCGCGCGGATCGGCGTGGATCAGGATGTCGGCGGCGGGGAACCGCTCCAACACCCGGCGTTCGGCCTCGACCACGATGGCGTGGGCGGCGTCAAGCGTCAGGGCGCCGTCCAGATCGACGTGCATCTGGACCATCATCACCGGCCCGACCATGCGGGTGCGCAACTGATGCACGCCCGACACGCGCGGGTCGGCCAGGACGGCCTGGGCGACGGCGGCGCGGTCGGCCTCTGGCGCGGCGCGGTCCAGGAGGTGATCGGCGGCGGCCTTCAACATGCCGGTCGCGCCCCAGAACAGCCAGACGGCGACGACCACGCCGGCCGCCGCATCCAGCCCCGGCGCGCCCAGGAAGGCGCCCGACGCCACCCCGATCAGAACCACGACATTGGCGGCCAAGTCGGCGGCGTAGTGGGCGCGGTCGCCGGCCACGGCCAGGGAGCCGGTCTTCTTCAGCGCCCGGGTCTGCATCCACACCAGCCAGCCGGTGATGGCGATGGCTGCGACCACGACGCCGGTCGCCCAGACGCCGGCCGTGACGGGGCGGGGATCGAAGATGCGCTGCATCCCCTCCCAGCCGATGAAGACGGCCGAGGCGAAGACCAGACCCGCCTGGACCAGGGCGGCCAGGGCTTCGCCCTTGCCGTGGCCGTAGCGGTGATCTTCGTCCGGCGGGGCGGCGGCCCAGCGCACGGCGAAGAAGGTGGTCAGGGAAGCCGCCAGGTCCAGGGCCGAATCCGCCAGACTGGCCAGGATGGAGACCGAGCCGGAGGCGCCTAGGGCGAACGCCTTGAGCGCGATCAGCGCCACCGCCACCCCCACCGACAGGCGGGTGATGCGCCGCGTGGCGAGATGGGCGTCTTCCAGGGGCGCGGGGGCGGGGGCGGGCGTCGTCATTTGACGCCTCTTCTCGCGCAATCGTGGCGGAAAGCCAACCGCTCGCCTAATCGGGGGCGATTGCGCTAAAGGCAGGCAGGCCGGGCGCGCGGCGTCCGGGTTCATGTGTTTTCGGGGTTTTCATGTCGGACTGGCTGGCGGTTATCATCCTGGGTCTGGTCGAGGGGCTGACCGAGTTCATACCGGTGTCCTCCACCGGCCATATGCTGCTGCTGGGCCATTTCATGGGGTTCGAGAGCGCGGGCAAAACGTTCGAGATCGTCATCCAGCTGGGGGCGCTGCTGGCCATCGTCAGCGTCTATTTCAGGAAGCTGTGGACGCTGGCGACGCGCTGGCCGTTCGACCCGGAGGCGCGGCGGTTCCTGATCGGGCTCCTGGTCGCCTTTCTGCCGGCGATGGTGATCGGCTTTGCCGCCTACGACTTTATCAAGGGGGTGCTGTTCGAGACGCCCCAGGTGATCTGCATCGCCCTGATCGTGGGCGGCGTGATCCTGCTGGCCTTGGACCGGATGGACAAGGCGCCCCGCTGGCTGGACGCAGAGACCTATCCGATGCGGATATATTTCCTGATCGGCCTGTTCCAGTGCCTGGCCATGATACCCGGCGTGTCGCGATCCGGCGCCACCATCGCCGGCGGCCTGCTGCTGAAGACCGACAAGCGGTCGGCGGCCGAGTTCAGCTTCTTCCTGGCCCTGCCGACCATGGGGGCGGCGGTGGCCTATGACCTTTTTAAGAACCACAGGACGCTGGACTTCAGCGACGTCGGCCTGATCGCCGTCGGTTTCGTGACGGCCTTCCTGGCGGCCCTGGCGGTGGTGCGGTTCCTGCTTGATTTCGTGTCCAGGCGCGGGTTCGGCGTCTTCGCCTGGTGGCGGATCGCGGTCGGGGTCGTGGGGCTGGTGCTGCTGCAAGCCGGGTTCTGAGGCCATGACCACGCTGCTCTATGGCCGCCCGCCGGCCGTCTTCGATCCGCCCGGCGACGCGATCCAGACCTCGCCCCTGATCCCGGATTCGGCGGCGCTGGAGGCGCAGGCGCCCGGATCGGCCGATGCGGCGATGATCTACGCCCCGCCCGGCGTGCTGGAGCGGCGCTATGTGCTGGCCCTGGCGCTGAGGGCGCTGAAGGTCGGCGGGCGGCTGGACGTCATGGCGCCCAAGGATCGGGGCGGCGCACGCCTGGGCAAGGAGCTGAAGGGCTTCGGCCTGGAGGTCGCCGAAACGGCCAAGGCGCATCACCGGCGCTGCGTCGTCATTCGCCCAGAGACGGTCGCGGTGCTGGACGAAGCCATCGCCGCGGGCGGACCCCAGATCGCGCCGGGGCTGGAGGCCTGGTCGCAGCCTGGGATATTCGCCTGGGACCGGATCGATCCGGGCTCGGCGCTTCTGGCCCGGCATTTGCCGCCGATGAAGGGCGAGGGGGTCGATCTGGGATGCGGATATGGGGCCCTGGCGACCGTGGTGCTGCGTTCGCCCGCGGTGACGAAGCTGAAACTGGTCGACCTGGACCGTCGCGCCATCCGCGCCGCGCGCGAGAACGTCAAGGACGAACGGGCCAAGGTCTGGTGGGCCGACGCCCGCACCCTGGAGGCCAAAGGCGACAAGGATTTCGTGGTCAGCAATCCGCCCTTCCACGACGGCGGGGCCGAGGACCGGCGGCTGGGCCAGGCCTTCGTGCGCAAGGCGGCCGACCTGCTGAAGAAGGGCGGGGTCGCCTGGATCGTGGCCAACCGCCACCTGCCCTATGAGGCGGAGCTGGACGCGGCGTTCAAGCGGGTGCGCGTCGTCGCCGACGAGGGCGGCTACAAGCTGTTCGAGGCCACCAAGTGATTTTCCTTCCGTCTTCGTCATCCTCCGGCGAGCGCAGCGAGACCGGGGGACCCAGCGGCGCGCGCGAGCGCGAATCTGTCGCGGCGTTTCTCCTCGACCATCGGTGCGGCCGAACCATCGCCTTCGGCGCCGCCGGGTCCCCCGGTCTGCGCCGCAAGCGGCTTGCCGGAGGATGACGAAAGACATGGCCAAGACCCTGACCTCTCGCGTCGACCGCCTGCTGGGCTCGATGGGCTATGGCTCGCGCGCCGAGATGGCGCGGATGGCCAGGGCGGGCGGGATCGTGCTGGACGGGGCGGACCTGACCGACGTGTCCAGGCGGATCGCCGTGACGCCCGACCTGCCGACGCGGATGGAGATCGACGGGGAGCCGCTGGACCCCGTGCCGGGACTGGTGATCCTGCTGAACAAGCCCCTCGGAATGACCTGTTCGCACAAGGAGGAGGGGGCGTTGGTCTATGACATCCTGCCCGACCGGTGGCGCCGGCGCGATCCCGCGATCTCGACCATCGGGCGGCTGGACAAGCAGACGACGGGCCTTCTGCTGCTGACCGACGACGGCGACCTGCTGCACCGGGTCATCAGCCCCAAACGCCATGTGGCCAAGGTTTACCGAGCGGGGCTGGCGCGGCCGCTGGCGGGGACGGAAGGCGCGTTGTTCGCCTCGGGCGAACTGGTGCTTGAGGGCGAGGACAAGCCGCTGGCGCCGGCGGTGCTGGAGATCGTGACGCCGACGGAGGCGCTGTTGACGGTGACGGAAGGGCGCTATCATCAGGTCCGGCGCATGTTCGCCGCCGTCGGCAACCACGTCGAGACCCTGCATCGCGAGCGGCTGGGCGGGCTGGTCCTGCCGGCCGATCTGGCGCCCGGACAGTGGCGGCTGGCGACGGCGGATGAGGTCGCCTCGATTTTCACGGCGCCCGAGAGCGTGGGCTGAAGGTCTTGACGCCTGCGGGATCGGACGCGCAGGTCGAGGGATGACCACCAAGATCAAGATCTGCGGCTTGACCACGGGCGAGACGTTGGACGCCGCCTTGGACGGCGGGGCCGATTTCGTCGGAGCGGTGGTGTTCCCGAAAAGCCCGCGCCATCTCGCGCCCGAGACGGCGGCCGAACTGTTCGCGCGGGCGCGGGGGCGGGCCGGGATCGTGGCGGTGACGGTCGATCCCGACGACGCCCTGCTGGACGAGATCGCGCGGACGCTGAGGCCCGACTTCGTCCAGCTGCATGGATCGGAGACGCCGGCGCGGGCGGAACGGGTGCGGACGCTGACGGGGGCGGGGGTCATCAAGGCCCTGCCGATCCGGCAGGCGGACGACTTCGCCGCCGCCGACGAATGGGATTATCACGCCGATCATCTGATGTTCGACGCCAAGCCGCCGGAGGGGTCGGGCCTGCCGGGCGGGATGGGGCACAGTTTCGACTGGACCCTGCTGGCGGACAAGGCGTTTCGCCATCCGTGGTTCCTGGCGGGCGGTCTGACCCCCGACAATGTCGCCGAGGCGCTGCGGATCACCGGCACGCCGATGGCGGACGTGTCCTCTGGCGTCGAAAGCGCGCCGGGTGTTAAGGACGCCAGCCGGATCGCGACCTTCATCCGAAACGCGCGCCGGTCGTAATTGCGACGCCTCCCCGCGTGAAAGTCGAAACCGTGAACGCTCAGACGCCTCTCCAAGCCGCCGATTCCGCCCCGCTGGCGAACGCCTACGCCTGGCCCGACGCCAAGGGACGGTTCGGCCCCTATGGCGGGCAGTTCGTCGCAGAGACCCTGATGCCGCTGATCCACGAGCTGGATGCGGCCTATAAGGCGGCCAAGGCGGATCCCGGCTTCCAGGCCGAGCTGGACGGTTTCCTGACCCACTATGTCGGTCGCGAAAGCCCGCTGTATTTCGCCGAACGGCTGACCGAGCATTTCGACGGGGCGAACATCTGGCTGAAGCGCGAGGACCTGAACCACACGGGCGCGCACAAGATCAACAACTGCATGGGCCAGATCCTCTTGGCCCGTCGCATGGGCAAGACCCGGATCATCGCCGAGACCGGCGCGGGTCAGCACGGGGTGGCCTCGGCGACCGTGTCGGCGCGGTTCGGCCTGCCCTGCACCGTCTATATGGGGGCGGTGGACGTGGAGCGGCAGCAGCCGAACGTCTTCCGCATGCGGCTGCTGGGGACCGAGGTCTTTCCCGTCACCGCCGGAGCCGCGACCCTGAAGGATGCGATGAACGAGGCGATGCGCGACTGGGTCACGAACGTCTCGGACACCTATTACATCATCGGCACGGCGGCGGGGCCGCATCCGTACCCAGCCATGGTGCGCGACTTCCAGTCGGTCATCGGCAAGGAGATCAAGACCCAGTCGCTGGCCCAGATGGGCAAGCTGCCCCAGGCCGTCGTGGCCTGCATCGGCGGCGGATCGAACGCCATCGGCGCCTTCCACCCCTTCATCGAGGACGAGGGCGTGCGGCTGATCGGGGTCGAGGCGGCGGGTTACGGCCTGGACACGCCCGACCATGCGGCGTCGCTGAAGGGCGGGCGGCCTGGCGTGCTGCACGGCAACCGGACCTATCTGCTCCAGGACGACGACGGCAACATCGTCGAAGGGCATTCGATCTCGGCGGGTCTGGACTATCCGGGCATCGGGCCGGAACACGCCTGGCTGCACGACATCGGCCGGGCCGAATATCGTTCGGCGACCGACGACGAGGCGCTGGAGGCGTTCCAGCTGTGCTCCAAGCTGGAGGGGATCATCCCCGCCCTGGAACCCGCCCACGCCCTGGCGCGGACCGGCGAGATCGCCAAGGAAGTTGGAAAGAACGGCGATGTGGTGCTGCTGATGTCGGGACGCGGCGACAAGGACATCTTCCAGGTCGCCAAACATCTGGGAGTGGAATTGTGAAGCCTGTTCTTCTGGCCGCGAGCGCCGCGCTCGCCCTGTCCGCCGCCGCCGTCCAGGCCCAGGCCGCCGTCCAGACGCCGCCGCCGGCTGCGGCCCGGCCGGCGCCGCAGGGCGGACCGGCCGATGTCGGCCTGCTGCCCGGCGCGGAACTGGCGGCCGATTGCGGCGCGCTGAACAATCTGGCCGGGCGCGCCTGGTGCGTGACGGCTCAACTGGGCCAGATCGGCGCCCTGGCCGACGCCTATATCGCCGACCTGGCGAGCAAGGGCTGGCTGGCGGCCGGCGGCGACGAGAACCGCGTCGTCTTCGTCAAGCGCCGCGCGGCCGGCGGCTGCGACGGCATGCAGATGGTCGCCTTCTACGACACGACCAAGACCGCCGTCGCCGAACTGCCCGCCTATCTGGGCTTCGCCACCATTCCCGGCGACGTCTGCGCCGCGCAATCGGCCGCGCCGGCCGCCGCCGGATCGCTGTCGCAATGACCACCGCCCGAATCGACGCGCGCTTTCAGGCGCTGAAGGCCGAGGGCCGTGCGGCCTTCATTCCCTATGTGATGGGGGGCGATCCGTCGCGGGATGAGGCGCTGGCGATCCTGAAGGGGCTGCCGGCCGCCGGGGCGGACATCATCGAGCTGGGCTTTCCGTTCAGCGATCCGATGGCCGAGGGGCCGCCGATCCAGAAGGCGGCGATCCGAGGGCTGACGGCCGGGTTCGGCCTGCGGTCGACGATGGATCTGGCCAGGGATTTCCGCAAAGGCGACGACGCCACGCCGATCGTGCTGATGGGCTATCTGAACCCGATCGAGAGCCTGGGCTACGACGCCTTCGCCGCCTATGCGGCCGACTGCGGCATCGACGGGCTGATCGTGGTGGATTGCCCGCCGGAAGAGGCCGGGCCGCTGGTCGAGGCGCTGGACAAGGTTTCGATCGCGCTGATCCGCCTGGCGACGCCGACCTCGGACGACGCGCGTCTGAAGGTGGTGGTCCAGGGGACGTCGGGCTTCGTCTATTATGTCGCCGTGGCGGGCGTGACCGGGGTCAAGGAGGCGGACGCCGATATAGTGGCCCCGGCCGTGGCGCGGGTGCGGGCGGCCTCGGGCCTGCCGGTCGCGGTCGGCTTCGGCATCAAGACGCCGGAACGGGCCGCCGCCATCGCCAGGGTGGCCGATGCGGTGGTGGTGGGCTCGGCCCTGGTGGACGAGGTGGCCGCCGCGCTGGAGGCGAACGAAGCGGCCGCCCCGCGCGTTCTGGCCCGGGTCAAGGCCCTGGGCGACGCCGTGCGGTCTGTCGTGACTAGTGCTTCCGTGGCGGAAACCGTCTAAGAGCGCGCGGATGAACGACAAGACCAAGCCTCAGGAAAAGCGCGTCGGCTGGCTCAGCCGCTTCGCTCCCGGCGTGCGCAAGATCGTCTCGCGCCGCGATACGCCCGACAATCTGTGGGTCAAGGACCCCGACAGCGGCGAGATGCTGTATCGGCCGGACCTGGAGACGGCCCTGTGGGTCACGCCGTCCGGCCGCCATATGCGGATCGATGCGCCGACGCGGCTGAAGGCCACCTTCGACGGCGGCGTGTTCGAAGCTGTCGACAGCCCCGATGTGCCCGAGGACCCGCTGAAATTCTCGGACGGCAAATCCTACAAGGACCGGCTGAACGCGGCGCGCAAGGCGGCGGGCCGCAAGGACACCATGGCCATCGGCGTCGGCCCCGTCGGCGGCCAGATGGCGGTGGTGATCGTCCAGGACTTCACCTTCATGGGCGGGTCGCTGGGCATGGCGGCGGGCGAGGCCTTCATCAAGGCCGCGCGCGAGGCCGTGGCCCGCAAGCTGCCGCTGGTCTGTTTCACCGCCGCCGGCGGCGCGCGGATGCAGGAGGGCGCCCTGTCGCTGATGCAGATGGCGCGCACCACCCTGGCCGTCGAGGAGCTGAAACAGGCGAAACTGCCCTACGCCGTGGTCCTGACCGACCCGACGACGGGCGGGGTGACGGCCTCCTACGCCATGCTGGGCGACGTGCATCTGGCCGAGCCGGGCGCCCTGATCGGCTTCGCCGGCCCGCGCGTAATCGAGGCCACCATCCGCGAGAAACTGCCCCCCGGCTTCCAGCGCGCCGAATATCTGCAGGAAAAGGGCATGGTGGACCGGGTGGTGACGCGCGCCGACCTGCCGCGCACCCTGGGCCAGATTCTGTCCATGCTGATGGGCGGGACGCGCCAGGCGGCCTGACCGCCGTGGACCCGATCTCCGAGCGCCTGCGGGCGCGGCATCCGCAACGGATCGACTTGTCCCTGGACCGGATGAGGACGCTGTGCGCCGCCCTGGGCGATCCGCAGCACCGCTTGCCGCCGGTGGTTCATGTGGCGGGCACCAACGGCAAGGGATCGACCGTGGCCCTGATCCGGGCCATCGCCGAGGCGGCGGGTCTGCGGGTCCATGCCTATACCTCGCCCCATCTGGTGCGGTTCAACGAGCGGATCCGGCTGGCCGGCAAACTGATCGAGGACGCGGCGCTGAACGCCGTCCTGGACCGGATCGAAGCCGTCATGGCCCAGACCGACAGCGAGGCCACGGTGTTCGAAAGCACCACCGCCGCCGCCTTCCTGGCCATGAGCGAGACGCCCGCCGACCTGGCCGTGATCGAGGTGGGGTTGGGCGGGGTGCTGGACGCCACCAATGTCATCGAACGCCCGCTGCTGAGCGTGATCGCGCCGGTCGACTACGACCACGCCGAGTTCCTGGGGACCGATCTGGCCGGCATCGCCTCGGAGAAGGCGGGGGTTCTGAAGGCCGGGGCGCCGGCGGTGATCGCGCGTCAGCGGGAAGAGGCTATGGCCGCCATCGAACGGCGCGCAGCCGACGTCCATGCGCGGCTGACGGTGCTGGGGGTCGATTTCGACGCCTGGGCCGAGCGGGGCGGCATGGCGTTCCAGACGGCGGACCTGTTCATGGACCTGCCGGCGCCGGCCCTGGCGGGGGCGCACCAGATCGACAATGCGGCCCTGGCCGTGGCGGCGGCCATCGAACTGGACCTGCCGGAAGCCGCGATCGCCGAGGGGCTGCGGACCGTGCGCTGGCCCGCGCGGCTGCAACGGCTTTCGGCCGGTCCTTATGGCGAGGCGGCCAGGGCGGCGGAGGCCGAACTGTGGCTGGACGGCGGGCACAATCCCCACGCCGGACGCGCGCTGGCCGCCTTCCTGGCCGAGCGGCAGGCGCGGGCGCCGCGTCCCCTGGCCCTGATCTGCGGCATGCTGGCCAACAAGGACGCGGGCGGCTTCTTCGCGGCCCTGAAGGACAGTCACGCCACGGTCTTCACCGTCGGCTTCGACGGGGCGGCGGCCGACCCTGCCAGCCTGGCCGCCGTGGCGCGCGGTCACGGGCTTGCGGCGACGCCTGCCGGATCGGTCGGCGAGGCGCTGGACCTGGCCCTGCGCCTGGGCGCCGGCCGCGTCGCCATCTGCGGCTCCCTGTATCTGGCGGGCGAGGTGCTGGGCGCCAGCCAAGCGACCTGGCCGGATTAGCGCCGACCTTCCCTCCCCGGAACGGGGATTGAGAATAGGCGGGCTATTTGCTCATCCAGGGTCGGGACTTTCCGGCCTCGATCCGGGCGTTCTGCTCGCGCTGGAAACGGCCGCCGCGCGGCGGCTTGGGGCGACCGGCCAGCTTGGCGTTTTTCAGGCGCAGAGCCTTTTGCACCGGCGTTTCGCCGGGGATGTCGTCAGGCGTGTCCTGGTCGCTCATGGCGTATCCTTAGCATGAAAAACGCCCGCCGGTCGGAACCGGCGGGCGCGATCTTAGATCCGGCGGAGGGGGGATCAGGCGTCGGCCTTGACGCCGGCCTCGGCCAGCCATTCGACGATCTTGCCCTTGGGCATGGCGCCGACCTTCATCGAGGTCATCTGGCCGTCCTTGAACAGCATCAGGGTGGGGATGCCCATGGGGCTGTCGTCGATATTGACCTTGGCCACCGTGACCTGGCCGCCCAGTTCGTCGGCGATCTGCTCCAGCGCGGGACCGATCTGTTTGCACGGGCCGCACCATTCGGCCCAGAAATCGACCAGGACCGGGGTCGAGGCCTTCAGGACGTCGGCGTCGAAGCTTTCGTCGGTGACTTTTACCGTCGCCATAGATGGTTCCTTGGGGCGCTGTCGTTCGGCTCGCGGAGTCGAGCGGCTCGAGCGCGATAGGGGTTGTCCGGCCTGTCCGGGTTCGCTGGCAGATGTGGGAGCGAATCGCGGGCAAATCAACTCTTCCACTCCATGACCCGTCAAGCCCAAGCGCCGGTTGCGGCCGAGGGCACCTTCGTTGAGGCACTTCGAGCAACTGAAAAGAACTCTAAGGTTCGAGCTCTATGTCCCAATACAGATAGTCGAGCCAGCTCTGATGCAGGTAATGCGGCGGGAAGCGGCGGCCCGCGTCCTGAAGCTGCCAGGCGTTTGGGCGATAGGGATCGCGGCGGATCGGCATCATGGCCTGGCGCGGGGTGCGGCCGCCCTTTGCCAGATTGCAGGGGCTGCAGGCGGCGACGATATTGTCCCAGGTCGTGCGCCCGCCCTGAGAGCGCGGGATCACATGATCGAAGGTGAGCTCGGTCGACTGGCCGCAGTACTGGCAGGCGAAACCGTCGCGCAGAAAGACATTGAAACGGGTGAAGGCGGGGCTGCGATCCTGATCGACATAGGATTTCAGCGCGATCACGCTGGGCAGCTGCATCTCCATCGAGGGAGAGCGCACCACCTTGTCGTACAGGGACACCACGTCCACCCGGTCCTGATAGACCGCCTTGACGGCCTCCTCCCACGGCCACAGCGACAGGGGATAGTAGGACAGGGGTCGGAAGTCGGCGTTCAGCACCAGGGCCGGCCACCCGGACGGGGGTCGATGGAGAACCTGCATCAGGCCCTCCCGCCGGCGGCGGAGGTTATGGAGGCGACAGGACTGAAGACGCGGCTCCTTCCCTAGTCTGAAGGCCCAAGACTACGCGCGATTCGACGACGTCGCCATGACGAAGACGCGACCTTCGCGCCTCAATTTCGAACGGGGAAACCCGGCAGCGTCCATCCCCACCGCAGGGCCGCCGCCCGCAGCATGAAGCCGCACAGGGCGGCCGCGATCGCGGCGGGCCAGACGCCGACGCCCGGCGCCCGCAGGACCATATAGACCGTGGCCGCCAGGATGGCCGCCGTGACGTTGATCTCGCGCCGCAACAGGATGGAGGGCTGGCCCGCCAGGGTGTCGCGCACCACCCCGCCGAAACAGGCGGTCAGCGTGCCCATGACGATGCAGATCAGGGCCGGGGCGCCGGCCGCCTCGGCCTTGGCCGCGCCCATGACGCCGTAAGCCGCCAGCCCGACCGCATCCAGCCACAGCAACGCCCGGAACCGCCAGTCCCGCTGGCCGATCAGCCACAGGATCGTCGAGGCGATCAGACAGACGGCGACATACCGCCAGTCCTGGACCCAGAAGACCGGCAGACCCAGCAAGAGGTCGCGCAGCGTGCCGCCCCCGACGCCGGTGATGGCGCCGAAGAAGGCGAAGGTGACGACGTCGTGTTTCTCGCGCGCGGCGGCCAGGGCGCCGGTGGCGGCGAACACCGCCACGCCCGCGAAATCCAGCGCCGACAGAACGGTCTGGGGATTGCGCAGCGGTTCGCTCAGGACGGGGTCGAGCGGGGTCATGCCGTCGTCTCCCGCACGATCTCGCCGCGCTTGACGCCAGTGTACCACGCCCACAGCAGATGGGTCGCCACGGCGCGATAGGGCCGCCATATTTCGGCGCGGGCGTAGGCCGCCTTCTGATCGGGGCGGGCATCGGCTCCGTCGGCCCAGCGGATCGCCTCCTGCAGGGCGACGTCCCCGCCCGGGAACACGTCCAGCCGCCCCTCGCACATCAGCAGATAGGCCTCGGCCGTCCATAGGCCCACGCCCTTCAGCGCGGTCAGGGCCGCAATGGCGGACTGGTCGTCCAGGTTCGACAGATGCTCCAGGTCGATCTCCCCGGCGATCTGGGCGCGCGCCATCCCTTGGCCATAGGTCGCCTTCTGCCGCGACAGGCCCATGCCGCGTAGTTGCTCCAGGTCGTGGTCCAGCAGACGTTCGGGCGTGATCTCGCCCAGACCCTCGCGCAGCCGCGCCCAGACCGAGGCGGCCGAGGCCACCGACACCTGCTGCTCCACGATCATGCGGAACAGGCCTTCGAACCCGCCGACCCGCAGCCGCCATTCGAACGGCGGCGTCTGGGCGTGCACCGCCGCCAGGACGGGATCGGCGGCGACCAGCGCCTCACGCGCGGCGGCGATATCATCGGGCGTGGGTTGAAGCGGCATGGTCCCTCTATGCCGCGCCCGGTCGTTCAGGGAAATGGCGACGATGGCGGATTCCGGCTGGCGACCGCTCGAACCAATAACTATTATTGATCGATGGAATGGAGGAGGTCGTCATGACCATGACCGTCGAACTGGGCGCCTTGGAACAGGTGGTGGACCGGCTGGTCCGCGACGGCCGCTACGGCTCCAAGAGCGAGGTGCTGCGCACGGGGGTTCGTCTGGTTCAGGAGCACGAGGCGCGCCTGGCGGCCCTGTTGGGAAAGTTGGAAGAGGGTATCGCCGACGCCGACGCTGGTCGATTGTCAGCTCTTGAGGACGCTCGAGCCGCGTTCGAGGCGCGCTGGGCTGCCGACGGCGGATGAAGGTCCGCATCGCGCGAGCGGCGATCAATGACCTGGTCGAGATCGAACGGCATATCAGCCGGGACAACCCTGCCGCCGCTCGTCGTCAGGTCGCCGCATTGTTCGACCGCTGCCACAGCCTGGCGCACAATCCGATGCGTTATCCTGCAACGCCGATCACCGGCCTACGCCGACGGCCGCATCGATCGTATCTGATCTTCTATCGCGTCACGAGCGATGTTGAGATCATCCGCATCCTTCACGCCGCGCGCGACTGGACCCATCTGCTGGCGACGGACGACGACTGAGCCGTGTTTATAACCCGCTTCGCCCCCTCCCCCACCGGCCGCCTGCATAAAGGCCACGCCTTTTCGGCCCTGACCGCCTGGTCGGCGGCGAAGGCGGCGGGCGGGCGGTTCCTGCTGCGGATCGAGGACATCGACCCGACCCGCTGCAAGCCTGAATACGAGGCTGGGATTCTGGAGGACCTGACCTGGCTGGAGCTGGATTGGGATGGGCCCGCACGTCGCCAGTCCGATCATCTGGGCGACTATGCCGCCGCCGTCGAAAGCCTGCGGGCGCGCGGTCTGCTCTACCGGTGTTTCCGCACCCGCAAGGACATCCTGAACGCCATAGGAGATGCGCCGCACGGGGCGATGGAGGCCGTGCGGCCCGGCCCGCATCCAGCGGCGGAGGAGGCGCGGCTGCTGGCGGACGGGGCGCCGTTCGCCTGGCGGCTGTCGCTGGATCGGGCGCGCGAGGCCCTGGGCGAGACGATTTGGACCGGCATGAGCTTCACAGAGGAAGGGGCGGGCCCCGACGGCCAAACCGGCGTCCTGCCCGTCGATCCGACGGCGGGGGGCGACGTGGTTCTGGCGCGAAAAGATACGGGCGTCGCCTATCATCTGGCCGTCACCCACGACGACGCCTTGCAGGGCGTGACCCATGTGATCCGGGGCCAGGACCTGTTCGCCGCGACCTCGGTGCAGCGGCTGATCCAGACGCTGATGGGCTGGCCGGCCCCCGCCTATCGCCACCATCGGCTTCTGGCCGGACCGGACGGGCGGCGCTACGCCAAGCGGGACCGCTCAGTCACCCTGGCCGAATTGCGGGCCGGCGGACTGACGCCCCAAGCTCTGCGCGCCGAACTGGGCTTCAGTCGCGGCGGCTGAAGATGCGCGAGGCGCCGTAGCCCGTCAGGGCCGCCAGGACGACGCACAACACGCCATAGAGCCACGGACGACGATGGGCGAACTCGTAGATGTCGCGCTCCAGCCCCACCTTTTCGACCGTCAGCGTCAGGTTGGAGACCGATTGCGGCTCTCCGTCCTGGAACAGCCAGACTTCGGCGTAGTATTTTCCGGTCGGAGCCACGGTCGGCAGCTTGACCTCGGCCCTGAACAGGCCCCGGTCCACGAACTCCACCCCCTGGGAATCGGTGTCGTAGAGTGCCGCCGCCTCCTTCAACCGGATCACGGCGCGGCGCCAGTCCAGATAATCGTCGCCCAGCCGACTGACCACCACGTCGCGCACGCCGTAGCGGGTGACGGTGCGGCTTTCCTCGGGCGCGTCGATGCGCAGGTGATCGACCCCGACGCCCAGGCGGCGCAACTGGCCGAAGTCGGCGATGTCGCTGAGCGGCCGGGTGGAGGCGGTCATGTAGAAGCCGGGAGCCCCCTCGAACAGCACCGGGCGGCTGTTCAGCCAGACGCCCGAGGTGCGGACTTTCTTGACCAGGCGGATCGGGGCGTCTGGCCCGCGCACCACCACGACCACATCCGCCGGCTCGGGCGTTGGATTGAACACGGCACCGTACAGGACGATGGAGGCGCCCCGGAAGCTGGAATCGACCTTAACCTGGGCGTCTGTCAGGGCGGCGGCGACGCGCAGGGCGCCGGTGGTCGCCTGCGAACGGTCGGGCGCGGCGGCCGTCGCGGCGGGCGGCGCCGGATCGGGCGGCGGCAGGGCCTGGATCATTCGGGAACCCCCGGCGCGATCATGAAGATGTCGGCAGGCCGCACGAACAGCTCCAGCCCCATCTGGATGCCGACCAGCAGGACGATCAGCCCCAGAGCCGCACGCAGTTCCTCGGCGCGGAACCGACCAGCGAACCGGGCGCCGATCTGGGCCCCGACCACCCCGCCCAGCAGCAGGATGGTGGACAGCACGATGTCGACCGTCTGGTTCCGTCCGGCCTGCAGGATGGTGGTGATGGCGGTGGTGATGATGATCTGGAACAGACTGGTGCCCACCACGACGCCGGCGCGCATCCGCAGGACATAGAGCATGGCCGGCACCAGGATGAAGCCGCCGCCCACCCCCATGATGGCCGACAGCACCCCGGCGAAGACGCCTAGGCCGAACGGCGGCAGGGCGCTGATGTAGAGGCCCGACTTGGGAAACTTGATCCGCAGCGGCAGGCCGTACAGCCACATGGGCCGCCTCCGCTCCTTGCGCGGCGCGGGGACGCCCCGGCGGCGGCGCAGGATCTCGGTCAGGCTCTCGTTCAGCATCAGGACGCCGATGGCGCCCAGGAAGACCAGATAGGACAGGGCCACCACCAGATCGGCCTGACCCAGCAGCCGCAGGTAGCGAAACAGTTCGACCCCCGCCAGGGCCCCTGCCGCCCCGCCGGTCGCCATCACCGCCCCCATCTTGAAATCGACCGCGCCTTGACCGGCGTAGCGGATCACCCCCGAGGTCGAGGAGGCGACGACGTGGCTGGCCTGGCTGGCCACGGCCACCGTCGGGGGAATGCCCAGGAAGACCAGGATCGGGGCCATCAGGAAGCCGCCGCCGATGCCGAACAGGCCCGAGACGAACCCGACCACCGCCCCCAGGATCACCAGGGTCGGCCAGTTCACCGAAACCTCGGCGATCGGCAGATAGATGTCCAAAGGACAGGCCTTCGGCTGGAGCGTTTACAGGGTCGCCGTCAGGCGGGGCGGAAGCGGTCTTTCTAGCCCGTCGCCTGCGACGCGGTCTGCGACGAAGGTCGGGACTGGGCGACGAAGGCGTCGGCGGCGGCGCGGGCCGCGCGCTGGTCCGTGGCGCTGGCCAGGGGACGCAACCGCGTCACGGCGGCCTGGGCTTCGCTGTCGCCGCCACGCGCGGCGATCATATACCACTTCAAGGCCTCGGTCGGATTCCTGGCCACGCCGTCCGCGCCGGTCTCGTAGATGCGCGCGACGTTGTACTGGCTGTCGGGCAGGCCGCCCTGCGCGGCCTTCAGCAGCCAGGCCAGGGCCTCGGCCTGGTTGGCCGGGCCTCCGTCGCCTTCGTACAGCTGCATTCCATACAGATGCATCCCGCGCGGATCGCCGCCTTCGGCCGCGCGACGGCCCCACTGGCGGCTCTTGGCCGGATCGGCCGGAACGCCGGCGGCGCCGTCCAGATACAGCTGACCCAAATAGGTCTGGGCCGGGGCGTAGCCCAGGTCGGCGGCGCGCGTCATTCCCGCCAGGCCCGACATGTCGCCGCCGTCCAGCTTGCCGATGGCGGCCTCGTAGTCGGCGGCGCCGGGTCCGGCGATGTCGAAGGCGGCGCGCGGTCCGGTCGGCGTCACGGCCGAGGCGGCGAGGGGCAGGGCGGAGGGAGCGTCGGCCGCCTTCTGGCCGCTCGTCGCCGACGACCCGCCGATCAGGTCGGGCAGGTCGAAGCCCGGCGCGCCGCCGTCGGTCAGCGACAGATAGCCATATACCCCGCCCGTCAGGGCCACGGCCGTGACCGAGGCCAGAAAGGTCTTCTTGACCGTCGAGCCGTCGCGGGCCGCCTGCTTGTCCAGCCGCTCCTGCAGCTTGGACTTGCCGCCGCGCTTCAGGCCGAAGCCTTGGCGCGGGGCCGGCTCCGGCTCGGCCGGGGCGGTGATGGCGGCGCGGGCGGCGTCGATGGTCGAGCGGGTCGAGGAGGCTCGGCCGGCCGCAGCCGCCGCGCCCATGCTGGCCCGCAACTGGCGCGGATCGACGAATTCGGTCTCGCCGCCGAAATCGTCGTCGTCGTCCAGCGCCGAGGCGGGGCGCGGTTCGGGAGCGGACGCGGCGGTGGAGAAGCCGGGCGAAGTGGCTTCCAGCGCATCCTCCACATCGGCCCCGCCAAAGCCGCTGAAGGGCTGGATGACGGGTTCGCTGTCGACCGGCTCGGTTTCGACGGGCGCGGGTGCGGCGGTTGGTTCGGGCTCCGCGAAGACGCTGGCCGGGAAGGGTGCGGCGGCGGCCACGGCCGGCGTCACCGGATCGCTGGACCAAACATTCTGGTCGGCGAAGGTCTCGTCGGGAAAGGCGGCGGCGCGCCAGTCGCTTTCGAGCGATGCGGACAGGATCGGGGCGGCCGCCGCGCGTTCGGCGACGGCGCGCGAATGGGCGCTGTCCAGCGGCTTGTCGCGGATCGGGGTCGGGCCGCGCGTCTCGATGCTTTCGCGCGCCTCGGCCAGCAGGCGGGCGGTGCGCTCCTCGCTCATCCGCATCCGCTCGGCCAGTTCGCCCGAGGCGCGGTCGTAGCGCTGCTCGATCTTCTCCGAACTTTCCGACAGGCGGCGGCCGATGTCCTCCAGCGCCTGTTGCGAGCGGCGCTCGGACTGGGCGATGCGGTCGCTGAGTTGGTCGGAGATGCGGGTGATCTCGCCGCCCAGTTTCTCCAGCGCCAGGGCGTGGCGGTCGTCGCTGGCCGTCAGCCGCTGATCGACGCGGTCGAGATGGCGGGCGAAGTCCTGGTCCAGGCGGGCGGCGCGACGCGCCACCTCGGCCTCGATGGTCTGGCCGACCGCCTCGGTGACCGCCCGGCCGATCGCGTCGGCGCGCCCGTCGGCGTCGCCCTCGACCTTCTGAACGCGGGCGCTCAGGTTGCGGGCGATGCGCATGACCTCGCGGCCCATCGCCTCCAGGCCCACGGCCGACTTCTGTTCCGAGGCCTTGAGCTGCTCGCCCACGGCCTGGACGGCGCGCTCGATCCGGTCGATCCGCGCGCCGGTCTCGGCGGCGTCCAGACGCTGCATCATCTCGGCGCGATTGTTGTCGATCTGGCGTGACAGGCTCTCGGCCAGTTTTTCGAACCGGGCCGCGTCGCGCGCGCCTTCCGGCTCGACCCGGCTCTCGGCCGTCCGCATCCGCCGGTCCAGTTCGGCGAAAGAGCGTTCCAGCGTTCTCAGCGCCTCGGTCGTGCGGTTCTGGGCCGCGTCCAGCCGCGCCCCGACCTGAGCCATCAGCTCGGCGCCGACGCCGGGGCCGGCGGCCTTCTCGACCGCCTCCATCCGTTCGCGCAGGTCGTTGACGCCCAGCCGCTGGCGTTCCTCGATTTCGTAGAGCCGGCCCGACAGGGCGCCCAGCGCGGTCTCGACCTTGGCGAAGCCTTCTTGCGTCGCCGGGCCGGTGTCGCGCTCGAAGGCGCGCAGGCGCCGATGCCCTTCGCGCAGCTCTTCGGCGATGTCGTCGAGACGGCGGGCGTGAGCCTGGGTTTCGACATCCTGGCCGTCCAGACGCCGCATCAGACCGGCGACCGCCTGGTCCACGCCCTGGATGGCCGCGGTCGAGCGGCGTTCGGCGGCTTCCAGCCGCGCGGCGATGGCGTCGATGGAGGCGCTGATCCGATGTCCGTCCGTCTCGGGCAGGGCGTAGGCGTCGTCCAGCCGGCGGCTGCGGCTGCGCCGCTCATAGGCGTCGGAAGCCGGGCCGCGACGCGGCAGGGTGGCGTAGCCCTCGTCCTCGTCCTCCATGATCATGGAGTTGAGCCATTCGCCCAGCGTCATGCCGGAACGGCGCGCCAGATCCTTGGCGACTTCGCGCGCCTTCGGATCGATCCCCTTAACGCTCCACGGCGCCGCTGCGCTCACTGATTCGTCTCCCGGCCCATGCGACGAAGGCTATACCGTCCATATCGAGGGTGTAAACTGATGGTTAACCGCAATATCTAGCGGCGATCCGCCTATCCTGTGGACAGCGTCGTCGTCTTCTCTGATTAGTGAGCCATCACGGTTAACGCGCGGTGAAGATTAACTTCCGGGCAAGGGTTTCGCTTGCCAAGCGCGGCGGGTTTCGTCACCTGCGACCCTATGAGCCTGACCGTCACCCTCGGCCTGCTGGGCGTCGCCCTGGCCGTCATGATCTTCACCGGCTGGCGCGGGGCGCTGCCGCCCGACCCCCTGAAGGGACCGCGCCTGACGCCCTGGCGGTTCCTGATGATCGCCGCCGCCGCCGCGGCCCTGTTGCTGCTGATCCACCTGGCCACCCTGTTCGGCGCCGAACGGGCGCCCTGGATTCCGGGTCGCTGACCTCGCTCGACCGTCCTGAAGGGAAGCGCGGAGTGGAAACCGTCGTGCATCCCTATTGGAAGGAGCGCGCCCGCGCCGCCTCCAGGTCGGTCGGGTTGTCGATCGACAGGGGGGCTTCCTCGATGACGGCGGCCCAGATCTGCATCCCCAGTTCAAGCCCGCGCAATTGCTCCAGCTTTTCGCGCTTCTCCAGCGGCGACTGCGGCGCCGCGCAGAAGCGGTTCAGGGCCTCGCGGCGATAGCCGTAGACGCCGACGTGGCGCCACACGGCCCCGTCGCCGTAAAGGGTCGAGCGGGTGAAATACAGGGCGCGGCCCTGGCGTTCGACCTCTCTCCGGTCGTTCTGTTTCAGGGCCAGCACAGCCTTGACCACGTCGGGATTGGTCCGGTCCGACACATCGGCCTCGGCCGCGACAAGGGTGGCGATGTCGCAGGCCGGTTCGCCGTGCAGAATGGCCGCGCAGGCGGTGGCCAGGCCGGGGCTGGCGAAGGGCATGTCGCCCTGGACGTTGATGACGGCGTCGAAATCGCCTTGCGGATCGATGGCGTCCACAGCAGCGCGGATGCGGTCCGAGCCGGAGGGCAGGTCCGGGTCGGTCAGGATCGCGCGTCCGCCCTCGGCCTCGATCGCCTCGACGATCTCGGGATCGCCGGCGGCGACCGCCACCGGCAGGCCCGAGGCCTCGGCCTGGCGATAGGCGCGCACGATCATGGGGACGCCGCCGATCAGGGCCAGAGGCTTGTTGGGCAGACGGGTGGCCGCCATACGAGCGGGTATCATTATCAAAGGGTTCATCGGCTTCCCTGGCGCGATACCGAGCCGGCGTCTGCCGGGCCGGTTGCGAAGGCCGCGCTAGCGTGCCAGACACGGCAAGGCAAGACTATGACCAGGCGCGGTTCAACAGCCTGGAAGCGGCGGAGGGGAGAGACGGGGCGCATGAGCGGCGATCTGAAGTGGAACAAGATTTTCGGCGCGGCCCTGGGGACGGCGTTCGTCATCCTGGTCGTGCAGCAGGCGTCGGGCCTGATCTATCACTCCGAACCGCCGGAAAAGATGGGCTATTTCGTCGACGCCCCAGACGAGACAGCCGGCGCCGAACAGGCCGAGCTGCCGCCGGACTGGGGCACGGTGCTGCCCGCCGCCGACCTGGCGGCGGGCGAAGCGGCCTTCGCGCGCTGCCAGGCCTGCCATGACGGCCACCAGGGCGGCGCCGACAAGATCGGTCCGAATTTGTACGGCGTGATCGGCGGTCCGGTCGAGCACCGCCCCGGCTTCGCCTATTCGGACGCCATGACCAAGCACAAGGCCGAGGTTCCGACCTGGACCTATGACGCGGTGAACGCCTTCATCACCGCCCCGGCGCGCTATATTCCTGGCACCAAGATGTCCTTCGCCGGCATTCGCGACACCCAGACGCGCATCAATCTGATCGCCTGGCTGCGGACTCAAGGGTCGACCGGCTACGCCATTCCCGCGCCCGATCCCTCACGTCAGCCGGGCGCCGCGGCTCCGGCCGGCGCGCCGTCCGAGGGCGGCGAACCGGCGGTGACGGAAGGCGCGGCTGCGACCGAGTCCGCCGGAACCTCGCCCGCCGCCGCCGCGCCCGACGCCGTCCAGGCGACGCCGGCCGCCCCGCCGGCCGCGACCAGCGCGGCGCCGCCGAACCACTGACCTCAGAGAATTTGCGCCGCCTCGTCGAAGCTCAGGCGGGGCGAGCGGGGAAACAGGTTCTCGTCCGAGCCATAGCCCAGGTTCAGGATGTAGTTCGGCTCGACATTGCTGTCGGGGAAGAACTCGGCCTTGACCGCTGGGGCGTCGAAGCCGGACATCGGGCCGACGTCCAGGCCCAGGGCGCGCGCGGCGATGGTCAGATAGCCGCCCTGCAGCGAGGCGTTGCGGAATGCGCTCTCGCGGCGGCCGGCCTCGTCGGCGAACCAGTCGCGGGCGCCCGGCGCGTGCGGGAACAGGGCGTGCAGATGGTCGTGGAAGTCGATGTCCTGGGCCAGGATCAGATTAACCGGGGCCTGCTGGGTCTTGGCGCGATTGCCCTCGCTCATCAGGGGGACCAGCCGGGCCTTGGCCTCGGGCGAGGTGATGAAGACGAAGCGGGCGGGGCCGGCGTTGACGGCGGTCGGGCCGAATTTGGTCAGGTCGTACAGCTTGCGCAGCAGTTCGGGCGGCACCGGACGGTCGGTCCAGGCGTTGCGGGTGCGCGCCTCGGTGAACAGTTGCGACAGGGCGGCGTCCGACAGCGGGACGTCGCGTTGGGTGATGGCGTCGTAAGCCATGGGGAGGATGCCTTCCTGAATAACAGCAACGAGTGCGGATGCTAATTAAGCTCTCTGAAGGCGGCCGCAAGACCGGATCCGGCGCCGCTGGGTTTCCGAAATCGACATGATGCGGCGGGCAGGGGGTTAAAACCCCTGTCGCGGGCGCGGTCTTGCCCCTATCTAAGAGGCATGAAAGATCTGACCCAACTGATGCAGCAGGCCCAGGCGATGCAGCAAAAGCTGCAGGACGCCCAGGCCAAGATGGCCGACACCGCCGCCGATGGTTCGTCGGGCGGCGGCCTCGTGTCCGTCTCCCTGAAGGGGCCGGGCGAGATCACGGCGATCAGGATCGACGACAGCCTGCTGACCCCCGGCGAAGGCGAGATACTGGCCGATCTGATCGTGGCCGCCCACGCCGACGCCAAGCGCAAGCTGGACGACCAGAACAACGCCCTGATGCGCGAGGCCGCCGGCCCCATGGCCGGGATGAACATTCCCGGAATGCCGAAACTGTTCTGATGGCCGCCTCCGCCGGGCCGGAGATTGAGCGGCTGATCTCGCTTCTCGCCAAACTGCCCGGGCTGGGGCCGCGATCCGCCCGGCGCGCCGCCCTGGCCCTGCTGAAGCGGCGCGAACAGCTGCTGGTCCCGCTGGCGGCGTCCTTGGTCGAGACCGCCGAGAAGGTCGTCTCCTGCTCGGTCTGCGGCGCGCCGGACACCCGCGACCCGTGCGCCATCTGCGCGGACGACGCGCGCGACAACGGCCTGATCTGCGTCGTGGAGGAGGCGGGCGCTCTTTGGGCCATGGAGCGGTCCGGCGCCTTTCGAGGCAAATATCATGTGCTGGGCGGCCTGCTGTCGGCGCTGGACGGCGTGGGGCCGGAGCATCTGCGCATCGCCGAACTGGTCGGGCGCGCAAGGGGCGGCGGCGTGCGCGAGGTCGTCCTAGCCCTGCCCGCCACCGTTGACGGCCAGACCACCGCCCACTATGTCGCCGAGCGCATCGCCGGCCCCGAAGTCGAAGTCACCTCTCTGGCGCGCGGCGTGCCGGTCGGGGGCGAATTGGATTGGCTGGACGACGGCACCATCGTCCAGGCCCTGAAGGCGCGCCGCCCGACTTGAGACGGATCAGTTCGACGGCTGCGTCGGCGCGTTGACGTTGGGCGCCTCGCCGGTCGGCGCAGGCTGTGCGCGGCCGGTGGAATCGGTCGGGGCGTCGGCGGCGGGGGGCGTGCGGCTGTCGCCATCGAAGGCGCGGGCGTCGGCGGCCTGCTGGCCGGTCGTCGGGTTCTGCGCCTGGAAGGCGCCGTTCGACACGAACCAGAACCCCAGCAACAGGATCGCCGCCGCAAGGGTGGACACCACCAGCAGCACCAGGATCCGCGGGCTCTTGCGGCCGGCCCTCACATATTCGGCGTCGACCGGGCGGCCTTGGCGCACGGCGTCTGCGGCCTGATCGTGGCGGCGGGGTTCTTGCGGCTTCATGGTTTGGTCCTCCTCCGTTCCAGTCAGACCAACGTGATGGGAACGGCTGCGTTCCTGAACGCGCGGGCCTACGCGGGCCGCGCTTCTCATGACGGGCGACTCCCGCTAGGAACGGAGCATGAACATGATCGTGGTCGTTCTCGCCCTTGTCGCCGCCGCCTGCGGGGGCGGTTTCCTGTGGGCCTTCATGGGCTGGCAGAGGACGCGCGGCGAACTGGCGGCGGCCCAGGGGCGCGTCGAAGCGGTCGAGGACAGCCGCGTCACCATGGCCGAACTGCTCAAGGCCCAGGCGGCCCAGTCGGCCCAGGTCGTGGCCGACCAGATGGTCAGCCGCGCCACCGAGACCTTCCGCGCCCAGGACCTGCTGGCCCGCGAAAGGATGGCCGCTCAGCTGAAGCCGGTCGCCGACACCCTGACCAAGTTCCAGGAACATGTCGCCGCGCTGGAGAAAACCCGGTCCGAGGAGACCGGCGGCCTGCGCGAACAGCTGGCGGCCCTGATGGCGGCCTCGTCCGCCACCCGCGACGAGGCGCGCAAACTGACCGAGGCCCTGCGCGGCAACACCGGCCGGCGCGGCCGCTGGGGCGAACAGACCTGCCGAAACGTGCTGGAGGCCGCCGGCATGGCCGGCCGGTTCGACTTCACCGAACAGACCTCCAGCGCCGACGACGAGGGCCGTCAGAACCGGCCGGACTTCATCGTGCGCCTGCCCGGCGGCGGCATGTTCGTGATCGACGCCAAGGTGCCCCTGGCCTTCGCCGACGAGGACGAGGACGAAGAGGCGCGCGCCCGCTCCGTGGGCCTGCGCACCGCCGCCAGCCTCAAGACCCATGTGCGCCAGCTGTCGTCCAAGGCCTATCAGGACCAGTTCAAGCCCAGCCCCGATTTCGTCGTCCTGTTCGTGCCGGGCGACAGCTTTCTGGCCACGGCGCTGGACCATGCGCCGGACCTGTTGTCCGACGCGATGGAATCGCGCGTGGTCATCGCCACCCCCTCCACCCTGTTCGCCCTGTGCAAGGCTGTGGCCTATGGCTGGCGCGCGGAGGAGCAGGCGGCCAACGCCGACAAGGTCGCCGCCCTGGGCCGCGAGCTCTACAAACGGCTGTCGGTCATGGGCGGCCACGCCTCGGCCATCGGCCGGGCGCTGGACCAGGCGGTCGGCAAATACAATCAGTTCGTCGGCTCGCTGGAGAGCCAGGTCATGGTCTCGGCCAGACGGTTCGAGGACCTGCAGGTGGACCATCAGGGCAAGACCCTGCCCGATCTGGCGCCGGTCGAGACCGCACCTCGCGTTCTCAGCCGCCCCGAACTGATCGCCTCCCCATCCTCGGACTGATTCCAAAATCATGGAAAGGTCACTTGACTAACGCCATCCGTGTATGACAATGTTCCTTGTCAAATGGACAAGGGGTGTTGACTGATGGGCAAGTGGGGCGCCGTGATCAGGGCGGCCGCGATCACGTTCGGCGGCGGTTTGTTGTTCGCTTTCCTGGGCGGCGTCATGGCCGGCTACGCCGCATCCAGCGGCTGGGTCGACGGCGACTTGGCCGAACTGATCGTCACGGCGATCTTCGCCGTCGCCATCATGATCGGGGCCCTGTGGATCGGAGCGGAATGGATGCGCGTCATCGACGAAGCCGCGCGCGAGGCGCACAAGGCCGCCTGGTACTGGGGCGGAACCGCGGGAATGTGCGTCAGCGGCGTCGCCCTGATCCTCTCCTCCGCCGGGCCCTGGCGCGACGTCATCGCCCGCCATGTCGGGTCGGGGGCGGCGCCGATCGACTATCTGTCCGCCGGCGCGGCCCTGATGATCGCCCCCATGCTGATCGGCTATGTCGTAGTCTGGGCCTGGTGGTGGCTGGCGCGGATGCGAGCTTGAGCCATGAACAACCGTCTAAAGGTGCTGCGCGCCGAACGCGACTGGAGCCAGGCGCAGCTGGCCGAACAGTTGGGCGTGTCGCGCCAGACCGTGAATGCGCTGGAAACCGGGCGCTACGACCCCTCGCTGCCGCTGGCCTTCAGGATCGCCCGCATCTTCGGCCAGCCCATCGAATCCATCTTCTCGGAATAGTCGGCGGTCCAGGCCGCTTCATTTCAATCTCGTTTCGCCACAAGGATCGACCATGACTTTCGCCCGTTTGCTCAAGACCTCGGCCTCCACCCTCGCGCGCGGCGCGCTGGGCGCCGCCGCCGGCCTGGCCCTGTTCTGCGCCGTCGCCGGTTCGCCTCTCGACGCCCAGGCCCAGGCCCAGCCCCAGGTCCAGCCGTCGGCGACGCCCGCGCCGGCTCCGGCGCCGATCGAGGGGCGCGGTCCGGCGCTATGGGTGGTCAGGGACGCCGATTCCACCCTCTATCTGTTCGGCTCGGTCCATGTGCTGCGTCCGACGACCGGCTGGGCCAGCCCGCGCGTCCAGGCCGCCTTCGACAGCGCGTCCGATATCTGGTTCGAGATCAGCAACCCCGACGATCAGGCCGCCATCATGCCGCTGATCCAGCAGCACGGCCTGTCGCTGGACACGCCCCTGTCCAGCCGCCTGACGCCGGAGGAGAACGCCGAACTGGAGGCGGCCGCCGGCGCCATGGGGTCGTCGGCCGCCCAGCTTCAGCCGTTCAAGCCCTGGTTGGCGGCCCTCACCCTGTCGGTCGCCCCTCTCGTCAAGGCGGGCTACGATCCCAAGTCCGGCGTGGAACTGGTGCTGAAGGCGCGAGCCGAGGCGGCGGGCAAGCCGATCCACGCCTTCGAGACCATCGACAAACAGGTCGGCATTCTGGCCAACCTGCCCGACGAGGTGCAGATGGCCTTCCTGCGCGAAACCCTGAAGGACTATCAAAAGGCCGCGACCCAGCTGGACGAAATGGTCTCGGCCTGGGCCAGCGGCGACATCGGCGCCATCGACCGCATCATGGTGGCCGAGTTGAAGGACGCCTCGCCGGCCCTGTATCAGGCGCTGCTGGTCGACCGGAACACCGATTGGGCCGACCAGATCCAGACCCTGCTGCAAGGCTCCGGCACGGCCTTCATCGCCGTGGGCGCCGGGCACCTGACGGGCGACGACAGCGTTCAGGCGATCCTGAAACAGCGCGGCGTCACGGTCGAAACGGTGGAGTGAAGCCGATCAGCGCCCTCCAGTCTCATTATTCCAGGCCGTGAAAGGGTCTCCTGCGGCCCGCCTGAAACAGTGAGGTCTGGACCGGCGATGTCCTGATGCAAGCGATGGCCTGATTTACGCTTCAGCCAGAACCGCGAAAGCGGTTCCGGCTGAAGCGACCAAGCCTAGACGCGGCCCTTCGCCTTCAGCCGCCAAGCGTGAAGCAGCGGCTCCGTATAGCCGTTCGGCTGCGCCGCCCCTTCGAAGACCAGGGCGCGCGCCGCCCGATAGGCCGGGCTGGCCTCCGGGGCGGGAGCCATCGGCCGATAGAGAGGATCGCCGGCGTTCTGGCCGTCCACCTTGGCCGCCATGCGCAGGAAGGCCGCCTCGACCTGTTCGGGCGTGCAGACCCCGTGCAGCAGCCAGTTTGCGATGTGCTGCGAACTGATCCTCAGGGTCGCCCGGTCCTCCATCAGGCCGATGTCGTGGATGTCGGGCACCTTGGAGCAGCCGACGCCCTGGTCGATCCAGCGCACGACATAGCCGAGGATGCCCTGGGCGTTGTTGTCCAGTTCGGCCGCCACCTCGGCCTCGGACCAGTTCGCCCCGTTGGCCAGCGGCGGGGTCAGCAGGGCCTCCAGCCCCGGCGCCGGCTGGCGTGCGACATCCTTCTGCACCGCGAAAACATCGACGGCGTGATAGTGCAGGGCGTGCAGGGTCGCCGCCGTCGGCGACGGGGTCCAGGCGGTGTTGGCGCCGGTTCGGGGATGACCGATCTTCTGTTCCAGCATGTCCGCCATCCGGTCGGGCGCCGCCCACATTCCCTTGCCGATCTGGGCCCGGCCCGACAGGCCGCATTTCAGGCCGATGGCGACGTTTCTGGCCTCATAGGCGGCGATCCAGGCGCTGGATTTGATGTCCGCCTTTCGCACGACCGGTCCCGCCTGCATGACGGTGTGAATCTCGTCGCCGGTGCGGTCCAGGAAGCCGGTGTTGATGAAGACGATCCGGTCCTTCACCGCCTGGATGCAGGCCGCCAGATTGGCCGAGGTGCGCCGCTCTTCGTCCATCACCCCGACCTTGATCGCATGGCGCGGCAGGGCCAGCAGGTCCTCCACGGCGTCGAACAGCCGATCGGTGAAGGCGGCCTCGTCCGGCCCGTGCATCTTGGGTTTGACGATATAGACCGAGCCCGTCGCGCTGTTGCCGAATCCGCCGAGTCCCTTGAGATCGTACAGGGCGATCAGGCTGGTGACGATGGCGTCCATGATGCCCTCGGGCGCCTCGGACCCGTCGGCCAGACGAATGGCGGGGGTGGTCATCAGATGACCGACGTTGCGCACGAACAGCAGCGAACGCCCCTTCAGCGTCACCGTCGATCCGTCCGGCGCCGTCCAGTGACGATCCGGCTCCAGCGCCCGTGTCAGGGTCTCTCCGCCCTTGTCGAAGGTCGCCGACAGGTCGCCGCGCATCAGGCCCAGCCAGTTGCGATAGGCCTCGGTCTTGTCCGCCGCATCGACGGCGGCGACGGAATCCTCCAGATCGACGATGGTGGTCAGGGCCGATTCCAGCACCACGTCCGCCAGCCCCGCGGCATCGCCGCGCCCGACCGGATGATCCCGGTCGATGACCAGTTCGATATGCAGGCCGTTGTGAACCAGCAGGATCGAGGACGGCGACGCCGCCTCGCCGCGGAAACCGACGAACTGCGCCGCATCCTTCAGCGCGGGCGACAAGGCGCCGTCCACGACCGACCATCCGGCGACGTCGGCATGCGAACCTCGGGCCAGGGGCGCCGCCTCGTCCAGCAGGGTCTTGGCCCGCGCCACCACCCGTGCGCCCCGCCCCGCATCATAGCCCTTGCCCGAAGGCAGGTCGCCCAGGGCGTCCGTGCCGTACAGGGCGTCGTACAGGCTGCCCCAGCGCGCATTGGCGGCGTTCAACAAGAAACGCGCGTTCAGGACGGGCACGACGAGCTGCGGCCCGGCCATGCGGGCGATCTCGGCGTCCACCCCTTCGGTCGTGATCGTGAAAGGCTGCGGCTCCTCGGCCAGATAGCCGATCTCGCGCAGGAAGGCCTCGGAGGTCCCGACGTCGTAGGGCTGACCCCGCCGCGCCCTGTGCCAGTCGTCGATCTGCGCCTGCAGGGCGTCGCGTCGTTCCAGCAGGGCGCGGTTTTCCGGCGCGAACCGGGCGAAGATGTCCGCCGCGCCGATCCAGAAGGACGCCGCATCCAGACCCAGCCCCGGCAGAACGTCCTGCTCGATCAGGGCGGTCAACTCGCCCGCCACCTGCAATCCGGCGCGATCTTCATGGGTCGTCATCACGGCGTCTCCTCCGGCGCGGCCGGCCTGTAACAATGCGTGATGAGGTAAGCGGAGCCCGCTCGCCCGCGCAAGGGTCACGTCGCGTCACCGGGGTCGCTTTTCGTCTAACGGCCGCGCCGCCTGGTCAGAAACCCTTAACCGCGTCCGTGAACGAGACCGCAAGCGGCGGCCCCTATGGTCGGCCTTACGGACGACATGGCGTCCGATCCGGTCGAGCGTTTCCCGATGCTGTTTCTTCTGAACGATGTGGTGTTCGACCTGGACGAGGCCTGCCCGGTCACGCCCGCCGACACGCGCCGGTTCGAGAAGCTGTCCTTCGACTATGTGCTGGAACTGGGCTGCGAGCTGTTCGCCGAGAATCCGTTGCTGCACAGGAACGACCCCGAGCGCGCGCGCCGTCTGGCCTGGCTGATCGCCGAACGCAGCCCGGACGTCAACGCCGCCCTGTTCGCCGCCCCGGCCGTCGCCTGCGACCCCGATCTGGTCGAGCCGCGCTTCTGCGCCCTGCCCGGCGCCGTCATGCGCCAACTCCAGGCCAAGGGCCATCGCCTCGACGCCGTCGCCGCCGACCGCGCCGTCTGGAACCGAATGGCCGCCTGAGGTCGGACGGCCTTGAGGCTTCGCGTCACATCACCGTATTGAACACGACGTGCACCATCGTCGCCACCGCGACGATGAAGCCGAAGCCGATCATCAGGCCCAAGGCGGGATGAAGGGGTCTGCGCCCGACCGGATAATCCGTGCGGGGGTGGGCGGTGCGGTCTTGAGGATGGATCACAGCCATCGTTCGTTTCCTTTCCCTATGATCCCGGAAAAATCCGGGGAGGGCGTCAGACTCTGTCGGCCTGATCGTCACCTCAGAGCCGACCATGACTCCAATAGCCCCTGATGGCGAGGGGTTATTTGATCTGGCGCAACATGGTGATGTCATGTGCGCGCCCGCCAGCGAGTGACTTTCGGCGCGGGGCGGGGTAGTCGCGCGCCATGTCCACCCTGACTCTGCCCGAAGAAGCGGCGCGCCGCAGAACCTTCGCCATCATCGCCCACCCCGATGCGGGCAAGACGACCCTGACCGAGCATATCCTCTTGGCCGGCGGCGCCATCCGCGCGGCCGGCGCGGTGCGGGCGCGCGGCGAGAACCGGCGCACCCGTTCGGACTGGATGAAGATCGAGAAGGAGCGCGGGATTTCCGTCAGCGCCTCGGTCATGACGTTCGAGCACGACGGCAAGATGTTCAACCTGCTCGACACGCCTGGGCACGAGGACTTCTCGGAAGACACCTATCGCACCCTGACCGCCGCCGACTGCGCCATCATGGTGCTGGACGCCGCCAAGGGGATCGAGCCGCAGACGCTGAAGCTGTTCGAGGTCTGCCGCCTGCGC
>NZ_QFNM01000055.1 GCF_003248455.1 Brevundimonas sp.
CCCAGCATGGCGGCCTCGGCCTCGATGCCGCCGACGCCCCAGCCCAGGACGGCCAGGCCGTTGATCATGGTGGTGTGGCTGTCGGTGCCGACGACGGTGTCGGGATAGGCGACGGTCGTCTTGCCCTCGGTCAGGGTCCAGACGGTCTGGGCCAGGTTCTCCAGGTTCACCTGGTGGCAGATGCCGGTGCCGGGCGGCACGACGCGGAAGTTGTTGAAGGCCGACGACCCCCAGCGCAGGAAGTTGTAGCGCTCGATGTTGCGCTCGTATTCGCGCTCGACGTTCTGGCCGAAGGCCTTGGGCGTGCCGAAGTTGTCGACCATCACCGAGTGGTCGATCACCAGGTCGACCGGCACCAGCGGATTAATCTTGGCCGCGTCGGCGCCCAGGGCGCTCATGGCGTCGCGCATGGCGGCCAGGTCGACCACGGCCGGAACGCCGGTAAAGTCCTGCATCAGCACGCGGGCGGGGCGGAAGGCGATCTCGTGCTCGACCGAGCCCTTGTTCTCGATCCAGGCGGCGACGGCCCTGAGGTCGTCCTGGGTGACGGAAACCCCGTCCTCGTTGCGCAGCAGGTTCTCCAGCAGCACCTTCATCGAGCGCGGAAGGCGGGAAATCCCGGCCAGCCCGGCTTCCTCGGCGGCGGGAAGGCTGTAATAGGCGTATTTCTTACGCCCGACGGAAAGGTCCTGGCGGGTCTTGAAGCTGTCGATCGACGGCATGGAGAGTTTTCCTCTGGTCAGCGCCGCCCGACAATCCGGTTGCGCCTTCGCGCGACAGACGCAGCGGCTCACAGGGTGCCTATAGCCTCGCCGGACCCGACCGTCCATGTGTCCACACCTTCGACAGGGACATTGAGAAGGGTTCGCAGGTTCCAGCCCCGACTTCTCCCTCCCCGCGCCGGGGAGGGTGGTCGCGTAGCGACCGGGTGGGGGCGGCCCCGCAATGCCGCACGGTTTAGCCGGCGCACGATCGGTGATGCGGCGTTGCGCTGCCCCCACCCGACCTCGCTCCGCTCGGCCACCCTCCCCGGTGCGGGGAGGGAGAATCACCGATGATCCACGCCCTGTCCCTCTCCGACCTGACGGTCTCGCGCGGCGAGCGGCGGCTGTTCGACGGCCTGAACCTGACGCTGCGCGCCGGCGAAATCCTGACCCTGACGGGCGCCAACGGCGCGGGCAAGACCAGCCTGTTGCGCGCCGTCGCCGGCCTGCTGCGGCCCGACGCCGGAACGATCGGCTTCCAGGACGGCGACGGCAATCCCCTGGACCCGCGAGAGGCGCGCGGGCGCGAAGTGCATTTCCTCGGCCATCTGGACGGGCTGAAGGGCGGACGCACGGCGCGCGAGGAGCTGGGCTTCCAGTGCGACTGGCTGGGCCACACCCAATACGGCGTCGATAACGCCGCTGACGTCTTCGGCCTGAAGCCCCTGCTGGATCTGGAGGTGCGCCGATTGTCGGCGGGCCAGCGTCGACGCCTGGCCATGGGGCGGCTGGTCGGATCGCCCCGCGCCCTGTGGCTGCTGGACGAACCCATGGCCCCGCTGGACGGGCGCTGGCGCACGGCCTTCGTCGAACAGATGCGTCGGCATCTGGAGGCCGACGGCCTGATCGTCGCCGCCGTCCACGACCCCCTGCCCCTGACGTCGCGCAGCCTGGACCTGGGAGGCCTGTCATGAGCCGCCCTGGCGATCGGGAACCCCGCCCGCCCGGCCTGCGCGGCGCGACGCGGGTGCTTCTGCAACGCGAACTGGACCTGGCCTGGGGCGGCGGCGGCGGGCCGCTGCTGGCCTGCGGCTTCTTCGCCTGCCTGACGGCGCTGCTGCCCCTGGCGGCGGGGGGCGATCCGCGCACCCTGTCGCCGGTGGCGGGCGGCGTCGCCTGGCTGGCCCTGGCCCTGGCGTCCCTGCTGTCGCTGGAGCGGCTGTTCGAGCGCGATATGGAGGACGGCGCCCTGGACCTTCTGGCCCTGGGTCATCTGGCGCTGGAGCAGGTCGTCCTGATCAAGGCCCTGGCCCAGTGGATCGCCGTCGGCCTGCCCCTGGCCCTGACCGCCCCGGTCGCCGCCCTGGCCCTGGGCCTGCCGATGGCGCTGACGCCGCTGGCCGCCCTGACCGCCCTGATCGGCGGGGCGGGCCTCGCCTTCACCGGGGCGCTGGGCGCGGCCCTGGCCCTGGGCGCAAGGCGCGGCGGCCTGCTGATCGCCGTGGTCGTCCTGCCGCTGTTCATTCCGCCCGTGGTGTTCGGCGCGGGCGCCCTGGAGCGGGCCGCCTCGGGCCAGCCGGTCGGCCCGGCCCTGGCCCTGCTCTCGGCCTACGTCCTGTTCGCCGCGGTCGTCGCCCCCTTCGCCGGGGCCGCCGCCGTCCGCAATGCGCAAGGATGAGCCGCCGCTTGCCCGCCGCCCCATCGCCGCGTAAGCCCTGAACCGATGTTCGGCCTGTCCAATCCGCAGCGCTTCATGGCCTTCACCGGCCCCTTGACGCCCGGTCTGTGGGGCCTGGCCGCCGTGCTGCTGGCGGTCGGAACCTGGCTCAGCTTCACCGTCCCGGCCGACTACCAGCAGGGCGACACGGTGCGGATCATGTTCGTCCATGTGCCGGCCGCCGCCCTGGGCCTGGGGGCCTATGCGGCGCTGGGCGTCTGCAGCTTCTTCGCCCTGGTCTTCCGCCATCCCCTGGCCGACGCCGCCGCCCGCGCCGCCGCCCTGCCGGGCGCCGCCTTCACCGCCCTGGCCCTGATCACCGGCTCCTTGTGGGGCCAGCCGATGTGGGGAACCTGGTGGGTGTGGGACGCGCGCCTGACCAGCGTCCTGGTGCTGTTTCTCTTCTACCTGGGCTATATGGCGCTTAGGGCCTCGATCGACGACGAGCACAAGGCCGGACGCGCCGCCGCCGTCCTGGGCCTGGTCGGGTTGATCAATCTGCCGATCGTCAAATTCTCGGTCGACTGGTGGAACACCCTGCACCAGCCCGCCAGCGTCCTGACCCCCGGCGCGTCGGGCCTGGACCCGGTCTATCTGCCGCCCTTCCTGACCATGCTGGCGGCCTATGGGGTGCTGTTCCTGGCCCTGTGGCTGACGGCCGTCCGCGCCGAGATCCGCCGCCGCCGCGTCATGACCCTGCGCGCCCGGCGGGTTCAGGAGGCCTGACCCCATGCTCGACCTCGACATGACCCCCTACGCCGCCTTCGTCTGGCCCGCCTGGGGGATCAGCGCCCTGGTCCTGGCCGCCCTGACCGTCCGCGCCCTCGCCGCCGCCCGCAAATGGAAGCGCGAACTGGCGCGCCTGGAAGTGGGCCAGAGGATGTCGTCGGAAGCCGCGCACCTCAACCGCCCTCAAGCAGCGCAAAGCGCGGTAGGGCCAAAAGAATGACCCGCTGGCTGGCCCTCGCGCCGCTGGCCGTCCTGGCCGCCCTGGCGATCCTGTTCGCCGGCTGGTCGCTGAAGCGCGATCCGGCCTTCAAGCCCGACGCCCTGGTCGGCCAGCCCATCCCCGAGACGGTGCTGCCGCTGCTGTCGGGCGACCAGGCGGGGCCCGGCCATCTCGACCTGAAGACCGCCGGCGTCGGCAAGCCCATGCTGGTCAATGTCTTCGCCTCCTGGTGCGCGCCGTGCCGGATCGAACACCCCAGGCTTTTGGCCCTGAAGGCGCGCGGGATCGCCGTCGTCGGCGTCGCCTACAAGGACGAGCCCGTCGCGGCGCGCGCCTTCCTCGACGAACTGGGCGATCCCTATTCCATGGTGCTGGTGGACCGCGAAGGTCGCGCGGGCCTCGACCTCGGCATCTCCGGCGTGCCCGAGACCTTCGCCGTCGACGCCCGGGGCCGCATCGCCGCCAAACAGTCCGGCCCCCTGCTGGACGAGGCCGACATCGACCGGCTGGTCGCCTCCGTCCAGGCGCCTGCCGCGCGTTAACCCTTTTTCGACCGATTGCGTTAACCATGTCGGCATGAGCGCGATTCGTCCCGGCCTGCCGCTGAACACGCCCGCCCAGGGGCTCGACCTGCCCGGCGCGCGCAGCGCCCAGGCGGCCTTCTTCCGCGCCGCCCTCGCCCAAGCCGCCGCGCCGGCGCCGGCCGCCGCCGTGATGTCCGCGGTCCGCACCGCCACCCCCGCCCGGCCGGCCGAACCGCCCGTCGCCGCGCCCCAGCGCGAGGCGCCGCGCATCCTGCGCCCCGGATCCTATCTGGACATCCGCGTCTGATCAGTTCCAGCCGCGGCTGGCGATATATTGCTGCAACATCTCGATCCGCGTCGCGTCCGACGGATGGGTCGAGGCGAACTGGGGCGTCTGGGTCTGGCGCTGCGCCGCCATCAGCCGCCACAGGGCCACCGCTTCGGACGGCCTGAATCCCGCCCCGGCCATATAGTCGACGCCCAGCCGGTCCGCCTCCAGCTCGTCGCGCCGCGAATAGGGCAGCAACAGGCCGTATTGCGCCGCCAGACCGCCATAGGCGCTGACCGCATCGCCATAGCGTCCGGCCGCGCCCTGAACCGCCGCCAGGCCGACGCTGGTCAGGGTCTGGTTCGACGCCCGTTCGGCCGCGTGGTTGGCGACGACGTGGCCGATCTCGTGGCCGATGACGCTGGCCAGCTGGTCGTCGTTCTGGACCAGGGCCAGCAGGCTGGTCGTCACGCCGATCTGGCCGGACGGCAGGACGAAGGCGTTGGGGCTGGCCTCGGTGAAGACCGCATAGTCCCAGGTCCGGTTCCCCAGGCCCGCCGCCTGAACCAGCTGATCGCCGACCCGTCGAATACGATCCACCTGGGCGCCGGAGGTGCTGACGCCCGGCTTGGCGACGGCCTCGCGCCAGGCGGCCGTCGACTGCTGCGACAGGGCGGCGTTGTCCACCAGCAGGAACTGGTTGCGCCCCAGGGCCTCGTTGTAGGCGCAGGCCGACAGGGCGGAGGCGGCGCAGCTTGCGGCGGCCAGGGCGATGGCGGTGCGACGAAAACGGATCACGGCGACCTCTTGGACATTGGCGGACACCCAAGCAAATCCCGTCCGCCGGGTCGAGGCTCCACCGCCGATTCCAGGACCTGAAACGACAAACGGCCCGCCGTCGCCGGCGGGCCGTTTCGTGTTCTCGACTTGGAGCGGGCGAGGCGATTCGAACGCCCGACCCCAACCTTGGCAATGTTGGGGATCAGCATTTCCGGGCTTTTCAGGACGTTCCAAAAATCAGCTTTTCATATTGTTTTACATAGGTTTTCTTGTTTATCCGGTTACGGAGCGTTTCGCACGGTTTCACTTGAGTTGGTAGCGGAGTGGTAGCGGTGGCTCGGAAATGAGCGTATATTTCTATCGCCATGACGAAGCAAAAACTAACCAAGCGAGTGGTTGAGAGCGCGCCCGTTCCGGAGATCGGCGAGGGTCGAATCTGGGACAGCGAGATCGCAGGCTTCTGTCTTCGAATCTATCCTGGGACCGAAACCCGACAGGGCCATGCCGCCAAGCCTGTCCGAAGGATGTTCGCCATCAAGTATCGGGTCCGCGGGATCCAGCGCTGGCTGACGCTCGGCGAGCATGGGGATGGGCCGGACAAGCTCACGGCGGATCGGGCTCGCAAGGAGGCGGCGTCGGTGGTGGTCGATGCGCGGCGCGGCATCGATCCCGGCGAAGCACGCAGGCGCATCGAGGGTCTCACCATCAAAGGCTTGGTCGAGTTGTATCTGGAGAAAGGGCCGGACGACAAACCGACCAAACGGGACTCGTCATGGGCCATGGACCGGACGAACCTCGAGCGCCACGTCGTTCCCCTGCTCGGCAAGATGGCGCTTGATACGGTCACCCGCGACCACATCACCGGGATGATCCGATCGATCACGGCCGGGAAGACCGCCAAGGATGTGAAGACCAAACTTCGTGGTCGATCCATCGTCAAGGGCGGGGCGGGTATCGCGGACCGGACCTATTCCACCCTGCGCGCGACCTTCAACTGGGCGATCGACAAGGGGCATTTCGCCGGCCCGAACCCGTGCGCGAAGGTCGAACGAAAGCTCCGACCGGCGGTCGAACGCTTCCTGTCCGAGTCCCAGGCTCAGGGTTTGATCGCCGCACTCGACGCCCTGGAGGCGGATGCGACGATCTCCGAACGGCAGGGCGCGGTCTATCGGCTTCTGCTTCTGACAGGCGCGCGCCGCAACGAGATCGCGGGCCTGCGGTGGACGGAGGTCGACTTTGACCGGCGCCGGCTCGTGCTACCGCCGAGCCGCACCAAGGCGGGCGGTCGCACGGGGGATCGTCGGATCTCGCTCAACGACATGGCCTTCGGAATCCTGCAGCGTCTCTACAAGACCCGCGGTCGAAGCCAGTTTGTCTTTCCGGCCACCAAGGGCGACAACGGATATGCGACCTCCGAGTCCAAGATCTGGCGCGACAAGGTGCTCCCGAAAGCCAAGCTGGAAGGCGTCCGCATCCACGACCTGCGCCACAGTTTCGCAAGCTTCGCCCTGGCGGACGGGGCCAGTCTCCCGATGATCGGCAAGGCGCTGGGACACGCCAACAGTCGCGCCACGGAACGGTATGCCCATCTGAGCGACGATCCGGTTCGGGCGCTTGCAGAGCGGATTGGTGAGCGATTCAGTCCCAAGACCTGAAGGAAACATTGGACGACTGGCTTCGCCAACCCGACAGGTGGCGAAGTGGAAAGCATCCGGTCGTACCTCTCAACCTGCGCAGCAAGACAGTTTGCTGACGTCCTTGTTGAACGTCAGCGCGGCCAGCTTCAGGCCCTCGACTGTCGTGAGGTAGGGGAAGATCGTGTCGCCCAACTGCTCCACTGTCATTCCGCACTTGATGGCCACCGCCGCCGTCTGGATGCTGTCCGCCCCTTCAGGCGCCAGAATGTGCGCGCCGAGGAGTCGCCGCGTGCCGCGATCCGCCACCAGCTTGATGAGCCCACGCGTGTCCCTGGCCGCGAGCGCGCGAGGAACGTGATGAAGGGTGATCATCGAGGTCTGCACATCGTGACCGGCCGCGCGGGCTGCGGCTTCCGTCAGTCCCACCGTCGCAACCTGCGGATCCGTGAAAACGACCGCCGGCATGGCGCGATTGTCGTAGACCTGGGTGTCGCCGTTCAGCGCGTTCCTAGCGGCCAGTCGCGCGCCGTAGGCGGCCATATAGACGAACTGATCCGTGCCGGTGACATCGCCTGCGGCATAGACGCCCGCGCGCGTCGTGCGCATCCGGTCGTCGATGACGACGCCTCCCGTTGGCGACATCTGGATCCCCATCTCGGAAAGCCCCAGCTCGTCGGAGTTGGGAACCCGGCCCGTTGTGATCAGAACGCGCTCCGCGGTTATCGTTTCTTTGCCACCGGCTTGCGTCAGCCTGAGTGAGCCCCCCTCGTCGGACGCGTCGATAGACCCGTAGACTGCCCCCGCTACGACCGTGACGCCTTCGTCCACGAGATAGCGCTGCAGCGCCTCACTGATTTCGGGTTCCCCCTCAGGCAGTAGCCGGGAGCGGCAGGCGATGGTGACGTGGACGCCCGCCCGGCTGAACATCTGGGCCAGTTCCACCCCGATATAGCCGCCGCCGATCACCAGCATCGATCGGGGCAGGGCCTCCAGTTCGAGCGCGGTCGTGCTGGTCAGATAAGGCACGGATTCGATGCCGGGGATCGCTGGAACCCCCGGACGTGAACCGGTCGCGATGATCACCTTGTCCGCAATCAGTCGGACGCCGCCGACCTCCACGCCGCCTTGGACGAGTCTCGCCGGGCCTTCGTGGTAGGTGATGGCGTCATAACCCTGCAGCACGTCCTCGTACTTTGCCTGGCGAAGGTCATCGACCAGTCTGTCTTTCTGGCGAACCGCTGCGGACCAGTCAGCGATGGCGGCCGAGGCCCGGACGCCGTCGAAGCGGCAAGCGGCCCGGGCCTGGTGCAGGGGTTCGACGGCCCGGATCAGCGCCTTGGACGGCACGCAACCGACGTTGACGCATGTGCCGCCTATCGTTCCGTCTCCGACGAGCGCGACCCGTGCGCCCTGTTCCGCCGCCGTGATGGCGGCCGAGAACCCGGCCGACCCCGCCCCGACCACGACGAGATCGTAAGTCTTGGCGATATCCCCTGAGGGCGTGCAACAATCACTCATATTGTCCGGATCCTTCTGAATAGACTTTGCCGCTAACAAAGCGGCGTCAACCCCGACGTTGCCCGGCTTACGTCGGATAGCGGCGAGAGCTGGATGTCATCACGAGCGTCTGCTGACGCGGAGACTGGCCGCGCGACAGAGTTTGAATGTCGGCCTCGAGGCGTCACGACCGGACGCCGGCAGCGTTTATCGGCGCGCCTGAACACGCGCGGGATAGCCGGCCCTGGTCGACGCGAGCGCCAGGGCGGCCGGCGTCACTCGGGCGTCATCGTAGGTCACCGTCGCCACGGCCTGTCCTCTCCCGCCCGGGGTCAAGGCGACGGTCACGGCTTCAACACCGGAGATGCGCGAGATCGTGCGGCGGACGATGGGCGCGCAGGTCACGCAGGTCACATTGCTAACGTCGAGCCTCACCGTGCGTTCGGCGGCTTGGGCGGCATCAGCGGTGAAGACAGCCGCCGCGAAGACGAGAGCGTTGCGGACCGAAAGGGTCATGATCGAAGTCTCCAGGAAAAATTCAGGCGCCGATCAGCAGCGGCGCGACATAGGGAAATGCGAGGGCGAGGGCGACGAGCAGGGTCGCCGTCCAGAGCGCGATCTTGATGAGGCGCGTCGAGGCCGGCCGGGCGCAGGTCACGTCGTCGGCGCAGGCGGCCCGGGGCTGGCGGTAGACCCGGAAGAAGCCGAGGCTCAGCAGCACCACGGCGGCGGCCACGAAATAAAGATGGTAGGGGGCCAGCGCCGTGACGTTGCCTATCCATGCCCCGCTGATCCCGAGCGCGAACAAGGCCAGCGGCAGTACGCAGCAGGAAGTGGCGCCGATCGCGGCGGCAAGTCCTCCGACGGCAAGCCACCCGCGAGCGATGGGTTTGTCGGTGCGCGCCGAGTGTCCGCCGAACTCTTGCTTGCCGTCTGCCATTAACACTCCTCACGCCTTCACTGGTCGAGACACACAAGGTAGGGTCTGTAGTCACTACAGATACAAGAGGTAAAACGCTTCATGGACAAATCGGCCCTGCGGGATACGGCCCCACAGCTTCCTATCGGCGAGTTGTCCCGGCGGACCGGGGTCAACATCGAAACCGTGCGCTATTACGAGAAGATCGGCCTGATGCCCGCGCCTGCTCGCAGCGAGGGTGGACACCGCCTCTATGGCCGCGGTCATCTGCTCCGGCTCAATTTCGTGCGCCGGGCCCGGGAGCTCGGGTTCACGCTGAATGAAATAAGGGATTTGCTCGAACTGGCCGAACAGCGCGATCTTCCGTGCGCGGAGGCGCGCGTGGTCGCTGCCGCCCATCTGGGCGACGTCCGTTCCAAGCTAGCTGCTCTGAGGAAGATGGAAGAGGTGCTCGTCGAGATGGTCTCGCGCTGCGCCGACGGCGCCACGCCGGATTGCCCGATCCTGGAAGCCCTGTTTGATTCCGAGGCTGGAACCCGGCCGGTGCCCTGAACGGCCCCTGCCCGCCCGCAGCTTTCAGGTTCGGACGTTTATATCCCGCCTCATCCGGGGCTGGCGGTTGATTTTTTGGCGCTAGTCCATCACGGCGAGCCTCGCCTCGTCACGCAATCGACCCGACGGATTTTGGAAAGACAAGAATGCTCTTGTATCTGTAGGGACTACAGACCCTACTCGGTTGTCCGAGACGATCGACACCAGCGCGCTCAACACTTGCTGGGCTCAGATCGCCATACTCCAGCTTCCCGAGGGAAAAGCGTGCCGGACCAAGAACCCATCACCCGCGCGGCTGATAAAGCGGGCGTAGTCGGCGCGATTGTTGCGGCTATGGGCTGCGCGGCGTGTTTTCCCGCACTCGGCAGCTTGGCCGCAGCTTTGGGTCTAGGCTTCTTGAGTCAGTATGAAGGGGTCTTCATCCGCTACCTGCTCCCTCTGTTCGCGGTTATCGCGTTGGCCGCCAACGTGGCCAGCGGGATGCGCCATCGGCGATGGTCAAGAATGACCCTGGGCATGGTCGGTGACGTGCCCCTGAGAATTTCCTCCACGCGGAGCTAGAGTCCGCCCCTTGAAAGGACGGACGGAATGAAACGAGCGAGATTCACGGAAGAGCAGATCAT
>NZ_QFNM01000016.1 GCF_003248455.1 Brevundimonas sp.
CAACGGCTCGGTCAACGCCATCGCCGGCATCCAGAACGCGCGCGGCAACGTCCTGGGCATGATGCCCCACCCCGACCGCGCCTTCGAGGCCGAACTGGGCTCGGCGGACGGCGCGGTCCTGTTCCAGAGCATCTACGCGGCGGCCTGATCAGTCGGCGTCGTCGACGCCCTGGACGCCGAGATTCTCGTCAAGCTGATCCGTATCGCCGGCCTCGACGGACGCGCCGTTCTCGAGCTCCGGCTCCTCGTCCGCCGTGATCACGCCGCCGGGATCGCGTTGGGCGGCCAGTTCGCGGGCGCCGACGCCCAGGCCCTGTTCGATGGCCAGATTGGCCTCGACCTCGTCGTTCAGGTCCAGGTCTTCGTTGTCGGGATCGGCCATGGGAACATCCTCGTCTGTGGTTCGCCAGAACAACCGCCTGTCCGCCCTTTGGGTTCCTGTCAGGCCCTAGCGCCCGAACAGGGGCTCCACGCTGGCGCGCGACAGGGGACGGAAGACCAGGAACTGGCCGCCGACCGTGATGGTGATCTCATGCGCCTGCGGCCGCTGCGACAGGGCCGGATCGTCCAGGGACACGGCGCGGCCGGACGCGATGTCGCGCGCATCCGTCGGCGGCAGGGTCGGCCGTCCCTCGGACGCCGCCAAGGCCGAAAGGAATCGCCGCACGGCATTGGCCTGTTGCGCCGGCGTCAGGGCGGCGCGCACCTGTCCCCAGGCGTCCTGCGCCCCGGGCGGCAGAGTCGTCGCCGGGATGGACGGCTGCACCTGGGCGGCGGCCGGAAACGCCGCAAAGCCCATCGCCGCCAGGGCGAAGATCGAGACAGGCGAACGGCGCGGCGGCATCATCGTCGCAACAGACCCCGCCGACCTGTCCGAATGCAAGCTTCACTTTTCATGCGCATCGGGTGAACCTCTGACGTTCCGGCGCGTATGGGCCGGACACGCGCCCCGCATTGGAAATAGAATGTCCTCCATCATACGCCCCACGCCCCGCCAGCGCACCCGCCGTCTGGTGGTGCTGGCCGCCGCCGTCTTCGCCGTCGTCACGCCCGTGGTCCAGAATCTGTCGGGCCTGGGCCTGAGCCAGGCCGAATTCGCCGCAGACGGAAACAGCACCCTGCGCGTCGCCGGTTACGCCTTTTCGATCTGGGGGCTGATCTATGCAGGCGTCCTGGCCTATGCGGTGCGCCAGGCCCTGCCGCAGACCGGCGAAAGCCCTCTGCTGACGCGAATGGGCCTGCCCTCGGCGGTCGCCTTCTTCGGCGTCGGCTTCTGGATCGTCGTCGCGGCGATGAACCTGAAGGCCGCCAGCGTGGCGGTGATCTTCGCCTCGCTGTTGGCGTTGCTGATCCCGCTGTTGACCGTGTCGGGGACCATTCGCGCCCTGCCCCGCCTGGATCGCGAGCGCATGCTGCTGGTGTGGCCCTTGGCGGCCTTGGCGGGCTGGCTGACGGTGGCGGCGCCGCTGAACCTGATCACCACCCTGACCGCCTTCGACGCCCTGCCCGCCGCGCTGTCTCCCAGCCTGTGGGCCATCGTCGCCATCGTGGCTGTGACGGTCGTGGCGCTGGGCGTCACCGCCAGCCTGCGCACCCTGGCCTATCCCCTTCCGGCGGCCTGGGGCCTTCTGGGCGCCTTCGTGGCGGAACAGGCGGAAAAGCCGGCCGTCGCCTTCACCGCCTTGGGCGGGGCGGTCGTCCTGCTGATCGCCGGGGTGCTGCTCAGCTTCCGCCTGCGCCCCGGCGTCGAGCGCTGACCGTTCAGGGCTTGGACGGGGCGACGACGGCGTCGTCCCGGGGTTCGTGATCGCCCGCCCCCACGTCGAAGGCGCCGGCGCTGCCGAAATCGACGCTGCCGACGCCGACGGCCGAACCTGTCAGACGCTGACGGCTGGCGAGCGCCGCTTCCGGCGCCTCGGCGTCCAGCTTGGCAGTCGTTTCCGGGTCGTTCGAGCGGTCCATCTGCTGGCCTTCGGCCGGAACTATGCGGTCGGTGCGGGGCTGACTCATTGCGGCTCCTCCTCTTCGTCCTGCGCCTTCTTCTGAGCCGCTTCGGCCAGGGCGGAGGCGCCGGCGTCGTCTGCGGCGATCTCGGGCAGGTCGTCGTCCTGGGGCGTGGCGGCGGGGTCGGTGGGCGTGTCGGTCATGTCGGCTCCTGTGAGTATCGCTGGAATCAACCGCCTGCGATCGTCGATGTTCCCCGATCTTGCGCCGGGCGGGCTGACATTCGGCCCGTCTGCGGCTAGAAGCGCCGCCCATGAGCGCTCCGCAGACGACCCCCCAGAAATCGATGGCCGACCTGGCCGCCGAATATGGCCTAGCCCCGAACGAATATCAGGTGGTCCTGGACCGGCTGGGGCGTGAACCGAACCATGTCGAACTGGGCGTCTTCTCGGTCATGTGGTCCGAGCACTGCTCCTACAAGTCCTCCAAAATCCATCTGGGCAAGTTCCCGACCACCGGCGAGCGCGTCATCTGCGGGCCGGGCGAGAACGCCGGGGTCATCGACATCGACGACGGCGACGCCTGCATCTTCAAGATGGAGAGCCACAACCACCCCTCCTACATCGAACCCTATCAGGGGGCGGCGACGGGCGTGGGCGGCATCATGCGCGACGTCTTCACCATGGGCGCGCGGCCCGTCGCCCTGCTGAACGCCCTGCGCTTCGGCGATCCGTCGCACGAGAAGACCAAGCGCCTGGTCAAGGGGGTCGTCTCGGGCATCGGCGGCTACGGCAACTGCGTCGGCGTGCCGACCGTGGCGGGCGAGACCAACTTCCACGCCGGCTACAACGGCAACATCCTGGTCAACGCCATGTGCGTGGGCCTGGCCAAGGCGGACAGCATCTTCTATTCGGCCGCGCCGTCGGCGGGCCTGTCGGTGGTCTATTTCGGCTCCAAGACCGGCCGCGACGGCATCCACGGCGCGACCATGTCCTCGGCCGAGTTCGACGACGAATCCGAAAGCAAGCGCCCCACCGTCCAGGTCGGCGACCCCTTCGCCGAAAAGCTGCTGATCGAGGCCACGCTGGAGCTGATGGCCTCGGGCGCCGTCGCAGCCATCCAGGACATGGGCGCGGCCGGCCTGACCTCGTCCTCGGTCGAAATGGCCGGCAAGGGCGGCGTCGGCATCGAACTGAACATGGACGCCGTGCCCCAGCGCGAAGAGGGCATGACCGCCTATGAGATGATGCTGTCCGAGTCGCAGGAGCGGATGCTGGCCGTCCTGAAGCCCGGCCGCGAGGACGACGGTTATCGCATTTTCCAGAAATGGGGCCTGGACGCCGCCGTCATCGGCGTGACCACCGACACTGGCCGCCTGGTGCTGAAGCATCACGGCGAGATCGTCTGCGACGTGCCGCTCGCCCCCCTGTTCGACGACGCGCCCCTGTACGACCGCCCCTGGGTCCAACCGGAGTTGCAGCCGAAACTGAACCCCGCCGACATTCCCGCGCCCGAGAACTGGGCCGATGCGGTGATGAAGGTCGTCGCCTGCCCCGACATGGCCTCCAAGCGCTGGATCTGGGAGCAGTACGACCGCCACGTCATGGCCGACACCCTGCAGGATTCGGCCACCGGCGCCGACGCCGGCGTGGTCCGCGTTCACGGCGCCGACAAGGGTCTGGCCGTCACCTCCGACTGCACCCCGCGCTATGTCCAGAACGACCCCTACGAGGGCGGAAAACAGGCGGTGGCCGAGGCCTGGCGCAACCTGACCGCCGTGGGTTCGCGCCCCATCGCCATCACCGACAATCTGAACTTCGGCAATCCGCAGCGGCCCGAGATCATGGGCCAGATCGTGCGCGCCATCGACGGCATGGCCGAGGCCTGCCGCGAACTGGACTTCCCGGTCGTGTCGGGGAATGTGTCGCTGTATAACGAGACCAACGGCGTCGCCATTCCGCCCACCCCGACCGTGGGCGCAGTGGGCCTCCTGCCCAACTACGACGTCGTCACCGGCTTTTCCGGCATGGCCGAGGGCGACGCCCTGGTCCTGATCGGCCAGACGCACGGCGAACTGGGCGCGTCGATCTATCTGCGCGAGGTGCTGGGCCGCGAGGACGGCGCCCCGCCGCCCGTCGATCTGGCGCTGGAAAAGAAGACCGGCGATTTTGTCCGCGGCCTGATCGAGGCGGGCGAGTTGACCGTGGTCCACGACCTGTCCGACGGCGGCCTGATCGGCGCGGCGGCCGACCTGGTGCTGGCCTCCGACGTCGGCGCGACTTTGGACGCCTCCAGCGCCGCCCATGCCCATATCTTCCTGTTCGGAGAGGACCAGGCCCGTTACCTGGTCGCCGTAACCGATGCGGACGCCTTGATCGCCCAGGCCCGCGACGCCGGTCTGCACGCCTCGGTCGTCGGGCGCGCGGGCGGCGACGCCTTCGCCTCCAAGGGCGACAAGGGCGACCTGTTCAGCATCCCCGTCGCCCACCTGCGCGAATGGCACGAAGGCTGGATGCCGGGCTGGCTGGGCGACGCGGCCTAGTTCCCGTCGCCATTCCCGTGCGACCCCGCGCCGCAAGGTGCGTCTCGCGCAGGCCCTTGTTCCGCCTATCCGACGCCTTAAGTCTGTGACCTGACTGAAGGCATGGACATGACACTGGCCGACGCTTCCGTCTTTCGCCCCGCCATCCCGCCGCGCCGGGCGGGCGAGCCGCTGTCGCTGCTGCCCTTCCTGTGGATCAGCTGGCGCGACCCGATCCGAATGTGGTCCGAGCGCCATTTCGCCGAGCCGCAGATTCACGGCCATTCGGCCTTTGGCGAGATTCTGGTGGTCAGCCATCCCGAAGGCGTCCGCCACGTCCTGACCGAGAACGCCGCCAACTACGAAAAGGGCGAGTTGCAGAAGCGGGTGCTGGGGCCGATGCTGGCCGAGGGCCTGCTGCTGACCGAGGGCGACAAATGGCGCCGCGCCCGGCGCATCCTGGCGCCCCTGTTCACGCCAGCCAAGATGGCGACGCTTAACGCGCGCATGGCCGAGGTCTGCCGCGCGCGCGTCGCCGCCTGGTCCCTGTCGGCGCGCGGGCGGGTGCTGGATGTGGATTCGGAGATGTCGGGCCTGACGTTCGACATCCTGTCGGCGACCATGTTCTCGGACGAGTTGGGCGGCGAGGCGCGCGGATTCGAGCGGGCGCTGAATCAGTTCCTGGCCAATGGCGCGCGGATCGATCCGCTGGACGTGCTGGGCGCGCCGGACTGGGCGCCGCGACTGGGCCGGCTGGCCAGTTTCCGCTCCGCCCGCTTCTTCGAGCAGCGCGTCACGCGACTGGTCGAAGCCCGACGCGCCCATATCGAGGCCGGCGGCGCCTTCCATGACGACCTGCTTAACGCGCTGCTGCTGGCCAGGGACGAGAACGGCGGCCCCGGCCTGTCGGACGAGGAGGTCGCCTCCAACATCCTGACCTTCATCCTGGCGGGCCACGAGACGACCGCCCGCGCCCTGGGCTGGACCCTGCACCTGCTGTCGCGCCAGCCCGAATATCTGGCCCGGCTCCAAGCCGAGGCTGACGCCTTCGACGTCTCCGATCCCAAATGGGCCGAGGGCCTGCCCTGGACCCGCGCGGTGCTGGAAGAAACGATGCGCCTGTTCCCGCCCGCCCCGACCATGGCGCGCAAGGCCCTGGCGGACGACGAGATCGGCGGCCAGAAGATCGGCGCGGGCGCGACGGTGATCGTCTCGCCCTGGATATTGCAGCGTCACAAGCGGCTATGGGACGACCCGGACGCCTTCAGGCCGGAACGGTTCCTGCCCGAGAACCGCAAGTCCATCGACCGCTACGCCTATATTCCTTTCAGCGCCGGACCGCGGGTCTGCATCGGCGCCGCCTTCGCCCTTCAGGAGGCGATGATCGCCCTGGCCGCGATTCTGCGGGTCGCCCAGGTCGAGGCCCTGACCACGGCCGAGCCCCGCCCCGTCCACCAGATCACCCTGCGCAGTCGCGAGCCGATGCGCCTCAGGCTGCGGGTCCGGCGCGGGCCGCATCGGGACTGACGAAGGCGGTCGCCGTCCCGTCGCGGATGAGCGATAAGGGACGCCGGTCTTTCAGCGGATTCCACCCTTGCGCGTCGCCATCCTGCTTCCCCCCGGTTCCCGGTTTTCCGAGGCCCAGCCCAATTCGATGGAGACGGTCGTGCGCACCCTGGCCGGCGCGGCGCAGTCGACCTGCGACGATCCCGATGTCGAAACGCGCATCTTCTGCTGCAGCGGGGCGGACGATCACAATCTCGGCGGCGTCGATGCCCTGCCTGGCGGGCGGGGGCGGATGGAGGCCCTGATCGCCCGGCTGCGCGCCTTTCGTCCCGATGTGATCGAACATCACCAGCAGGTCAAACAGGCCCTGGCGGTGCAGCAGGCCCTGCCCGAGGCCGCGCATCTGCTCTATCGCCACAATGCGCTACGGGCGCCGCGTCACAGGCTGGACGCCTGGCGCTATCGGGCGCGCTACCGGCGGATGGACGGTCTGGTCTTCGTCAGCCAGACCGAACGCGACGCCTTCGTGCGGGCCTTCCCCGACATGGACGACCGCGCCTTCGCCGTGCCCAATCCGATCGACGCCGGGGCCTGGCTGGCCTCGCCCGAAAACCGGCCGCCGGTCATCGCCTTCGCGGGGCGGGCCATGCCGGAAAAGGGGGTCGACATCCTGTGCACCGCCCTGCCCGCCGTTCTGGACGCCCATGCCGACTGGCGCGCGGTCCTGATGCTGAACGACTGGGACGCTCACGCCCAGTGGGCCGCGCGCCACGTCGCCCCGCTGGCGCGCTTCGGGGACCGGGTCGAGGTGCTGAAATCCGCCCCTCTGGCCGAGGTGCGTCGGCGGATGCAGTCGGCGGCCATCGCCCTGACCCCTTCGGTCTGGGACGAACCGTTCGGCCTGACGGCCATCGAGGCCCATGCCGCCGGCGCGGCCCTGATCTCGTCCGGCCGCGGAGGCCTGCGCGAAGCCAGCGGTCCCCACGCCCTCTATGTCGATGCGGTGACGCCAAAGACGCTGGCGGCGGCGATGGATCGGCTGATCCGCGATCCCGCCGAACGGCTGGCTCTGGCCCGCGCGGGCCAGGCCTATGTGCTGGAAACCCATACGCCCCGGCGCCGCGCCGCCGACCTGAACGCCGTCAGACGCACCCTGGTCGAGCGTCGCCGGATCGCCGCCTGAGCTTGCTTCAGACCACGGGCACGGCCTGGGACAGCCGACCGCCCACCCGGATCGGCTCGACGCGCGTGGCCAGGCCCGTGCGATCGTCGGTCTCCACGAAGACGCCGCACACCGTCGCCGGGCCGGACGCGGGCGTATAGCGCCCGCCGGAAATCCGCGTTGTGAAGCGGCGCAGCGGCTCTTCCTTTTCGTTGCCGATGACGCTGTCGTAGTCGCAGCAGCCGCCGGCGTCGGTCTGATAGGCCGTGCCGCCCGGCAGGATCTGGCAGTCGGCGGTCGGAACGTGGGTGTGGGTGCCCACGACCAGCGAGGCCCGCCCGTCGCAGAAGTGGCCCATCGCCATCTTCTCCGAGGTCGCCTCGCAATGCATGTCCACGATGACGGCGTCGGCGACGGCGCCCAGGGGGGCGGCGGCCAGTTCACGCTCCACCGCGCCGAACGGATCGTCCATCGGGTCCATGTGCACCCGGCCTAGCACATTCATGACCAGGACGGTGCGGCCCGTGTCGGTCTCGAACAGATTGGCCCCGGCGCCCGGCGCGTCCATCAGGCGCGGATAGTTGGCGGGACGGATCAGACGCGGCTCGCGCACGATATAGGTCAGGGCCTCGCGCTGGTCCCAGCTGTGGTTGCCCAGCGTCAGGCAGTCGGCGCCCGCCATGAACAGCTCGCGCGCCGTATTCTCGGTGATGCCGAAACCGCCCGCTGCGTTCTCGGCGTTCACCACGACGAAATCCAGCTTCAGATCGCGCTTCAGGCCCGGCAGGTGATCGCTGACGCCGTCACGGCCGGACTTGCCGATGACGTCGCCGAAAAATGCCAGTCTCATTCGAAAAGTCTCATTCGAAAGCCGTATAGCCGTTCTCGGTCAGAACGCCATGCAGTCGGATGTCGTGATCATCCAGCGCCAGTCGCTCGACCCGCTGGCCGGCATAGGCGAAGCCGACCCGCAGCGCGTGAGGACGTTCGGCGAAGGTGCGGTCGTAATAGCCGCCGCCCTGCCCCAGCCGCCCGCCGCGTTCATCGAAGGCCAACAGCGGCGTCAGGATCAGATCGGGCTCCACCCCGTCGGCCAGAGGCAGGGGCGCGGGACAGCCGGCGGCGTCCATTTCCAGCGGTTCGTGCGGGGACCAGGCGCGGAACAGCATAGGCGCGTCGCGCTGGACGACCACGGGCAAGCACAGGCGTCGCCCCTGCGCCAGCAGGGCGAGGGCCACGGCGTCCGTGTCCAGTTCGGAGCCCATGGCGCGATAAAGGGCGACGACATCGCCCCCCGGCAGCGCGTCGGCGCGATCCGCCGCACGGGCCGCCGCCGCCGGATCGGCCTGGGCCAGGCGCTTGCGCAGCGCCCGCGCGGCGGCCCGGAGTTCGTGCTTCTCGGAGTTCATGCCGCGACCTTAGATCGGCAAGACCGTCGCGGCGAGCGATAGCGCGCCCAAGCAGCGAGCCGCCGCGCGGCGAGCGTTAGCGCCCTAAAAATAAAGAAAGTTGGCGGCGCCGCGCGAACCGTGAGGAACGTTTAAATCCTCTCGACCTGGGTAGCCAGGTGGGTTCCATATGCCCAGGCCCTCGAGCCCGGACAGGGACAGATCCCGTAGAGTGAATTAAGGTCAGAAGGATATGTTGTCTTCGACGTGAGCCGCAGCAGGACCCGCCGTCCGACAAGATAGGGCCTCGAGGCCGAACACGCCAGCGCGGCCCGATCAGATATTTTGGGCGATCTTCTCGATCCGCGCGGCGACGGCGTTCAGGGCCTCGGCCACGCCCTCGGCTGCGGCGGGCGCGGGCGGGGGCGGGGGCGGGGCGGCGGGCGCCTTGCCCTCGCCCAGGCGGGCCTCGTGCAGTTCGTCGGCCAGGATCAGGGCCGACATCAGGAACAGGCGCAGATCGCCGACATGGCCCACGTCCTGGGCCACGGCGCGCACCTGGTTGTCGAACTGCTTGGCCAGGATGCGGACCCGCTCCTCCTGGCCGTCGGCGCAACCGACCGCATAGGGCCGGCCGTTCACCTCCACTGTCACCGTCGCCATCAGCGGTCCTCGCTTTCTGGCGCATCCCTGGCTTGGAGCGCCTCGCGCACCGCCTCGGCCGCGCGGCCCAGCGCCTGGGACGCCTCGCGGCCCGCCGCCTCCAGCTCGGCGACGCGTTGGTCGGCAGGCCGCGGCGCGAACAGGTCGTCGTCCGCCACGGCCGGCGCCGAGGCGGGGCGCGCCTTCAGTTCCAAGACCTTGCGTTCGAGATCGGCCAGGGCGCGGTCGATGCGCGCCCGTGCGGCCGTGGTGGCGTCTGCCATCGGTCGCTCCTTGCAAATTGCGTATAGAACCCGAGGACGCGCCGGGGTAAAGCGGCGCCGCCTCTTAAATTCCGCATCGTCCGAAAGGTCTCCGCCGTGACCGACGCCAAATCCGCACCCAAGCCCGCACCCAAGGCCACTCCCGAACAGATGGCCAACGCCATCCGCGTCCTCGCCATGGACGGGGTGGAAAAGGCCAAGTCGGGCCATCCGGGGATGCCGATGGGCATGGCGGACGTCGCCACGGTGCTGTTCTCGAAGTTCCTGAAGTTCGATGCGTCGCGTCCCGACTGGGCCGACCGCGACCGCTTCATCCTGTCGGCCGGCCACGGCTCGATGCTGATCTACGCCCTGCTGCACCTGACCGGCTACAAGGCCGCGACCAAGGCCGAACTGTCCAACTTCCGCCAATGGGGCTCCAAGACCGCCGGCCACCCCGAATACGGCCATATGCCGGGCGTCGAGGTCACGACCGGCCCGCTGGGCCAGGGTCTGGCCGCCTCGGTCGGCTTCGCCATGGCTGAGCGGCGCCTGGCGGCCAAATACGGCGAGGATCTGGTCGACCACCGCACCTGGGTGATCGCCGGCGACGGCTGCCTGATGGAAGGCGTGTCCCAGGAGGCCATCGCCCTGGCCGGGCGCTACCGCCTGAACAAACTGACCGTGCTGTGGGACGACAACGAGATCACCATCGACGGCAAGGTGTCGCTGTCGGACGCCGTCGACCAGAAGGCGCGCTTCAAGGCCGCTGGCTGGGCGGTCAAGGCCGTCGACGGCCACGACATGAAGGCGATCAAGTCCGCGCTTCAGTGGGCGACCCGCCAGGACAAGCCGACCCTGATCGCCTGCAGGACCAAGATCGGCCGGGGCGCCGCCACCATGGAAGGCAGCCACAAGACCCACGGCGCGGCCCTGGGCGTCGCCGAGATCGCCGCCACCCGCCTGGGCCTGGCCTGGGACCACGATCCGTTCGAAATGCCCGAGACGATCCTGTCGGCCTGGCGCAAGGTCGGCCGTCGCGGCGCCAAGGACCGCAAGAAGTGGGAGGCCCGTCTGGCCGCTTCGCCCCAGGCCGCCGACTTCACCCGCGCCATGAAGGGCGACCTGCCGGAAGGCGCCTTCGACGCCCTGAATGCCAAGATGGCCGAACTGGTCGAGACCCGGCCCGCCCAGGCCACGCGCCAGTCCTCGGGCGCCGCGCTGGACGAACTGTTCGCCGCCATTCCCGAACTGGTCGGCGGCTCGGCCGACCTGACCGGCTCGAACAACACCTTCGTCAAGGGCACGCCGATCTTCGACGCCCCGACCTATGAGGGCCGCTACGTCAACTGGGGCATCCGCGAGTTCGGCATGGCCGCCGCCATGAACGGCCTGGCTTTGCACGGCGGCGTCATTCCCTACGGCGGCACCTTCATGGCCTTTTCGGACTACAGCCGCCCGGCCATCCGCCTGGGCGCGCTGATGGGCGTCCGCGTCATCCATGTCCTGACCCACGATTCCATCGGCCTGGGCGAGGACGGCCCGACGCACCAGCCGGTCGAACACCTGGCCGCCCTGCGCGCCATTCCGAACCTGCTGGTCTTCCGTCCCGCCGATACGATCGAAGCGATGGAATGCTGGCAGGTCGCGCTCCAGTCCAAAACCGCGCCGTCCGCCCTGGCCCTGTCGCGCCAGAAGACCCCGGCGGTCCGCACCGTCGCCTCGTCTCTGAACCTGTCCGCAAAGGGCGCCTATGAGATCAAGGCCGCATCGGGCGAAGCCAAGGTCACGCTGTTCGGCACGGGCACGGAACTGGCCCTGGCGCTGAAAGCGGCCGAGACGCTGGAGGCCGAAGGCACGCCCGCCCGCGTCGTCTCCGTCCCCTGTTTCGAACTGTTCGAACGGCAGGACGCCGCCTACCAGGCCTCGGTCATCGGCCGCGGCACGGTCCGCGTCGCGGTGGAAGCCGCCATCAAACAAGGCTGGGAACGGTTCATCGGCGAGGACGGCGCCTTCGTCGGCATGACCGGCTACGGCGCCTCGGCCCCGGCGGAGGTCCTGTACGACAAGTTCGGCATCACCGCCGAGGCGGTGGTCGCGGCGGTCAAGGCGCGGCTTTAAGAACACGGCCCTTCTCCCGTTGGGAGAAGGTGGCCCGCAGGGCCGGATGAGGGTCGGATGGTGTGCCAGTCCGCACTACGACCCCTCACCTTTCGCGCCAGAATGACGGCTTCGCCGCCGTGCGCTTAAGCCCTCTCCCCCAAGGAAAGGGAGACTTGTGGAGCAGACGATGAAATCCGGCATCCTCGGTCTTCTTCTCGCACTCAGCCTGACGGCGCCCGTCGCTCAGGCCCACACCGTCCTCCAGACGCCCGCCCCGGTCGAAACCCCCATCGTCATCGGCCGCTCCTACGCCCTGCCCTCCGCGATCATGAGCGCGACGCGCGAGATCAACATCTGGCTGCCCCCCGGCTATGCCGACAGCGGCAAGGCCTACCCCGTCCTCTATGTCCTCGACGGCGGTCAGGATCAGGACTTCCACCACATCTCGGGGCTCGCCCAGATGGGGACCGTCGTCGGCACCACCCGCGATGTTATCGTGGTCGGGATCGCCTCGGTGGATCGCCGCAACGAACTGGCCCTGCCCACCACCGATCCCGACCTGATCGCCCGCTATCCGACGCAGGGCCATTCGGACCGTTTCCGCCGTTTCGTGGCCGATGAGGTCCTGCCCTTCATCCAGGCCCGTTATCGCACCAGCGGCGAGACGGCCCTGATGGGCGAGTCGCTCGCCGGCCTGTTCGTGGTCGAGACCTTCCTGAAGGAACCGCAGATGTTCGACGCCTATGTCGCCGTCAGCCCCAGCCTGTGGTGGGACGGCGGTGAGTTGGCGCGTCAGTCCGGCGCCCGTCTGCGCGACCAGTCGAACGACCCGCGCACCCTGATCCTGACCTTGGGTGACGAAGGCCCTGAGATGCAGGCGCCGATGGACGTCCTGACGGCCAATCTGCGCGACAACGCCCTGCCCGGCCTGAGCTGGAGCTTCACGCCCCGCCTGAACGAGACCCACGCCACCATCTACCATGGCGCCGCCCTGGACGCCTTCCGCCAGCTCTATGCAGAGCCTGCGAAATGAGCCGGATCGGCGCAATCAGCCTGCTTGTTCACGACTATGACGCGGCCATCGCCTTCTATGTCGGAAAGCTAGGCTTCGGGCTCAGTGAAGACACCGACATGGGTGGGGGCAAACGCTGGGTGCGGGTCACGCCCCAAAGCGAAAGTGGTCGCGGCGAGACCAGCCTGCTGCTCGCCCGCGCCACGACCGGCGCCCAGAAGGCCCAGGTCGGCAAGCAGGCCGGCGGCCGCGTCTGGCTTTTTCTGGAGACCGACGACCTGCTGCGCGACCACGCCGCCTGGCTCGCCGCCGGCGTCCACTTCCGTGAAACCCCGCGACATGAGACCTATGGCAAGGTGGTGGTCTTCGAAGATCTCTACGGCAACGCCTGGGACCTGATCGAACCCGCTACCGGAGCCTGACGCCCATGAAACTCGGCACCCCGCTTTCCGACACCGGCGTTCGCGTCATGCTGCTGGGCAGCGGCGAACTGGGCAAGGAGGTCGCCATCGAGCTGCAACGGCTCGGCGTCGAGGTCATCGCCGTCGATCGCTATCCGAACGCCCCGGCCATGCAGGTCGCGCACCGCAGCCACGTCATTCCGATGACCGATCCCCAGGTGCTGAACGGCCTGATCCTGGCCGAGGCCCCGCACATCATCGTTCCCGAGATCGAAGCCATCGCCACCGACATCCTGGCCGAGATCGAGGCGTCGGGCCTGGCGCGCGTGGTCCCCACCGCCCGCGCCGTGCAGCTGACGATGAACCGCGAGGGCATCCGCAAGCTGGCCGCCCAAGACCTGGGCCTGCCCACCAGCCCCTACGCCTTCGCCGGCTCGGCCGAGGAGCTGGCGGCAGGGGCGCAGGCCGTGGGTTTCCCCTGTTTCGTCAAGCCGGTCATGTCGTCCTCCGGCAAGGGCCAGTCCTTCGTCGAAGACACCGACCAGATCGCCGACGCCTGGACCTATGCGCAGGAGGGCGGACGGGTCGCCGGATCTCGGGTGATCGTCGAGGGGCGGATCGACTTCGATTTCGAGATCACCCTGCTGACCGTCCGTTCGCGCGGCGCAGACGGCGAGACCGCTACCTCCTTCTGCGCCCCCATCGGTCATCGCCAGGTCAAGGGCGACTATGTCGAAAGCTGGCAGCCCCAGGCCATGACGCCCGCCGCCCTGGCCGCCTCCCGGGACATCGCGGCCAAGGTGACGCAGGCGCTTGGGGGATGGGGCGTCTTCGGCGTCGAGCTGTTCGTCAAGGGCGACCAGGTCTGGTTCTCGGAGGTTTCGCCCCGTCCGCACGACACCGGCCTCGTGACCCTGGCCAGCCAGACCCAGTCCGAGTTCAGCCTGCACGCCCGCGCCATCCTGGGCCTGCCGGTCGATGCGACCCTGCGCGAACCGGCCGCCAGCGCGGTCATCTACGGCGGCCTGGAGGCGCAGGGCGTGGCCTTCGAAGGCGTCGCCGCAGCCCTGTCGACGCCGACCGCCGACCTGCGCCTGTTCGGCAAGCCCGAAGCGTTCGAGCGCCGCCGGATGGGCGTGGCCACGGCGCGCGGCGCCGATGTCGAGCAAGCCCGCGAACGCGCACGCGAAGCGGCGGCGCACGTGAAGGTGGTTCGATCCTAGCGCGCTTCGGGGCTCTTGAAGTCCCACAGGCGGCGGAGATGCGTTTCAGAGCCCCTCTGTCTCTCCGTTTCGAGCCGCCTTCGCAGAAAATGGAAAGCAGGCGGGTTCCCTTTTCTACGACTTTAGTCGATTGGCCTTGTCCTGCATTGTGGTGCAAACCAAGCGCGAGGGCCGCCAGTCAGTCGGCCGGGAGGAATTGTTCGTGGGCAAGCTAAGCACCCCCATCGTCTTTGGGGCCATCGCCATTCTGGGCGCCGTGTCCCTGGCCATCATCGCCCTGCACCAGGGCGAAAGCATCAGCGCGGTCTGGATGGTGGTCGCCGCCGTCTGCACCTACGCCATCGCCTATCGGTTCTACAGTCGATACCTGGCGGGCAAGGTGATGGGACTGAACGCCGCGCGGCCGACGCCGGCGGTGCGGCGCAACGACGGTCTGGACTATGTGCCGACGCCCAGGAACGTCCTGTTCGGCCACCACTTCGCCGCCATCGCCGGCGCGGGGCCGCTGGTCGGGCCGGTGCTGGCCGCCCAGATGGGCTATCTGCCCGGCGTCCTGTGGATCCTGGTCGGCGCTGTCCTGGCCGGCGCGGTGCAGGACATGATGGTCCTGTTCATGTCCACGCGCCGGGACGGCAAGTCGCTCGGCGACATGATCCGCACCGAGATGGGCAATATCCCCGGCATCATCGCCCAGGTGGGCGTCTTGATGATCATGGTCATCATCCTGGCCGTCCTGGCCCTGGTGGTGGTCAAGGCCCTGGCCGAAAGCCCCTGGGGGACCTTCACCGTCGCCGCCACCATCCCCATCGCCATCTTCATGGGCCTGTACACCCGCTTCCTGCGGCCCGGCCGCGTGGGCGAGGTATCGGTGATCGGCGTCGTCCTCTTGATCCTGGCCATCATCGGCGGCGGCCATGTCGCGGCCGATCCCTATTGGGGCCCGGCCTTCACCCTGACCGGCCCGACCCTGGCCATTCTGATGATGGTCTATGGCTTCATCGCCTCGGTCATTCCGGTCTGGCTGCTGCTGGCGCCGCGCGACTATCTGTCGACCTTCCTGAAGATCGGCGCCATCGTGGCCCTGGCCGTCGGCATCCTGATCGTGCGTCCGCATCTGCAGATGCCGGCCATCACCCCCTTCATCGACGGCACAGGACCGGTCTTCGCCGGCGCCCTGTTCCCCTTCCTGTTCATCACCATCGCCTGCGGCGCCGTGTCGGGCTTCCACGCCCTGATCTCGTCGGGCACCACGCCCAAGCTGCTGGAGAACGAAAACCAGATTCCGCTGATCGGCTATGGCGCCATGCTGTGCGAAAGCTTCGTGGCCGTCATGGCCCTGATCGCCGCCACCGTCCTGGACCCGGCCGTCTATTTCGCCATGAACAGCCCGGCCGCCGTGATCGGCACGGATGCGGCCTCGGCCGCCGCCGCCGTGGCCCAGTGGGGCTTCCACATCACGCCGGGAGAGCTTGAGCAGTTGGCCCGCGACGTGGGCGAGCATTCGATCCTGTCGCGCGCGGGCGGCGCCCCGACGCTTGCGGTCGGCATGGCCCACATCCTGTCCAGCGTCATCGGCGGCAAGGCCATGATGGCCTTCTGGTATCACTTCGCCATTCTGTTCGAGGCGCTGTTCATCCTGACCACGGTCGACGCCGGCACCCGCGTCTGCCGCTTCATGATCCAGGATCTCTTGGGCGTCGCGGTTCCGAAGATGCGCGAGACCAAGTCGTGGGGGGCCAACGTCGTCGCCACGGCCCTGACGGTCGGTCTGTGGGGCTATTTCCTCTACACCGGCGTGGTCGATCCGCTGGGCGGCATCAACAGCCTGTGGCCTCTGTTCGGCATCGCCAACCAGATGCTGGCCGCCGTCGCCCTGATCCTGGGGACCGTGGTCCTGTTCAAGATGAAGCGCGAGCGGTTCGCCTGGGTCATGGTCGCGCCCGCGACCTGGCTCCTGATCTGCACCCTGACGGCGGGCTTCCAGAAGCTGTTCCACCCGGATGTCCGCGTCGGCTTCCTGGCCCATGCCCGCAAGTATCAGGAGGCCCTGGGCGCCGGCGAAATGATCGCCCCGGCCAAGACGGCGGCGGACATGCACCGCATCGTCATCAACGACTATGTCAACTCGGCGCTGACGGCGGGCTTCCTGTTCGTGGTCATCACCATGGTCGTCTATGGCGTCCTGGCCTGCCGCAAGGCCTATCTGAACAACCGTCCGACCGTGCGCGAATATCCGGAAAGCCACGATCTGACCCCGGCCGACGAAGCCGCGGACGTGGCCCGTGCCTAGGTCGGGGCCTGATCCGTCGAGCGCGGACCTGCTGTGCCTGTGCCGCGACGCCGCCATCCGGTGGGGTCGCGGCGTCCAGCGCACGGCCGGGGCCATGATCGGCCAGCCCGACTACCAGGCCTATGTCGACCATGCGGCGGCGACCCATCCCGACCAGGCGCCGCTGGACAAGACCGCCTTCTTCCGCCTGCACGAACAGCGCCGCTTCGGCGGGGCGGGCGGGTTCAAGTGCTGCTGATCTGACCTTGATATTGCGCTCATCCCGACGAAAGCCGGGATGAGGTCGACCTAAAGACCGATGGGCCGGTCCGCCGCCGCCCGGTCCTCGGCGCGCAGGGCGGCGATGGCGGCCTCCAGCGTCGGATCGTCGCCGGCCCGTCGCTGGGCCACGCTGCGGGGCGCGGCGATGTCGGGCGTCACGCCGCGTTTTTCCAGCCGTATCCCGCCGGCGGTCACGAAGTCCGCCCGGCTGAGCGTCAGCCGCCCGCCGTCTGGCAGATTGGTCTCCTGGGCGATCAGGACCGAACCGCCCGTCTTTTCGCCCACCACGACGCCGCGTCGCGCCTCCTGAATGGCCGCCGGCGTCAGTTCCGCCGCGCTGCGGCTGCCCTGGTCGACCAGGACGGCGACCGGATTGGCCAGCGGATCGCGCCGGTCGCCGCAATCGCCCGACGCCCTCAGCACCACCGCCCGACCGCTGCGCCCGGTGCGCGTGGCCCAGGCCTGGTTGCGCGGCAGGAAACAGGTCAGCACCGATTCCGCCTCCCACAGCCGCCCGCCCGGATTGCCGCGCAGATCCAGGATCACGGCCACATCCGGCGAAAGGCCCTCCAGCGCCCCGCCCATCCACGGCCCCAGCCCCTTGTCGAACTGCTCGACCCGCAGCACCAGGACGCCGGGCCGCGACGTATCGGCGACGAAGGGCTGGACCGCCTCCATCACGCGGGGCGTCAGCGTGGTCTCATGACGCGCGCCCGCCTCGTCCATCAGGACCAGTTGCAGGGGCCGCCCCTCCGGCGTTTCCACGTCCGGGGCCCAAGGTCGGCCGTCAACCGCCTTCAAAGTCCACCCCAGCCTGATCCCCGCCGCCTCGGCCGGGGAGCCGGGACGGATGCGTTCGACGGTCCAGTCGTCCGGCGTCTCGCCCCGCATCAGCATCAGACCCATGACGGCGCGCCGGGCGAACTGGGCCTCCTGGCGGCGCACGGCGGCGGGCGGGCTGGCCGAGGCGTGGCCGTCGTCCAGCAAGTCCAGCATGGCGTTCAGCGTGCGGTACAGCGCCCGCTCGTCCAGGGCCGCCAGGGCCTGGGGGCGGAACCGCGCCCGCGCGGCGTTCCAGTCCACCCCATGCAGGGTCGGGTCGTAGTAGCTGCTGCGGACCTCGCTCCAGATCCGGTCGAACACTCGCTGGTTCAGCCGCGCCTGCGACCGGCTGGGCGCCGCCGCCTCGCCGGAATACGCCGCCGGAAGGGCCAGCGCCGGAGCGACTTCCCCCAGCGGCGCCGCCAGCAACAGGACGCCGATCAGTCGTGCGGACATCGAGACGCGCATGGCCCGCATCAGAACCCACCAGCCGGCGCGTCTCAAGTCACGAATGCGCGTCATGCTATCGACCGGCCCCGCGCGCCGTCTCTCCCGTCGCGCCCCTTCCCGTGATAGGGGGCGCGCCATGAGCATCACGACGGTCGGCCTGGATGCCGACGACACCCTCTGGCACAATGAGACGATCTTCCGCCTGACCCATGCGCGGTTCGTCGATCTCCTGGCCGATCATGGCGACGAGGCGACCATTGAGGCGCATCTGGCCGAGACGGAACAGCGCAACCTGCGCCTTTACGGCTATGGGGTGAAGGGCTTCACCCTGTCGATGATCGAGACGGCGATGGAGCTGACGGGCGGCGAGGCCCCGCCCCAGGTGGTGCGCGAAATCCTGGCCGCCGGCCGCGAAATGCTGGCCCATCCGGTCGAAACCCTGCCCGGCGTGGACGAGGTGGTCGCCGAACTGTCCGAGAAATACCGGCTGGTGCTGATCACCAAGGGCGATCTGATGGACCAGGAGCGCAAACTGGCCGCCTCAGGCCTGGGCGAGCGGTTCAGCGCGGTCGAGATCGTGTCGGAAAAGGACCGCGCCACCTACGACCGCGTCTTCGCCCGCCACGGCACGGGTCCGTCCGAGGCCGTCATGGCCGGCAACTCCATGAAGTCCGATGTCCTGCCCGCCATCGCCGCCGGCGCCTTCGGCGTCCACATCCCCTACCCCGTCACCTGGGCGCACGAACTGGCCGACGCGCCGGTGGACGAACCGCGCTACGTGTCCCTGTCCCGCATCGACGAACTCCCCGACTTGATCGCGGCGATCGACGACTGAGCGGCTCCTCACTTCGCAAACGCACACTCAAGCCGGGTGAAATCGCGCCATTTTGTCGCAATCTGTCGTCATTTCGAATGAAAAGTGACGCAATTGTGTTGACCTTCCTTCGCAAGTGCAAAAACCTGATCCTCGGTATTGTTTGGGGGATACAAACTTGCACCGTCACCATCATCGTCGTTCCGCCCTTCTCGTGACCTCGGCCCTGGCGGCCGGGATCGCCTTTCCCGCCTTCGCCCAGCAGGCTGACGTGGCGCAGGAGGTGGACGAGATCGTCGTCACCGGCTCGCGCATCGCCGTCGCGGCCGAGAACGCCCAGCAGCCGCTGCAGCTGATCACGGCCGAGGCCTTCGATTCGGTCGGCGCCACCAACGTCGCCGACGTGCTGGACCGCGCGCCGGCCCTGCTGGCGTCCGAAAGCCGGGCCCAGGCGGACGGCACCTCCGTGACCCTGAACCTGCGCGGCCTGGGCTCCAACCGCACCCTGGTTCTGGTCGACGGGAAGCGCCACGTCGCGGGCGTGCCCGGTTCGGCGGCCGTCGACGTCTCGACCATTCCGTCGGCCCTGGTCGAACGGGTCGAGGTTCTGACCGGCGGCGCGTCCGCCGTGTACGGCTCGGACGCCGTGACGGGCGTGGTCAACTTCATCATCAACGACGACTTCGTCGGCACCGAATTCGAGGGTCAGTACGGCGTGTCGCGTCACGGCGACGGCGAGGAGACCTCACTGTCCTTCACCCACGGCCGCCGCTTCGGGCAGGGCGACAAGGGCCATGTGGCCTTCTCGATCCAGGCCACGGTCAACGAACCCGTCTTCGCCGGGGACCGCCGCTATCTGGCCAACAACGGCCAGGCCACCGACCAGGCCAACCCGGCCCGCTACTTCCAGGAAGGCGACCCGCTGCCGGCCGGCGTCTCGCCCTATCAGGCGATCGGCCGCTCCATCCTGCTGACCAGCGGCGCGCCGCGCTACGCCGGCACGGACCCGTCGCTGCTCGACCGCGCCCGCAACGCGCCGTCGAACGCCATCCTGCCCTACGGCAACTTCCACATCTCCTCGACCGACGGCGTGATCGGCTGGGATCCCTACGGCATCGGCTACGCCGGCGGCGCCGACGCCAGCGGTTATGACGACTTCATCAACACGCCCGACCTGGACGGCAACGGCGTTCACGACTGTCTGCAGAGCTTCGGCGGACGCGGCGGGCCAGGCTGGTTCGTCGGCTGCTGGGTCACGGACCGCAACACCGGCCAGATTCGCCCGTTCCAGGACGGGCTGATCGCCGGCTCGCAGAACTCGTTCGGCGGCGACGGCGCCGAGATCACCTTCAACGGCGACTCGATCGCGCCCGAGAACCATCAGGTCAACGCCAACCTGTTCCTCAGCTACGAGGTCTCGCCGCTGTTCAAACCCTATCTGCAGGTCAAGGCGGTCAAGAGCGACGACTACGTCTATGCGCCCTACAGCACCTATGACGACTCGATCCGCATCCAGCTGGACAACCCCTTCATCCCGACCGCCATCCGCGAGATCATCGACGCCGAGATCGCGGCCGATCCGGCGGCGGCGGGCGGCCTGGTCACCCTGTCGCGCGACCACGCCGACCTGGCCGATCCCCTGATCGAGCGCGAGCGCGAGACCATCCGCGTCGTCGGCGGCTTCGAGGGCGAATTCTCGAACGGCTGGTCCTATGACGTGTCGCTGAACTACGGCCGCACCGAACAGGCCAGCACCTCCTCGGCCCGCCAGGAAGACCGCTTCTTCGCCGCCCTGGACGCGGTGATCGACCCGGCGACCGGCCAGGCCACCTGCCGCGTCAATCTGGACCCGACCTCGGTCGCCCTGCCCAGCTCGCTGGGCACCTACTATCCCGGCTACGTCACCTTCGACCCGACCGGCGGCGAGTGTCTGCCGTTGAACCTGTTCGGCCAGGGCAACGACAACACCGCAGCCGCCGCCTGGGCCTTCCCGCGCGTCACCGACCGCGCCGTGATCGAACAGAAGGTGGTCAGCGCCGTCCTCGTCGGCAACAGCGAGCCCTTCTTCAGCCTGCCGGCCGGCCCGATCGGCTTCGCCGTCGGCGCCGAATACCGCGAGGAGGACAGCGACTATACGCCGGATGCCCTGAACACCCTGTGGGACGCGACGACCAACCCCACCGGCGGCCTGCCCTTCCGCGGCATCGCCGACGATGCCACGCGCGGCGGCTTCGACGTGAAGGAGGTGTTCGCCGAACTCAGCATCCCGCTGCTGGCCGACCTGCCGTTCGCCGAAATCCTGACCGTCAGCGTCGCCGGCCGCTACGCCGACTATTCGACCATCGGCGAGGCCACGACCTGGAAGATCGACGGCGTCTGGGCCCCGATCGAGGACATCCGCTTCCGCGGCGGCTATTCGGAGGCCATCCGCGCGCCGAACATCGCCGAACTGTATTCGCCCCTGACGTCCCAGGGCTTCCAGCCGAACGATCCGTGCGACATCAACTTCATCAACCTGGACCCCGACCGCTACGCCAACTGCCTGGCGTTCGGCGTGCCGGTCGATCAGGCCGGCGGCTGGACCAATCCGGCCACGGCCCAGTTCTACGGCCAGACCGGCGGCAATCCGAACCTTGCGGAAGAAACGGCCGAGACCTGGACCCTGGGCGTGGTGCTGCGACCGCGCTTCATCCCCGGTCTGACGGCCACCGTCGACTACTGGAACATCGCCATCGACAACGCCGTGGCCAGCGTCAGCGCTCAGGACATCGTCGACTTCTGCTATGACAGCGACACCGGCATTGACAATCAGTATTGCGCCCTGGTCGGTCGCGATCTGGATCCGTCGTCCATCTATTACGGCGCGCTGGACTATCTGCTGCAGACCCAGCTGAACTTCGCCAGCACCGAGGCCGCCGGCTACGACTTCTCGATCAACTACGGCTTCGACCTGGCCTCGCTGGGCCGGCCCGCCTGGGGATCGCTGGACCTGACGCTGAACGGCACCTACCTGGAAACCAACCAGGACTATCCGTCGCTCAGCGATCCGGATTTCGTCAATCCGGCCCTGGGTCAGGCCAGCTTCCCGGAATGGGCTCTGAACGCCAGCGCCCGCTGGAAGCTGGAGCCCTTCACCGTCTACTGGAACACTAGCTATCAGTCGCGCCAGTCGATCGTGGAGATCGAGGATGTCGACCTCTACACGACCCCCTTCGCCGACGAGGTCTGGATTAGCGACGCCTCGGTGCGCTGGGACATGGACGAGGCGACGACCATCAGCGTCGGCGTCAACAACATCTTCGAGGAACGGCCCTTCATCAACAGCGTGGCCACCCCGGTGTCCGCGATGGGCCGCTTCTTCTTCGCCCGGATCACCGGCCGGTTCTGACCCTTTTCGGGAACCGAGCCCGAAAGGCCCCGCGATCGTCGATCGCGGGGCCTTTTCGCTTGCCCCCCTGCCCCGCCTTCTCTAGACGGGCCGCTTAACCGACAACCCGGCGCGAACCGCCGCACGGCCTCCCCCGCCGGCGGTGATTTTTCGCGCGCGAGAAGGACGACGACGCCCCGTGAACGCCTCCGACGCCAGCCATGAAGAACGCGACGCCATGGTGCGCGCGGCGCTGGCCGAACAGGGCGACAGCGGCGTGACGCCGCGCCACACTTTGTTCTACTTCTATGGCGAGGGCGACCACGGCGATCTGAACGAGGTGGCCCGGCGCGCGGGGTTCCTGACGCGCGGCGCAGACGACATGACGGTGCTCGAAACCACCATGGCGGTGGACGAGGCGTCGTTCTCGGCGACCTCCGCCATGATGCAATCCTGGGCCGCGGCCTTCCAGCTGGACTACGACGGCTGGGAATGCGCGGTCGTGACCCATTAGCGTTCAATAAGAAGAGGCTCCCATGCCCAAGCGCACGGACATCCGGTCCATCCTCATCATCGGCGCCGGCCCGATCGTCATCGGCCAGGCGTGCGAGTTCGACTATTCCGGCGTCCAGGCGTGCAAGGCGCTGAAGGCCGAGGGCTACCGGGTCATCCTGGTCAACTCCAACCCCGCCACCATCATGACGGACCCGGAGGTGGCCGACGCCACCTACATCGAGCCGATCACCCCCGAGATGGTCGAGAAGATCATCATAAAGGAAAGGCCCGACGCCCTGCTGCCCACCATGGGCGGCCAGACGGCGCTGAACACGGCCCTGGCCCTGCATGAATCGGGCGCCCTGGCCCGCCACGGGGTCGAGATGATCGGCGCCAAGGCCGAGGTCATCGACAAGGCCGAGGATCGTCAGAAGTTCCGCGACGCCATGGACAAGCTGGGGCTGGAATCGCCCCGCTCCAAGGCCGCCCACTCGATGGAAGAGGCGCTGGAGGGGCTGGCGTTCGTCGGCCTGCCCGCCGTGATCCGCCCGTCCTTCACCCTGGCCGGCACCGGCGGCGGCATCGCCTTCAACCGCGAGGAGTTCGAGGAGATCGTCCTGCGCGGCCTGGACCTGTCGCCGACCACCGAGGTGTTGATCGAGGAATCGGTGCTGGGCTGGAAGGAATACGAGATGGAGGTCGTCCGCGACACGGCGGACAACTGCATCATCATCTGCTCCATCGAGAACGTCGATCCGATGGGGGTCCACACGGGCGACTCGATCACCGTCGCCCCGGCCCTGACGCTGACCGACAAGGAATATCAGCGGATGCGGACCGGCTCGATCAACGTCCTGCGCGAGATCGGCGTCGAGACCGGCGGATCGAACGTCCAGTGGGCCATCAACCCCGCCGACGGCCGCATGGTCGTGATCGAGATGAACCCGCGCGTCTCGCGCTCGTCCGCCCTGGCGTCCAAGGCCACCGGCTTCCCCATCGCCAAGGTCGCGGCGCGTCTGGCGGTCGGCTACACCCTGGACGAACTGACCAACGACATCACCCAGGTGACGCCGGCGTCGTTCGAGCCGTCGATCGACTATGTGGTCACCAAGATCCCGCGCTTCGCCTTCGAGAAATATCCGGGCTCGGAACCCTTGCTGGGCACCTCGATGAAGTCGGTGGGCGAGGTCATGGCCATCGGCCGCACCTTCCAGGAATCGATGCAGAAGGCCCTGCGCGGGCTGGAGACCGGCCTGAACGGCTTCGACGAGGTGGAGATCGAGGACGTCGCGGGGTCGCAGGACGACGCGGCCGCCCGCGCCGCCGTGGTCCGCGCCCTGGGCGTGCCCACCCCCGACCGCATCCGCGTCATCGCCCAGGCCTTCCGCCACGGCCTGACGGTGGAAGAGGTCAACGCCGCCTGCGCCTACGAGCCCTGGTTCCTGCGCCAGATCGCCGACATCGTGCGCGAGGAAGGCCACGTCCGGGTCAAGGGGCTGCCGACCGACCCGACCGAGTTCCGCCGCCTGAAGGCCAAGGGCTTCTCCGACGCCCGCCTGGCCGCCCTGACCGGCAAGACGGAAAAGGCGGTCCGCGCCGCCCGTCGCGGCCTGAACGTCCGCCCGGTGTTCAAGCGCATCGACACCTGCGCGGCCGAGTTCGCCAGCGCCACCGCCTATATGTATTCGACATACGAGACCGGCGCCCTGGGCCAGGTTCCCGAGTGCGAAGCCGAGCCGTCGGACAAGAAGAAGGCCGTCATCCTGGGCGGCGGTCCGAACCGGATCGGCCAGGGGATCGAGTTCGACTATTGCTGCTGCCACGCGGCCTTCGCCTTCGATCAGATCGGCGTCGAGTCGATCATGGTCAACTGCAACCCCGAGACGGTCTCGACCGACTACGACACCTCCGACCGCCTGTATTTCGAGCCGCTGACGGCCGAGGACGTGCTGGAGTTGATCGAGGTCGAACGCTCCAGGGGCGAACTGATCGGCTGCGTCGTGCAGTTCGGCGGCCAGACCCCGCTGAAGCTGGCCCATGTGCTTCAGGACGACAACATCCCCGTGCTGGGCACCAGCGTCGATTCCATCGACCTGGCCGAAGACCGTGAGCGCTTCCAGCAGATGCTGGAGGGCATCGGCCTGCGTCAACCGCCAAACGGCCTGGCCCGCAGCGCCGAGGAAGCCGCCCAGAAGGCCGAAGAGGTCGGCTACCCGGTCGTCCTGCGCCCCTCCTACGTCCTGGGCGGACGCGGCATGATGATCGTCCACGACCGCGAGCAGCTGGACCGCTACGTCCACGAGGCCATGCGCGTCTCGGGCGACGATCCGGTCCTGATCGACCACTATCTGAACCGCGCCACCGAGGTGGACGTGGACGCCCTGTGCGACGACGAGACGGTCTTCGTCGCCGGGGTGCTGGAGCATATCGAGGAGGCCGGCGTCCACTCGGGCGACAGCGCCTGCTCCATGCCGCCCTGGTCGCTGCGGCCGGAGACGGTGGCCGAGCTGAAACGCCAGACCGCCGAAATGGCCAAGGCCCTGAAGGTGCGCGGCCTGATGAACGTCCAGTTCGCCATCGAGGAACCGCACGGCGAAAACCCGCGCATCTTCGTGCTGGAGGTCAACCCACGCGCGTCGCGCACGGCCCCCTTCGTAGCCAAGACCATCGGCCGGCCCATCGCCGCCATCGCCGCCAAGGTCATGGCCGGCGTGCCGCTGAAGTCCTTCGGCCTGACGGACAAGCCCTACGACCACATCGCGGTCAAGGAGGCGGTCTTCCCGTTCGCCCGCTTCGCCGGGGTCGACACCATTCTGGGCCCGGAAATGCGCTCGACCGGCGAGGTCATGGGCCTGGACTGGAAGCGTGACGGCGAGACCGACATGGCCCCCGCCTTCGCCCGCGCCTTCGCCAAGTCCCAGATCGGCGGCGGCGTCACCCTGCCCACCTCCGGCTGCGCCTTCGTCTCGGTCAAGGACGAGGACAAGCCCTTCATCGTCGATGCAGCCAAGACGCTGCTGGCCGAGGGCTTCAGCCTGATCGCCACGGGCGGCACCCATGCCTATCTGGTCGAACAGGGTCTGGAGGCGAAGCGGGTCAAGAAGGTGCTGGAAGGCCGTCCGCACATCGTCGACGCCATGAAGAACGGAGAGGTCCAGCTGGTCTTCAACACCACCTCGGGCAAGCAGTCGCTTCAGGACAGCTTCTCCCTGCGCCGGACCGCCCTGATGATGAAGATTCCCTACTACACCACCACCGCCGGCGCCCTGGCCGCCGCCCAGGCCATCGGCGCCATCAAGGCCGGCGACCTGGACGTGAGGGCGATCCAGGCCTGCGGCTGACCTCTTGCGGACGGCGCGCCGTCCGATAGCATCCCCGGAACATCGTTCCGGGGAATCGCCATGAGCCTCAAGTCGCTGTCCTTCGCCGCCGTCCTGCTCGCGACACTCTGCTCATCGCCCGCCCTGGCCCAGATGGGGCCGCCCCAACCCCTCCCGGCCGAGGCCCTGGTCGATCCCGTCGATCCGGCCAAGGCGGCCTGGCTGCGCGCGCACACGGTGATCGACGGCCCGGTTTCGGGCGGCCTGACCTTCGCCCTGCCCGACCGCTTCTACCGATCGAAACTGATCCTGCTGGGCGAAAGTCACGGCGTCGCCGCGCCCCAGATTCTGGACTTCGAACTGCTGCGCCACCTGAACGACCGGATCGGCCTGACCGACTATGTGGCCGAGGTCGATCCCGTCCAGGGGGACCGACTGAACCACTATCTGGAGACCGGAGACGCAGCCGCGTTGGATCGGGTCTTCGATCACTGGTCCCGGGCGGGCGCCCAATGGGGCAACACCGCCTTCGAGGACAAGGTGCGCCGCATCCGGTCCCTCAACCAGACCCTGCCGGCCGAACGCCGCATCCGCTTCATTGGCATCGACGCCATTCAGGACTGGCTCCTGGTCGGCGAATGGCTGACGAGCCAGGGACGCGACGTCGATCTGTCTAGCGCCTCGAACGCCGACAAGGCGCGCGCCGCCCTGGCCGCGCTCGACGGCCTGGACGGCCCGGCTGTTCCGCGATTGCGGGGCGTGCTGGAGCGGGTGGCCCAGGGCCGTGATCGCGAGTCGGTCATCTTCGAGACCTACGCCCAGGCTGTCCGGTCGGGCGAATTGGGCGGGCGGCCGGCCTATGGCCTGTGGGGGATGTTCCACGCCATGCAGGGGCCGGTGAACGGCGCACGGCCCTTCGCGGCGCGCGTGCGGGAATCCGACCTGCCGACGGCCGACGCCGTGGCCACCCTGGTCGTCCTGTCGCTGGACTCGGCGGTGCAGATTCCCGTGCCGACGCCTGAGGGCGTGCAGCGGATGCGCCTGGACAAGTTCAACATCGACGGCCCCTTCGTCATGGTGAGGGGCGCCTCCACCCTGCGCGCCGCGTCCGAGCCGGGACGGATCACCTTGTTCGACTCTGCCGCGCCCGGCTCGCCCTTGACCGGCGCCGACTTCCTGAAGGTTCAAACCTCGGTCGGTCAGAACTTCGACCTCGATCCCGGCGCCGCCCAGGGTCGATACGCCCAGTATCTGGGGGTCTTCCGAAACTCCGACTGGGCGCCGCCGCGCGAATAGCGGACCACGATATCGCCCATGTCGTCGCAGTCTAGAACGCGCGGCGGGTTGCAGCGTTAGGTTTGCGAAGGAGAAACATCATGATCCGCAGACACAAGCTCGTCCCGCTCATCGGCGGCCTTCTGCTGTCCAAGGGCGGCCGTCGCGTCGCCGGGCGTCATGCCGGCAAGCTGGCCCTCGCCACTCTGGCCTACGAGGTGTGGCGCAACCGCCGCCAGGGCGCCCAGCAGAAGCTCCGCCCCGAGCCCCGCACGCGCTGGAGCGGCAGGGCGCCCCGCTGATCGGAAAGGCTGACCTGACGTCAGTCGGAAACCGCGTTAGGATGGGCGCCGAAACGCGGAGATCGCCATGATCAAGGTCCATCACCTGAACGACAGCCGCTCCCAGCGCGTCCTGTGGCTGCTCGAGGAGTTGGGGCTGGACTACGACGTCGTCCGTTACGAACGCAATCCCGGCAGCCGGCTGGCCCCGCCGGAACTTCTCGCCATCCACCCGCTGGGCAAGTCGCCGGTGATCGAGGATGGGGCGATCACGGTCGCCGAGACCGGCGCCGTGGTCGAATATCTTTTGGAGACCTATGGCCAGGGGCGGCTGCGTCCGGCGCCGGGTTCGGAGGAGGCCCGCCGCTTCACCTATTGGCTGCACTATGCGGAGGGCTCGGCCATGCCGCCGCTGCTGCTCAAGCTGGTGTTCACCATGCTGCCCCGTCGCGCCCCGGCGCTGATGAGGCCGCTGGTCAAAGGCGTGGCCGCCAAGGCCCTGGCCGGTTTCGTCGATCCGCAGCTGCGCGCCCATGTCGACTTCTGGGAGGCCGAGCTGGGCCGATCCGACTGGTTCGCGGGGGACCAGTTCACCGCCGCCGACATCATGATGAGCTTCCCGGTCGAGGCGGGGGCCGACCGCGCCTTCGACGCAGAAACCAAGCCGCGCCTCAAGGCCTTCCTGGAGCGGATTCACGCCCGACCCGCCTATCGGCGCGCCCTGCAACGGGGTGGCGAATACAGCTATGCGTGATCGGAACGTGATCGGCTGATCGCAACCGGGCGCGGCGCCGGACGTTAACGAACCATGCGCCTTCAAACCATTCAGATCATCGCCGGGCTCGCCGCCGCCGTCGCCTTCGTCCTGGCCTTCATGGCCGCAGGAGCCGCGCTGGTTTCGGGCTTGTTCATGTTCACCGGCCTGGCCGCGATCGGCTGGCTGGCCTACAGCCTGATCAAGGGCGTCCTGCGCCGCAATCCCAAGACCGAACCGCCCGCGCGCGCCTGACCGGGTCCGAAACAGGGTGACGGTCTTGATTTAAAGGCGGATCGCCCCTAGTCTTGATGCCCGGCCGCGCCCGCCCCGCGGCCTTTTGTGTGCCTACTCCGCGTCTTTCCAGTCTCCGGGCGAACAAGAAAATCACGACACAATGGAAAAAGTGCCGATGACGGCCGAGGGCTATCGCGTCCTCGACGATCAACTGAAGCAATTGAAGTCGGTCGAAAGGCCCAGCGTGATCGCGGCCATTTCCGAGGCCCGCGAACACGGCGACCTGTCCGAGAACGCCGAATATCACGCGGCCAAGGAACGCCAGGGCTGGATCGAGGGCCAGATCGCCGAGATCGAGGACAAGATCAGCCGCGCCCAGGTGATCGACGTGTCCAAACTGTCGGGCGACCAGGTCAAGTTCGGCGCCACCGTCACCGTGGTCGACGAGGACACCGAGGAAGAGGCCCGCTATCAGATCGTCGGCGAACACGAGGCCGATGTGAAGAAGGGCAAGATCTCCATCGCCTCGCCCATCGCCCGCGCGATGATCTCCAAGGAGGTCGGCGACGTGGTCGAGGTCAACACCCCCGGCGGCGTCAAGGCCTACGAAATCCTCAAGGTCGAGTGGAAATAAGCCGCTCGGCGCAAGACCTTCCGTCTCCCCCTGCGGGGGAGGCGGAACAGATGCCCGCCCCCCTTTCCATCTGGGTCGTCTCCGACGGCCGCGCGGGCATCGAGAACCAGGCCCTGGGCCTGGCCGAGGCGGTCCAGCGCCTGACGCCGGCCGAGATCGCCACCCGACGCATCCGCTGGCGCGCGCCGTTCGACCGCCTGCCCTCCGCGCTGAAGACGCGGGCCATGCTGGCCCCCTCGGACGCCATCGACGCCCCCTGGCCCGATCTTTGGATCGCGACGGGCCGCGCTGCGCTGCCCCTTTCCACCCGCATCAAGGGCTGGAGCGGCGGTAGGACCTTCGTGGTCCAGACCCAGGATCCGCGCTGGGCCAACGCGCGCTACGACATGATCGTGGCCCCCGCCCACGACGGCCTGTCCGGCGACAATGTCTTCGAGATCACGGGTTCGCCCCACCGCATCACGCCCGACAGGATCGCCCAGGCCGCGCCCGCCTTCGCCGATCGGATCGCCCCCCTGCCCCATCCGCGCGTCGCCGTGCTGGTGGGCGGAAAATCCAAGACCTTCGACCTGACGCCCGCCCACGCCGCCGACCTGGCCGACCGGATCGCGGCGGCCGTGCGGACGGCGGGCGGCTCTCTGATGCTGACCTTCTCGCGCCGCACGCCGGATGCGGCCAGGGCGGCGATGACCGCGCGCCTGGCCAAGGTCCCTGGCTGGATCTGGGACGGGACCGGCGACAACCCCCTGTTCGCCTTCCTGCATTTCGCCGACCATGTCCTGGTGACGGAAGACAGCGCCAACATGGCCGCCGAGGCCGCCTCCACCGGCAAGCCGGTCCATGTCCTGCCGATGATCCCGCTAAAGCCCGCCGGCAAGTTCGCCCGGCTGCACGACGACCTGCGGTCGCGCGGCGCCGCCCGGCCGTTCGATGGGACGCTGGCCGCCTGGACTTACGAACCGCTCGCCGAAACCGACCGCGCCGCCCAGGCCGTGCTGGAGGCGATGCGGGCGCGATAGGTTCGATCGCCCCGCTCGTCATCCCATCGGCCTGGGCCTCGGACGAGACCGGCATCGCGCAAACGGGAATCACCGCCTAAATAGGGCCATGACCCAAGTTCGCACCGTCCGCGTCGCCATCATCGGTTCCGGCCCCGCCGGCTGGACCGCCGCCATCTACGCCGCCCGCGCGTCCCTGAACCCGGTGGTGATCGCCGGCCTCCAGCCCGGCGGCCAGCTGACCATCACCACCGACGTCGAGAACTATCCCGGCTTCGCCGACACCATCCAGGGTCCGTGGCTGATGGAGCAGATGCAGGCCCAGGCCCTGCACGTCGGGACCGAAGTCATCCACGACATCGTCGTCTCCGCCGACCTGTCGCAACGCCCGTTCCGGCTGAAGCTGGACGGCGGGGAGGAGATCCTGGCCGAGACGGTCATCATCTCCACCGGCGCCCAGGCCAAGTGGCTGGGGCTGGAGAGCGAGGCCGCCTATCAGGGCTTCGGCGTCTCGGCCTGCGCCACCTGCGACGGCTTCTTCTATCGCGGCAAACAGGTCGTGGTGGTCGGCGGCGGCAACACCGCCGTGGAGGAGGCGCTGTTCCTGACCAACTTCGCCTCCAAGGTCACGGTCGTCCACCGCCGCGACGAGTTCCGCGCCGAGAAGATTCTGCAGGACCGCCTGTTCGCCCATCCCAAGGTCGAGGTGATCTGGAACGTGGCGGTGGAGGAGATCGTCGGCGTGACGGACGGCATGGCCCGGAACGTCTCCGGCGTCCGGCTGAAGAACGTCCAAGACGGCTCCACGACCGAAATCCCCGCCGACGGCGTCTTCATCGCCATCGGCCACGCCCCGTCGTCGGAACTGTTCAAGGGCCAGCTGGAGACCAACGCCGGCGGCTATCTGAAGGTCAAACCCGGCACGGCCTCGACCGCCATCGAGGGCGTATGGGCGGCCGGCGACGTGACCGACGACGTCTATCGCCAGGCCGTCACCGCCGCCGGCATGGGCTGCATGGCCGCGCTGGAAGCCGCCCGCTTCCTCGCCGAGGAAGACCACGCCAAGGCCCGCCACCCGATCAGCCACGCCGAAGCGGAGAAGATCGGGGTCTGGTAGAACCCGCTTGCCTCTCCCTCCCCTTCAGGGGAGGGTGGTCGCGTTGCGACCGGGTGGGGGCGGCGCAAAGCCTCAGTAAACCGACGCCTCCGTCAGCTCCGCCACATCCGCCGCCGACAGCTCCAGCGTCGCCGCCTTCAGCGTATCGGCCAGCTGCTCGATGGTCGTGGCGCTGACGATCGGCGCCGTCACGCCCGGCTGGGCCAGCAGCCAGGCCAGGGCGACCTGGGCGGGCGTGGCCTCGTTTCTCTGGGCGACGGCGTCCAGCACGGCCAGAATGCGCACGCCGCGCTCGTCGAACTTGCCCTTCAGCATCCCTTCCCGCTTGGTCCCGACGATCTGGTCGGCGGTCTTGTATTTGCCGGTCAGGAAGCCGCTTTCCAGGCTGAAATAGGTGATGACGCCCAGACCTTTCTCGACCGCCAAATCTTGCAACGGCCCTTCGAACGTCGCGCGGCTGTAGAGGTTGTAGTGGGGTTGGAGCGTCGCATAGGCGGCCAGGCCCTCGCGCTCCGAAACGGCCAGGGCCTCCGCGACCTGTTCGGCGGAATGGTTGGACGTGCCGATGGCGCGGACCTTGCCGGCCTGCACCAGCCGGTCCAGGGCGCGCAGCGTCTCCTCCTGCGGCGTGTTCGGATCGGGCCAGTGGGTCTGGTACAGGTCGATATAGTCGGTCTGGAGCCGGCGCAGGCTGTCCTCGACCGCCTTTTCGATCCAGGCGGGCGACAGGTCGTTATGGCCCTGGCCCATGTCCGAGCCGACCTTGGTGAAGATCTTGACGGCGTCGCGGCCGCCCCGCGCCTTCAGCCATTCGCCGATGATGGTTTCGCTCTCGCCGCCCGAATGGCCTTCGACCCAGCGGGAATAGGCGTCGGCGGTGTCGATGGCGTCGAACCCGGCTTCGACGAAGCCGTCCAGCAGGGCGAACGACGCGGTCTTGTCGGCCGTCCAGCCGAACACGTTGCCGCCGAAGACCAGAGGCGAGACATCCAGTCCGCTGCGGCCGAGCGCACGTTTGGCGAGGGTGTTCATGAGAAGCTCCGTTTTCGGGGAGCTCTGGACATAGGCCGCATCGGGGCGACCGCAACCGCCGAGGCGGCGATCAGCCGAACAGTTGCAGCCCGGGGGGCGCGTATTCCACGGGCTGGCCGTGGCGACGGCGCAGGGCGTAATCGACGGCCGTCTCGACCGCCTGTTCGTCGGTCGGCTTGGACAGGGCGCCGATGGCGCCGGCGACGCCTTCGCGCACCATGCCGGGGTTGGCCGTCATGAACAGGACGCTGACGCCCATATCCTGGCCCAACTCGCGACCCAGGGCGATGCCGGTGGGCCCGTCGGACAGGTGGATGTCGACCAGAGCCAGATCGACGTCGTTCTCGCGCACCAGATCGCGCGCGGCCCGCGCGGTCGCGGCCACGCCCACCACCTGGTGCCCCAGGTCTTCCAGGATGAATCGAAGCTCCATCGCCACCAAGGCTTCGTCTTCGATGATGAGGATACGCGCGATCATTAATCAGGCTTGTGCTCGGAAGCGGACATAACGCGATAAACGGCTCGGAGTTTCAACGAAAGGCTAATTAGCCGCCATTATCGCCGCGCGGCGCCTCGACAGGGCGGCATCCGGCAGATCGACAATGACCTTCAGCCCGTCCGCGTTCCATTCGCGATGCAATTTCCCGCCCAACTGCCCTTCGACCGACAGGGTCGCCAACGAAGAGCCGAAACCCGAACGGCTGGGCGGTCCCTGGACCGCCGGGCCGCCGCGTTCTGTCCACGTCAGGAGGAAGCGATCCGCCTGCCGCGCCGTGCTCAGGAAGACGATTCCCGCCTTTTCCGAGAGCGAGCCGTATTTGGCGGCGTTGGTCGCCAACTCGTGGAACAGCAGGGCGACGGAGGTCGCCGCCTGGTCGTCGAACACGGCGTCGTCGCCGCTGATCAGCACGCGCGGCTCGCCCGTGTCGTCCGCATAGGCCTTGAACAGGTCCGCCAGGAAGGAATGCAGGGTGGTGTCGCCGACCGTGGTCTTGGAGGTCTCGGTATGGGGGCGCACGAACTCGTGCGCGCGGGCCAGGGCGGCGATGCGGGTGCGCAGGGAGGCGGAAAAGCCCTTGGCCTCGGGATGCTGCCGCGCCGACAGCGCCACCAGGGCCGTGATCACGGCGAAGATGTTCTTGATGCGGTGGCTCAGTTCCTGGCTGACCAGTTCGCGGCCCTGCTCCAGCCGCTTCAGCTCGTCGATGTCGGTGCAGGTGCCGAACCAGCGGGTGATCCGGCCCTCGTCGTCGCGAATGGCCACCGCCCGCGCCAGGGCCCAGCGATAGCCGCCGTCGTGGTGCTTCAGCCGGTATTCGATCTCGTAGGGTTCTCCGGTCTCCAGCGAACGGCGCCAGGCCGCCCAGGCGCGCGGCTGGTCGTCGGGGTGGAGGATGTCGTTCCACCCCTCGCCGTCGGTGGACCCGACCGGAACGCCTGTGAACTCGTACCAGCGGGCGTTGTAATAGTCGTGAAACCCATCGGGCAGGGTCGACCAGACCATCTGCGGCATGGCGTCGGCCAGGACGCGAAACCGCGTCTCGCTCTCGCTGAGCGCCCGGGCGGTTTCGGCCAGGTTGGTCTCGATCTGCTTGCGTTCGGTGATGTCCACGGCGACGCCGGGCAGACGCACCGCCGCGCCGGACCGATCGTATTCGGCCTGGCCGCGCGCCAGGACCCAGCGCGTCGTCCCATCGACGACCAGCCGGTATTCGCTGACGAAGCCCCCCTCCCCTTCCAGCGCGCGTTGGATGTCCTGGGTCAGGCGGGGGCCGTCGTCGGGATGGACGCTGGCGCGGAAGAGGTCGATCGGCGCGCCCTGGCGGGCGACGGCGGGATCGACCCCGTACATCCACGCGAACCGCTCGTCGGCGACGACCCGATCCGCCGCGATGTCCCAGTCCCAGGCGCCGACATAGGCCGAAGCCTCGATGGCCAGCCTGGCGGCCTTTTCGCTGCGATCCCGCTCCAGCAGGGCGCGGCGCAGTTCCAGCTGGCTCGTGACCTGTCCCGCCAGGGTCGTGAGCGCCATCTCCTGCAAAGGCGTCAGCCCTTGCGGCCTCGGCTTGGCGTCCAGGACGCACAGGGTGCCGAGAGGCAAGCCTTGCGGGCTCTTCAGCAGGCGGCCGGCGTAGAAGCGCAGGTGCGGCGCCTCGGTCACGAGCGGATTGCAGGCGAAGCGCGGATCCTGGGCGGCGTCCGGGACGACCATGCCGTCCTGTTCAAGCAGGGCCTTGGCGCAGAAGGACGTCGCCAGCGGCGTCTCCCGCACGCCCAGCCCCCTCTCGGCCTTGAACCACTGGCGGTCCGCGTCGATCAGATTCACCACGGCGATCGGCGCCTGACAGATTTCGGCGATGAGGTTCACCACATCGTCGAAGGCGACCTCCCGCTCGGTATCCAGCACCCCGTAGCTTCGCAGCGCCTCGAGGCGCTCATTCTCGTCCCACGAGGGCCTGTGGGTGTCTTGGCGGGTCAACAGTCGTCCTCGTCGATTCCGGTCGGGCCTGGCCCGGCTTCATCAATGCCCCGACCCGCCAGGCCGTTGCAAATGCGAAATCAATTGGCCGGGCGCCCGACTTCCTCCACCGCCATCGTCGTCACCCCGGCCGGCGCCGCCTGCGGGGCGGCCTGCGGCGCGGGCTTGGCCGGATCGACGGTCAGGCGGGCGTTGATGGCGGCGACCTCTTCGCGCGTCGGCAGACGCCGTCCGCCCAGACTGGCCACGCCGACGACGCGTTGCCTGCCGTCGATCTCGACGGTGCGGAGAGCGGCGTCCTTGGCCGGCGTCGCGGGCGCGTCGGGATCGGGGCCGCCCGTCGCGGCTCCAGCCGCCGTCAAGGCCCGCGGCCGCGAGAAGCGCGCCTCGTCGATCAGCGGCTCGCGGCCCTTGTAGACGTTCCTGAGGGCGGCGGTCTCGCCATAGACGCCCTTCCAGCGATAGAAGATGTGCGCGCCGATCTGAGTGACCTTGGCCACCGTGGGGGCCCACCAGGGGCGCACATAGTCGGCGTGATAGTGGGTGGCGGCGCCGACCTCCTGGGCCACGGCGCCGTCCAACGCCTTTTCCGCCACGCGGCGCGCGCGCTCCCACGCCCAGGGGACCGGGGCTTGGGCCAGGGAGCCGTCGCAGGTGAAGCTGAACTGGCAGCCGGTGGTCCGCTCCGCCCCCTCGAACACCACGCCGCAGACGGTGTTGGCGTAGTTGGGATCGCGCACGCGGTTCAGCACCACCTGAGCCACGCCCGCCTGGCCGCTGTCCGGCTCCAGCGCCGCTTCGAAATAGACGGCCTGGGTCAGGCAGCGCAGAGCGCGGCGGCGATCCTCGGCGCTGCCCTTGAAGACGAAGGGCTGGGCGGGGCGCACCACGCCGAAAGCCGGCGACAGAACCGCGTTCAGGCGCTGGGCCTCGAGCCCGCTCTTGCCCGGCTCCAGGCCCGGCTTGCCGGCCAGGGTCAGGCTTTCCCAGCCGGGCGTCAGCCCGTAGAGGGCCGGTTGCCGCAAACTGGGATCGTGGCGCAGGGCCTCGGCCAGCTGGGCGGGGGTCAGGCGCGCCTTGATCGCGGCCAGGCCCTGGACGCCCAGGTCGCCGCCGGTGACGCGCGACACCGCCTCGGCCGTGCGGTCCGCATCGGGGCGCACGCTGGATCCTGCGGCCATGGCGACGCCCAGCACCGCGCCCGCCGCCGGCAGGGCCGCCGCCGAACGCCGCAGCGTCTTCCACAGGGTCTTCCAGGACGACAGTGTCATTCAAAGTCCAAAGCGCGTTCGACAACGCCGCCGACCGCCAGGGGTTCGCGCTCCTAGCCGCAAACCTGGACCATTTTCCGGCGATCTGACGATCAGCGATACGGGGGCGCGTCCGCCGCGGCGCGCAAGATGGGGTGGCCGCGCGCGATCCACGGTGTAAAGCTGTCGGCCGTTCGCATGGTCGGGCGTATCTTGGGATGCGGAAGAAGATGGGCGAAAAGGCGTCGTCGGGGCGTATGGCGACGATCGACCGATGGCTGGTCGGACTGACCCGGCTGTCGACGCCGTCGGTGATCGGCCGCCTGGCTGTCGGCGCGGGCTTCGCCGTCGCCGCGCTGATCGGGCGAGCCGCATTGTCGGCCGTTTATGGCGAGGTGACGGGCTTTTCCATCCTGCTGCCGGCGGTCAGCCTGGCGGCGCTGGCGGGGGGCTGGACGGCGGCGCTGGCGGCGCTGGCGGTCTGCATGGGCGGGGGCTGGGCGATCCTGGGCCTGACCACCACAGGCGAGGACGGGGTTCTGAGCGCCATCGGCGGGGTGGCCACCGTCAACTTCGTGATCGTGGGCCTGTTTACGGCCGCGGTCAGCGCAGCGCTGCGCGGGGCGCTTTTGCGCGTCAGCGAGAGCGAGACCCGGTTCCGCCACCTGGCCGACACCACCCCCTGCCCCATCTGGCTGCGCGATGCGCAGGGCGCGTTCGAATTCGCCAACGCCGCCGTCGTGAACCTGCATGGACTCGATCATACGTCCCTGTCCGGCGACGGCTGGCGAAGCGCCATCCACCCGGACGACGTCGCGCGCGTGGACGCCATGGAGGCCGCGGCGTCGAGGGACCGCGCCCCCTATGCGTTCGAGGCCCGCGTCCAGAGTTCGGATGGCGGCTGGCGCTGGATGCGGGCGATGGTCCAGCCGCGTTTCGACGGCCAGGGCCGGTTCCTGGGCCACACCGGCATTTCCTTCGACGTGACCGACACCCATGAGGCGCTGGAGGCCTCGGCCAGGGCCGAACGCCGTCACGCCTTCCTGCTGGACCTCAGCGACCGGCTGCGCGACCTGACCGATCCGATCGCCATCATGGCCGAGGTCGAGGGCGCGCTGGGCCGCCTGCTGGAGGCCGACCGGGTCGGCTATGGCGAAATCGACCAGGCCGCGGGAATGGTGTCCATGACCCACGACTGGACCTCCGGGGTGGCCAGCGCCCAGGGGCGGTTCGATCTGCACGCCTTCGGAGAGGGTCTGATCGCGGACCTGGCCGACGGCCGCACCATTCAGATCGAGGACGTGCGCGACGACCCCCGCACGGCCGCCGTCTCCGACGCCTTCGAGGCCATCCAGACCCGCGCCCTGATTCGGGCGCCGTTGATCCGCGGCGGGCGGTTGCGCGCCTTTCTCTATGTCCACGCCTCTCGTCCCCGCGTCTGGACCGAGGCCGAAGCCAGCCTGGTCGAGGAGGTCGCGGCCCGCACCTGGGCCGAGATCGAACGCGCGCGCGCCGAGAACGAGACCCGCGAAAGCGAACAGCGCTTCCGCGCCATCGCCGATACGGCCCCGGTCCTGATCTGGGTGACGCGCCAGGACGGCGGCCGCAGCTTCGTCAACCAGGCCTATGTCGAGTTCCATGGCGCCGACTACGAGACGGCGCGCGACCTGGACTGGCTGGCGATGGTCCATCCCGACGACCAGGCGCGCATCCTGGCGGAGTCCGTCGCCGGAGAGGCGTCCAACGAGCCCTTCTCGCTGGAGGCGCGCTATCGGCGGCACGACGGCCAGTGGCGCTGGCTGAAGTCCTTCTCCCGCCCGCGCCTCAGCGGGTCGGACGTGGCCGGCTTCGTCGGCGTGGCCTTCGACGTGACCGAGATGCGCGTGGCCCAGGCCAAGCTGGAGGAATCCGAGAACCGCTTCCGCACCGTCGCCGACAGCGCCCCGGCCCTGATCTGGATGAGCGACGACGCGGCCCAGCTGACCTTCGCCAATCGCCGCTATCGCACCTTCTTCGGCGTGACGGGCGAAGCCCACCTGCCCGACAGCTGGCGCGGCCTGGTGCACCCCGACGACGAGGGGGTCTTCTCGGCCGCCTTCATGCGCGCATTCGGCGCGCGCGACCGTTTCGAGGCGCTGACCCGGATCGAACACCCCTCCCTGGGTTCGCGCTGGCTGCGGACCGAGGGCGTGCCGCGCTTCGACGCCTCGGGCGTGTTCCAGGGCTATGTCGGGGCCTGTCTGGACGTGACGGACGCCAAGCGCGCCGAGGACGACCTGAAGCGGATCAACGAACTGCTGGAGGAACGGGTCGACGAAGCCCTGATCGAAAAGGCCCAGGCCGAGGCCCAGCTGATGCACGCCCAGCGGATGGAGGCGGTCGGTCGGCTGACCGGCGGGGTGGCGCACGACTTCAACAATCTGCTGACCGTGGTGATCGGCGCCCTGGACATGATCCTGCGCAGCGACGATCCGGCCAAGCGCAGGAAGCTGGGCGAGGCCGCCCTGGCCGCCGCGCGCCGGGGCGAGAGCCTGACCCACCAGCTGCTGGCCTTCTCGCGTCGTCAGGCGCTGAGGCCCGAGCCGATCGACCTGAACGCCCTGATCCGCGAGGGCGAGCCGCTGTGGCGCCGCGCGGTCGGCGAGACGGTCGACTTCAAGGTCCGGCTGAAGCGCGGCGGCGCACGCGCCAATGTCGACCCCGCCCAGTTCGAAGCGGCCCTGCTGAACCTGATCGTCAACGCCCGCGACGCCCTGGGCGACGTGACGGGTCCCAAGGGACGGGGCGGCGCGCGCATCACGGTCCAGACGCAAGAGGTCGAGGTCGCGGCCGGCGAGGTCGCCGAACTGGCGCCCGGCCGCTACGTCTGCGTCGCCGTGATCGACAACGGCCAGGGCATGTCGCCCGAAATTCTGGATCGGGTGTTCGAACCCTTCTTCACCACCAAGGGCGTCGGCAAGGGCACCGGCCTGGGGCTGAGCCAGGTCTATGGCTTCGCGCGCCAGTCGGGCGGCGGGGTCCAGATCGTCTCGGCGCCGGGACAGGGCGCCGAAATCCGCCTGTATCTGCCCCCGCTGTCGCCCGACGACGTCGGTTCCGACGGCGCCGGCGCCGTCAAGGCCGACGCCCGCCGGATCGAGGGCGGGCGGGTGCTGCTGGTCGAGGACGATCCGGGCGTTGCGGCGGTGGCGTTGGAGATTCTCAAGGAGCTGGGGCTGGAGGCGGAACTGGCCGAGAACGGCCAGGAGGCCCTGCGCCTGCTGGCCGGGGCGGCGTTCGACATCATGTTGACCGACGTGGTCATGCCAGGCGGCATGAGCGGGGTGGATCTGGCGCGCGCGGCGGCCCGGGCCTGGCCCGAACTGCGGATCGCCCTGATGTCGGGCTATGTCGGCGAAGACGTGGACGAGGTGCTGGCCGACATTCCGTGGCCGCTGCTGCGCAAGCCCTATTCCTCCGAACAGCTGCGCGATCTGCTGGAACAGTTGAAGACCGCGCCGGCCGCCTGATCGGCGCAAAGAAAAACGCGCCGCAGGGCCTGCGGCGCGTTCATCTGTCGAAAGCCGGGGACGGCGCCTATCTGCGCGCCTTGCGCGCGGCGTAGCGGGCGTCGCGCTTGGCCTTCTGTTCTTCCTTGGTCAGTTGCTTGCGGGCCTTGCGGTCCGCGCGCTTGGAGGCGTCGATCTCTTCCTGGGCGGCCATTTCGGCGGCCAGCCGGGCGGCTTCCTTCTCGGCCTTCTCGCGACGAAGTTCGGCCTTGGCCAATTCGTGCTGCTGGCGCAGGGCTTCCTTTTCGGCGGCCCGCTTCTCGGCCAGCCTGTCGAATTCGGGGTCGGGCGCGGCGGCCTTGGGCTTGAATTTGGCGAGCAGGGCCTTCTTGGCTTCCTGCTGGGCGGTAATGCGGTCGGAGAATCCGGTCTTCAGATCTTTCATGCGAAAGCGTCAGGGTTCCTTGTGAGCGGCCAGGGGCGGCCGTCGGGGATCTGGCGGCGAAGAAAGGCGCGGCCAGAAGCGGGGCGCACAAAGCCGATATGCGGGCGGAAATCAAGGTTCGCCGCGATGAAATCGACCGCGGGCGACGTTTGGTCGGGCGCGGCGGCCCGACCACCACACCAGATAGGCGCGATCCGTCCGACGGCAAGGGCCGCCGTCGGACGGATCGCTGGGCGGCGGCCCTAGTTGGGCTTTTGCGAGTGGCCGACGGCCGTGCCGGCCGCGCCGCCCACGGCGGCGCCGACAGGGCCGCCCACCACGGCGCCCGCGACCGCGCCGCTGGCGGCCTTCTGTTCGATAGTGGTTCCGCAGGCGGCCAGGGCCAGGGTTCCCAGGACGGCGGCGGCGGTGATGGCGATCTTCATGAGGCTTTTCTCCAAAGGCCACGCTTCAACGCCGCTCGCTGCATCGCGGTTCCGAATCCTGACCTCAAGTCGCGAATTACGCGCTCTGTCACATTTCACAACCGACAGGCCGATCGTTTTTAGTCGTCGACATCAAAAACGCCTACTGGACTTCAAGTCTTCATGTAACCCAATACAGTAAAGATGCGTTCGATTGCGGCCTCGACGCCCGGTTTCCGCCACATCCTCGGCGGCTGCTGAAAAATACATAATCGCTTCTGTCGCTTAACCGCAAGATTGCGAATCGACCACATTGCCGCCATAAAAGGCTGGCTATAGGCCCGTCCTCGACGCCCGGGCCAGTGAGCCGAGCGCCGGATTTTGCAGGCTGGAAAGCGACCGTCAGCGTCGCCCGGCCGGCAGGACTACCCCCGGGGGCCGCGTTTCTCGCCCTGCTGAACAGGACTATGTCGTTGTCGCATTTCCCGCAGACGCGCGCACTGCTGCGCGCCGATCGTGTGGCCAGGATGAAGCCCATGACGGCAGCCGCGGCGTTCGGAGGTCTGGTGGGTCTGGCGATCGGATGCGCCTATGTGGGCGGCGTGGCTGCGCGCGCGACGACGCTGCGCGCCCAGGCCGAACGCATCCAGGGCGCCACCGCCGCCGGCTTCACCGAAGAAGCCCTGGCCGCCGCCGCCGGCGGTCTGGACGCCAGCGCCCTGACCATCGCGCGTCGGCACGATCCCTACACCAGCGCCGGCTCCGCCCAGCGCGACCGCCAGTCCGAACTGCTGGCCGCCCGTCTCGAACAGCTTCGCGCGTCGAACGGTTCCAATCTTCGTCGCGCCAGCCTGACGGCGCCTGACCCAGCCCGCCCCTTCCGCATGGACCATGCGCTGGACGCCAGCCGCGACCTGGATTGCCTGACCCAGGCCGTCTATTACGAGGCGCGCGGCGAAGGCGCCGACGGCATGAAGGCCGTGGCCCAGGTGGTCCTGAACCGGGTCCGCCACCCCGCCTTCCCCAAGACCATCTGCGGCGTGGTGTTCCAAGGCGCCGCGCGCAGCAGCGGATGCCAGTTCTCCTTTACCTGTTCCGGCGTGATGCGCGGCCGCGTCAACGCCTCGGCCTGGAACCGCGCCCGCGCCGTCGCCTCCGGCGCCCTGTCCGGTTCGGTCTTCGCCCGCGTCGGCTCCGCCACCCATTTCCACACCACCAGCGTCGCGCCAGGCTGGCGGTCGTCCCTGGTGCAGGTCAGCCAGGTCGGCAGCCATCTGTTCTATCGTTTCGGCGGCCGTACGGGGAGCGCGAACGCCTTCACCTACGCCGCCCGACCTTCGGTCGAGGCTCAACGGCCGCGCCTGGTCCAGGCCGGCCTGAACCCGGTGGAGACCGCCCGCCAGGCGGGCCAGGCCGTGGCCTATTCGCTGGTCCTGGCCCAGGAAGGCCTGAACCCGACGACCGCCCGCGCCCCGGCGTCGCAGCCGCGCCCCGCGGCCGCGCCTGCCCCGACGACGACCCGGGCGGCGAGCGCGCCGGCCGCCCGCCCTGCACGTCCAGCCGAAGCCGCCGCCAAGGCCGAGGTCGCGGAAGCCGCAGCCACCCCCGCCTGACCGGCGGGGACGGCGGTTCAAAGCGCGTCCAGACCGATGTCCAGATTGGGCGCCGAATGGGTCAGGCCGCCCACCGAGATGACGTCGACCCCCGTCTCGGCGACGGCGCGCACCGTGGTCAGATCGACCCCGCCCGACGCCTCCAGCACGATCCGGCCGCCGACGCGCCCGACCGCCGTGCGAAGATCGGCCAGGCTGAAGTTGTCCAGCATGATCACGTCCGGCGCCGCGCCCTCGTCGATCAGGGCCAGGACGGCGTCCAGCTGGTCGAGGCCGTCGACCTCGACCTCGACCTTCATCAGATGCGGCGCGAAGGCCCGCGCCCGGCGCACCGCCTGGGCGACGCCGCCGCAGACGGCGACGTGGTTGTCCTTGATCAGTATGGCGTCGTCCAGGCCGAAGCGGTGGTTCATCCCTCCGCCGCAGGCCACGGCGTGTTTCTCCAGCGCGCGCAGGCCGGGCGTGGTCTTGCGCGTATCGGCGATGCGCGCGCCGGTTCCGGCCACGGCCTCGACATAGGCCCGCGTCAGGGTCGCCACCCCCGACAGCCGCCCGACCAGGTTCAGCGCCGTCCGTTCGGCCGACAGGAAGGCTCGGGCGTTCGCCTCGACCACCGCCAGCACCGCGCCGGGGGCCAGGGCCTCGCCGTCGTTCAGGCGCAGATCGACCTGGGCCTGCGGGTCCAGGGCCAGCACCGACAGCCGTATGGCCTCGATCCCCGCCAGCACCCCGGCCTTGCGCGCGACGAAGGCCGCCGTCATCCGCGCATCCTCGGGGATGCAGGCCATGGCGGTGACGTCCCCCGCCCGGCCCAGGTCCTCGGCCAGGGCCAGGCGCACGACCGGCTCGACCAGGATGTCGGGCAGTCGCCTCATTCCGCCGCCTCCATCGCCGCCGGGCGGGCCAGCCGGACCCGCGTGTGCTCGGCCCGAGCAGCCGTTTGCGGATAGTCGGCGCGGTAGTGGCCGCCCCGGCTCTCCCGCCGGTCCAGCGCCGCCTGGGCGATCAGGCGCGCGGCCAGCAGCGGCGCCGCCGGGCCGTACTCGGCCTGCAGCCGGTCGATCAGGGCGATCAAGGCCGCCAGTCCCTCGGCCGTCCGCACCACCCCGGCGTGGGCGGTCATGGCCGCGCGAAGTTCGGCCATCGCCGGTTCGGGCAGGTCGGGCGCGCCCTGGGCGGGCAGGGACCGCCCTCCGCCGATCTCTCCGGCCGCCGCCTGGCCGGCGCGCCGTCCGAAGGCGCAGGCTTCGAGCAGGGAGTTGGACGCCAGCCGATTGGCGCCGTGCACCCCGGTCGCGGCGCATTCCCCCACGGCGTAGAGGCCGGGGACGCTTGTCCGTCCGTCGGCGTCGGCGGCGATTCCGCCCATGTAATAGTGGCAGGCGGCCATGACGGGGATAGGGCTTTGGCGCGGGTCCAGGCCGGCGCGCATGCAGGCGGCGAAGACGGCGGGAAAGGCGTGGGGAAACTCGTCCCCGATGGCGGCGCGGGCGTCCAGATAGGCCCCGCGTCCGCCCATCCGCGCCGCATGGACGGCGCGCGCCACCACGTCGCGCGGCTTGAGGTCCGCATCGTCCTCAGCCCCCAGCAGGAACCGCCCCTGGCCGTCGACCAGCCGCGCCCCCTCGCCGCGCAGAGCCTCGGTGGCCAGGGGGGCGGGGTCCAGACCGACGTCTATCGCCGTCGGATGGAACTGCACGAACTCGGGGTCCAGGAGGTCCGCGCCCGCCAGGGCGGCCAGGGCCATTCCCTCGCCCTTCAGGGCCGACGGCGTCGTGGTGGCGGCGAACAGACCGCCCGCCCCGCCGGTGGCCAGAACGACCGCCGTCGCCGCGATCTCGATCCGCTTGGCGTGCGGCCCGCGCGCGATCACCGCCCCGACCACGCGGCCGTCGGCGTCCTGGGCCAGGGCCTTCAGGCGGGCGTCGTCCCAGACCTGGATGCGTTTTTCGGCCCGCACCGCCGCGACCACGGCCGACAATATGGCGCGGCCCGCGCCGTCGCCGCCGACCCTGGCCACGCGCGGGGTGGAATGGGCGGCCTCCAGGCTGACGACGAAACCGCCGTCCGCGTCGCGGTCGAACGGCGCGCCCAGGGCCGCCAGCCATTCGACGGTCTGGCGTCCCACGCCGGTCAGGGTCCGGGCCACGTCCGGCTGGACCAGGCCTGCGCCGGCCGCCTCGGTGTCGCGGGCGTGAAGCTCGGCGGAATCGACGGCCGTCAGGGCCGCCGCCATCCCCCCTTGCGCCCAGGCCGAGGAGCAGGCGTTCAGCAGCGGCTCGGGCGTGACGACCAGCACCTGCGCCCCGGCCCGCGCGGCTTCCAGCGCCGCCGACAGGCCCGCCAGGCCCGCGCCGACGATCAGCGGGCCGTCGTGTCGCAGCCGGTTCATCGTCCGACCCCCAGATAGCTCAGACCCAGACGCACCGCCCCGGCCGGGTCGCCTTCGGTCATGGGCAGCAGGGCGCCGACCGCCGCCGCCGCGCACAGGGCCAGCGTCAGCAGATACAGGACCAGGCTGCGTCCCGCCTCGGGCCAGCTCAGCGTGCCCCAGGCCGCGCGCCAGACGCCGCGCTTCAGATGGGCGAAGACCGACAGGGCCAGGAAGGCGGCCAGAATGAACCGGCCCGTCGACAGCCCCCACCAGACCACGGCCACGCCGATGACCAGCAGCACGACCTGTTCCAGTCGGGGGTGGACCCGCGTCAGCACCGGCCCCAGGGCCTTTGACCCGTCCAGCGGCGGGGCGGGAACCAGGTTCACCAGATTGAGCAGGGCGATGAAGAAGGCGCCGGCCAGCCATTCGGACTGACCCAGAACCAGGCCCACGCCCATGAAGGGGATCATGGCCAAGAGACCGAACGCCGGCCCGGCCAGGGACACCAGAACCCCATGCCATTCGCTCTTGGGCTCGCGCCGCGCCTTGGCCAGACCGCCCAGGAACGGAATGATGTAGATGCGCGCCGGCCCCATCCCGAGCCGGTTCATGGCCAGGGCGTGGCCCGCCTCGTGCACGAACAGGCCGATCAGCACCGCCCCCGCGACGATGGCGCTGCCGGTGATCCACCACAGAAAGCCGCCCATCAGGGCGGTGGAGGCCAAGACCCAGACCAGGCTCTGATCCTTGTCGACCGGCTGTTCGACGGCGGGCGCGGCGGCGGCGGGCGGGCGCGGCCCCTGGGGCTGGATGTCCCATGGGCCGGGCTTGCGGGGCGTGGTGTCGATATCGCTCATGGCGTTCAGATGGGCGTCGCGCCCGGTCCTGGCGACAGGACCGAACGCCGCGCCTCAGATCAGCTCCACATCGACGTGATGGCGCGCCTTGACGATGTCGTAGCGGGCCGGGACGGCGGGCGGCGGCAGGTCGATCATCCGCTGCACGGCCAGGCGCCCGCGTTCGATCATCTCTTCCGGCACAGTCACCTCGAACTGCATATTGACCAGGCAGTCGTGAATGTTCTGCAGGGTGATCCGCTTCATGTGCGGACACAGGTTGCAGGGGCCGACGAACTCCACGCCGGGCACGTCGCCCTTGATGTTGGAGGCCATCGAACATTCGGTGATCAGCACCACCCGCTTGGGCCTGCGCTGTTCGACATAGTCGGTCATGGCCGCCGTCGATCCGGCGAAGTCCGAGGCCGCCAGAATCTCTTCCGGGCATTCGGGGTGGGCCAGCACCTCGGCGTCCGGCCAGGCGTCGCGCATGTCGGCGATGTCCTGGGCGGTGAACCGCTTGTGCACCTCGCAATGGCCCTTCCAGGCGATGATCCCCACCGACGTCTGGGCCGCGACATTGCGCGCCAGGAACTCGTCGGGGATCAGGATGACCCGGTCGACGCCCCATTCCCTGGCCGCCCATTCCACCACCTGGACGGCGTTGGCCGACGTGCAGCAGATGTCGGTCTCGGCCTTCACCTCGGCGGTGGTGTTGACATAGGTGATGACCGGCAGGCCGGGATAGCGCTGCTTGATCAGCCGCACGTCGGCGCCGGTGATCGAGGACGCCAGCGAACAGCCCGCGCGCAGATCGGGGATCAGCACCGTCTTTTCGGGGCTCAGGATCTTGGACGTCTCGGCCATGAAGTGGACGCCCGCCTGGACGATCACCTTGGCGTCCGACCGCGCGGCCTCCTTGGCCAGGCCCAGGCTGTCGCCGACATAGTCGCCGACCCCGTGGAAGATCTCGGGCGTCATATAGTTGTGGGCCAGGATCACGGCGTCGCGCTCGCGCTTCAGCCGGTTGATCTCGCTGATCAGCCGCGCCTGTTCGGGCCATTCCAGCGGGGTGACATGGTCCTTGACCTTGGCCCACACGCCGGCGGTCTCCCGCTCCAGTTCCTTCGTCAGACCAAAGGCGCCGTCGGCCATGACCTACTCTCCAAGACCCTTATGCTCAAAGTTAGCATAAGCAGAGACAATGTAGGCCGATGGGGGACGGGCGCAAGAGGATTGTTCCGTCGGCCAGAGCCTGATCCAAGCGAGAGCATGGAACAGATCGCTCGGCGGAACGCCAGGGCGCGCGACGCCGCCATCCTATTTCTCGCGAGAAGTCGCCGAATCATCAACGACATATCGACCGCGCCCGCCGTTCTACCTACCGCCCTCCCAAACTGTGCGATGCTGCCGGGGTGTTTTCGGGAGGCGGTCGATCCGGTCGCAAGCTCATCTTCTTCGTCATCCGGCGTGTCACGCAGACCGTCAGCCGCAGCCCTTTGGGACCGCGACCGCCGCCCTGTCCGCCGTCGATTTCGGACTATTCACACTATTCAGACGGTGTTTTTCGCTGCCGGCGTGTGAAACCCACCTCGCCAGACACGCCGATTTGCGCAAGAACCTTTCGCGGTCCGCGCCGCTCGCCTACACGAACGGCTCCTTCATTTCCCAAAATCCCGCTCTTCTCGACATTTCCATGCAGGACACCATCCGCCGCATCCTCACCGCCCGCGTCTATGATGTGGCGGAGGAGACCCCGCTGGACCCGCTGCGGCGGCTGTCGGCGCGGCTCGAACGGCCCGTCCTGCTGAAGCGCGAGGACCTGCAACCGGTCTTCTCGTTCAAGATTCGCGGCGCCTACAACAAGATCGCCGGCCTGTCCGAGACCGAACTGTCGAAGGGCGTCATCTGCGCCTCGGCCGGCAATCATGCGCAAGGGGTGGCCCTGGCCGCCGCCCGCCGGAACGCCCGGGCCGTCATCGTCATGCCGACCACCACCCCCGGCATCAAGGTCGCGGCCGTGCGCGCCCTGGGGGGTCAGGTGGTGCTGCACGGCGACAGTTTCGACGCCGCCTACGCCCACGCCCGCGACTTGGAACGCCAGACCGGCGCCGCCTTCATCCACCCGTTCGACGACCCCGAGGTGATCGCCGGCCAGGGCACCGTCGGGCTGGAGATCGCCCGCCAGCACGCCGATCCGATCGAGGCTGTCTTCGTCCCCATCGGCGGCGGGGGCCTGGCGGCCGGCGTCGCCGCCATAATCAAATTCCTGCGCCCGGAAACCCAGGTCATCGGGGTCGAACCCGTCGACGCCCCGACGATGAAATCGGCCATCGACGCCGGACAGGTCGTCACCCTGAACGAGGTCGGCCTGTTCGCCGACGGGGTGGCGGTGCGGCGCGCGGGCGAGATGACCTTCGACCTGTGCAAGACCCTGCTGGACGAGATCGTCCTGGTCGACACCGACGCCATCTGCGCCGCCATCAAGGACATCTTCGACGACAGCCGCGCCATCGCCGAACCGTCCGGCGCCGTGGCCCTGGCGGGGTTGAAGGCGTGGTCGGCCGCCCATCCCGGAACCGGCGCCCTCGTCGCGATCAACTCGGGCGCCAACGTCAACTTCGACCGGCTGCGCCACGTCGCCGAACGGGCCGAGATCGGCGAGGGCGCCGAGGCCCTGCTGGCCGTGGCGATGAGGGACGACCGCGACGACTATCGCCGCTTCCTGAACACCCTCGACGGCCGTTCGGTGACCGAGTTCAACTATCGCTGGTCCGGCGACGGCGACGCCCAGATCTTCGTCGGCGTGGCCCTGCGCGACGGCCCGCACGAACGCGACGACCTGATCGAAACGCTCCGCGGCGGCGGCTACGCCGTCGAGGACATGAGCGACAATGAAACGGCCAAGCTGCACGTCCGCTACATGGTCGGCGGCCGCACCGTGGGCCTGCCGCACGAGCGCATCCTGCGCTTCCAGTTCCCCGAACGCCCCGGCGCCTTCCTGCGCTTTCTGAACAGCCTCCAGCCGGCCTGGGCCCTGACCCTGTTCCACTATCGCAACCACGGCGACGACGTCGGCCGGGTCCTGGCCGGGATCAGCGTTCCGCCCCAGGACCATGACCGCTTCGCCGCCGCCCTGGCGGAGTTGGGCTACCCCTATGTCGAGGAGACCGACAATCCCGCCTGCCGCCTGTTTCTGGACGGCGCCTGACGGCGAAAGACAGGGCCAGGCCGAAAAAAGGGAGCGCCGACGGCGCTCCCTGGCTGACCAACGCCCGCAATCAGGCCTTGTCGATGGCGGCGGCGATCTGGTCGCTGGAATGGCCGGTCAGGTCCTTGGCGATCTCTCCGACCAGCTTGCCCTGCAGATCCTTGTGCCAGTGTTTGCGCAGCTCCCCCAGAGTCTTGGGCGCGGCGATGACCAGCAGTTCTTCGATCTTGTTCGTGACCGACCATTTGTTCAGCACCTCGGCGACGCCCATGGCGAAGCCGTCCTCGGCCTGGGTGTCGTTGTCGGGATTGGCCTCGTTCGACCGGCGGCCCGCCGAGCCGGAAACGCGGTCGGCGACGGGCGGAGTCTCCAGCGGGATCAGGGCGATGTCGGAGGCGTTCGTGTTCTTGAACAGGGCCAGCTTCTCGCCGTCCACCACCGCCACCAGCGCGCCATTGGAAAGTTTCATCGTCGGTTCTCCAGTCTCTTTCGGCTCAGGGTAACGAACCGAGGCCCAGGCCGTTGCCTGGCGCAGCCCCCCCTCCACGATGTCGCGCGACGAACCGCGCCCGAGCGTCAGAGCCGCCGGCCGGCCGCCTCGTGCGCCAGCAGCCAGCGCTTGCGCTCCAGCCCGCCGGCATAGCCTGTCAGCGTCCCGTTTGCGCCGATCACCCGGTGGCAGGGAACGATCACGCCCACGGGATTGGCCCCGTTGGCCAGACCCACCGCCCGCACGGCCCGGGGCGCGCCGATCGCCGTCGCCAACTGGCCATAGGTGCGGGTCTCACCCGCCGGAATATCGCGCAGGGCCTTCCACACCGCGCGCTGAAACGGCGTGCCGCCGGTCTTCACAGGCAGGCCGTCCAATGCGCCCAGATCGCCCGCGAACCAGGCCGCCACGGCGTCGCGCACCGCTTCGGGCGCCCGCCCCTCCGTCAGATCGACCGCGCCGTAGTGGCGGATCAGCAGCCGGCGCAGACGCGCCTCATAGTCGTGAAAGTCCAGCGCCCGCACCACGCCGTCCGCGTCGGTGGCGATCAGCATCTCCCCCACCGGCGAGCCGATCCGGTCCAGCGTCAGCCGCATCGGCGGGGCCTCAGGCGGTCTGGCCATCGTACTGCTCCTTCGTCCTGGTCCAGTAAAGCGCGCCATAGGCCCGCCAGGGGCGCCACCGCTCAGCCCGCGCCGTCGTCGTCGCATCGCCTGAGGGCAGACGGTCGCTGGGGGCCGTCTCATGGCTGTCGATCCAGTCGCCGGGCGGTCTCAGACCGGGCCAGGCCGCCAGGGCCGCCCTCAGGGCCGGATCGGCCGACAGGTCGCGGGCGATGGCCTCCGGGTCGGCGGCCAGGTCGAACACCCGCCGCACGCGGGCCAGGACGCCGGGCAGGGCCTTCAACACCCCCATCCGCACCTCGACCGCCACGCGGCCGGGCGCGCCGGGTCGGACCCTCACCGCCCCTTCGGTCCCGTCGATCCCGGCGCGCAGACGCCGGGTCCAGACGCCGTCGACGACCTTTTCATCGTCCACGTCTCGCGCGGCCAGGGCTTGCATCATCGCCGGCCAGTCGTAGGGCGGACGATAGGCCAGCCCCAGCCGGATCGTCCCGCCCGCCTCGGCCTCGCCCCTGCGTCGACGCAGGTCCGACGGCGGTCGGCCGTACAGGGCCAGGAAGGTCTCGTTGAAGCGCCGCACGCTGCCGAACCCCGCCGCCAGGGCGACATCGGCCATCGCCAGATCGGTCTCGTGGATCAACTGCTTGGCCAGCAGCACGCGCCGGGTCTGGGCCACGCTGACGGGGGCGGCGCCCAGATGCTGGCGGAACAGGCGGCGCAACTGGCGTTCCCCCAGGCCCAAGCGTGCGGCCAGCGCCTCGGTGTCCGCCGTGTCCAGCGCCCCCGCCTCGATCAGGGCCAGGGCGCGGCTGACGGTGTTGGCGGTGCCCCGCCATGCGCCCCCGCGCGGGGCCTCGCCGCGCCAGCCGGCGAAATCGGGCGCCGTCTCGGGCCGGCAGCGCAGACACGCCCTGAGACCCGCCGCCTCTGCCGCCGCCGCCGTGCGGTGAAAGACCACATTCTCCCGCTTGGGCGTGCGCGCCGGGCAGACCGGGCGGCAGTAGATGCCGGTCGAGACGACGCCGGTGAAGAAACGCCCGTCGAACCGGGCGTCCCTGGCCGTCACCGCCCGCCAGCAGGCGTCCTGATCCAGAACCATATCCATGCGGCCGAGGATGCCCCGCCAGCCCCGCGATGTCTCGCGGTTTTCGGACATGGATTGCGTCTCAGTCCTTCAGGAAGAACAGCGCCTCCACCGTCGTCTCCAGCGCCCGCGCCAGGTCCAGGGCAAGCAGGGTCGATGGAATGAAGACACCGTTCTCGACCGTATTGATCGTCTTGCGCGACACCCCGGCCTTGTCGGCCAATCCCTGCTGCGTCAGGCCGGCGGCGGTGCGGATCTCCTTCAGACGCGAGCCCAGTCGGGGATCACCCATCGCGGCCGGCCTCCCGGTCCAGCCAGGCGAAGCGCAGGCCCGCCGAGGCTCCGCCCAGGGCCAGCACATAGGGCAGCGCCATCACCCCGTAGTCGGCGCGCCACAGCCCCAGCCCCAGGGCGGCCGTCACGCCCGCCATCAGCACCACGAACGCCAGTATCATCGACTTCGCCCGCATGACCTGGGTCAGTTCGTCCTCCAGCAGGCGGCGGTTGCGCCGCGCGTGCAGGTCCCACCCCATGACCAGGACCGGGATCAGCCAGCCGTAGAGGACCGGCAGCAGGATCTGCACATAGGCCCCGACATTATCATCCCCGCCCAACACCCGCTGCATTCCGCCCTGCGCCTGGGCCATGAACATCAGCAGCACCAGCGGGAACAGCACCAGCTGTCGCGTCCGCTCGCGTTGCAGCTTTTCGCGGCGGGAGCCGTCGCGACTGGCGGCGACGTCGACGGGCCGACCGGGCCGCCCCCACCAGGCCATCAGCCCGCCCAGCAGCATGAAGGCCAGGCCCATGCCCGCCGCCACACCGGCGACCGTGGCCCGGTCGCCCTCCGCCCCGGTCAGGACGGCGAACCCCGACCCGCCGATCAGTCCGGCGGCGCCGACGGCCACCAGGGCCAGGCCGCCGAGCCAGCACCGGCTCCGCTCCGCTCCGCCGTCGCGCGCTGGACCATGTGCGTTTCGTCTTCGATCACTGCAACCTCCTGAAGTCACCCTGAGGTTACATATCACCTATAGGTTACACCCCGTCAAGCGGTTTCGCCTCGCTCCCGACGATCAGCCGCGCGACCGCCCGCACGATGCGCGCCACCTCCACCGCGAAGGCCCAGACCACGACCACCATCAATATGGTCGCCACGCCGCCGGCGTGGTCGCCGTCGCGTTCGAACAGCAGGCGCACCCGTTCGAAGAACGCCGTGGCCGTGCCGACCCAGACGACCGGCGACAGGGCCGACCAGAACCAGACCCACAGCACGCCCCAGGCGGCGGCCAAGCCGAACAGGATGTCCCCCAGGGCCGTCAGCCGCACAGGACCGCCCGAGGCTGCGCGCATCAGGTCGAAACCGATGCGGCACACGGCGAACAGGATGACGGGCCAATAGGCGGCGGCGACCATCCGACCCAGGATGCGGCCGTAATCGACGCCATCCACCACCCCGGCCAGTTCCTCGGGCCGCAGGGGCCAGGCCTGCAACAGGCCGGTCCACCACAGCAGCACCACGGTCCAGCCGATGGCGCTGGCCACGGCGCGGGCGACGGGCGACATCTGCGCCCCCTTGCGCACCTCGCGCCCCGATTTCGACGGGCGCGCGCGGCCCCGGCCGAACCAGTCCTCCTGCGCGATCTTCCGGCCCCAGAGTTCGGCGTCGAAGTCGCTGGCCAATTCGAACACGCCCAGGTCCTTGACCCGCCATTTGGCGATGAAGTCCGGCTTCTTCTCCTGCCGCTCCAGGATGAAGCCGGCGAGGGTGAGCAGGCCGACCACGGTCACGGCGCCGCTGAACAGGCTGGCGATGGCCTGGCCTATGGCCTGGCCCGGATAGACGTCGCCGACCAGCACCCGCACCGCCAGTCCGACCAGGGTGACGGCGGCCATGACGACCAGGCCGACCTTGGCCCCGAACAGCCACCAGGGATAAAGCGCCGGTCCGATCAGCGCCTGCGGCCCCGGCCGATATCGGGCGGCGACGCTCAGCGGATGGCCCACTTCGCGCAGCAGGGTCTCGACCTCGTCGTCGGTCGCCGGCCGACCCAGACGCGCCTCCAGCGCCTCCAGCCGCCCCATGATCTCGTCGCGCAGCTCGGCGACGATGTCTTCGCGAACGTCCTTGGGCAGCTGCGCCGCCACGGCGTTCAGATAGCGTTCCATCAGGTCCATCCCGGCCCCTCCTTCCATCGCATTGTTCACAGCATCGTCTCCAGCGATCTCGACAGACCGCGCCACTCGGCCGCCAGCCGCGTCAGCATCGCCTCGCCCCTCGCCGACAAGCGGTAGAACCGCTTCTTTCGCCGATCCTCCTCGCGCCACTCGCTGTCCAGCAACCCCTGGCCTTCAAGCCGGCGCAGCAGCGGATAGAGGGTGCTCTCCTCCATCTCGACGCCCGCCTCACCCAGGGCCACCCGCAGCGAATAGCCGTATTGCTCGCGCCTCAGACTGGCCAGCACGGCTAAGATCAACGACCCCCGCCGCAACTCCAGCCTCAGGCTGTCGAACAGCAACTCCTCTTCGTTCTGGCTCAAGCGTCAGCCTCCGTGCGCCACATAGTGTGTGACGCACAGTGTATGGGACATACTGTGTGTGGAAGTCAAAGTCATTCGTGCGTCGCCGCCTCGGTCTTGCCAATACTATTTATACGTGCGTTATGAGCCCCGTCGCATGCGGGGGCTGCATGACTATCGAAGCGTTCATAGAGTTGTGGGCCGACAGGGAGGGCGGCGCGGAACGCGCAAACACCGCGCCCTACATCATCGGCCTGCTGCAGGCGCTGGATCTGCCGACGCCCGATCCGGCCGGGGCGACCACGCTCCACAACGACTATGTGTTCGAACGGGCCGTGCGTCCCAGCTTCCACTCCGGCCAACCGAAGCGGATCGACCTCTACAAGCGCGGTTGCTTCCTGTTGGAGGCGAAGCAGTCGCGGCTGTCGGGAACGTCCAAGCTCCTGCCTTTCGGGGACGCGCCGCCCCTGATGTCGCCGCCCCACGGGCCGGGATGGGACAGTCTGATCCGCAATGCGCGGGTCCAGGCTTTCGCCTATGTCTCCATGCTGCCCGCCGACCATGTCGCGCCGCCGTTCGTCATCATCTGCGACGTGGCGCGGTCCTTCGAAATCTGGGCGGACTTTTCCGGCACGGGGCGTGGATACGCCCCCTTCCCCGACCGGCTCGGTCATCGCTTCAGCCACGCCGATCTGGCCAAGCCGGAGATCCAGGCCCGGCTGCGCGCCATCTGGACAAATCCCCACAGCCTCGATCCCGCCCGCATCGCGGCGGTCGTCACGCGCGAGATCGCCGACGAACTCAGCGTCATTTCCCGCCGTCTCGAACATCAGGGAATCGCGGCCCAGGACGCGGCCCATTTCCTGATGCGATGCATCTTCACCATCTTCGCCGCCGACGTCGACCTGATCCCCAAGCTCAGATTGATCGAGATGCTGGAGGATTGCGTCCATTCTCCCGCCCGGTTCGTCCCCATGATGGAGGAGATGTGGACCCGCTTCGATCTGGAGGAGCGGCCGCAGCGCTTCTATTCGGGCTTCGGCGACTATCTGCCCCACATCAACGGCAATCTGTTCGCCGACCGACGCGCCTTCCCGCTCGGCGCGCCGGAAATCCGTCGCCTGATCCTGGCCGCCTCCAAAGACTGGAAGGACGTCGAGCCGGCTATCTTCGGCAGTCTCCTGGAGCACGCCCTGGAGCCGACCGAGCGGCGCAGGCTGGGCGCGCACTACACCCCGCGCCGCTTCGTCGAACATATGGTGGAGCTGACGGTGATGGAGGTGCTGCGCGCTGACTGGGCCGAGGTTCAGCACGGCGTCGAAATGGCCTGCGACGAAGGCGATGCGCGCGGCGCCGTGCGGCTGGTGAAGGGCTTTCATCAGACCCTGCGCCGGACGCGCGTCCTGGACCCGGCCTGCGGCACCGGCAACTTCCTCTATGTCGCGCTGGAACAGATGAAGAAGCTGGAGGGGGAGGTGCTGCAGACCCTGTTGGACCTGGGCCAATCGGACACGCTGGACCTGGACACCGTCGATCCTCGCCAGTTCCTGGGCCTGGAGCTGAACCCCCGGGCCGCCGCCATCGCCGATGTGGTGTTGTGGATCGGCTTTTTGCAACAGCATTATCGCAACCGGACCGGCCATCCGTCCGAGCCGATCCTGAGAGCGCACGGCAACATCCGCTGCGTCGATGCGATGCTGACCTGGGACGGGGCGCCGGGGGTCGTGACCGGCTATCGCGACGGCGCGCCGGTTCAGTTGTGGCCCAATCCCCGGCCGACCGCCTGGCCCGAAGCCGAGTTCGTCGTCGGCAATCCGCCCTTTATCGGCGGCAAAGACGTGCGCTCGCGGCTCGATCCCGGCTACGCCGAAGCCCTGTGGATCGCCCATCCGCGCATGAACGAGAGCGCGGACCTGGTGATGTACTGGTGGAACCAAGCCGCCGAAATCCTGACGCGGCCGGGGACGGTTCTGCGCCGCTTCGGCTTCGTGACGACCAATTCGATCACCCAGGTCTTCCAGCGCCGCACCGTCGAGCGCTGGCTGTCCGGCCCGCAGGCCTTAAGCCTGATCTACGCCGCGCCCGACCATCCGTGGACCAAGGCCAGCCGCGACAGCGCCGCCGTCCGCATCGCCATGACGGTGGCGCAGGCCGGCCGTCATGACGGGACCGTCCTGACGCGCCTTTCCGAATCCGCCCTGGAGACGGACGAACCGGTCGTGGAGCTGGCGGCCAGCTCCGGCCGCATAAACGCGGACCTGACCATCGGCGTCGACGTGACCAAGGCGCTGGCGGTGAAGGCCTCGGCCGGCGTCTGTTCGCCCGGCGTCAAACTGCACGGCGCCGGCTTCATCGTCAGCCACGCCCAGGCCAAGGCGCTGGGGCTGGGGGCGCGGCCCGGGCTGGAGCGTCACATCCGCCCCTATCGCAACGGCCGCGACCTGACCGGACGGTCCCGCGACGCCTGGGTAATGGACTTTTACGGCCTGTCGGTCGACGACCTGCGCCTACGCTTCCCCGAGGCCTATCAGCATCTGGTCGAGCAGGTGAAGGAGGCCCGCGACGCCCACGGTGTTCTCGTGGGACGCGACGCCAATCCGCGGGCGGCATACCGCGACTTCTGGTGGATATTCGGCGAACCCAAGAGGCGACTTTCGCCCTGCACTAGAAAACCTGCCCCGCTATATCGCCACGGTGGAGACGGCCAAGCACCGGACCTTCCAATTCCTCGACGCCGAAATCCTGCCGGACAATATGCTGGTCTGTATCGCGGACGACGATGCGGCGACCCTGGCCCTGCTTTCGAGCCGCGTTCACCAAGCCTGGTGCGTCGCGAACGGCGGGGTCCTGGAGGATCGGCCGCGCTACACCAAGTCCCGCTGCTTCGACCCCTTCCCCTTTCCGGCGCTGGACGAGGCCTTGCGCGACCGGCTGCGGGCGGCGGGCGAAGCGCTGGACGGGCGCCGGCGCGCCGTCCTGGCCCAGAACCCCGACCTGACCCTGACCACCCTCTACAACTGCCTGGAACAGCTTAGGGCCGGTCAGCCGCTCGACGCCCGGCAGGAGGCGATCAAGCAGCGCGGCCTCGTCATCATCCTGCGCGACCTGCACGACGCCATCGACCGTCTGGCCTACGCCGCCTATGGCTGGCCGGATGGCCTGTCGCGCGACGAAACGGTGGCGCGGCTGGCGGCCCTGAACCAGGCGCGCGCCCAGGAAGAGGCCGCGGGCCGGGTGCATTGGCTGCGTCCAGACTACCAGCGGCGCCAGGCCGGCGCGTCCCAGGCCCAGACCCAAAGCCTGTTCCTCGCCGTCAGCACCCCCGGCCCCGCCGCCAGACGTCCCGCCTTTCCCGCCGACCGCTACGCCCAGCCCCTGGCGGTGCAGGCGGTCTTGCGCGCGGCGGGCCCGATCGCGCCGCCCGACCTGGCGCGGCGGTTCAGCGGCGGCGCTCGTCTTGAGCCGAGGATCAGCCGCGTCCTGGCTACCCTTCATCGCTATGGCCATGTCGAGCGGCTGCCGGACGGCCGCTGGGCCGCCGCCCGCGCCGCCTGACCGCGCAACCGTCCACGCACCGACGCGCTATGGCGGGAGACGCCCGCACCCACTAAGTTCTGTTCATGAACCGTTCTTCGACGCCGAAGCCCGCCGCGGCCAAGACCGCCAAGCCCGTCCACGTGCCCGACCCCGGCGTTCGCGAGGCGGCGACCGCCTTCATCCGCGACACAGGGAAAATGCCGATGTTCGCGCCGGTGTCCGGCCCGCGCCTGACGCCGGAGGAGGCCCCGGCCGCGCCCGCCGACTGGACGCCGCACCGCCCCTCGCGCGAGGGGACGAAGAAGGGCGGCAAGTTCCGTCTGGAAACCAAATACACCCCCGCCGGCGACCAGCCCGCCGCCATCGCCGAACTTGTGGCCCAGGCCCAGGCGGGCGACCGGGACCAGGTGCTGCTGGGCGTCACCGGCTCGGGCAAGACCTTCACCATGGCAAAGGTGATCGAACAGACCCAGCGGCCGGCGCTCATCCTTGCGCCCAACAAGACTCTAGCGGCCCAGCTCTATTCCGAATTCAAGGCGTTCTTCCCGGATAACGCAGTCGAATACTTCGTCAGCTATTACGACTATTATCAGCCTGAAGCCTACGTCCCCCGGACCGACACCTATATCGAAAAGGATTCTTCGATCAATGAGCAGATCGACCGGATGCGGCACTCTGCGACGCGGGCTATACTAGAACGCGATGACGTCATTGTTGTGGCGTCGGTGTCCTGCATCTACGGCATCGGGTCGGTCGAAACCTATACGGCCATGACCTTCACGCTGAAGGTCGGGGACCAGATCGACGAGGCGAAACTGCGGGCCGATCTGATCGCGCTGCAGTACAAGCGCAACGACGTGCATTTCGAACGCGGGATGTTCAGGAAGCGCGGGGACGTGATCGAAATCTTCCCCGTCCACCTTGAGGACCGGGCCTGGCGCATCAGCCTGTTCGGGGACGAGCTGGAGGCGATCCAGGAGTTCGATCCGCTGACGGGAAAGAAGACCGCCGACCTGAACGAGATCACCGTCTATGCGGCCAGCCACTATGTCACCCCGCGCCCGACGCTGAACCAGGCGACCCAGGGCATCAAGGCGGAACTGAAGGAGACGCTCGACTGGATGGTCGAGAACGGCAAGCTGCTGGAGGCCCAGCGGCTGGAGCAACGCACCCGCTTCGACCTGGAGATGATGGAGGCCACCGGCTCCTGCGCCGGCATCGAGAACTATTCCCGCTGGCTGACCGGCCGCGCGCCGGGCGAGCCGCCGCCGACCTTCTTCGAATACATCCCCGACAACGCCCTGCTGTTCGTGGACGAGAGCCACGTCAC
>NZ_QFNM01000017.1 GCF_003248455.1 Brevundimonas sp.
CAGACCCCGCCGACCCGTCGCAGGCTTATGGGGTTAGGCGATAAGACCGCCACCGCTCGACGCCCCGAGCTTGCAGGCCAACCAACCGCGCGGAGCGTCGAACTTCGTCGAAACGGTACTTACAAACTCATACTCCGGGCGAAGGCCCGGCGCTCCGCCCAGCCCTCCAACACCTCCGCCCGCGACGGCAGGAGCGTCGAACCATGCCCGAATTTTCGTCCTCAGCCCGCCCGGCGGATCAGTTCGTCGGCCAGGGCCGGCGTCAGATAGCCGTCGGCGATCCGGCCCGTGGCGATCTGCCAGCGGCGCAGGGCCGCGCGGGTGTTCGATCCGATCACCCCGTCCACCCCGCGGGTGTCGTAGCCCAGCCGCGTCAGCGCCCGCTGCGCCCCGATCCGCTGGTCGCGCGACATGGATGGGTCGTTGGGCCAGGCCTTGGTCAGGGGCGGCTTGCCCATGATCCCGTCCGCCGTCAGGCCGATGGCCAGGGCGTAGCTGACCGAGTTGTTGTAGCGGCGGATGACGTAGTGGTTCGGCAGGGCCAGGAAGGCCGGCCCGTTCGCCCCTTGCGGCAACAGGATGGTCGCCGCTTCCAGCGCCTCGGCGCCGTTCGGCGTGCCGCCCTGCGCCAGCCGCACCCCCTTGGCCGCCCAATAGGCCCAGTCGTGCTTGGGCCCTTCCGCCTCGGCGTAGTCGAAGCCGGGGGGCAGGACGACTTCATAGCCCCAGCCCTGGCCGCGTTTCCATCCGGCCTGGGCCAGCAGATTGGCGGCGGAAGCCAGGGCGTCGGCGTCGTCGTCCCAGATGTCCACCTTGCCGTCGCCGTCCTGATCCACGCCCAGGCGCAGATAGTTGTCGGGCATGAACTGGGTCTGGCCCATGGCCCCGGCCCAGCTGCCCTTCAGGCCCGCCCGCTCTCGACGCCCGTCCACCACGATGTCCAGCGCGTCCTTCAGCTGGCCCTCGGCCCAGTCGCGGCGGCGGCCGTCATAAGCCAGGGTCGCCAGGGAGCGGATCACGTCATAGTCGCCCTGGACCTGGCCGAAGGCGCTTTCCTGGGCCCAGACCCCGACCAGGATCTCGCTAGGCACGCCGAATCGCTGGACCACCGGCCACGGCACGCGGTCGATCCGCTGCTTGGCCTGGGCGATCCGCACCGAGGTCACGGCGTTCTGGACATAGGCGCCGGCGGGCTTGGAGAACTCCGGCTGGTTCCGGTCCAGCCGCACCACCGTCGGGTCGGGCGTCAGCCCCTCCAGCTCGCGGGCGTATTCGGCCCGTCGCGCGCCGCCCTTCCTGGCCAGGAAGCCCTGCTTCCAGCCCTCGAACCCCTGTTGGTCGTAGGCGGCCAGCGGCGGTTGCGGCGCGGGGGCCGGCGTCGCGGCGGGCTGTCCGGCCGGCGCCTCCGGTTGGGGGCTGGGGGGTCGGGCCGGCGGTTCGGGCAACATGGGCGCGCAGGCCGAAACGCTGAAGATCAGGAGAAGACGATAGGAAAAACGCATGCGATTCAGACTAAAGCCCCCGACCCGACAGGTGAAATGACATCCGCGCGAAGGGCTGTCTTCCGATCCTAAATCGCCTGCGGCGCGAATCCGTTGCGGGGCCTGCGTCTGTCAGGAGCGTTAACCCTGATTTTCGTCGACGCCTTAACCGCTGCGGCGTATGACCGCACCTGTCCTGTGACGGCCTGATGGCGGAGTGGCGACGCGGCGGGCGTGCAAACCCGAAAACCCTCCGTTCGACTCGGAGGTCAGGCCTCCAGCTCTTTTTGATCGTGCCATCGCCCTTTGGGCTGCTTGAGCACAGTTTTGAGCAGGGGTCTGGAGCAGGCCGGGCCAGCGTTGCGAGCGGTTTCGGCCCTTGGCGGCTTGACCTTCGCGACCCCGCTCTCTATACGACCGCCTCCGCCGCGATCCGACCGGGTCAGCGGCTTTCTTATTGGTTTCTCTCAGGACGTCCGACCATGAAGGTCCGTAGCTCGCTCAAGTCCCTGAAGACCCGCCACCGCGATTGCAAGATCGTGCGTCGCAAGGGCGTCGTCTTCGTCATCAACAAGACCGACCCGCGCTTCAAGGCCAAGCAGGGCTAAGGACTTCCTGCGCCCCGTTCAGGGGCGTCGCGCTCAGGTCGGCCGAAGGTCGAGGGCGCGGCAGGAAAGTCTACGATCCACAGGCTGCGGGCCTTCGTCCGCGGCCTTTTTCGTGTTCGCGGTTGTCGCGCGCCCGGCGGCATGGTTAGCGTCCGCGCCTGATTTCTGGAGTATTCCCCAATGGCTGACGACGCCTCCTTCGACGGCGGTCCCGACGTTCTCACCTCGACGGCGCAAGGGCGCCTGCGCACCATCATCGAGCGGCTGGAACGCCTCGAAGAGGACAAGCAGGCCGTCATGACCGACATGAAGGAGGTTTTCGCCGAGGCCAAGGGCGAAGGCTACGACGTCAAGGTCCTGCGCAAGGTCATCCGCATCAGGAAGCAGGACAAGGCCAAGCGCCAGGAGGAAGAGGCCATGCTGGGGGCTGAAGCGCAAACCGCCTTCCGACAGCCCCTTCGAGGCCCAGCGCAAGGCGGCCCAGCGCGCCGCCTTGAACGCCCTGAGACGCGCCCGCCGCTCGGCCGAGAAGGCGGGCGTCTCCCTGTCCGAATGGGAGGGCGAATTCCTCGATTCCGTCAGCGACCGCGTCAAGACCCACGGCCGCGCCTTCGCCGACCCCGAAAAGGGCGCCCCCGGCCAGGCCCTGTCGGCCATGCAGGGCCGCAAGCTGAAAGAGATCGCCGCCAAGGCGAAGGGCGAGGCGCCGAAACCGCGGTGGGGGCGCAAGAGGCAGGAATGACTGTCTCCTCCCCATTTCATGGGGAGGGGGACCGCGAAGCGGTGGAGGGGCTCTTGAAGCCTGAAAAGGCGCCTATGATGCGGTGAGAAGCCCCTCCGTCACGGCGCGGAAGACGCGCCGCGCCACCTCCCCGCGAAGCAGGGAGGAAAAGAGCTTCAACCTCACCCCGCCTCTTTCAACTGACCCTCCAACCCCTGTTCGCGGACCTTGCGATACAGGGTGGAACGGCCGATCCCCAGGCGCCGCGCGATCTCGCTCATGTGGCCGGCGTAAACCTCGATGGCGTGCTGGATCAGGTCGCGTTCGATGTCTTCCAGCGTGCGCAGATGGCCGCGTTCGTCCAGGATGCGGATCGGCGGTTCGGCGCCGACGGCGGCCTTCGTCTGAACGCTGGCGGCCGTCGCGGCCTGGAGCGGGGCGGCGTCGGGCAGGAGGGCGGCGACGCCGGAGATGGCCGGGAAATCGTGCGGCTGCAGGAAAGGGGCGTCGGCCAGGACGATGGCGCGGAACACCGCATTCTCCAGCTGGCGGACATTGCCGGGCCAGTCGAACCTTTGCAGCAGGGCCAGGGTCTCGGGCGCGCAGCCGGCGATCCGCTTGCCCTCCTCGGCGTTGAAACGGGCGATGAAATGCTCGACCAGGGCGGGGATGTCCTCGCGCCGATCCCGCAGGGACGGGGCCTCGATCGGAAAGACGTTCAACCGGTAGAACAGGTCTTCGCGAAAGGCGCCGTCGCGCACCTGCTGCGCCGGATCGCGGTTGGTGGCCGAGACGATGCGGACGTCGATCTTGACGGGGCGCTTGCCGCCGACCGGGTCGATCTCGCCCTCCTGCAGGGCGCGCAGCAGCTTGACCTGCATGTCTAGCGGCAGCTCGCTGATCTCGTCCAGGAACAGGGTGCCGCCGTCCGCCTCGCGGAACTTGCCCAGCGTCTTGTCGACCGCCCCGGTGAAGGCGCCCTTCTCGTGGCCGAACAGGATGGATTCGATCAGATTGGCGGGCAGGGCGCCGCAGTTGACGGCGACGAAGGGTTTGCCGGCCCGGTCGCTGGCGCCGTGCAGGGCGCGGGCGATCACCTCCTTGCCGACGCCGCTCTCGCCGGTGATCAGGACGGGGATGGAGGATTTGGCGGCGCGCACGCCCAGCGCCTTGACCATCCGCATCGCCGGGCTGTCGCCCACGATGTCGTCGAAACTGGCGCGGCCCTGGGCGCGCTTGGTCAGGCGTCCGACCTCTGCCGTCAGCCGCTTCATCTGAAGCGCGTTGCGCACCCCGACCAGCAGCCGTTCCGGCCCCACCGGCTTGACGAAGAAGTCCTGGGCCCCGGCCTGCATGGCCTTGACCACCATGTCGATGCCGCCGTTGGCCGTCAGCACGATGACCGGCTCGGCGACGCCGGCGCTGCGCAGTTCGGCCAGGCATTCCAGGCCCGACATCTCGGGCATCACCATGTCCAGCAGGATCAGGTCCGCCCCGCCGCCCCGCGTCATCCGGTCGATGGCCTCGCCGCCGCCGGCCGCATGGACGACCGCATAGCCGTCGCGCTCCAGCACGGCCTGGATCAGGCGGCGCTGGGTCGGATCGTCGTCGACGACCAGGATGGTCTTGGCCATGGGGAGCCGCCTCTTCGTCTCGGCCGCCTTGACGCAGGTGGCCTGTTTCGGGACGGTTCTAGCGCCGATGAGGTGAAAATCGCGTTGTGCGGCGTGGTGAGCGGCGGGTTAACGGCGTCAAAGGTTGCGCCTCGCGGCGGGCGTCCCCAGAACAGGGCCATGAACGCTCCCTTCAAGACGCCCAGCGCCGAAGCCCCCTTGTGGGACCTGACCGACCTCTACGCCTCGCGCGAGGATGCTCGGCTCGCCGCCGATCTGGACAAGGCCAGGGCGCTGGTCGACGCCTTGAACGCCCTTCGGGGACGGCTGGCGGCGGAGACAGAGGCGGCGGATCGGGACCCGCGACAACTGGGCGCCGTGCTGGATCAGGCCATCGGCCTGTATGAACAGACGTCGGACGTGCTGGGCGCCCTGGGGGCCTACGCCTTCCTGTCGGCCTCGACCGCGCGCGACGATGCGGCCGCCCAGGGGTTCGAGGCGGACGTGCGCGAGAAGATCACCGCCATCGCCACCCCGACCGTCTGGCTGACGCTGGAGATCAACCGGATCGACGATGCGGCGCTGGAGGCGGCGCTGGACGCTCATGAAGGCGCGGCGCGCTGGCGGCCGTGGCTGCGACGGGTGCGGGCGATGAAGCCGCACGAACTTTCGACCGAGCTGGAAACCTTCATCGCCGAACGCGGCCCGATAACGGCCCAGTGGCCGCGCCTGTTCGACGAGCAACTGGCTGCCTTGCGGGCCAAGGCCGGCGGCGAAGACCTGACCCTGGCCGAGGCCCTGAACCGTCTGTCGGACGTCAAGCCCGCGCGTCGCAAGGCCGCCGCCGAGGGCCTGTCCGAAGCGCTGGCCGCCCGCGCCCCGACCCTGGCCCTGGTGCTGAACACCGTCGCCGCCGACAAGGCGATGGAGGATCGCTGGCGCGGCTTCAAACGCCCCGCCGACAGCCGCCACCTGGCCAATGAGGTCGATGGCGAGGCGGTGGATGCGATGGCCGAGGCGGTGGCCGCCGCCTATCCACGCCTGTCGCACCGCTATTATGCGCTGAAGGCCAAGGCGATGGGCAAGTCGCGGCTGGATCACTGGGATCGCAACGCCCCCATCGAAACCACCGCCCCGCGCGCCTTCACCTGGAGCCAGGGACGAGAGATCGTGCTGGACAGTTTCTCGGACCTGGGCGGCGACTTCGCCGATCGGGCCGGCGCCTTCTTCGACAAGCCGTGGATCGACGGCCGCGCGCGGCCGGGCAAACAGTCGGGCGCCTACGCCCACCCCGTGACCGCCGACCGCCATCCCTATGTCTTCCTGAACTGGATGGGCGAGCGGCGCGACGTCCTGACCCTGGCCCATGAACTGGGGCACGGCGTCCACCAGACCCTGGCGGCGGACCAGGGCACGCTGTTGGCCGACACCCCCCTGACCCTGGCCGAGACCGCCTCCATCTTCGCCGAGGGCCTGACCTTCGACCGTTTGCTGGCCACCGCGCCCAAGGCCCAGCAGCGGGGCCTGCTGGCCGGACGGATCGAGGACGGACTGAACACCGTCGTCCGCCAGATCGCTTTCCACCGGTTCGAGACCCGTTTCCACGACGAGCGGCTGCGGGGCGAGGTGTCCCAGCCGCGGATCAATCAGCTGTGGCTGGAGGAAATGGGCGCCTCGCTGGGGCCGGCGGTCAAGCTGAACCCCGGCTATGAGCACTGGTGGGCCTATGTCAGCCACTTCGTCCATTCGCCCTTCTACGTCTACGCCTACGCCTTCGGCGACCTGTTGGTGGCGGCCCTGATGGAGGCGCGGCGCGCCGATCCGGCGGGGTTCACGCCCCTGTATCGCGATCTGCTGGCCGGAGGCGGGACGCGGACCTATGTCGAGGCCTTGAAGCCGTTCGGCCTGAACCCGCGCGATCCGGCCTTCTGGAGCGTCGGCTGCCAGCGTCTGGAGCGGCTGGTCGATCAGTTCGAGGCCCTGGGCTGAACGCGCCGGACTTGAGCCGCGAGGACGCCTCGCTATAGTCGGGGCGAGGAAAAGACGAGGGGACGACGCCATGGCCGACCACGACAATGCCGCCACAGGTCCGGCTGACGCCGATGCGCAAAGCTATATGCGCGGTCATATGGAGGTGCGCGAGCAGATCTCCACCTATCGCCTGTTCCTGAACCTGGCCAAATGGGGCGGGCTGGCCGTCTCCGTGCTGGTCGTCTTCCTGACGCTCTGGTTCCATCCCGGCGGCAGCTTCATGGTCGCGTTGCTGGGGGCGGTCGTTCTGGGCGGCGTGGGCTTCGTGGCCCTGAGGCCCAAGCGCGGCGCCGCGCACTAGGATCGATCGCCGCCTCTCTCCAAGCCTTGGCGTAACCGTGCTTTGACGGCTTGCGCCGGAACGGCCTAACCTTCGTTCAATCACGAGAACGAGGGGATTCGCTTGACCGTCTCAGTCGCCGTCACCCGGGAACGCCGCGAAGGCGAGACGCGCTGCGCCGTGACGCCCGAAACGGTGAAGAAGCTGATCGCTCTGGGCGCGACTGTCGCGGTCGAGGCTGGGACGGGCCTGGGCTCCTCCATTCCCGACGCCGACTACGCCGCCGCCGGGGCGGTGGTGAGGCCGGACACGCGCGCCGTTCTGGACGGCGCCGACATCGTGCTGAAGGTGCGCGGCCCCACGGCCCAGGAGACCAGCGCCCTGAAACCCGGCGCCATCGTCATCGCCATGCTGGACGCCTATCGCGACAAGGCCACCGTCGACGCCCTGGCCGGGGCCAACGCCACCGCCTTCGCGATGGAGTTCGTGCCCCGCATCACCCGCGCCCAGGTCATGGACGTCCTGTCGTCTCAGGCCAACCTGGCCGGATACCGCGCGGTGATCGAGGCGGCCTACGCCTATGGCAAGGGCTTCCCGATGATGATGACGGCGGCGGGCACGGTCGCGGCCGCCAAATGTTTCGTCATGGGCGTCGGGGTCGCCGGGCTTCAGGCCATCGCCACCGCAAGGCGCCTAGGCGCCGTCGTCACCGCGACAGACGTCCGCCCCGCCACCAAGGAACAGGTCGAAAGCCTGGGCGCCAAATTCCTGGCCGTCGAGGACGAGGAGTTCAGGAACGCCCAGACCGCCGGCGGCTACGCCAAGCCGATGTCCGCCGAATATCAGGCCAAACAGGCCGAACTGACCGCGACCCATGTGGTCAAGCAGGACGTCGTCATCACCACCGCCCTGATCCCCGGCCGCGCCGCCCCGATCCTGCTGACCGCCGACCACGTCGCCTCGATGAAGCCAGGCTCTGTCATCGTCGATCTGGCGGTCGAGGCGGGCGGAAACGTCGAGGGTTCGAAGCTGAACGAGGTCGTGACCACGGCCAATGGCGTCACCATCGTCGGCTGGGCCAATCTGCCCGGCCGTATCGCCGCCGACGCCAGCGCCCTCTACGCCCGCAACCTGACGGCCTTCGTCGGGCTGATGGTCAAGGACGGCGCGCTGACGGTCGATCTTGAGGACGAGATCCTGAAGGCGGCGGTCGTCACCGACGGCGGGGCCGTGGTGCATGAAGGGATCAAGGGAGCAAGCTGATGGAACACGTCGATCCCACCGTCTTCCGCCTGGCCATCTTCGTGCTGGCGATCTTCGTCGGCTATTATGTCGTCTGGAGCGTGACGCCGGCGCTGCACACGCCGCTGATGGCCGTGACCAACGCCATTTCCAGCGTCATCATCGTCGGCGGCCTGATCGCGGCGGCGGCCGTGTCAGGGAATGCGGCCGGTCCCGGCGCCTGGGTCGCCAAGGGGGCGGGCGTGGCGGCCGTCACCCTGGCCAGCGTCAACATCTTCGGCGGCTTCATGGTCACGCGGCGGATGCTGGCCATGTACAAGAAGAAGGAGCGGCCCGTCGCTCCAAAGGTGTCTTCGTGACCGACGCCGCGCAGATCGCCATCGTCGGCTCCTGGGTCGCCACCGGCGTCGGGTTCGGCCTGTGGCTGTATGGCTGGTTCGGAACCCGGGTTCCGATCAAGCGCCAGCGGCTGCACGACTGCGGCATCGCCCTGGTCTTCTCGGCCATCCTGGTCCGGGTGGTGACGCAGGACCGGCCGCTGGGCGTCTTCGAATGGGCCCTGTTCTTCATCGGCCCGCTGTTCATCGCCGCCGCCCTGTGGCGGCTGGCGCGCACGTCGTGAGGGGAGGGGCGCGATGACCGCATCGCTTACCGCGTCTTTGGCCGCGCTGGCCTATCTGGCGTCGGGCGTCTTGTTCATCTTGTCGCTGCGCGGCCTGTCCAGCCCCGAGACCAGCCGCCGGGGCGCCGCCTTCGGCATGATCGGCATGGCCCTGGCCATTGGCGTGACCCTGTTGACACTGGGGACCACCGGCGCTCTGGACCCGCTGACCCTGGCCCTGATCGCGGGCGGCGTCATCGTGGGCGGCGGGGCCGGCGCCCTGATCGCCAAGCGCGTCGCCATGACCGACATGCCGCAACTGGTCGCCGCCTTTCACAGCCTTGTCGGCCTCAGCGCCTGTCTGGTCGCGGTGGGCGCCGTCTACGCCCCCGCAGCCTTCGGCATTTCGGACGGGGCGGGCGGGATCAAGGTCCAGTCGGTGATCGAACTGTCTCTGGGCGTGGCCATCGGGGCCATCACCTTCACCGGCTCGGTCATCGCCTTCGCCAAGCTGAACGGCAACATGAGCGGGGCGCCCATCCTGCTGCCGGGGCGGCACCTTATCAATGTGGGCCTGGGGCTGGTTCTGGTCCTGCTGATCGGCATCATGGTCGGATCGGGCGGCCAAGCGACCTGGGCCTTCTGGGGCGTGTTCGTGCTCAGCCTGGTCCTGGGCGCGACCCTGATCATCCCCATCGGCGGCGCCGACATGCCCGTCGTCGTGTCGATGCTGAACTCCTATTCCGGCTGGGCGGCGGCAGCCCTGGGCTTCACGCTGGAGAACATCGCCCTGATCATCACCGGCGCCCTGGTCGGATCCTCGGGCGCGATCCTCAGCTACATCATGTGCAAGGGCATGAACCGCAGCTTCGTCAGCGTCATACTGGGCGGCTTTGGCGGCGAGACGGGCGCGGCGGGCGCTGGCGGCGTTCAGGAGACGCGGCCGGTCAAACAGGGCTCGGCCGAGGACGCCGCCTTCATTCTGAAGAACGCCTCCAAGGTCATCATCGTGCCCGGCTACGGCATGGCGGTGGCCCAGGCCCAGCACGCCCTTCGCGAAATGGCCGACAAGCTGAAGGAGGAAGGGGTCGAGGTGAAATACGCCATCCACCCCGTCGCAGGCCGGATGCCGGGCCATATGAACGTCCTGCTTGCGGAAGCGAACGTCCCCTATGACGAGGTGTTCGAATTGGAGGACATCAACGCCGAGTTCGCCACCGCCGACGTGGCCTTCGTCATCGGCGCCAACGACGTGACCAACCCCGCCGCCAAGACCGATCCCCAGTCGCCGATCTACGGCATGCCGATCCTGGACGTCGAGAAGGCGGGCACGGTGCTGTTCATCAAGCGCGGCATGGGCTCGGGCTATGCCGGGGTCGAGAACGAGCTGTTCTTCCGCGACAACACCATGATGCTGTTCGCCGACGCCAAGAAGATGGTCGAGGGGATCGTGAAGGGGCTCTAAGGGACCATGGTCAGCGCGCCCAAGACCCGTCCGACAGACGCCTCGGTCGACGATTTCCTCGCCGCCGTCGAGGACCCGCGCCGCCGGGCCGACGCCGAAGCCGTCCGCGACCTGATGACCGAGATCAGCGGAGAGCCGGCGGTCATGTGGGGGACGTCCATCGTCGGCTTCGGGAACACCGGCGGGCCGACGGGGGACTGGCCGCTGATCGGCTTCTCGCCGCGTAAGGCAAACCTGGTGCTCTATATCGCTGGCGGATTTCCCGAGCGGGAAGGACTGGTTGGCAGGCTCGGCAAGGTGAAGACCGGCGTCGGTTGCCTCTATGTCGCACGTCTGGATCGGATCGACGGCGAGGTCCTGCGCGACCTGTGCGACCGATCCGTCCTCGCGATGCGAAGCCGCCATTCCGGCTAAGTCCGCCAAAGCCTCTATCGCGCAACCTTCACCGGGGCTATCACGCGCCCGTGAAGACAGCCGGACATCAGCGATTTGAAGCCTTGGACTCCCTGCGCGGGGTCTGCGCCGTTCTGGTGGTGATGTTCCACATGCCGGTGGCCAGCCATTGGCGGGACTGGGGGCTTGTCCAGCACGCCTATCTGTTCGTCGACTACTTCTTCGTCCTTTCGGGTTTCGTCATCGCCCATGCCTATGCGAACCGGCTGAAGTCGGGGCGGGACGCGGGGCGGTTCATGGTGCGGCGGTTCGGCCGGATCTGGCCGCTGCATCTGCTGATGCTGGGCGCCTTCGTCTTGCTGGAACTGGCGCGGCTGATCTTCCACTTCGACGGGGCCGTTCCGTTCACGCGCGATCGGTCGGTCGAGGCGATCTTCTCCAATCTGCTGCTGGTGCAGGCCTGGCGGGTCCACCCTTATCTGACCTGGAACGGGCCGGCGTGGACGCTGAGCGCAGAGTGGGCCTGCTATCTGATCTTCGCCGGTCTGGTGTTGATCGCGCCCAGGCGGTTCCGCTGGATCGGCCTGGTCCTGGCGGTCGTGGGCGGTGCGCTCGTTCTGGCCTACGCCCGGCGCTGGATGAACACGACGTTCGATCTCGCCGTGCCCCGCGCCGTCTACGGCTTCTTTCTGGGATGCCTGTTGCAGGGGCTGTGGACCCGCGTCCCGCGCCTGAAGGGGGCGGCGGCGACAGGGCTGGAGGTCGCCGCCGTCGTCGCGGCCTGTCTCTTCGTCGGCTGGGCGACGGGACCGATCACGGTGGCGGTCACTCTGGTCTTCGTGGGCCTGGTCTGGGTGTTCGCGGGAGAGGAGGGCGCCTTGTCACGCCTTTTGGACAGGCCGGCGCTGGTGACGCTGGGCCGGTGGTCCTTCGCCATCTACATGGTTCATATGTTCATCCTGACGGTCATGCTGATCATCGGGCGAAAGCTGGACTGGCTGCCGAACGGACGGCGCATCGACTTCGGCTCGGTATGGCTGAACGACCTGTTCGCCGTCGCCATGTTCGGGCTGATCGTCGCGGTCGCGGTGGTCGCGCACCGGCTGGTCGAACAGCCGGCCCAGCGTATGATCGACCGCTGGACCAAGCCCAGGTCTGCCTGACCGTCAGCGGCCCGCCGCTTTTTTCAACCGGAACGCCAGGACGATTAGGGCGACGCCGAAGATGACCGCCCAGGTCGCGATCAGCCACAGCAGGGCCAGCGCCCCCGGACCGGGCGCCGCGATCAGGACCGCGCCGAACAGGATGCTGATTACGCCCGCCAGGATCAGCAGCCATTCATTGGGCAGGCGCTTGCGCAGGCGAATGGCGGCGACGATTTCGAACACCCCCCGGAATACGGCGGCCCAGCCGATGATCAACACCAGGATCAGGGCCGTCACGCCGGGCCAGACCAGGGCGATCAGGCCGGCGGCCACGCTGACGATCCCCACCAGAACCAGCGACCAGACGCCCGATCCCTTGCTCTGGAAGGCGGAAACAAGGGCGAATACCCCATCGACCACGGCGTAGGCGCCATAGACGATGATCAGGGACAACAGGCTGATGCCCGGCCAGGCGAAGACCAGCACGCCGAATATGACGGCGGCGACGCCCCGGATCAGCACCGCCCACCAGGCGGCGTTCAGAAAACGGTGGGCCAGGATATCAAGCGGCGAAGAAGACATCTGAAAGCTCCGATCATCGGCCGACGAACGTGGGACCGTCTCACTGTCCCACGCGGATCGAAGCTTGTCTATTCAGGCGGCCATTCGCCATTCCGGCGCCGACTCGGCTGCGCGACCCTCGTCCCAAAGCAGATCCTCGTCGGAATAGCGACGGCTGGCGGCGGCCGAGATGACGTCGACCACCTGCTCCTCCAGGCGGTCCCAGATCACCGCCAGGTCGGACGCGCCGTCCGCTTCGCAGGGCACGATGATGTAGCGGCTGGCGTTGACGGCGGAAGTCGGTTGGAAGCGGGCCATGTGACGATCTCCTGGAAGCGATGGGCCTCTTGTCGATGATGGTGTTTTGCTCCACTGTTGCGTCAGAAACGGACGTAGCAATCGGGGGCGGCGGTTGAGGCACGACAAGGCGGCGATGGTGATCGACCTCGCGCGGCGCATGGCGGCCAGCGCCGAGGGCCTGACGCTGGACGAGATCGCGCGCGACATGCGGGTCGGCCGCCGCACCGCCGAGCGGATGCGCGACGCGGTTCTGATGCTGTTTCCGCAGGCCGAGGAGGTGTCGGACCCGCCGACCAAACGCTGGCGTATTCGCGGCGGCCTGTCGGCGTTCGAACAGGCGCCCACGGCGACCGAGATGCTGGAACTGGCCAAGGCGGCCGCAGGGCTGCGCGCGGCGGGCGAACCGGCGCGGGCGGCGGCGCTGGAGGCTTTGGAGCGCAAACTGAAGGCGGCGATGCGGTCCACGACCTTGAACCGAATGGCGCCGGACCTGGAGGCCCTGGTGCGGGCCGAGACCATCGCGGTCCAGGCGGGCCCGCGCCCGTCGGCGGACGAGGCGATGCTGACGGCCATTCGCGGCGCGGTGCTGGCGCAACAGCCGCTGGGCTTCACCTATTCCCGGCCGGGCGCAGAGCCGCGCCGACGCAGCGTGGCGCCCTGCGGCGTCATGTTCGGGCGGGCCAACTATCTGGTCGCGGCCGACCGAGAGACCGGCCGCATTCAGACCTTCCGCCTGGATCGGATGAGCCATGTCGCCCCGCAGGACGGCCTGGCCGTCCCGCCCGCCGATTTCGACCTGGCCGCCTTCGCCAGCCAGTCGTTCGGCATCTATCAGGACGAGATCGAGGACGTGGCCATCCGCATTGCGCCCGAAGGCGCGGCCGAGGCCAGGAGCTGGCGCTGGCATCCCACTCAGGCGTTCGAGGATCAGGCGGACGGCGGGGTGATCGTGCGGTTCCGCGCCTCGGGGATGCGCGAACTGGCCTGGCACCTGTTCACCTGGGGCGAGCAGGCGTCGATCCTGGCGCCGGGGAGGTTGAAAGCGGTCATGGCCGAGGAACTGGCGGCGGCGGGGCGCGCCCTGGATCCGGCTTCAGCCTGACGAAACCGTAAGCTGACTGCGAACGTTCCGGGCGGCTAGGCTTTGCGCCGATCGTACCCAGGAGACCGCCCTTTGCGCCTTCACGCCCTCACCTCGTCCTCCGCGCTCGCCGCCGTCGTCCTGATCGGAGGGGCCTGTGCGGCGGGACCGGCGCCGCACCGGCCGGCGGTTCTGGACGAAAGCGGGCCTCAGGTCACGGTGACGCGGACGGGCGATCGCCTCGTCGTCGATTATCGCTTCGGTCGCGACGCGCCGGTCTGGGCCTTCATGGATTCGGCGCTCGAAACCGACACGCGCCAGCCCTGGCGGCCGCGCCAGTGGACGGTGGAGACCCCCGGCGTGGTCATGGAGCGCCGCGGCCATTACGACATCGTCCGCAGCGCCGACGGCGGCCCCGTGCCGCGCGAGGTGCGTTTCCGGGTCACGCCCAAGGCGATGGACCTGGAGGCGGAATATCCGACCCTGCTGTTCTCGAACGGCGCGGTCGCCCTGCCGACCCGCCAACTGGATGTCTTCGCCTTGGATTCGGTCCAGGCGGCGGAAGTGGTGCCGGACGATCTGAACCGGGTGAAGCTGGATGGCGGTCCGTCGCGCGTGACTTGGCGCGACGACAGCGGCCCCGTGCTGTTCAACGGGCGTCGCCGCGACGCCCTGACCACGACCGACGAGCGCAGCTACGTCCTGTTGGGCGAGGCGACGGTGACGCCGGGACAAGGCCTGTCCACGGTGATCGACCCGAACCTGCCGCCCTGGATCGGCGAGGAGATTCGCGACTTCGCCCCGCACGTCGGCCAATACTACCGCGACCGCCTGGGCGCGCCGGGCGCGGGCGGGGATACGCCCATCGTCATGGTGGCCTGGAACGGCCCGACGGAGCGGATGACCAGCATGGGCGGCAGCGTCCTGCCCGGCCTGATCGTCATGTCCTTCGAGGGACGCGGCGTGACGACGCCCCAGGCCGAAATCCGCGAACGGTCGCGCTGGTTCATCGGCCACGAGGGCGCGCATTTCTGGCTGGGCCAGACCGTGCGGTATCAGTTCGCGGACGAGGCCTGGATCACCGAGGGCGGGGCCGATCTGATGGCGGTGCGGGCGCTGAAGGCGTTGGACCCGGCCTATGACGCCCGAAATGAACTGCAGTCTGAGGTGGACGACTGCGCCGATCTGGCCAAACGGCCGGTGGCCCAGGCAGGCGCACGCGGCGAGCACAGGGCCTATTACGCCTGCGGCGCCGTCTTCGCCCTGGCCGCCGAGGGGGCGCAGCGTCAGCGCACGGGCGGCGACTGGTTCGACTTCCTGAAGCCCCTGTTGCGCCAGCCGGACGGGGTTCTGAGCCGTGAGGAATGGCTGAGCGGCCTTACGCGCGTGTCGCGCGATCCGTCGCTGCGGGGCGATGTGGAGCGGTTGCTGGATCAGGGGGCGGCCGATCCGTCCGCCGTCATCGCACGCCTGTTCCAGCGCACGGGCGTCGCCTTCCGCCTGGTCGACGGGCGGGTCGTCCTGAACTGACGGCGAAAACGGCGGCCGGTCGCCCGGCCGCCGCTGCAGGAACCCGCGCCGGGGGATCGTCAGCGCGGGGTCGTAGCCTCGGAAATCAGGGTGCGCGCTTGGGCGATGGCCTCGGCCTCGGCGGTCTTTCCGTCCGCCACCGCCTGGGCCAGGTCCATCAAGGGGGCGCCCGTGACCGATCCGGTCTCGCCTTCTTCCTGAAGGTGAACGCCGTCATGGGCGGCGATGGCGGCGTCCCAGGCGTCGCGAACGGCGGCCCAGAAGCCTTGCGTCTTGGCCCAGTAGTCGTCGCCGGCCTGCGGCGAATAGCCGGTGGAGCGGTCGTAGGTGTTGATGACGTCTTCCTGGACGATGGCGATGGGTTCGCCGCCGTTCCTGCCGGACATCTTCATATTGTCCTGGATGTGGACCCAGCCGTCGGGCTTCAGGATGTGGCGGTTCGTGCCGAGATAGCGGTCATAGACCGGGTTTCGAACCGCGTCGCGACGCGCCAGCGGGCGCCAGGTCGCGTCCGAAGTCCAGGCCGACAGGCCGTTGTCGTAGGTCCAGCGACCCACGCCGCCGTAACGAGGCGAATCGTCGGTTTGCCACACGGTCTGGGACCAGGCGCCGGCGCGCTCGGCCTCCGGCACCGGGGTCAGGGTCCACTGGTTCGGCCCGGCGTAGGTCAGGACGGTTTCCGGCTGATAGACCCAGTCCTGACGCCAGTGTTTGACGACGATGGTCTGGCCGTCGTGCTCCATGACCAGGATGTGCTGCAGGCTGATCTTGTCGCCCTTGTCATAGACGACGCGCACGATCTCGCTGCCGCCTGACAGCTTTTCCTCCAGCGGATCGTAGTCGGCCCGGAAGCTGACGTTCTCGCGCATGTCGAAATGGACGCGGTACTGCCCCGCCTGGGCCAGGATCGACTGGCGATCCCGTTCGAAGGCGTTGGCGGGCATGGCCGCCGCAGCCGTCGGGGCGGTCGCCTGCTGCGCCAGGGCCGCAGGCGCGGTGGTCGTCAGCAGGGCGGCGGCGATGAGGATGGCGCGCATGGGGCGTTTCCTTGCAGTGTGAGAAGACATGCTGCTCACAGACGCAGCGTCAGGGAGACGCCGAAGTTGCGCCCCGGCTGGGTGTAGGCGTCCTTGACGGTCGAAGTCGCGCCCAGGCCGCGCACGTCGCTCCACCAGCCATAGGTCTCGTCGAAGACGTTGAAGGCGCCGGCGCGCAGCGTCGCCCGCTCCGTCACGTTCCAATAGGCCGTCAGGTCCAGCAGGGTGAAGCTGTCGCCCAGATAGCAGGCCGAGCCGCAGCCCAGGCCGCCATAGGTCGCGTCGTCCTTCTTGCCCGACCAGGTGACGGTGGCCGACCCGCCCCAGACGCCGGAGGGGGCCGCATAGTTCAGGCCGGCGACCACCTTCACCGGATCGACGCTGGCCAGTTCGGTGCGGCGGCCTTCGGTGGTCTGTTCGCCCTCGGCATAGGCGGCCGAACCGATCAGGCTGAAGCCGTTGTCCCAATAGATGTCGGCGCGCGCCTCCAGGCCGCGAATATCGACCTCGGTCAAGTTGACGTATTGATAGACCAGCGGATCGACGCCGGGAACGCCCGTGCCGGACACCACCACCTGGTCGATGAAATCGTCGTAGTGGGTGGCGAAGGCGGTGGTGTTCAGCCGCATCTTGCCGCCCGCCATATCGATGTCGCGCAGGCGGAAACCGGCCTCGAGGCTTTCGCTGGTCTCGGGCGACAGGTTCGGGTTCGGGATCGAGCGATAGCCGTAGACGGGGTTCTCGAAGAAGTTGTTCACCTGCATCGGCGACGGCGCCCGGAAGCCCAGGGCGTAGTTGGCGAAGACGCCCAAATGCGCGCCGGTCCAATAGACGACGCCCAGCTTGGGCGAGATATGGTCGTCGCTCTGGCCCGAGGCCGGGGCGGGGAACTGGGCGTCGACCTTGGGCGACAGATCATACCAGTCGTAACGGACGGCCGGAATGATGCTGAGGGCGCCGTCCAGCAGTTCGATCTCGTCCTGCACGAACAGGCCGGCCAACTGGAACTCTGTCTTGGGGAAGGCGCGGACGGGGAAGGTTTCGCCGACCGGCGGGGTGGTCCCGTCGCGGACGCCTTCCTGCGTCGTCATCGACCAGTCGCCGCCGAAGGTGACGCGGTGCTGCACGGCTGCGCCCTCGCCGAAGACGCGCGATCCCTGCGCGGCCAGGCCATAGACGGCGTTGTCGAAGGTGACGTCGCGGGCGCGGTCGACGGCCGGGGTGCGATCCTCGAAAGTGTATTGGCGAGTGGTGGCGTCCTGCCAGTACAGCGACACCGATCCGTCGTTGAGCCCGGCGAAATCGCTGAAGCGCCATTCGCCGCTGACGCGGTCGCGCTGCGTCTCGTCATGGGCGGTGACGGCCAGGACGGTGGCCGAACGGCTGCTCAGGGCATCGCCGTCCATCTCCGAATCCAGGTGATCGTAGGTCAGTCGCAGCGCGTGGTTGGGCGCGATGTCCCACACCAGCTTGCCCAGATAGGCGTTGGAGGTGAAGTCCTGCGGATTGGGCTGGGTGCGGGTCGCGCCGACGCCGCCGACCGATCCCTTGTTCTCGGTCTCCTGATAGTCGCGGCGGGTATAGGCGAGCAGGCCCGACAGGGCGCCCGAACGTCCGGCGAAGGCGACGCCTTCGGTCCAGCCCTCATCGGCGGAGTTGTAGGCCACGCGCCCACGCGCGCCGAAGGTCTGATCGCCGATCAGGAAGTCCGATGGATCCTTGGTGGTGAAGGCCACGGCGCCCGCGACGCCGTCCGAGCCGTAGAGGGCCGAGGCCGGGCCGCGCAGGATTTCGACCGACTTGATCAGGTCCAGGTCGTTGTAGCCGCCGCGGCCGACCGCCTGGGCGCCGAAGCTGAAGCCTGCGGGCAGGCGCACGCCGTCGTTGACGATCAGCACCCGGTCGCCGCCCATGCCGCGAATGGTGAAGCCTGAATCGCCGTCGCGACCGGCGCCGGACAGCGCCAGGCTGAACCGCGAGGGGGAGGTGGGGACGCTGACGCCCGGCTCGAACCGGATCAGGTCCTTGATGTCCGTGGCCAGCATGGTCTCGATCTGCTCGGCGTCGATCACGCTGACCGTGCCGGGAATATTGGAGGCCAGGCGCTTGGATCGGGTGCCGATCACGACGACGGGATCGACGTCGGTGGCGACGGCCGGCGCCGCAGCCGCCGCTGGGGCCTCGGCGCGTGCGGGCTGGACGAGCAGGGCCGAGCCGACGGCCGCCGCGGCGGTGGAGAGAAGAAGGAGAGTGCGCATCAATGGCCCCGCTTTATAGGATTGGCGGGCGTGTGACTGCGAACGATTATTAGAATCAACCGCAATAACTGTGAGGTCTTGAACCTGAGCCTTGGCCGTTGCGTTCAAACGCCATGAGAACGGTCCTGTTACCGGCGCTGGCCGCCTGCGCCCTTCTGTCCGCATGCGACGAACGGCAGGTCAATCCGCCCAGCGAACCCGCCGCGCCGTTGCGCACCCCGGACGCCATGCAGCCCGTGGAGCCTGCGGGACCGTCGTCCTTGGCGGGGCGCGGCCCGCGCAGTTTCGTGGGGGTATGGGCGGCGAATCCGCAATGGTGCGTCAATCCGAGAGGGGCGAACAGTCCGATCACCCTCACGCCGATGCGGTTCGACGCCTATGGCCGCAACTGCGACATCGCCCGCATCGACGAGGCGGGCTCAGGCTATTTCGCGGCCCTGTCCTGCATGGTTCAGGGCAAGCCGGTGAACGAGCGTGTTCACATGGGCACGACGGGCGATGTCCTGACCCTGACCTATATGGATAGAGACAGGCTGACGACCAAGCTGGCGCGTTGCCCCGGTTCGCCACGCGCGCCCGATCCCGCCAATCCGCTCGAGAAGATGATGAAGAAGGAGGCAGGGGACGCCCCGCCCGCTGCTCCGCCTAGTTGAACAGGAAGTTCATCACGTCGCCGTCCTTGACGACATAGGACTTGCCTTCGGCGCGCAGCTTGCCCGCCTCGCGCGCCTTGGCCTCGCCCCGCAGGGCCACGAAATCGTCGAAGGCGATGGTCTCGGCGCGGATGAACCCCTTTTCGAAGTCGGTGTGGATCACCCCCGCCGCCTGGGGCGCGGTGTCGCCGACATTGATCGTCCAGGCGCGCGCCTCCTTCGGCCCGACCGTGAAATAGGTCTGCAGGCCCAAGAGCTTGTAGGCTTCGCGGATCAGGCGGTTCAGGCCGGGTTCCTCCAGACCCAAAGTCTCCAGAAATTCGCGCTGCTCCTCGTCGTCCAGCACGGCGATCTCGGATTCGATCTGGGCCGAGATGACGACGGCGTTGGCGTTGTCCTTGGCCGCGCGCGCCGCGACCTTGTCGGACAGTTCGTTGCCCTTGTCGGCCGCGGCCTCTTCCACATTGGCGACATAGAGGGCGGGCAGGGCGGTCAGCAGTTGCAGCATGTGCCAGGCCTTGGCGTCTTCCTTGGACACTTCGGCGGTGCGGGCGGGCTTGCCGGCGTGCAACTGGGCCAGGGCCAGATCGACCAGTTTCAGCGTCAGGGCCGATTCCTTGTCGCCGCCCTTGGCGCGCTTCTCCAACTGGGGCCGGCGGCGTTCAAGGCTCTCCATGTCGGCCAGCATCAGTTCCGTCTCGATGATCTCCAGATCGGCGATCGGGTCGATGCGGTCCTCGACGTGGGTGATGTCGTCGTCGACGAAACAGCGCGCCACGAAGGCCACGGCGTCGCAGTCGCGGATATTGGCCAGGAACTGGTTGCCCAGCCCCTCGCCCTTGGACGCGCCGCGCACCAGGCCGGCGACGTCGACAAAGGTGATGCGGGCGGGAATTATCTCCTTGGAGCCGGCGATCTCGGCCAGGGCGTTCAGGCGCGGCTCCGGCACCGCCACATCGCCGGTGTTCGGCTCGATGGTGCAGAACGGATAGTTGGCCGCCTGGGCCGCCGCCGTCTTGGTCAGGGCGTTGAACAGGGTGGACTTGCCGACATTGGGCAGGCCGACGATCGCGACTTTAAGAGCCATGGTGTTCCTCGGGAGAAGGCGCGAGCCTTTAGCCGGTTCGAACCGGTTTGTCAGGCTCGCGCTTCAAAAGGGCTCAATGCGCCCCCTGGTCCACGCCCGCCATCGCCGGCTGGCGCACCTTGGCCTGGACCGTGACCGGCGCCGCGTCGGCGAAGTCCAGCGTCAGGGGCAGGGTCTCTCCGGCGATCAGCGGGGCGGTCAGGTCCATCAGCATCAGATGCGCTCCGCCCGGCGCCAGGGCCACGGGCTCGCCCGCAGGCAGGGGCAAGCCCTGAGCCATTTCCCGCATGGTCATCATGCCGTTCTCGGTCTTCATTTCATGAACCTGGAGCGTTCCGGCGCGGGGGGTGGAGCCGCCCGTCAGCCGGTCGTCCGTCGCGGCGGTCAGGACGACATAGCAGGCCCCCGCCCTGGCGCCGTTCGGCGACGGTCGGCACCAGGCGTCGGCGGCTGCGACGGCCGGGGCCGCGTCGGCGTCGTTCTGCGGCTGCGATGCGGGGCTGCAGGCGGCCAGCCCTGTCAGGGCGGCGATAAGCAGGGCGGGACGGGCGATGTGCGGGATCATCATCATAGTCCTTCAATAGGTCAGGCGCAGGCCGGCGAACAGGGATCGTCCTTCGCCCGGGAAGAAGACGGCGGTCGAGGCGGCGCGGGCGTCGGTCACGGCGCCGAAGTTCGACACATAGGTCGTATCGAACAGGTTGCGGGCGTCGGCGAAGACCGCGACGCCCGGCCGGACCGTCCATCCCAGGTTCAGATTGGCCACGGCGTAGGACGGCGACTTCAGCGTATTGCGATAATCGACCCAGGCGTCGGCGAAGGACCATTCCACCGATGGCGCGGCGAACCAGCCGGATGGATGATCGTAGCGCAGCTCGGCTCGGTACAGGTGGGGCGGCACCACCGGCAGGCGGGCGTCGCCATAGACCCTGTCGCCGTCGAAGCGGAAATCCGACCAGCAATAGGTCTGGCGCAGACGCCATTGCGGCGCGATCCGCCAGTCCAGCCCGGCCTCGATCCCCTGATGCGTCGTCGGGCCGGCGTTGAAGGTGGCCGCCGGAACGCCCAGGGCCGCATTCGGTATGAAATTCAGCAGTTCGTGCTTCAGTTCGGCGCGATAGGCGGTCAGGTCCCAGGTGAAGGCCCCGCGACGGCCGCGCGCGCCGACCTCGGCCGTCACCGCCTTCTGCGGGACCAGCGGCTGGAAGCCTTCGGCCGTGGGAGACAGGGACGAGAAGTTGGGCGGTTCGACCGAACGGGTCACATTGGCGAAGACCTGGGCGCCGTCGTCCGCCTCCCATAGCAGGCCGACACGGGGCGCGAACCAGTCGTAGGTCCGCTCGGTCGTCAGGTCGAAGGTCCCGCTGACGCCCGGCACGGCGTAGCCGCGATAGTCGCGTTCGGCCCGGCCCCAGGTTCCGCCGCCGACCAGGGCTATCCGTTCGGCCACGAACAGTCGTCCTTCGGCGAAGACGTCCAGTCCCCTGGCGTTCTGGAAGCTGCGGGCGCGCAAGCCCCCGTGCGAGCCGGCCAGATTGACCCATTGTTTGGCGTCCAGATCGCCTTGGCGATACCAGGCGCCGTAGAAGGCGTCGGCGCGCAGGCCGGCCAGGCGGCCCCGCCAGTCGAACCGTCCGAACAGGCCTTGATTGCGGCTCTGCTGGTCGATGACCTGAAAGATCGGGTGGTCCAGATCCTTCCATGTCCCATAGACGGCGCCTTCGAACACGGTCGCCTCGTCCAAGCGCCATCGCGTCTGCAGCGTCGCGCGCAGCGATGTCATGTTGCGCTGATAGTTCAACGCCGTGCTGGAGGCCGCCGCCTGGGTCGGGTCGGTCTTCAACTGATCCAGCGTCAGGCTGCCGGGAATCTGCTGGTGGATGTCGCCGCCCGACACCAACAGCCGCACCTCCCGATCCTGACCGAAGGCGCGGCCCAGATTGGCGGACAGATGCAGGGACTTGCCCTCGCTCTGATCGCGCCAGCCGTCGGCGGTCTGGCCTGTCAGGGCGGCGAAACCGTCCCAGTTCCCGCTCTGGCCGGCGATCTCCCCATGCAGGCGCGCCGTCCCATACGCACCTCCATCCAGCCGCAGGCCCAGGTTTGCGCCCGCCGTGCGCCCGGTGGGCGTGACCAGATTGACCGCACCGCCCAGCAAGGAACCGCCGAACCGCAGGGCGTTGCCGCCCTTGTAGACCTCGGTGTAGCGGGCGATCAGCGGGTCGATCAGTTGAAAGTCGCCAAAGCCGTCGGCTTCGTTGAACGGCACGCCGTCCTGGGCCAGCAGGACGCCGCGATTGTGGCTGGCGTTGCCGATGCCCGATCCCCGGATCGAAAGTCGGATGTCGCCGCCCCATTTCTTCTGGGCATAGACGCCGGGCGCGTCGCGCAGGACGTCGGCCAGGTTGGGCGCATAGCGGTCGGCGTAGGATTCGGCCGAGATCACGGCGACGGCGCCTGGCGTGCGGCTCAGCCTGGCGCGCGCTTCGGCGACGACCGGCGGGTCGTAGGCGTTGCGCCGCGCCGTGACGATGACGCTGTCGATCTGGGTCGGGGCGGCGGTCTGCGCCCAGGCGGGCGCGGCCAGGGCGGCCAGAAGCAGCGCGCACGGCGCCGCGGAGGTCTTGAGAGACATTGAGGGTCCTGAAATCAGAGAATCGGGCCGTCCGACGCGGGCCGGTCGCGGATCGGTCTGGTTTCAGGCGTGGGGCGGAGCGGTGGAAGGCGGTCGCGGCGGGGCGCGGGCGGGCGGCGGCGGGCTGACGCCGAAAGGCGCATAGACGACGGCGCTATAGGTGCTAAGTATCTGGGCCGGTTCGGGCGACGGGGGGGCGGGCAGGGCGGCGGGCGCAGGCGTGACGCAGGCGGCGCATTTGGCCCCCACATGTTTGTTCGCCGGCCCGTCCACCCCGCCCGACTGGATCGTCTGCGGCCCCTCGGCGGTGCAGATGACCAGCGGATGACCCGGCTGGACCGCCGCCAGCGCCGCGAACGGCAGAAGCGCGCCGATCACGAGCGCGAACACCGCCGCCAGGAAGGCCAGCGATTTCGATGTCGACCAGTTGTCGGCCTGGGATCGGGTCACGGTTCGCCTGTAGGGCGTTTCGATCCTCTGCGAAAGGCGGCGTCTTGTCCTAAAGCGCGCCGCGCGCCGCCTGGCGCGGGCTGAACTTGGGCGCGGGAGCCAGGCGCATGACCTCGCCCTGATAGCGTTCGTCGTCGCCGGCGACCGCGAAGGGCAGGGCGTCGGCGCAGGCCTGCAGCAGGGCGTTCAGCCAGGGCTGTTCCGCCTTGTGGAAGTCGCCCAGCACGTGCGGCATGACCAGGTCCTTCTCGCCCGGATGGCCGATGCCCATGCGCGCGCGGCGGAAGTCGGCGCCGAGGTGGCTGATCAGCGAGCGGACGCCGTTCTGGCCCGCCGCCCCGCCGCCGGTCTTCATGCGGAAGCGGCCGGGGGCCAGGTCGATCTCGTCGTGGAAGACGATGATTTCGCCGGGCTTGACCTTGTAGAAGCGCGCCGCCTCGCCGACGGCCCGGCCGCTTTCGTTCATATAGGTCTGGGGCTTCATCAGCAGGACGCGTTGTCCCTCGACCTCGCCCTCGGCGACGATCGACTGGAACTTGGCGCGCTCGGGCCCGAACCGCCAGCGGCGCGAAATCTCGTCGGCCGCCATGAAGCCGATGTTGTGTCGGTTCTTCTCGTATTTTGCGCCCGGATTGCCCAGGCCGGCGATGATGATCATGGGGCTCTCATGCCGCGCGTGTCGCCCAAAGAAAAGCCCCGCCGCGGCGAGCCGGGCGGGGCGCGATCTCGTCGGAGCGACGGAAGGCTTAGCCTTCGGTCTTCTCGGCCGGGGCGGCCTCGGCTTCCGCGGCTTCGTCGGCGGCGGCCGACAGGGCGGCCGAGGAGACCTTGATCGTGGCGATCACGAAGTCGCGGTCGCTGATGGTCGCTTCCGCGCCCTTGGGCAGGGCGATGTCCGAGATGCGGAGGGTGTCGCCCATCTGCGCCTTGGCCAGGTCGACGACCAGTTCTTCCGGGATCTGGTCGGCGCGGACCAGGATTTCGACGGCGTGACGAACGACTTCCAGCGAGCCGCCTTGACGGGCGAAGGGCGCCTCGTCGGCGTTCAGGAAGCGAACCGGAACCTCGATCTTGACCGGGGCCTTCTCATCCACGCGCATCAGGTCGAAGTGCAGCGGACGATCCGACACCGGGTCGAACTGAACGTCCTTGGCGATGACCGGCTGGGTCTCTTCGCCGTACTTCAGCGTCACCAGGTGGCCCAGCAGCTTGCCGGTGTAGAGGGACTTGCGGAAGTCCTTCTCGTTCACCGAAATGGCGACAGGGGCCTTTTCGCCGCCGTACAGGACGCCCGGCACGAAACCGTCGCGACGCGCAGCGCGGGCGCTGCCGGTGCCGACGCCATCGCGGACGTCCACGTTCAGAATGATCTCGGCCATGTGGCTCGCCTCAACAACAACAGAAACGCCGCGCCAACCCTGGGCCCGCGCGGCGGGGTCATGAACCCTCGAATTCAAGAGCGCGGGCTATTACACGCATCGAACCGGCGGCGCAACTGTGAAAGGCGCCCTCAGGCCGCCTCGGCGCGATCCTTGAGCACGGTCGCCGGCGCGGCCACCAGGGCCAGCAGTTCGGCGGCGTTGAAGGGTTTGGCCAGGTGATGGTCGGCGCCCGCCGCACGCCCGGCGGCGACGTGTTCGGGCATGGCGTTGGCGGTCAGCATGACGACGGGGGTGCGCGCCAGGCCCATGGCCGCCTCGTGCAGGCGGATTTCCTGGGTCGCCGTCAGTCCGTCCATCACCGGCATCTGCATGTCCATAAGCACCAGGTCGAAGGCGCCGGCGCGGAAGGCCTCCAACGCCTGGGCGCCGTCCTCCACCATGACGATCTGCGCGGGCGTCTGCGCAAGAATCAATTCGATGACGCGCCGGTTGGTCGGATGGTCGTCCGCCACCAGGACGCGCGTCGACCGCGCGCCGTCGGCGGGTTCTGGCGCGCCGGCGTCCGCTTTCTGCGGTTGAGGGGCCGCGCACGGCCTGAGCGGAAGCGTCAGTATGAAGGCGGCGCCGCCCCCTGGCTCGCTTTCGCAATCCAGGTCGCCGCCCATCATGTCGGCCAGCTGGCGGCAGATCGACAGGCCCAGGCCCGACCCGCCGAACCGGCGCGTGATGCCGCCATCGGCCTGTTCGAATCGGCTGAACAGACGGCTGCGCGTCGCGGCGTCGAAGCCGATGCCGCTGTCCTCGACCGTGAAGCGCAGCACTGGCCGGCCCTCGCGATCCTGACCGCGCTGGACGATCAGGCCGACGAAGCCCTGGCTGGTGAACTTCACCGCATTGGAGATCAGATTGGTCAGCACCTGTTTGACGCGCACCGCGTCGCCCACCACCCAGAGGCCGTCCTCCAGGTCGATGTCGACATGGAAGTCCAGGTGCTTCTGGCGGGCGTTCTCGGCGTAGAGTTGCGCCGCCTCCCGCACCACGGCGGCCAGTTCGAAGGCGTCCTCGGTCAGTTCCAGCTTGCCCGATTCGACGCGAGCCAGGTCCAGGATGTCGCTGAGCAGGGTTTGCAGCGTCTTGCCCGACGCCTGCATCAGATCCAGCATCTCGCGCTGTTCGGCGGTCAGGTCGGTCTTGGCCAGGGCCTGGGACAGGCCGATCACCCCGTTCAGCGGGGTGCGGATCTCGTGGCTCATATTGGCCAGGAACTGGCTTTTGGCGACATTGGCCGCCTCGGCCGCGTCGCGGGCCTCGGCCAGGGCCTGGGCGTCGCGCTTCAGGTCGGTGATGTCGTTGCAGACCGTGACGGTGCCGCCTTCGGACGTCCGGCGATCCTGGATGCGCAGCCAGCGGCCGCCGGCCACCCGCTGCTCGCTGCTGGAGGACAGCTGGCGTCGCGCGGTCATACGTTCGCTGAGCCATTCCTCTTCGCGCCCGGCCGCTTCCTGATAGCGGCCTTCGTCGATGCCGATGCGCAGCGCCTCCCGGAACGTCAGGCCGACCGCCAGATGCGGCTCCAGCTCCGGGTTCACCTCGGCGTAGCGGGCGTTCCACAGCACCAGCCGGTCCTTGCTGTCGTAGAAGCCCAGCCCGTCCGGCATGGCGTCCACCGCCTCGCGAATGCGGCGCAGATCGGTCGAGCGCGAGACATAGGCCATGACGGCCAGCACCCCGCCGACGCCGCAGACCAGCAGCAACACCACGCCCACCAGCAGGCGCATGGCGGCGGGCGACAGGCCGTGGTCGTGAAGCACGAACGGATCGGGGACAATGGCGATGGCCGCCATGCCCACGAAATGCAGAACCAGCACCATCAGCGACAGGCCTGTCGCGGTCAGAGCCAGGTTCGCCGGGCCGCCGCGCCGATAGAAGAAGGCGGTCAGGCCGCCCACAACCATGGCCCCGCCCAGGGATGCCGCGACGAGGCCGGCGTCCCAGTATATGTGGGCCGGACCCTCGATGGCGGCCATGCCGAGATAGTGCATGGCGCCGACTCCGGCGACCGCGATCGCCGCGGCCATCATCCGCCACGCCCGCCCCTTGCCCCGTTGGATGCAGGCGAAGGTCAGGCCGCTCATGGCCAGGATCACCGCCAGCGACGCCAGCGTCAGCCATGGGTCGTAGCGGACAGGCACGCCGGCGATATAGCCCTGCATCGCCACGAAATGGGTCGCCCAGATCGAAAGGCCGCCCACGACGGCGGCGATGACCGCCGCGCGGCGTCTTGCCGCGCGGTCGCGCGGACGCACCCGCTCCATGAAGCGGATCGAAACGCCAAGACCGACCATGCAGATCAGCGCAGCCAACAGTGTGATCCGCCAGTCGTGATCGCGCGCAATACAGTAGATGATGCGGTCCACGAGGCCTCCCCTTGCAGGCACTCTGGCTGAAATGTCTAAAGAAACCGTGCGGCGAAGCTCCCGGAACGCATCAGCCTGTCGAAGCGCCGTCACAAAATCCGTGCAAGGATCGGATATCGCCGTGCATTTCAAGGTCGCCGCCCGTCCATGCCCTACGAAGTTTCGCCTTCGCCCGTCGCGCCGATGTCCTCTTCGCGACTGTGGACGGTGGGGGCCAGCATCGGCATCGCCATCCTGATCCTGGTGGTGCTGGCGATCCTGCACCCCGAACTTGCGGGTTGGCTGCTCGGCGGCGCGCTGATCGTGGCGGCGTCGGCCTGGCTTTTGAACATGCCGGGCGCGGCCGACGCCGCGCCGGCGGCGACGGACGGCGTGGCCGCCGACGCGCCGAACGATCCGGCCGCCGGGGACCTGCTGGACCGGGTATTCGAGGCCTTGGACGATCCGGTCCTGGTCGTCAGCGGCGGAGAGCCCGACGACATCGCCGGCCGGCGGATCGTGATGGCCAACGGCGCGGCGCGCGAACTGTTGCGCATCCAGCGCCAGGGCGCCCTGCTGGTCCAGGTCATCCGCGAACCCGGCGTGCTGGAGGCGGTGGACGAGGCCTTGTTCGGCGGCGCGTCCCGCACCACCGACTACGCCACCGGCGGCCAGAGGGATCGCCGCTGGCGGGCCTGGACCCGCCCCCTGGCGGTTCATGACACCGCGGCGCCGGGCGCATCCATGGCGCTGCTGGTCCTGCGCGACGAGACCGACGCGCGACGCATCGAGATGATGCGGGTCGACTTCCTCGCCAACGCCAGCCACGAGCTTCGAACGCCCCTGGCCTCGCTGAGCGGCTTCATCGAAACCCTGAAGGGGCACGCTCGCGACGATGTGGCGGCGCGCGACCGTTTCCTGGACATCATGTCGGCCCAGGCGGATCGGATGGGGCGGCTGGTCGCGGACCTGCTGTCGCTGAGCCGCATTGAATTGAACGAGCATATTCCGCCTTCGGGTCGGGTCGATCTGGACCGCGCCGCCTCGGACGTGGTCGACGCCGTCAGCGTGCTGACGCGCGAAAAGGAGATCGCCGTCGTCCTGGATCGGGGGGAGGCGAGGGCTTCGGTCAACGGAGATCGCGACGAAATCCTGCAGGTCGTGCAGAACCTGCTCGACAATGCGGTCAAATATTCGTCGCGCAACGGCGCGGTGGAGATTTCCGTCCGGTCCGACCTGTCGTTCGACGAGGCCTGGGCCTCGCGGATGCCGGGCGCGACGCGCCTTCCGCTGGTCACGCCGGACCGGACGGCCGGCGTGCTCTATGCGGCCGTCACCGTACGCGATCATGGCCCCGGCATGGCGCGCGAGCACCTGCCGCGCCTGACCGAGCGCTTCTACCGCGTCGAGGGCCAGAAGAGCGGCGAGCGTCAGGGCACGGGCCTGGGCCTGGCCATCGTGAAACACATCATGAACCGCCACCAGGGCGGTCTGGTCGTGGAAAGCGCGCCGGGCATGGGCGCGGCCTTCACCGCCTGGTTCCCTCAACCCGAGCGGCGATAGGCCGGAGCCGGGCGAAGCCGTCGGATCGTCGCTGTCACCCAACTGTCACGGACCCGTCTTAATCCGCTGACCATTCGCGGGCAGTAGTCGCGCCGCGTCGGTCCCGGTGTTCGGGGCCGCACGCCGATTCGCGCGCGTCGCTTCGGACTTCGAATGATCTGGATTTATCTGCTGATCCTCATGGCGCTGAGCGCGGCCGCCTTCTTCGGCGGTCGCGAGCTGGCGCGCCGCCGGTCGGTCGGCGCCAAGCCCCATTCCCGCCCCGGCCAGCACGGCGCCTACGCCCTGATCTGGGTCGCGGCGCCCGCCCTTCTGGTGTTGATCCTGGCCTCGGTCTTCTCCGCCCCGCTGCAACGCCAACTGACGGCTTCGGGCGCGCCGGAGGCTGTCGCCGCGCTGGAGCCCTTCCGCCGCGACGCCTTCTTCGCCGACGCCCACCGGGTCGGGCGTGGCGAGCCGGCCTTGCAGATCTGGGAGCGGCCCCTGGCCGAACAATTGCCGGTCGAGGCGCGCCGCATGGTCCGCATCGAACGCCTGCTGGCGTGGGGCGGAGGCTCGGCCGCCATCCTGGCCGCCATCCTGGGCGGTCTGTTCGCCCTGACCCAGATCAAGCCCGGGACGCGCGCCCGCAACCGGGTCGAGGGCTGGATCTACGGCGCCCTGTTCGTCTGTTCGGCCATCGCCATCCTGACCACCCTGGGCATCATCGCCTCCCTGGCCTTCGACAGTTTCCGCTTCTTCCAGAAGGTGCCGATCCTCGACTTCCTGTTCGGAACACAGTGGAGTCCCCAGATCGCGATCCGCGCCGACCAGGTGGGGTCGTCCGGCGCCTTCGGGGCCGTGCCCCTGTTCGCCGGCACCCTGCTGATCATGGTCATCGCCATGTGCGTGGCGGCGCCCATCGGCCTGCTGTCGGCGGTCTATCTGTCGGAATACGCCAGCCGCACGACGCGGGCCGTCATCAAGCCGCTGCTGGAGATTCTGGCCGGGGTGCCGACGGTGGTCTACGGCTTCTTCGCCGCCCTGACGGTCGGGCCGATCCTGCGGGTGTTCTTCAACGAGATCGGCCTGTTCCTGATCGGCGGTCCTCTGGACGGACTGGGTCAGTATCTGGCCCTGGTTCAGAACCAGATGGCGCTGACCGCCGGCGCCGTCATGGGCATCATGCTGATCCCCTTCGTGTCGTCCCTGTCCGACGACATCCTGAACGCCGTGCCGCAGAGCTTGCGCGACGGCTCCTTCGCCATGGGCGCCACCAAGTCCGAGACGGTCAAGCGCGTGCTGCTGCCCGCCGCCCTGCCGGGCATCGCCGGCGCCCTGCTGCTGGCCGTGTCGCGCGCCATCGGCGAAACCATGATCGTGACCATGGCCGCGGGCCTGGCCGCCAACCTGACCTTCAATCCGCTGGACACGGTGACGACCGTCACGGTTCAGATCGTGACCCTTCTGACCGGCGATCAGGAGTTCAACAGCGCCAAGACCCTGTCGGCCTTCGGCCTGGGCCTGACCCTGTTCCTGGTGACGCTGGCGCTGAACATCGTCGCCCATCGGATCGTCCAGACCTATCGGGAACAATATGACTGACGCGACCCCCGATCGGATCGACGGCGCATCCGCCAACGGGCGGCTGGAGCGGCTGCGCGCGGGCCTGAAGCGTCGTCACGCCAAGGAAACGCGCTTCAAATGGTATGGCCGCCTGGCCATCGCCGCCGCCATGCTGTTCCTGGCGGTCCTGTTGGTCCGCATCGTCGAACAGGGGCACACGGCCTTCTACACCCACACGGTGACGGTGCCGGTCTATATGGACCCCGCCCGCATCGACCGCGCCTATCCGCAAGGCTCCAACTTCGAGCAGATGGCCGCCGAGCAGCAGTTGCAGCGCATGGGCGTCGTCGACGACGCCCTCGGAACCAACGCCGCCCAGATGAAGCGGCTGTTCTCGTCGGAGCTGAAGTTCGTCGCCGCCGACCTGGTCGCCAAGCGGGGCGAGGTCATCGGCGAGACCGTGCCCCTGGCCGCGCCGCTTTCGGACGACGCCGACCTGTATCTGAAGGGCGAAATCTCCAGCGACACGCCGGAAGACCAGCGCCGCCTGACCGACCAGCAGATCGCCTGGCTGGACAAGATGAAGGCCGACGGAGTCGTCGGCGCCCACTTCAACACCGCTTTGTTCACCAATGGCGATTCCACCCAGCCCGAGATGGCCGGAGTGCTGGGCGCCGTCGTCGGTTCGGCCCTGATGCTGATGGTCACGGCCCTGATCGCCATTCCTCTGGGCGTCGGCGCGGCCATCTGGCTGGAAGAGTTCGCGCCCAAGAACAAGCTGACGGACATCATCGAGGTCAACATCAACAACCTCGCGGCCGTGCCGTCGATCGTCTACGGCTTGCTGGGTTTGGCCCTGTTCATCAACTGGATGCATCTGCCGCGCGCCAGCCCAATCGTCGGCGGCCTGGTCCTGGCCTTGATGGCCCTGCCGACCCTGGTCATCGCCACCCGTTCGGCGCTGAAGGCGGTGCCGCCGTCGATCCGCGAGGCGGCGCTGGCCATGGGCGCCTCGAAGACCCAGACGGTGTTCAGCCATGTCCTGCCGCTGGCCATGCCCGGCGTCATGACCGGCGCCATCATCTCCATGGCCCACGCCCTGGGCGAGACCGCGCCCCTTCTGCTGATCGGCATGGTCAGCTTCGTGCCGGGCGTGCCGCACGCCATCGACCAGCCGGTCGGGGCGCTGCCGTCGCTGATCTACATCTGGGAGAACGCCTCGGAGCGGGCCTTCCACGAACGCACCGCCGCGGCGATCATCGTCCTGCTGGTCTTCATGATCATCATGAACGCGGCGGCCATCATCCTGAGGCGGCGCTTCGAGCGTCGGTGGTAAGAGAATGAAATTCCGTATTTTCCGCTCCGCCGAGGACCAGACGGGCGCCGGGCCGGCCGATCCCACCCAGACGCCGCGCATGGGCGGCCAGGTCCTGCCCGAGGTCGCGCCCGCGTCCGACGCCGCGCCCGCCGAACCGCGCGTGGAAGACGCGACCCCCGTCGCCGCGCCGACCGTCGTCGACACCCCGCCGACCGGACCGATCAAGATCGCCGCACGCGACGTCTCGGTCTTCTACGAAGGCAAGCAGGCGCTTTACGACGTCTCGCTGGACATCCCGGACAAGACGGTCACGGCCCTGATCGGCCCGTCTGGCTGCGGCAAGTCGACCTTCCTGCGGACCATGAACCGCATGAACGACACCATCGCCGGAGCGCGCGTCACCGGCCGCATCGCGATGGACGACGAGGACATCAACGACCGCTCCATCGACCCGGTGCTGCTGCGCGCCCGCGTCGGCATGGTGTTCCAGCGTCCGAACCCCTTCCCCAAGTCGATCTACGAAAACGTCGCCTACGGCCCGAAAATCCACGGCCTGGTCTCGTCCAAGTCCGAGATGGACGGCGTGGTCGAAAGCGCCCTGAAGCGCGCGGGCCTGTGGGAGGAGGTCGCGGACCGTCTGCAATCGTCGGCCATGGGCCTGTCGGGCGGTCAGCAGCAGCGTCTGGTCATCGCCCGCGCCATCGCGGTGAACCCCGAGGTCATCCTGATGGACGAGCCCTGCTCGGCCCTGGACCCCATCGCCACGGCGCGGATCGAGGAGCTGATCGACGAACTGCGCGAGCGGTTCTGCATCGTCATCGTCACCCACTCGATGGCCCAGGCCGCGCGGGTGTCGCAACGCACCGCCTTCTTCCATATGGGCCGTCTGGTCGAGACGGGCGACACGGAAGACATCTTCCAGAACCCGCGCGAACGGCGCACCCTCGACTACATCACGGGACGCTTCGGCTAATCCGATGAACCAGCACACCGTCAAAGCCTATGGCGACGAACTGAACCAGATCACGGCCGAGGTCGCCCGCATGGGCGGCCTGGCCGAGGCCCAGGTCGCGGACGCCATCGATTCCGTCGCCCGGCGCGACATCGCCCTCGCCCGCGCGGTGGTCGAGCGCGACCTGAAGTTGGATGCGCTTCATCGCGACATCGAGAAGAAGGCCATCCGCCTGATCGCCCTGCGCCAGCCGGTCGCCAGCGACCTACGTCGCACCCTGGGCGCCATGAAGATCGCCACCGACCTGGAGCGCACCGGCGATCTGGCCAAGAACATCGCCAAGCGCGCCCTGATCCTGGCCGAGGGCGCGCCGATGCAGCCCCTGACCCGCTCCATCGAACGAATGGGGCGGCTGGTCTCCACCCGCCTGCGCGACGTGCTGGACGCCTATACGGCCTCCGAACTGGATCGCGCCGTCGCCGTCTGGCAGACCGACGACGAGGTGGACGAGCACTACAACGCCCTGTTCCGCGAGCTTCTGACCTACATGATGGGCGATCCGCGCACGATCGGCGCCTGCACCCACCTGCTGTTCATGGCCAAGAACCTGGAGCGGATCGGGGATCACGCGACCAATATCGCCGAGACCGTCCATTACGAGATCACCGGCGAGGAAATCCTGGGCGAGCGCCCGCGCGCCCAGCCGACGGCCGAGGACTCCGATCCGACGCCCAACCTTTCCACGCACTGACCCGAGCCCGGAGACCCGACGTGCAGCCCTATATCCTTGTGATGGAAGACGAGGACGCGCTGGCGACCCTGCTTCAATACAATCTGGAAAAGGAAGGCTACGACGTCACCGTCGCCGCCGACGGCGAGGAGGGGATGCTGCAGATCGACGAGCGGCTGCCCGATCTGGTGCTGCTGGATTGGATGCTGCCCAAGCTGTCGGGCATCGAGGTCTGCCGGCGCATCCGGGGCAAGGCCGAGACGCGCAACCTGCCGATCATCATGCTGACCGCGCGTGGCGAGGAAAGCGACCGCGTGCGCGGTCTGGACACCGGCGCCGACGACTATCTGACCAAGCCCTTCTCGATGGTCGAACTGATCGCCCGCATCCGCGCGGTGCTGCGCCGCATCCGGCCCGGTCTGGCCGACGACCGGCTGAACCACGGCGACATCATCATCGACCGCGTCTCGCACCGGGTGAAGCGCGACGGCAAGGAGGTTCACCTGGGGCCGACCGAATTCCGCCTGCTGGACCATTTCATGCAGCATCCCGGACGGGTGTTCAGCCGCGAGCAGCTGCTGGACGCGGTCTGGGGGTCGGACGTCTATGTCGAGGCCCGCACCGTGGACGTCCATGTCGGCCGCCTGCGCAAGGCCCTGTCCATCGGCGACGACAGCGCCAACCCGATCCGCACTGTCCGCTCGGCCGGCTATTCGCTGGACCTGGAAGGCTGAGAGAAAAAAGGACGGGCCATCAGGCCGCCCTCTCGATTCAGATTTGCGCCGCGACCACTTCGTCCGGCTCCAGGGCATAGACGGTGGCGCAGTATTCGCAGGTGACGCGAATCTTGCCGTCCGGCTCCAGCATTTCTGAGCGCTCGCTCGGATCGAACGAGGCCAGGACCGAGGCGATCCGGTCGCGCGAGCAGCGGCACACGGCGGTCAGTTCGCGCGCGCCCTCCAGCCGCACCCCATCCTCGTGGAACAGGCGGAACAGCAGGGTTTCCGGCGATGTCGTCGGGTCGATCAGTTCGTCGTCGGCCAGGGTGCCGAACAGGGCGCGGGTGCGGTCCCACACCTCCTCGGTCGAGCCGCGCGTCTCGTCGCCGGCGATGATCTGGATCATCGCCCCGCCGGCGCGCCACTGCGAACCGGCCTCGGTCGCCACCGCCCCGACCGCCAGACGCACCTTTGTCGGCACCTGTTCGGACTGCTGGAAATAGTGTTCGGCCGCCAACGACAGGCTCTCGCCCTCGATGGGGGTGATGCCCTGGGTGCGTTCGAAATCGGGGCCGCGATCCAGGGTCATGACGAAGACGCCTTCGCCCAGCAGCGATTTGGCGCCGGGGCGGGCGAAGCCGGTGGACGCCGCCGCGACCTCCGCCTCGTCATAGCGGCAGTAACCGCGCAGCGAGCCGTCTGTGCCATAGTCGGCGACCACATAGCGCACGGGTCCGTCGCCTTGCGCCTGGACCAGCAGCCGGCCGTCGAACTTCAGGCTGGAGCCGATCAGGGCCGCCAGGGCGCAGGCCTCGCCCAGCAGGGCGGCGACGGGCTCAGGGTAGGCGTGAGCGGCCAGGATCTTGTCGATGGCGGCGCCCAGGCGGACCAGACGACCGCGCACGGGCCAGCCCTCGATCTGGAAGGCGGCCGCCAGATCGTCGGAAATGGGAGTGTGGGGCGCGTGATCGGTCACGGCGGGTCCTTTGGCGACATCATTTCGGGATCGGGGCTATGTAGGCGCCCGACGCGCTGTTGATAAGGGCTAATCCCGTGCGGCGTCGCGCGCCGTGGGCCGCCTGCGACGGAACCCTTTGCGGCCCCGTTCGCTCTTTTCCGACAAGCGGAGCCGTCGCTTCGCCTGACAGCCATTCCGACGAAAAGGTCCGCCGATGATCCGCGACATCGATCCGATTCAAGAAATTCGCAAACATCCCGGCGTCACGGCCGGCAGCCTGGCCGCCCTGGCGCTCGGCGCGGCGGCGATTCTCTATCTGACCCAGCGCACCGGCCCGACCCGTTATCAGCGCATCAAGACCCGTATGGACCCGCGCGGATGGGTCGATGCCGCCGAACTGCGCGATCGTTTCCACGACGCCGTCGACGCTTTCCGACATCGCGCCGAAGAGGTCGGCGAACACGCCGGCGATCTGTCGCGAGCCGCCCGTCACCGCGCGGCCGACGCCGCCTACGACGCGCGCGACCGGGCCGACGATTGGTTCCGGTCAGCCCGCAAGGGATCGAAGAAGGCGTTGAAGAAGCACGGAAAGACCGCTCGCCGCTACGCCGACGACGCCGGCGTCTACGCCCGCGACCATGTGCGCGAGGGCGGGGCGCTGCTGGCGGTCGCGACCATCGCCGCGGCCGTCGGCGCCGCCGTGCTGGAAAGTCGTCGCCCGGACAGCCGCGTGCGCCGGATCGTGCGTTTCTGACAGGGTCTTGCCGCCCGGTGCGGGAAACCGCATCGGGCGGCACGGTTTAAGCGCAGCTTTGCGCCGCCTTCAGCAGGCTTGGCTATGCTGCGGCCGCGAAGGCCGCTAAGACGCCGTGCATGAGCGCCCGCCCCACCCTGATCTTCGACTTCGATTCGACCCTGGTCGATTTCGAGACCCTCGAACTCTTGGCTGACATCGCCCTGGCCGGCGCGCCGGACGCCGAGGCGATACGGTCCCAGATCGCCTCTCTGACCGACAGGGCCATGGGCGGCGAACTGGATTTCGGCCAGGCCTTGCGCCAACGCCTGGCGCTGCTGCCCCTGAACCGCGATCACGTCCAGATCCTGGCCGCGTCTGCGCCGGATCGGCTGACGGCGTCGGTTCGGCGCAACCTCGACTTCTTCCGTCAGAACCCCGGCAAGATCATCGTCATCTCCGGGGGCTTTCGCGAGGTGATCGCCCCGGTCGCCCAGGCGCTGGGCGTCCCGCCCGACCGCATCCTGTGCAACGACCTGATCTATGACGCCGACGGGCGCGTGACGGGCGTGGACGAGGCCAATCCCCTGTCGCACGCGAACGGCAAGCCGGCCGCCATCCACGCCCTGAACCTGTCGGGCCGCGTGGTCATGATCGGCGACGGCTGGAACGACGCCGAGGTCAAGATCGCGGGGGCCGCCGACGCCTTCTACGCCTTCACCGAGGTCGTCCGCCGTGCGCGGGTGGTCGAAGCCGCCGACATGGAGGCCGCCTCTCTGGACGAGGTTCTTCACGCCGAGGGCCTGGTCGGCCGCTGGTCCTTTCCGCGCAGCCGCATGAAGATGCTGCTGCTGGAGAACATCCACCCCGCCGCCGTCGAACGGCTGGAAGAGGCGGGCTATTCGGTCGATACGGTCAAGGGCGCCCTGGACGAGGACGACCTGATCGCCGCCGTCAAGGGCGTGCATGTGCTGGGCATCCGCTCCAAGACCACGGTGTCGCGCCGGGTGCTGGAGGAGGCCGACAAGCTGATGGCCGTCGCCGCCTTCTGCATCGGCGTGAACCAGATCGACCTGGACGCGGCCTCCGACCACGGCGTCGCGGTGTTCAACGCGCCATACTCCAACACCCGTTCGGTGGTGGAGCTGGCCATCGGCCTGATGATCGTCCTGATGCGCGACGTGGTCGACAAGTCGGCCGCCATGCATGTCGGAAAGTGGAACAAGTCCGCGACCGGATCCAAGGAACTGCGCGGCAAGACCCTGGGGATCGTCGGTTACGGCGCCATCGGCAGCCAGCTGTCGGTTCTGGCCGAAAACCTGGGGATGCGGGTTCTGTTCTACGACCTGTCCGAACGGCTGGCGCTGGGCAACGCCCGGCGGATGCGATCGCTGGACGCCCTCCTGGCCGAAAGCGACGTGGTCACGCTGCACGTCGACGGCCGCAAGGAAAACAGCGCCATCTTCGGCGCGGCGCAGTTCGCCCAGATGAAGGAAGGGGCCCTGTTCCTGAACCTGTCGCGCGGTCACGTCGTCGATGTCGGCGCCCTGTCCCAGGCCATGGGATCGGGCCGGATCGCGGGCGCCGCCGTGGACGTCTTCCCCGAGGAGCCGCGCACGAATTCGGACCCGTTCCAAAGCCCGCTCCAGGGATTGAAGAACATGATCCTGACCCCCCACGTCGGCGGCTCGACCGAAGAGGCGCAGGAGGCCATCGCCGAGTTCGCCGCCGAACGGCTGCTGGGCTATCTGAACCGGGGCGACACCACCTTCAGCGTCAACCTGCCGAACGTGCAACTGGCCGAAGTCTCGGGCGCGCACCGAATCCTGCACATCCACCGCAACCAGCCGGGCGTGCTGGCTGAGCTGAACCGGGCCCTTGCGGCGGCGGGCCTGAACATCCTGGGCCAGCATCTGAAGACGGACGAGCGGACCGGCTATGTCATCACCGACGTCGATCGCGACTACGACCCCGAGGCCCTGCGCGCGCTCAAGACCGTGCCCGGCACGCTGAAGTTCCGCACCCTGCATTAGGATGCGCAGGAAAATCTTCCGAGGACTGACGTAACGACATCTTGCCATCTGCGCTGACGGGCGCATCCTGCCTGGCAACGGCCGCGATCCATGACGGCCGGGGAGGATTCACATGTCACGCTATATCACCGGCGGCGCCGTCGCCGCCTTGGCGGTCGCGGCCTGCGCCTTCGCGGGCTCGGCCTCGGCTCAGACCTACAATCGCCTGGTCGTCTTCGGCGACAGTCTCAGCGACAACGGCAATCTCTATCTGATCTCGGGCGGGACCCAGCCGCCGTCGCCGCCCTACGCCCGCCGGTTCTCGAACGGCCCGACCTTCGTCGAACTGCTCGGCTTCAACGCCGCCAACTTCAACGGCTCGGTGACGGGCAGCATCAACTACGCCTTCGGCGGATCGCGCACCGACGCCTCGGCCGGCGTGCCGTTCGGCATGCTGAACCAGCTGTCGCGCTACACCGCTGCGGGCGGGCGTTTCAGCTCGACCGATCTGGTCAGCGTGCTGGGCGGCGCCAACGACATCTTCCAGGGACTGCCGATCGCCGGCGCCTCGGCCAGCCCGGTCGCGGCCATCACGCCTGTCGCGACGGCGGCGGCGGCCAATATCGACAGCCTGGTGAACAGCATCGCCGGCGCCGGCGCGGGGACCATCCTTGTCACGAACCTGCCCAAGCTCAGCCTGACGCCGCAGTTCCGGGGCACGACGGCGGCGCCCCTGGCCGACTACGCCGTGACCACCTTCAACGCCGCGCTTCAGGCCAATCTGACCGCCACGGCCGCCGCCCGTCCGGGCGGCAACATCGTCATGATGGACCTGTTCAAGGTCGGCGACACCCTTGCCGCCGACCCCGGCGCCTTCGGCATCGCCAACATCGCCCAGACCTGCTTCAACGGCGTGACCGTCTGTTCGAACCCCGACAGCTATTTCTACTTCGACGGCGTCCACCCGACGGCGGCGGGGCATCGGATCATCGCCCAGTTGGCGACCGACTATCTCTACTATGGCGACATCGGCGCCCAATCGACCCTGCAGGGCGAGACGGCCTATCGCCACCGCGAGGATGCTCTGGACAGCGCCAGCGACGCCTTGTCGGGCCGCCAGCCGTGGGAAGCGGGCGTCGCCGTCACCACTTCGGCCCTGATCGACAGCGTCGACACCGACGCGCGCGGACCGGTCAAAAGCGCGACCAGCGACGGCTGGGGCGCCCGTATCGCGCTTGAGGCTGGCCCCTCGGCCGACTGGCGTTTCGGTCTGGCCGGATCGGCGCGCAAGACCGATGTCGACAGCCAGGCTCTGCGCTTCAACGTCGAAAGCTTCGGCCTGGACCTGTATGGCGGCTGGCGTTCGGGCGATGTGTTCGTCAATGCGGCGGTCGGGGTGGCGCGCGACAACATCGACGACATCGAGCGCACCACCAGCCTGGCCCCCATCGTCCACACGGCCGAGACGCGGGCGCTCAGCAGCGGCGCCCGACTTCAGGGCGGGAGGTGGTTCGACATGGGCGGCGTCGCCCTGTCGCCCCGCGCGGCCCTGGCCTATGTCTCCAGCGACGTTGACGGCTATTACGAACAGGGCGTCGCGGCCCAGTATCAATATGGCGACCGTACGGTGAAGGCCCTGACCGGCGAGGTCTCGCTGCGCGCCGAGGCCGAGATGGGACGGTTCGGCCTGTTCGCCGAGGGCGGCTATCGCGATGCGCTGGACGACAGTTCGGACCCGGTGCGGGTGGGGATCTACAACAATCCGGCCCAGGTCCTGTCGCGCGAAATCGACGATCCCTTCGGCGGTCAGTTCCTGGCCTCGGCCGGGTTCGAGGGGGCGGTGGGGCCGGTCAAGGTGACGGTCGGCTATCGCGGCCGCTTCGGCGACCACGCCGACAGCCACATGGGCGGCGTCCAGCTGAAACTGCCGCTGTAGACGGCGGGGCGGGGAGGGGCGCTGTCAGCGCCCCTTCTTGCGTACCCACATGGCGGCGTCGGCCTCGGCCAGCCAGGCTTCGGCGTCGGTGTGACCGTCCCAGGCCCGCACGCCGAACGATCCGCCAAGTTCGGTCTTGCGCCCATCCCAGACGAAGCCTTCGGTGCGCAGGGCCTCGGCCAGCTGGCGCGCCTTGGCCCGGCCCTCGTCCAGTCCGGCGTGCAGCATCAGCAGGGCGAATTCGTCTCCGCCCATCCGGCCGACGGCGTCCGATTCGCGCAGATTGGCCAGGAACAGCCGCGCGACCGCGACCAGGGCGGCGTCGCCGGCCGCATGGCCCAGCCGGTCGTTGACGCCCTTGAACCCGTCCATGTCCAGATACAGCAGCACGGCCGGCACCCCGTGCCGCTGGCAATAGGCCATGGTCCGCTGCAGCGCCGCCATGAAGCCCCGCCGGTTCAGGGCGGGGGTAAGCACATCGTGGTCGGCGGCGGCCTCGGCGGCGGCGGCGCGCGACTTCCAGGCTTCCAGCTCGAGACGCAGGCGCGCGATCTCGGCGGTCAGGTCGTGTTCGGCCACGTCGGTCACGGCGCAGGATGGGCTCCGATCGCGCGACTCATAAGAGGTCGCGCAGGGTCGGCCGATGGTAGAGCGTGATTCCGCGACATTGAAGCCGCCGCGCGTCGGAAACCGCCGGCTTGCGGTTGCGGCCGTCCCGTCGGTGCTGTAACGGGCGCCTTTCCGCGAGGGGCCTTGCAGACATGGCGACTTCCGAAACCCCGGTGGCGATCATCATGGGCAGCCGTTCGGACTGGCCGACGATGAAACTGGCCGCCGACAAGCTGGATCAGCTGGGCGTCGCCTGGCAGGCCAAGGTCGTCAGCGCCCACCGCACGCCCGAACGACTGGTCGCCTTCGCCACCGGCGCCAAGGCCGCAGGGTTCAAGGTCGTCATCGCCGGGGCCGGGGGCGCCGCCCATCTGCCGGGCATGGCCGCCTCCATGACCGAACTGCCTGTGCTGGGCGTGCCGGTCCAGTCCAAGGCGCTGAAGGGCATGGACAGCCTGTTGTCCATCGTCCAGATGCCGGCCGGCGTGCCCGTAGCCGCCCTGGCCATCGGCGAGGCGGGCGCCGCCAACGCCGGCATCCTGGCCGCCCAGATACTCGCCCTGTCTGACGAAGCCCTGGCCGAACGGCTGGCCGCCTTCCGCGCCGCCCAGACCGACGCCGTCGCCGAAACCGTCGAGGACTGAGTGCCCGATCTGCCGCTTCCCCCCGGTTCCACCCTCGGCGTCATCGGCGGCGGCCAACTGGGCCGGATGCTGAGCCAGGCGGCGTCGCGCCTGGGGTTCGATGTCGTCATCCTGGACCCCGAGGCCGACAGCCCGGCCGGCCGCGTCTCGGCGCATCAGATCGTCGCCGCCTATGACGATCCCCACGCCCTGACGGCCCTGGGCCGCGCCGCCGACATCGTCACCTTCGAGTTCGAGAACGTCCCCGCCGAATCCATCGAACGTCTGGCCGAGGCGGGCGCCCTGGTCGCGCCAGGGCCGACGGCGCTGCGCGTCTCCCAGGACCGGGTGGACGAAAAGACCTTCCTGAACGCCGTCGGCGCGCCGACGGTCGCCTTCGCGGTCGTCGATACGCTGGACGACCTGATCGTCGGTTTGGCCGAACTGGGCCTGCCCGCCCTGCTGAAGACCCGTCGCGAAGGCTATGACGGCAAGGGCCAGGTCTGGATTCACGCCGTCGAGGATGCGCCCGCCGCCCTGGAAAGCCTGGGCGGCCGTCCGGCCATCCTGGAGGCCAGGGCGACCTTCGTGCGCGAACTGTCGGTCATCGCCGCCCGCGACTGGGACGGCCATATGGCGGTCTATCCCCTGGGCGAGAACCGGCACGAGGGCGGCGTCCTGCGCACCACCCTGGCCCCCGCCGCCGTGGACGAGAAGACGCCAGTTCGCGCCCGCGCCATCGCCGAGGCGATCCTGGACGGGCTGGACTACGTCGGCGTCCTGGGCGTCGAGCTGTTCGACCTCGGAAACGATGTCTTGCTGGTCAACGAGATCGCCCCGCGCGTCCACAACACCGGCCACTGGACCCAGGACGGCTGCGTCTGCGACCAGTTCGAACAGCACATCCGCGCCGTCGCCGGCTGGCCGCTCGGCCCCACCACCGCCCACGCCCGCATCGAAATGACCAATCTGCTGGGCGACGAGGTCGAACAGTGGCGCGCCCTCTCGGCCAAGGCCGACGAACGCCTGCACCTCTACGGCAAGGCCGAGGCCCGCCCCGGCCGCAAGATGGCGCATGTGAACAAGGTGCTGGGGGCCGTCTAGCGTTCTCACGTTCGTCATCCTCCGACGAGCGGAGCGAGATCGGGGGACCCAGCGGCGCGCGCGAGCGCGAACCTGTCGCCATCTCGGTCTTTCCGTCTCGGTCTTTCAGTCGTGCGGCGGACAATATCGCCTTCGGCGGCGCTGGTCCCCCGGTTTGCGCCGCAAGCGGTTTGCCGGAGGATGACGAAAGAAGAGCGTTTTAAGCTTTCGCCCCGTATCGCAGCCGGCTCAGCGCCTCGCTGACCTTCTTGAACGGCGCGTCGAAGTCCTTGCCGGCCTTCCACTTCTCGAAGGCCATGACGTTGTCGATCCGCCGCGCGACGAAGCCTTCCGCCGCCTCGCGCCCGTCGAACCAGCGCATCGTCAGGGCCGGAATCAGAATGCCCGACAGGATCGTCCGCTTCGAATAGTGGTTCCAGTCGGTCGCCTCGTCCCCGGCCCAGCGCCACAGATGGTCGGCGCTCTCCCAGGCCAGCTTCAGCCCCAGGTCGGCGTTGACCGGCAGGGCCAGGAAGGCGGCGCAGCGACGCGTGGCCTCCAGATCGGCGGCGCCCGCCTCCATCCGTTCGGACACGGCGCGGGCGATTCGCTCGCGAATCTTCAGCGACTTGGCCTCGATGGCGGACAGAGCCTCCAGCGCGCGCGAATCGTGGCGGCGCGACAGCAGGGCGGCCAGATCGCGCGCCCCGTTCGGCAGCAGCAATTCCTCGTCGCCCGCCGACAGGCCGCACGCTTCGCACGCCTCGCGCACCAGACGCGCGTTCCAGCCCAGGGCGGGCGCACGGCCGATGGCGGCGTCCAGCACCCCTTGTTCGGTCCGCTCGGCCCAATCCATCGTTTCGGTCATGAGGACGATCATACGCCGCTCGGTCGTGCGTTTCGAGCCATGAAGAATGGTCGCGACGATCTGGACAGGAAGGGGCGGCTCGTGTATCAGCGCGCCTTCATCCGACGGCTCGGCCTTCGGAAGACGATTTTATTTTGTTCGCCCGTCTCCCTCACAGGACGCGGCGGGCGGCCAAAGGAGAGTTCAACCTGGTTCAGATTTTCGTCCGCGACAACAACGTCGATCAGGCGCTGAAGGCCCTGAAGAAGAAGATGCAGCGCGAAGGCAGCTTCCGTGAAATGAAGCGCCACGTGCACTACGAAAAGCCGTCGGAAAAGCGCGCCCGTCAAAAGGCCGAAGCCGTCCGTCGCGCCCGCAAGCTGGCCCGCAAGCGCGCTCAACGCGAGGGCCTGCTGCCCGCGCCGAAGCCGCGCGTTCCCGGCGGTCGTTAAGACCCGGGCGAAAGCCGCAAGATCAAAGGCCGCTTCCTCCGGGAAGCGGCCTTTTTCTTGTCTCCACCCTGCGGAGCGGGGAGGGGACCGCGCGTAGCGTGGTGGAGGGGGCTTTTGAAGTCCCACAGGCGCTGGTGAGGCGGGACAGAACCCCTCCGTCACGGCGCTGAAGAAGCGCCGCGCCACCTCCCCATCGCTACGCGACAGGGAGGAGACGCCGCGCTGGTTACGCCCGCCCGGTGATCGCCCGACCGAAGGTCTTCCAGCTCAGCTTCACGTCCGACAATGCCCCTGCGCGGAAGGCCCGGCCGGCGATCCAGACCATGAAGGCGGCGGTCGCGAACATGCCGATCAGGGTCAGCACCACCTCGATCAACGGGGGGTCGCTGGGCACCCGCGCGCTCATCAGGAAGGGGGTGAAGAAGGGAATCCACGACAGCGCCTTCACCACCGGCGCATCGGGGCTGGTCAGGGCCATCTGCATGACCAGGATCGGCACGACCAGGATCATCATGATCGGTCCCATCAGGGTCTGGGCGTCGCGCGGCGTCTCGCAGAAGGCCCCGATGGCCGCGAACAGCACCGCATACATCAGATAGCCGCCGACCATATAGGCGACGAAATAGAAGATCAGGCCGTCGTGCATCAGCGCCTGGCCGATGCTGGCCGCCGCCTGGGGCGATGCGGATAGAAGCGTCGACGCCCCGATCCCGCCCCACACCGCCATGACGGTCAGGGTCAACAGGGCCACCCCCAGCACCTTGCCGGTCAGGATTTCGGTCGCCGAGGCCGACGAGAGCAGCACCTCCAGGATCTTGTTCGACTTCTCCTCCATCACGCTGTTCAACAGGATGGAGGCGCCGGTGATGACCAGCGACCACAGCAGGAAGCCGGCGCCCAGGCCCACGAAGGACGGGATGCGGTCGCGCATCGACACCTCGCCCCCGCTGGCGGCGTTCGGCGAGAAGGCCTTGACCTCGGGCCGGAAGGTCTGGACCTCGTCCGCCACCGCGGGCGGCACGCCGGCGGCGGCCAGCAGCTCGGTCCGTCGCGCATCGCGCAGGGCGTTCCGCACGAAGCCTGAGACCTCGTTGTCGTTCGCCCGGCCGGTCCAGACCTGGGCGGCGGGCTTGCCGTCTATCCGGTCCAGGAACACCACGGCGTCCAGGCGACGATCCTTGGGCGTCTGCTTGTCCAGCGCGGTCTTGATCGCGGCGTCGCGCGCCGCGCCGGCGGCGTTCGCGATGGCCGGCGGCGCGGCGACGAGCTCGATCTTGGGGCCGCTTATCGAGGCGACCGCGCGTCCGGCGCCGGACTGGCCCTTTTCGGCGGCCTGGCGAATCCGGTCGTTCTGGCGATCCCGGTCGGCCTGCAGCGAGGCGCGGACGGCGGCGGCCAGGCCCGTCGCCTGCGGCCCCTGTTCGATCAGCGCCACCTGTTTGATCGGCTCGGCCGAGCGGATCAGCAGCGGAATGCCGCCGCCCAGCACCGCGAACAGCGGAAAGGCCAGCAACGACAGCCAAAAGCCCACGGTCTTGGCGTAGGCGACATATTCGCGGCGCGCGATCAGCAGGGTGCGCTTCATTGGACCGCCTCCGCACGGGCCAGGGGTTGATCGGGGTGGTCGCCGGTCAGGCCGATGAAGGCGTCGTGCAGCGTCGGTTCCTTCAGGGCGAAACCGCGCACGTCCAGACCGTTCAGGAAGGCCGCCTTCAGCGTCTCCTGGCCCGCCGCGCCGGGCGACAGGGCGATCTTCAGGCGGCGCAGGCCGTCCTGGTCCGACAGGGTCTCCACATCCGCGACGCCGGGCAGGGCGGCGGCGTCGGCGGCGCCGATCGCGCCGTCCAGCTCCAGGAAGCGCGGCGACGTGGCCTTGGCCTGATCGACCGTGCCCTCGAACGCCTTTCGCCCGCGCGCCAGCAGCACGACCTTGTCGCACAGCCGCTCGGCGTGCTGCATCACATGGGTCGAGAACAGCACGGTCGCCCCGCCGGCCGCCAGATCGCGGATCATCGCCTCCAGCCCCTGCTGGTTCACCGGGTCCAGGCCGGAGAAGGGCTCGTCCAGGATCACGAACTCGGGCTGATGCACGATCGAGGCGATCAGCTGCACCTTCTGCGCCATGCCCTTGGACAGCTCCTTCATCTTCTTCTTTTGCGCCGCGCCCAGGCCCTGCTGCTCCAGCATGATCCTGGCCCGCCTGCGGCCCTCGGCGGCGGGCAGGCCCTTCAGCGCGCCGAAGAAGGCGATGGCCTCGACCGGCGTCATCTTCTTGTAGAGGCCCCGCTCTTCGGGCAGGAAGCCGATCCGGTCGCGCACCAGCCGTCCGTCCGGCGCGCCCAGGATGTCGATTCGCCCCGCCGTCGCCGGCTGCAGCCCCAGGATCATTCGCAGGGTCGAGGTCTTGCCCGCCCCGTTCGGCCCGAGGAAGCCGCAGATCGACCCCTTTCGAACCTCAAAGCTCAGATCGCGCACGGCCTCGAAGTCGCCGTATCGCTTACCCACACCGTCCAGCGTCAACGCCGCCATGTCGCCCCCTTGTTCCCAGCCGTCAGCCTATGGCCGTCGCCGCCCCGACGCCAGTCGTCAATGCGATTCCACCGCAGGCGACGATCAGGTCTTCGGCTTGATCGCGATCTCGAAATGGCGGTCCACCACCTTGGTCGGATTGAGCTGGGCGCCGTTTCGGCGAACCTCGAAATGCAGGTGCGGGCCGGTGGAATAGCCGGTGGAGCCGACCAGGCCGATGCGCTGGCCCGGCGTCAGGCTGTCGCCGCTGGCCACGTCGATGCGGCTGAGATGGCCATAGAGGGTGGTCATCCCATTCGGATGGCGCACCTCGATGAAGTTTCCATAGCCGCCGGCGTCATGGCCGGTTCGCGCCACCTGGCCCTCGGCGGCGGTGAAGACGCTGGTTCCTTTCGGCGCGGCGATGTCCACGCCCTTGTGCGCGCGGGCCTTGGCCTCGATGGCCAGTTTGCGCAGGCCGAAGGCCGAGTTGATCGCATAGCCGCGCACCGGGGCGGAAAAGACGATCTGGCGCGTCACCGGCCCGGCCTTTTCCACCTGGGCCTTGATCGGCGGGGCCACGGGCGCGGCGACCGGCGTCGGCGCGGGGTCGGGCGCAGGCGCGACATTGGGCGCGGCGGCGGCCGCGAAGACGGCCACGGCGGCGAAGGCGGCCGTCTGGCTGGAATGGATCAAAAGGGTCTTGCAGCGCGCCATCGGCGCGTGGGTCGGCAGGCGTCGCATTCGGCGGCGGCTCCAGCGTTCTACGCTCTGGAATGAGGGAACGCGGCGGCGTCCTACGCCGCACGTCGCTCCGTGGAGGCGGGCTTATGGCCGGACGCTTGGGCGACTTTGCGGCCTGGTTCGGGCGGCGGATGGTCGCAGGGCGGAACTCGCCGGCCTCCGCTCAGGCGATGATGTCGGGCAGGATGACGTCCTCGATCTTCACGATCTCGTCCTTGATGGCCAGCTTCTTGCGCTTCAGCCGGGCGATCATCAACTGGTCCGGCACGGCGGCCTGGCTCAGGGCCTCGATGGAGGCGTCCAGGTCGGCGTGCTCCTGGCGCAGCATTCTGACGCGGGCGTGCAGCGCCGCTTCCTCTTCGCTGATGTCGGGCAGGTCGTCGTTCATCGTCTGGTCCCCAGGGCGCTTATAGCCACGCCGGTCTCAGGCCGGAAGGGCGTCGGCCAGGCGGATCAGCGCCGGGCGCGGCGTGACCGGGGCCCAGACCCTTGCGGTGGCGGCCAGGGCGTCGATGGCGGGACGTGGCGCGCCCGTCGGCTCCGGCGCCAGCGCCTCCAGCGCCTCCAGCAGATGGCGTTCGGCCTCCAGCTCCAGCGCCTTGACGCGGTTTCGGATGGTCTCGCGCGGGCCGTCGTCGATGTCGGGCACGGGCGCCTTCAACGTGCGGCGCATGGCGCGCAGCGGCGCCACGACCACCCCGTCCCAGGCGCGCGCGGTGTCGCAGACCGCCTCCAGCGTCTCCGCATCGGGCCGCCGTCCCGTCGCGGCGACCCAGGCCGACCAAAGCAGCAGCGGCGCATTCTGGTCGTGATCGTCCTGCAGCGCCAGACACGCCTGCGAAACGCCGGGCGCCCAATAGGCGGCGACCGCCCAGTCCCACAACCCCATCAGCTCAGGCCTTCCCAACGCCGCACCGCGCCCCAGTCCAGGCCGAACAGGTCCAGCGCGCGGCCCACCGACTGGTCGACCATGTCCAGGATCGACGCGGGGCGGGCGTACAGGGCGGGCAGGGGCGGGGCGATGACCGCCCCCATCTCGGCCAGGGCCGTCATGGTGCGCAGGTGGCCCAGATGGAAGGGCGTTTCGCGCACCATCAGCACCAGCGGCCGCCGTTCCTTCAGCGTTACGTCGGCGGCGCGCGTCAGCAGGGTGGAGGTCGCGCCCGTCGCGATCTCGCTCATCGTCCTGATCGAACAGGGCGCGACGATCATGCCCAGGGTGCGAAACGAGCCTGAGGCGATGGTCGCGCCGACATCGCTCAGCTTGTGGACCGCCGAGGCCTTGGCCGTCAGGTCGTCGGGCGACAGGTCGGTCTCCTGCGACAATGTGAGCAGGGCCGCCTTGGTCACGACCAGGTGGCTCTCGACGCCCAGGTCGTTCAGGGCGTCCAGCACCCGTGCGCCATAGAGCGCGCCGGAAGCCCCCGAGATTCCGACCACCATCCGCGCGGGCGGGTTCCGTATGGCTCCGTTCACATCATCGACCATATTTGCGGTCAGCCTCCATCGGGTCCGGCCAGGCGGGCTGTCACCGGAATGTGATTCTACAGCCTGTCAAACCGGGCGCTCACTCTACTGGTCCCTAACCTGAGGAGGCGCAAGCCATGACCATCGAGGCTCGTATTCGCGAACTGGGTAATCGTCATCGCACCCTGGATGAGACCATCCAGAAGGAGCTGACCCGTCCGTCCGTGGACACGCTGCAGGTCAGGGAGCTGAAGCAGAAGAAGCTTCGGCTCAAGGAAGAGATCATCAGTCTGGAGGCCCGCGTCCACTAGGGACGCATCATTCCTCCGAAACGACGACGGCCCCGGAGAGCGCTCTCCGGGGCCGTTTTTGTTCCGTCCGCCTCCCCATTCCCGGGGAGGCGCGCGGCGCGTTTTCGCGCCGTGACGGAAGGGGTTTCGGATCAGCCTTTCGAACCGAACACCGATTCCGCCGTCGGTTCGGCGCTGGGGCGTTGCCGGGCTTCCGGGACGAACTCCGGCTCGGCCTCGACCTCCTCGACGGGCTGGAGGGTGCCGCCGCCCTTCTTCAGATCGTCCTTGGCCTTCTTCTCGGCGGCCTTCTTGACCACTTCGTCCAGGGCCAGCTGCCCGACCAGCCCCAGGGTCACGGGATCGACCGGCTTGATGTTGGCGCTGTTCCAGTGCGTGCGGTTGCGCACGCTCTCGATGGTGGATTTGGTCGTGCCCAGCATCTTGGCGATCTGGGCGTCCGTCACCTCGGGGTGATTGCGCACGAACCAGGCGATCGCGTCCGGGCGGTCCTGGCGACGCGACACCGGGGTGTATTTCGGCGCGGGCTTGGCCGATTTCAGCAGTTCGGCGTGGCGGCTGACGATCGCCTTCATGCGATAGTTTTCATCGGCTTGCGCCTTGTCCAGTTCTTCGCGCGTCAACTGGCCGCCCGTGACGGGATCGACGCCGCGGATGTCGCGCGCCACGTCGCCGTCGGCGATGCCGCGGACTTCCAGCGGGTGCAGGCCGCAGAAGTCCGCGATCTGCTCGAAGCTGAGGGAGGTGTTGTCGACCAGCCAGACCGCAGTGGCCTTGGGCATCAGAATGTCGCTCATGGGGCGTTCGTCCCGGTGTTGTAGGAGCCGCCGAATGAGGCTTCGGCTGGCGTTGGATACGACGGCGCCCGGCCTTTCGACCGGGCGCTTATGACGTCGATATAGGCCTATTCGCGCGAAAAGAAAACGCCGCCCGACAATCGAATACAGCAACGGTTCATCCGCCGGGTGCAACCTTCGCGGTAGTGAAGGCTTTGAGCTTTCGGAGAGGAGAACCATAATGTCCCTATTGTTCGCGGCCGCCTTGGCCGCCGCCATGTCGCCCCCTGTGGAGCCGCAACAGTTGCGCGTCGCCCCGCGCGGCAGCTACGCCCAGACCTGCACCGAGGCCTACGTCAACCAGGGCCGGCTGTATGCCGACTGTCGCGACGAGCGCGGCCAGATGCGCGGCACCTCGATCGAACTGGTCCGCTGCGGCAACGAAGAGATCGTCAACAACAACGGACTTCTGGTCTGCGGGCGCTTCAGAGGCGATTACGAGGGCGGTCGGCCGGGACGGCCGGGCGGCGGCGACGGCGGCTGGGGACCGGGTAACGGTGGCGGCGGCTGGGGCCGCTCCTCCATCACCGTCTATGAAAACGCCAACTTCCGGGGCGCCTCGCGCGAGTTCACCAGCGAGGATCGCAACCTGGGACGCACGCCGTTCAACGACCGCATCAGCTCCATGCGCGTGCAGGGGCGCTGGGAGGTCTGCACCGACGCCGAGTTCCGCGGCCGCTGCCGCGTGGTCGAGGGGAATGTCCGCAATCTCAGCGGCGGCTTCAACGATAGCATTTCCTCCGTGCGTCCGGTGTCCGGCGGCCGACGGCCGAACCGTTAGACCTCGAGCATGATCTTGCCGACGTGCGCGCCGGCCTCCAGCGCGGCGTGCGCGTCGGCGGCTTGCGCCAGCGGATAGACGGCGTGGATCGGCGGCCTGACCGCGCCCGACACGATCCAGGGCCAGGCCGTCGCCTCCACAGCCGCGGTCAGCCGCGCCTTCTCGTCGGCGGACCGGCTTCGCAGCGTCGATCCGGTCAGCGTCAGCCGCTTCAGCATGATCCGCTGCAGGTTCATCTCGACCTTGGCGCCGGTCAGGGAGGCGATCACCACCCAGCGCCCGCCGGCCTTCAGGCTGTGCAGATTCAGGGCGGCGTAGTCCTTTCCGACCATGTCCAGAACCACGTCGGCGCCGCCCGCCGCCTTGATCCGCGCCTCCAGGTCGTCCGCCTTGGCGTCCAGGCTGACGTCCGCGCCCAGCCCGGCGGCCGCCCTGGCCTTGTCCGCGCCGCGCGATGTGGCGATCACGGTCGCGCCGGCCGCCTTGGCCATCTGGATGGCCATGACGCCGATGCCGCTGGTCGCGCCGTGGATCAGAAGGGTCTCGCCCGCCTTCAGCGCCCCGCCTTCGAACACATTGGCGAAGACGGTGAAGACGGTCTCCGGCAGGGCCGCCGCCTGGACGAAATCCAGCCCCTCCGGGATCGGCACGACATGGCGGGCGTCCACCAACGCCTGTTCGGCGTAGCCGCCCCCGCCCAGAAGAGCGCAGACCCGGTCGCCGACCCGCCAGCGCGTCACGCCCGCGCCGACCTGGGCGATCTCTCCGGCGACCTCCAGGCCCAGGATGTCCGAGGCGCCGGGCGGGGGCGGATAGGCGCCCAGGCGTTGCAGCAGGTCCGGCCGGTTCACCCCCGCCGCGCGCACCCGGATGACCACCTGGCCCGCTCCCGCGACGGGATCGGGGCGTTCGGCGCCCCTCAGCGCTTCGGCCGGCCCGGAACCGCCTTCGATCTCAATGACCCGCATCGTATCCGCCGCCTTGCTTTCGTCCGTGTCAGGGCGTTCAGATAGGCGCCCCGGCCCGCCTTGGCCAACACCGGAACGAAGGGCGCAGACGATGTTCGACGATCCCGAACCCCGACCCCAGCGCGGCGAACCCCTGCGCGCGCTGTCGCGCGAAGACCTGGACGTCTATTCCGTGGAGGACCTGCAGGAGCGCATCCAGGCGCTGGAGGACGAGATCGCCCGCGCCCGCGCGGCCATCGACACGAAACGCTCCAAGAAAAACGCCGCCGACGCCCTGTTCAACTTCGGATCGTGATCGCCCAAGCGGTCCCGCCATGGCATGAGCGTTGCATCGTCGTGGCGAACGGCTCCGTCGGGGCCGATTGCAGGACGGCGCCGCAGACCCGATGATCGAAGCTGAAATGACCCTCGCCTCCGTCCCCACCTCCGCCGACCGCAGCCGCACCGTGCGCGACTTCGCCCGTTCGGAACTGTTCGACCGCACCTTCCGCGAAGGGATGGAGCTTGTGGAGGAGACCGCCGCCTATCTGGACGGCGAGGGACGGCGCGAATCCAAGATGCTGTCGCGCGCCGCCGCCCTGGCCTATGCGGCCGAGAGCATGAAGCTGACCACGCGGCTGATGCAGATCGCCTCGTGGCTGCTGGTCCAGCGGGCCGTGCGCGAGGACGACATGACGCCCGAAACGGCGTGCGAGCCGCGTTACCGCCTGAACGACCGGCGCATAGAGAGCGAGCCCAGCCACGCCGAACTGCCGATCGCCCTGGTGGAATATCTGGTGCGCTCCGAAAAGCTGTTCGAACGCACCCTTTATCTGGATCGCCGCATGTATCTGGACGACCGGGACCAGGCTCCGGCGAATCCCGTGCTCAGCCAGTTGGGATTGCTGGAAGCCGCCTTCCGAGGCTGATCCCCGGACTACGGTCCGACGTCGTTGGCGTCGGACCGGCCGTCGTCGATGGGCTTGGGCAGGTTGACGCCGATGCCCAGGGCCTGGGCCAGCTTGTCGTCGCGGCCATAGCCGTCTTCGCGGAACGCCACGCGGCCCTGACCGTCCACGAAGGCGGTCCAGTACAGCAGACGCACCGAGATTTCACGGCCGGTGGTGACGCGGGTCGTCTCGCGCGTGTCCTGAGCCGTGTCGAATTGGGCCAGTTTGGCCGGATCGGGCGACAGCAGCAGGCGCGCGAACTCCACCGCGTTCTGCACCCGCACGCAGCCGTGGCTGCGCTGGCGCATCGAAAGGTTGAACGCGGCCTTCGACGGCGTGTCGTGCAGGAAGATGGCGTAGCTGTCGCGCAGTTCGAACTTCACATAGCCCAGGGCCGAGCGGGGGCCGGCGCGCTGGATGACCATGCCGTCCTTCACATACATGTCGTTGGCGGCCAGATACCCCGGGCCCTTGGGCAGGATTTCGCGGCGCGCGATGCCGGCCGGCACATACCAGGGCGGATTGGCGACGACCGAGGCGAAGGGCTTTTCCAGGCTGGGGGTCTGGTTCTCGGCCGAGCCGACCACGACGCGATTGGAGTGAACGGGCTTGCCGTCCTTCCAATAGACCATGATGGCCGCGGCGGTGTTGACCTCGATCCGCTCGGGGGCCAGGTCACGCTTTAGCCAGCGGCGGCGCTCCAGGTTCAGGGCGATCTGGCGCGCCCGATCCTCGGCCGAGGCGGACAGCGAACGCTGCGTTCCCGCGCCGATCCGGCCGTCGGCGCCCAGGCCGTGCCGATTCTGGAAGCTTTGCACCGCGCGTTGCAGTTCGGCGCCATAGGTCAGGCCCTGCGCCTTCAGGCGCGCGCCGTCGGCGGCCGACAGGTCGCCTTCGGCCGTCAGACGGTCGATCAGGGCGGGGATGCGGCGGTCGCTGTTTCCCGGTTCGATGGTCGCGCCTTGCGCGAACCGGGGCCAGCCGCCCTGGGCCGCCAGGCGGCGATAGCGCACATAGCCCGCCGACAGGTTCTGATAGCCGATGTCGGTCGGCGCCAGGCCGTCGAACCAGTTGGGCAGGACGTTTCGGTTCAGGGCGTCGGTCAGGCCGCGCGGCAGGTCCACGCGGTTCTTCTGCATCTCCCACAGGTCCTCGACCGTTTCGGGCCGCACCTTGCCCTCGGCCAGGACGCGGGCGTAGGCCAGGGCCGCCGCCGTCGTGCGCAGGTCGGCGCTGGCCGGGTCGGCCGCCAGACCCACGAAGTCGAAATAATCCGCCGTCGCCAGGCCATGCCGGTCCGCGCGCGCGGCGGCGGCGTTCAGGGCGCGAACCCGCTCGGCGTTCCACACCGGCCGCCAGTTGTTCAACTCGTAAAAGGCGCGGACGTCGGCCTGCTGGGTTTCGGGCAGGCGCGAAATCTGATCGTTGAAGCTGTTGTAGAAGGCGGTCGCTTCCGGGCCGCGCTGCACGAACACCTGTTGCGCGCGCGCCGCGGAGCCGAGGGCCATGGCCGCCGTCGCGACGCCCAGACCCAGTTGCCGTCTATTCATATCCTGTCCGCTTCTTCGATCGCTTCGGCCAGCTTGGCCGACGCCCCTGGTACCCGAACGTCCCTACATTATCGGTGTTCCGGGCAAACAAAAAGCGCCGGTCTTGCGACCGACGCTCTTCGAGACCTGTTTGCTGCAACATGTCGCAGCCGACAAGGTCCTACTTCTTGATGAAGCCGGCGAACTTGTTGTTGAAGCGCGAAACGCGGCCGCCGCGGTCCATCAGCTGGGCGTTGCCGCCGGTCCAGGCCGGGTGCGTCGTCGGATCGATGTCCAGGTTCAGCGTGTCGCCTTCCTTACCGTAGGTCGAACGGGTCTGGTAGGAGGTGCCGTCGGTCATCACCACGGTGATGAAGTGATAGTCGGGATGGGTATCCGCTTTCATGGTCGTCGTCCGGTCTCTGGCGCGATGACGATGCCGACCGTCGGTGCGCGTGAAATTGAGAATCCCGCCGAAAGATCCAGCGGGAAAGAGCGCGGCGTTTACACTGAGGGGCGTTCCGGGGCAAGAGGCGGGCGCCATGACCGATCAGACCGCCTCCGCCCCCTCCGCCAACCGCGCTTCCGGTCTGGCCTCCGTCGAGGGACGGCCGAGCGCCGGCGCCCTGCTGGCCGACCAGATGGCCGAGGCGGGGGCCAAGCGCGCCAAGCGCCGCGACATCCGTCCGCTGGCCCGTTTGATCCCCTTCGCCATGCGGCACAAGGGCCATGCCCTGATGGCGGTCTTCTGGCTGCTCTTGTCCACCGCCGCCTCCCTGGGGCTGACCGGCCTGGCGCGCGGCGCCATCGACCACGGGTTCGAGGCGGGCGGCGCGCACCTGAACCTGTGGTTCGTCCTGCTGGGCGCCAACGCCCTTTTCCTGGGGCTGGCCACGGCCGCCCGCTACTATTTCGTCACCCGCACGGGCGAGCGCGTCATCGCCGATGTCCGCAAGGGCCTGTTCGGCCGCATCCTGACGCTGGACCCGTCCTTCTACGCCCATATGCGCACGGGCGAGGTGCTGTCGCGGCTGACCACCGACATCGCCCTGGTCGAGACGCTGATGACCACCTCGATCTCCTATGCGCTCAGGAACTTCCTGACCTTGATCGGCGGGGTGATCCTGTTGTTCTTCGTCAGTCCCAAGCTGACCGGATTCGTGCTTTTGATCGTGCCCTTCCTCTTGGGGCCGATCTTCATCTTCGGCCGTCGGGTCCGCAAACTGACCGTGGCGTCCCAGGATCGCTTTGCCAACGCCGTCGGCTTCGCGGGCGAAAGCGTCGACGCCATCGAGACGGTCCAGGCCTTCGGCCGCGAGCAAAGCGCCATCGCCCGCTTCGGCGCGGCGGTCGAGGACGCCTTTTCCGCCTCGCTCACCCGGATGCAGGCCCGCGCCTGGATGACGGCCCTGATCATCGTCGTCATGTTCGGCGGCGTGACCCTGGTGCTGTGGCTGGGCGCGCAGGACGTGGTCGCCGGCGTCATGACGCCTGGCGCCCTGCTGCAATTCGTCCTGCTGTCGGTCTTCGCCGCCGGGGCCGTGGGCGCGCTGGGCGAAAGCTGGGGCGACGTGCAGAAGGCCGCCGGCGCCATGGAGCGGATCGAGGAATTGATGCGCGCCGTCCCCGGCATCGCGCCGCCCGCCCATCCGTCGATCCTGCCCCAGCCGCCGCGTGGAGAGCTGTCGATGTCCGCCGTCGGCTTCGCCTATCCGGGGCGTCCCGATCTGCCGGCCCTGAAGGGGTTCAGCCTGACCGTCCGGCCGGGCGAGACCGTGGCCCTAGTCGGCCCGTCGGGCGCGGGCAAGTCCACCGTCTTTCGTCTGTTGCTGCGGTTCTACGACCCGCAGAGCGGCATGGTCTCGGTCGATGGGGTCGACGTGCGCCAGGCCGATCCCGTCGCCGTGCGCGCGCGTTTCGCCTGGGTCTCGCAGGAGACGCCCCTGTTTTCCGGCTCGGCGCTGGAGAATATCCGTTTCGGCCGCGAGGACGCCACCCTGGAAGAGGCCCGCGCCGTGGCCGAGAAGGCTCAGGCCCTGGGCTTCATCGACGCCCTGCCGGAAGGCTTCGACACCCCGCTTGGCGAACGCGGCAAGAGCCTGTCGGGCGGCCAGCGCCAGCGTCTGGCCATCGCCCGCGCCCTGGTCCGCGACGCCCCCATCCTGCTGCTGGACGAGGCGACCAGCGCCCTGGACGCCGAAAGCGAACGCCTGGTTCAGGTCGCCCTCGACCAGGCGATGGAGGAGCGCACCACCCTGGTCATCGCCCACCGCCTGGCGACCGTGCTTCGGGCCGACCGCATCGTCGTCATGGACGACGGCCGGGTGGTGGAGGAGGGGACGCACGACCAGCTGGTCGCCAGGGGCGGCCTCTACGCCCGCCTGGCCGAGCTGCAGTTCCGGGCGGGTTGATCGAGGCGGCCGAAAGGGGCCCTACAGCCCCGCCCGCGCCAATCCGGGGAAGTCGCTGAAGATGGCGTCCACGCCGGTCGCGGCCAGCGCGCGGACATAGGCCGCCATGTCGCCATGGTCCGCTAGGCCCTCGCCCCGGCGATGTTCGGCGGGCAAGAAGGCGTTTTCCGCCCGCACGGTCCAGACCGCCACCTTCAGCCCCGCCGCATGGGCGTCGTCCACCAGGGCGCTGGCGGCGGCGCTGCGGCCCTGGGCGTCGCGCGGCAGGACCAGGGTCATTTCCGGCGCGACCCAGTCGGCGTAGGCGGCCATGGTCTTCAGCCCGTCGGGCGTGATCATTTCGGCATAGGTCAGGCCGGGCCGATCCGCCGGGCCGCCGGCGCCGGCGACCAACTGCGCCAGGGGCGCGTCGATCCGCGCGGACAGCCGCTCCAGCGGTCCGACCTCGAAACACTGGACAATGATGGGCGCGCCCGCCCCCGTCAGGCCCAGCCGCTCCAGTTCGGCGACGAAGGCGTCTTCCATCGGCAGACCGATCCCGGCGAAATAGGTCGGGTGTTTCAACTCCGGGGCCACGGCGATGGTGCGCCCTGTCCGCGCCGAGGCCGCGCGGGCGATGGCCACGACCTCGTCGAAGGTCAGGATCGGCTCCTGCCCGTCGAAGACCGCGCTTCCGGGCCGGAACACGGGCAGCCGCTCCCTGGCCCGCAGGGTCTTCAGTTCCGCCAGGGTGAAATCCTCGGTGAACCAGCCCGTCGTCTCGACCCCGTCGACGACCTTGGTGGTCTTGCGATCCGCGAACTCCGGCCGTTCGGCAACGTCGGTCGTGCCGCCGATCTCGTTCTCGTGCCGGTCGACGAAGATCCCGTCCTTCGTCAGCACCAGATCGGGCTCGATCACGTCCGCGCCCTGTTCGACCGCCAGCTCATAGGCCGCGCGCGTGTGCTCGGGCCGTTCGCCGGAGGCGCCGCGGTGGGCGATGATCAGGGGCTGCGACAAGGCCGGCGTTCCCGTCAGAAGGATCAGGGCGCCCAGGATGAAACGGATCATCCGCCTTGAATAGGGCAGGGGCGCGACAGCCCCGTGACGCCTTACGCCCCTTGCAGCACCTTGCGCAGGTGCGGATGCAGTTCGGTGTTGGACGCCAGGATCGACACGCCCGTCTTGGGATCGCCGTCCTCGTCGATGGTGGTGACGCGCCCGCCCGCCTCGGTGACGAACAGGATGCCAGCCGCGACGTCCCAGGGCTTCAGATTGCGCTCGTAATAGGCGTCGTAGCGGCCCGCGGCGACCCAGGCGAAGTCCAGGGCGGCCGAGCCCAGGCGGCGGATGCCGGCGACGCGCTGGCCCACCGCGTGGATGTCCTTGATGGCCTGGGCGTGGCCGGACTTGCCGATGAAGGGCAGGCCGGTGGCGATCAGGCATTCCGACAGGTCGCGACGACCGGCGACGCGGATGCGCTGGTCGTTCAGATAGCAGCCCTTGCCCTTTTCGGCCCAGAACAGCTCGTTCATGACGGGGTTGTAGGTGACGCCCGCGACGATCTCGCTGGAGCCGTCGGGCGCGCGGCGCTCCAGCCCCACCGTGATGGCGAAATGGGGCATGGCGTGCATGAAGTTGGTGGTGCCGTCGATCGGATCGACGATCCAGGTGTGGGACTTGTCGGTGCCCTCGACCATGCCCCGCTCCTCGCCCAGGAAGCCGTAGCCGGGGCGGGCCTTCATCAGCAGTTCGAACAGGGTGTCCTCGGCCTTCAGGTCGGCGGCCGTGACGAAGTCGCCGGGGCCTTTCCTCGATACCTGAAGCTGCGACACCTCGCCGAAGTCGCGCAGCATCGGGCGGGCGGTCTTGCGAACCGCATCGGTCATGACTTGAAGCAGGGCGGAAGCGAGGGCCATCGGCGGATCTCCTGGTCCGGCTGTCCTTCAAGGCATCGGCCCGGACAGACGGAGAAGTTCAAGGGCGACGTCTGAGCGGCGTCGGTGAGAAGTGTCAGTGAGCAAGGGGTGAGCGAACAGGGCGGCCTCGGCTCACCTCTTCGCTCACTGACACCCCTCGCTCACCCAAACAGTCAGTCCGCCCGGCGGACGTATTCCCCGCTGGTCGTATCGACGACGATCTTCTCGCCGGCCGACATATAGGGCGGGATCATGATGCGCACGCCGTTGGAGGCCAGAGCGGGCTTGTAGGAGGATGAGGCGGTCTGGCCCTTCACGGTCGGCTCGGTCTCGGCGACTTCCAGCACGACCTGATCGGGCAGCTCCAGGCCGATCGGACGGTCTTCGTGCATCTCGATGACGACCTTCATGCCTTCCTGCAGATAGGGAATCCGCTCGTCGCCGACCCAGTCCTTCTGCAGTTCGATCTGCTCGTAGGTGGCGTCGTCCATGAAGACCAGGCTGTCGCCGTTGTCGAACAGATAGGAGAAGTCCTTCTGCTCCAGCGTCACGCGCTCGACCTTGTCTTCCGAACGGAAGCGTTCGTTCAGCTTGTTGCCGGTCTCGAGGTTCTTGGCCTCGACGTTGGCGAAGGCGCCGCCCTTGCCGGGCTTGACGTGGCTGGCCTTGGTGACGACCCACAGGCCGCCGTTGTGCTGCAGGACCATGCCGGGCTTGATGGTGTTGCCGTTGATCTTCATGGGGTCACATCGG
>NZ_QFNM01000056.1 GCF_003248455.1 Brevundimonas sp.
GCCGGCGGACAGGTCGAGCTTCATGAGCGCGTCCACGGTCTGCGGGGTGGGGTCGACGATGTCGAGCACGCGCTTGTGCGTGCGGATTTCAAACTGCTCACGCGACTTCTTATCGACGTGCGGCGAGCGGTTCACGGTGAACTTCTCGATCAGGGTCGGCAGCGGGATCGGACCGCGAACGGTCGCGCCGGTGCGCTTGGCGGTGTTGACGATCTCGCGCGTCGAGAAATCGAGGACGCGATGATCAAAGGCCTTGAGCCTGATGCGGATGCTTTGATCCATATCGGTGCTTACTTCCAATGCGGTCGGAGGACCGCGTCCCTGTGAACCATTTCAAAGACCGAAGGCCTTCGGGCGCTAGGCCCTCAGGATACGCAAATCCGCAAAAACGATCGGCCCACGCAGTCGCCCGCGAAGGCCGTTGAAGTCCCAAGAAGCTGCAAAGAACAGTGACTTAGGTCGTTCTTGCGAACCGCGTCTGCACCGAAGTGCACAGCCGGTCCAACAAGAGTGGGGTTTCCCTCATGCCCCCTCAGCCGTCCGATCCGGCGCGGAAATCGACGGTGCTCGGCCCCGCTTCGGGCTAAGTCCCTCTATCGTGGACGGACACGAAGGCCTTGCCTCACCTGCTCCGCTATGACGACACATTCTTGCCGTAGTGCGTGACAGACGCGCAACAACTTGACGACAGCGGCTTGGCGAACGGCGGTTTGATGCTGCGCTTAGTCCGTATGCTGATAGCAGGCGCCCCTCCCGGACCCCCATCCGGGCATGACTGCTAAGGACAAAACAAAATGAAGACGATCCTCCTCGCCTCGGCCGCCGCCGCCCTGTTCACCGCCCCGGCCTTTGCTCAAGAGTCCGTTGGCTCGGTCGGCCTGGGCTACGCCCACACCGACACCGAAGGCCTGAAGACCGACGGCGCGACCCTGGACGGCGTCGCCGCCGTGAAGGTCGCCCCGGAATGGACCGTGACCGTCAACGGTTCGGTCGCCTACGCCGACAGCGATTTCGGCGACGACACCGTCGGCGCGGCCGCCGCTCACCTGACCAAGACCTTCGGCTCGGACCTGCGCGCCGGCGCCTTCGCGGGCGTGTCGGACATCGGCGGCGAGAACTATTTCTCGGTCGGCGGCGAAGTGCAGAAGTATCTGCTGTCCGCCACCCTGACCGGCGTGGTCGCCTACACCGATCTGGACGGCGCTGACGCCTGGACGTTCGGCGGCGACGCCGCCTATTACGTCAACCCGTCGCTGCGCCTGAACGCCGGCGTATCCTACAACAACGTCGACGTGGACTCGGTCGGCGAAATCGACGCCTGGGCCTATGGCGTCGGCGCCGAGTACCAGCTGGACAACAGCCCGTTCAGCCTGTTCGGCTCGTGGCAGCGCGTTTCGCTGAACGACGTGGACGTCGATTCCGACAACTTCGTCGTGGGCGCCCGCTACAACTTCGGCGGCACGCTGCAATCGCTGGATCGCGCCGGCGCCAACCTGGGCCGCACCCTGGCCGGTCTGCCGGGCCTGCGCGGCTTCTGATCCAGCCGCCGGTCCCCATCGGAAGGCAAAGAGGCCCCGGCGGAGCGATCCGCCGGGGCTTTTTCCATCGCGCATACGAGAAGGCCCCCGGGGTTCCACGACCGAGGGCCTTCCGTTTCAAGCGAAGAGGCGGACCTCAGCGCCCGATCTGCAGCGAGCCCGATCCGACCACGGTGCGCGACACCGCCCCGGTGGCGGAAGCGACGCGGACATTGCCCGAGCCGGCGATGGCCACGCTCAGATCGCGGGTCGCCCCGCCGTAGCGCACGTCGCCCGATCCGCCGATGGCGACCGACAGCTTGTCCATCCGCCCCTGGCGCACATTGATTCCGCCCGAGCCGCCGATGGACAGATCGCCCTGGCCGCCGGCGCTGGCCACATCGACATTGCCCGAGCCGCCGACCGCCGCCCTCAGGTCGCCCGTCGCGCCGGAATAGATGCTGCCCGACCCGCCCACGTTGGCGTGCAGGGCGCGCGACGTTCCCGCGCGGATGGAGCCGGAGCCGCCCACGCCCAGCGACAGACGGCCGTCGACATTGGCGACGTTCCAGGCGCCGCATCCGCCGCTGTCCAGATCGACCGAGCGCGCGCCGCGTCCGATCGAACCGAACACGGCCCCGCCGGCGCTGACGTCCACGTCGCGCGGCGTGCGAATCACGATCATCGGCGCATCCTCCAGGCGCAAACGGCCCAGGTCGCGCACCTCGACCGTCGCGCCACGTCCCGGATCGGCGGCGTCGGCCCGGCCGGTGTTGCAGCTGCGGATGCGATTGCCGCCATTGGCCCAGAAAGCCCCGTTGCGGCCCAGTCCGCCGTCGATGCGGACGTCGCGGCCGTCGCGGCGCACCTGTATGGCCGGCAGTCGCGATCCGCCCTGCGTCACCTCGACCCCGATGTCCTGGCGGTCCTCCACGATCACCACGACCCGCGCCACGGCGTTGCGGATCTGAACCTCGGCGGCCGAGGCGGGGGCGGCGGCCAAGCTCGTCAGAGCGGCGGCGGCGGCGGCGATCAGTGCGGTCTTCATGTCGGCTTTCCCTTCCCGTCTGTGCGAGGAAGGTGCGCGACGCCCGCTGCAAAGTCATTTTAACTTCAGGTCATGAACTCGATTTAACGCGAAGGTCTCAGGACGCCTTCAGCAATCCCGCTCCGTCCGCCGCCCCGACTTCCGGTTCGAAGTCGCGCTCGAAATGGGCGATCCGGCTCTTCATCGCCCCCGCCCGCTTCAGCGCCAGGGACGCGGCCCAGCGCGCCGCCAGTTCGGGCGTGCTCATGCCGTCGGTCTGGCGCGGCCGCCCGCCTCGGCCGCGGATCACCGCATTGGTGAACAGCGCCCCGTTCCTGAACCGCGACGGCCAGGTCTGGAAATCCATCGACAGGCTGACGCAGAACCGATCCAGATTCTCCACCCGGTGCGGCGCATACAGCGGCCAGGTCAGCGCCCGGCCCGGCTCCAGGTCCATCACCTGGGCGTCGTCCTCGAACGCCAGGGCATAGGGCAGTTCCTCGGTCGTCTGACGCGCCACCACCTGTTCCATGTTGCGCTCGGGCAGATGCCCTTCGTCGCCCGGATAGACGAAGATCCGCTTGCGACCGCGCAGGTGGAACAGCACAACCCCCGCCGCATCGAAGTGATAGGGCACCCGCGCCTTGGGCGAGGACAGGATCAACTGCCCCGCGTTCCGAACCGCCCGCATCCCCGGATAGGTCGCCTGGATGGCCGCGAAATCCTTCATGGCGGCGGCCCACAACTCGGGCCACCCCGTCTCGACCTCGCGCAGATTGACCCACAGACGACCCTGTTTGATCGCCTCCAGCAGGTCCGCGCCCGACAGGCGCCCGCGCGCGCCCGTACGCAGGCTGACCTGACCCTCGTCGTCGAAGTCGTAAAGGTTGATGTCGAACAGTTCGGCCGGATACCGATCCAGCACGGCCGCCAGGGCCGCATCCTCGGCGAATCCCTGCGCGACCAGCGTATGGGGATGGTCCCTGGCCTCGGCGATCGGGCCGGGATAACGGGTGCGGCGTTCGGTCATCGCAGCCTCTTCTTCAAGCATGGGCGACGCGCGCGGACGTCTTCTTCCTGGCGGCCAGCTTGCGCGCGGCGGCGCGGGCCGCGGCGGCGGCGCCCCTCAGCCGTCCGGCCGACGTCGGTTCGCACGCCTCTATGGTGGTCCAGCGTCGGCGCAGGGAGGTTCGGACCCTCTCGCCCCTGTCGCCCGCCTGCGCCAGCGCGCCCGCCGCCATGTCGGCCAGCGCCTGTCCCAAACCGGGCCGCAAGACCACGGCCTCGCGCACCGTCTGGCGGGCGTTGACGAAATACTTCTTGTAGGGCTCGCCTTCGAAGCCGAAGTCGAACACCCGGAACCCCTCGGCCGAGGCCAGCCGCATCGTGTCCATGCTCAACAGGATTCCCGGCGAACACCGCGCCAGGGCGGGCTCATAGACCGGGAACCAGAAATGGTACTGCCGCCCGGCGTGCAGCGAGAATTCCACCGCCACCAGCTTTTCCCCCGCGTGCATCGCCGCCATCGAGGCGCCGAAATCCGCGCGCGGCTCGGCCATCAGGGCGTGCAGCAGGTCCCGCGTCCAGCCGCAGGCGAAGATGTCGTGCAGGCCCGAGCGCCGATACTGCGCCGCCTTCAGGTCGATCAGCTGGTCCAGCAGGGCCGGGTCTCGCAGGCCGCGCTCCACCCGGATCGGCCCCAGCTCGGCCTCCAGGCTGCGACGCGCCCGCTCCTTGTCCTTGAAATATTTGCCGAAGGTGCGGCGGCGTTCGGCGTACCAGGCGTCATAGCCCTCCTCGGGCATGGCCGCCTGGACGGTCTGGCGCGCCTGGCCCGCCTCGCCCGCCCCGATCCAGCCCGGCACGGCCAGCCGCCGCGCCTTCAGCAGCCGCGCGGTGTCCTCCAGGGTGATCGTCTCCCCCACCGGCGCGATCACGCCGTGATAGTCGTTCATCGGCGCGCCCAGAGGCTGCACGGCTCCGCCGCGCCTCTGATGCGGGAAGAAGCCGACGATGCGCCCCTCGCGCCGGAACACCGCGATGGCGGCCCCGGGGCAGACGCGACTGGCGATCTCGGCGTAGTCCCAGCGAAAATAGGGGCTGGCCAAATCGGGGCTCTCGGCCGTCCAGGCGCGCCACAGGGCCACGGCCTCGCCATTCAGCGCGCCGGCCTCCGCGATCTCGACCTGCAGTTTTCCGCTCATGCCGTCCTCGTCGAACCTTGTGCAGCAAGGTCCGTTCCAGCCGAACACATACGCCCCCCGCGTTTCGGCACGGTTGATGGGCATGGTGAACGGGTGTTGACGGAGCCGTCGCCCGCTCCGCGCGTTGCCTCCCCTCCAAGGGAGACGAAAATGACCGACAGCCGCCCCGACGACCGTAAAGTCGAGAACGAAAACCTACGCCCGGACAAGCCCGGCCAGCCGCCCCGCCCGGCGACCGAGCCAGAGGGCGCGGAAGGCTCATCCAACTCAGGCGAGACCGAGACCGATCCTGCGACCGGCGAACAGAATTGATCCCGCGCGCCGCCCCTGCGACCGACTGCTGAAAGCTTCTTGATGAACCATCCCGCCTATCTCGCCGCCTTCGCCATCCTGTCCCTGAGCGCCTGTTCGCCCCGGAACGAGCCCGACGCCCCCGCCGCCCAGGTCGGCCAGACCGGCCCCCTGTCTCGCGACGCCATCGAGAACGCCGCCTATGCGCCCCCCGCCCAGCCGACGCCGCCAGGCCAGGACCCGGCAGGCGCGACTCAGCCTCAGGCCCAGCCCGACCCCGCCCTGATCCACGCCCAGGTGCTGCTCGAGCGCGCGCGTTTTTCGCCTGGCGCCATCGACGGCCTGGCCGGCTCCAACATGCGCCAGGCCATATCCGCCTTCCAGAAGGCGCAGGGGTTGCCGGTGAACGGCCAGTTGGACGCCGAGGTCATGGGGCGGCTGCGGGCGGGGGGCGCCGGCCCCGTAACGACCACCTATCGGATCACGCAACAGGACGTCGCCGGCCCCTATATCGGCGTGGTCCCGACCGATCTGGCGGCCCAGGGCCAGGCGCCGCACATGGGCTACGCCAATATCGTGGAGGCCCTGGCCGAACGTTTTCATGTCACCGAGGCCCTGCTGCGCGCCATGAACCCCGGCGCCGACTTCGACAAGGTCGGCCAAGCCCTGCTGGTCCCCGCCGTCGACCATGCTCCCCTGCCGGGCGATGTCGATCACATCGACGTGGACAAGAAGGAGGGGTCGGTGCGCGCCTATGACGCCCAAGGCAGGCTGTTGGCCTATTTTCCCGCCACCATCGGCAGCGGCGACAATCCGACCCCGACCGGCACGGTCAAGGTCAACGGCGTGGCCCGCAATCCCGACTACACCTACGACCCGTCCAAGCTCAGCTATGGCGACGGCAAGGAGAAGGTGGTGGTCAAGCCCGGTCCCAACAATCCGGTCGGCGTCGTCTGGATCGACCTGAACAAGCCGAGTTACGGCATCCATGGCGCGCCCGACCCGGAACTGGTCGGCAAGACGGCGTCGCACGGGTGCGTCCGCCTGACCAACTGGGACGCCTGGACCTTGGCCGACAAGGTCAAGCCCGGTGTGACCGTCCGCTTCCTTTAAGCGTCAGTGCACCGCCCCGAACGGAGTCCCGTCCCAGAAGGCGCAGTGGTGACGCGCGAAGAAGTCGTCGTCCATCCGGTCGCCCTCGGGCGCGAAAACCCTGACAGGCCCCGCACCCTCGACGCGGGGCCATTCGGCCGCGAACCCCTCCGTGCCGAACGCCGCCCATAGCCGCTGCATCCGCTCCGACAACGCCTTCTGCGCCGGCGTGAACCGTTTCACGTCCGCAAACACCCAACTGGTCCCGAAGACATAGGCCAACTCGCTGGCGTGGTAGGCGCCCAGGTCCAGGCCCACGACCCAGTCGGGCAGCACGAACGGCGCCTGGCGATCCGCGAACTCGTAACCCCACACCGGCACATGGGCGGCCAGCACCCGTCGCAGCGCCTGCGACGGACAGGCGAACCTCTGATCGGTGAAATTGGCCGCGATGGCGTAGGCCGGGCCGTCCGGGCCTACCGGATAGCGAGCCAGCACCCGCTGGCCCTGGTCTCCGTACATCCAGATCGTCTCTTTCCTGTAGCGATCCATCGTCTTGACCTCGTTGGCGAACAGCCGCCCCTCGTCCAGGTTCGTGCCGATCAGGACCGGAACCTGGGTGAATCGCCCCTCGCGCAACGCTTCGGCGGGGTTTTCCGGCACGGTCGCGTCGGTGTGAACCGGCCCCCAAGACCCCGGCCCGTTGATCCCGGCCCTTAGCGAGGCCGCGCGCGACAACCGCCAGGCCGGCATCGCCTTCAGGCAGGCGATTTGGTCCTCGCCTGCGCACCCTAGCCGTTCGGCGAACATCGGCCCCGACTGGGCGGCCTCCCGGGCGGCGACCAGGGACGACGGCTCCAGGCACCCCCCGCTCTGCAGAATGACGCGCTGATAGAGCCCTTGCGACCCCGGCGACGCCATCAGATAGCAGGCGCTCCAGGCCCCCGCGCTTTCCGCGAACAGGGTCACGTCGTTCGGATCGCCGCCGAAGGCCGCGATGTTCCGATGCACCCATTTCAGCGCCGCCTGCTGGTCCATCAGGCCGAAATTGCCGCCGAACCCCTCGCCCGTCGCCTGGAATCCCGGATGGGCCAGCCAGCCCAGGGCGCCCAGCCGATAGTTCATCGTCACCACCACCCGCCCCTGTGCGCGGGCCAGCTTGGACGGGTCGTAATTGGCGCCCGCCCCCACGGTGAAGGCGCCGCCGGGGATATAGACCATCACCGGCCTGGTCCGCTCCGCTTCGCCCGCCGGCGCATAGATGTTCAGGTACAGGCAGTCCTCGGACCCTACGACGATCCCGCCGCCCCCGCCCAGGATCGCGCGCCGGCCGATGGCCTGGGTGCAGTCCGCCCCGATCCGCGTCGCGTCGCGCACGCCGGGCCAGGCCTGAACCGGCTGCGGCGCCCGCCAACGCCCGTCGCCCACCGGCGGCGCAGCATAGGGCACGCCCAGAAAGGCGCGGGTTCCGTCGCCCTCCACCCCGCGCAACGCCCCTTCCTGGGTGGTGGCCAGCACCGTCTTCGCATCGCTGGCGAAACGGACATGATCGACCTTGCCCGGATGGGCGGCGCAGGCGGCCAGCCCCATCAGGCAGGCGAGCAGGAGGATCGGACGCATCGAGAACCTTGGCTGTTCGGCGGCCCCTCCTAACGCCCGAAGGCCGCGCTCGTTGCGAACCGCCGCTATCGGATCGCCCAACGATCGTTCGACGCAGCCTTGCGGCCGTCCCAGCAAAACGGCCCCCGGATCGCTCCGGGGGCCGCTCTGTTACGCTACTCTGTCTTTCGACCCAGGCAGGCTCGCGCCTTGGAGGCCGATCGTCGCGCTTAGGCGATGATCTTGGCCACGACGCCCGCGCCGACCGTGCGGCCGCCTTCGCGGATGGCGAAGCGCAGGCCCTGGTCCATCGC
>NZ_QFNM01000018.1 GCF_003248455.1 Brevundimonas sp.
TGATCAGCTCCGCCGCACGGCCGCTCCCGCCGGCGCAGCAGATCGGCTATCAACCCCCTGGGCTCTCACAATGATCGAGGGAACAGAGGGGGCACGTCAGCGGCTGTGCGCACATCCCGACCAAGCGCGACCGCAAGGTCCAACGCTCCATCGATCCGGCGATCTATCGACAGCGCAACGTCGTCGAGCGCTACTTCTGCAAGCTTAAGCATTTCAGACGCGTAGCGACCCGCTTCGACAAGCTGGCCAGAAACTTCCTCGCAGCCGTCCTGCTCGCTTCAACACGACTATGGCTCAGGGCTTATGAGTCCAGAACCTAGACGCGCGGCGGCACCGTCCGCACCTTGTCCCCCTGGGCCATTGCGTCAGGCGGGTTGTCGACGACCCGCGCGTCTTCATCGACACCGGCCAGTATCTCGACGGTCTTGCCGGTATCGCGGCCGATCCTGACGGCGTGAATACTGACGCGATTGTCAGGCCCAAGGACAGCGACGACCGGGCCCTCGGAGGTGAATAGCAGCGCCGTGGCGGGTACATGCAGACTGTCGCCCACTTCGAGGTCGGAGAACTCCACCTGGGCGTAGGCACCGGGCTTGAGCTCGCATTTGGGATTGGCCGTCTGCAACTCGACCAGCACGGTTCCCGAGCGCACATCGACCGAATCCGCGCTCCGGGTCACGACCATATCGAACTCGCGATCCGGGTATTCGGGCAGACGCATTTTCGCAGCCGTTCCGATCCTCAGGCTGGCGGAAAGGGATTGGGGCACATTCACATAGATCCGCACCCGGTGCGTATCCGAAACGGTGAACAGCGGCTCGGCCGTGGTGGCGCCGGCAGCCACCAGCGCCCCGACCTGGGCCGATCGGCTGGTGATCACGCCCGAGAAAGGCGCCTGTAGACGCGTGAACCCGCGTTGCGCCTCCAACCGGCGCATATCGGCCAGCCGGGCGTTCGCCACTGCGGCCACGGCGGCATAATCCCCGACCTTTTCATCCGTCGCCTGCTGGGAAACCACGCCGCGGGCCAGCAGGGCTTTCCAGCGATCCGCTGTCGTGCGGGCCAGATTCTCATTGGCTTGCGCCGTCTGATATTCGGCGCGCGCCACGGCCAGTTGTTCGTCGAGTTCCGGGGCCGCGAGCACGGCGAGCGTCTGCCCCGCGCTCACGACATCGCCGATGTCGACGAACCAGGCTCTCACATAGCCGTTGGTGCGCGCATGGATCGGCGCGCTGTTCAATGCCTGGATCACCCCGGGCAGTATCAGGCCGTCTTCGGCACTCACCTTCTGGGGCCGCACCACGGCCACGGTGGGCAGGGCGATGTCGGTGGAAATCGCCTTCAGGTCGCGGTCGTTGGACGCGCGTGTAGACACACCGAACGCCACGACAGCCAGCGCCGCCAGCACGGCTCCGATCCCCAGGCGCTTCAAGGTCAGGACTTTCGGCTTTGAACCGACTTCGAGGGGTTCAGGCATGGGGCGAGGCAAGCTCCGGTGCGATCGCCTTGTGACGGCGGCGATGGTGAATGGAGGCGAACACGGCCGGTACGAAGAACAGGGTCGCGAACGTGGCGACCACGAGCCCCCCGATGCCTGCGCGGCCCAGCGGCGCATTCTGTTCGCCGCCTTCTCCCATGCCGATCGCCAGCGGCAGCATGCCGATGATCATGGCGAGCGCGGTCATCAGGACAGGGCGGAAGCGCACGGCTCCGGCCTCGATGGCCGACTGGATCGGGTCGCCGGTGGCCGCCAGACGCTCACGCGCGAAACTGACCACCAGGATGGAGTTGGCCGTCGCCACCCCCATACACATGGTCGCTCCGGTCAGAGCCGGAACGGACAGGGTCGTTCCGGTGGCGAAGAGCATCCAGATGATTCCCGCCAAAGCTCCCGGCAGGGCCATGATGATGACGAACGGATCGGCCCAGCTTTGGAAATTCACGACGATCAGAAAATAGATCAGCACGATGGCGACCAGAAGACCCAGGCTCAGCCCCCTGAAGGCGTCGTTCATGGTCTTCACCTGCCCGCGAACCGTCACCGTAACCCCCTTGGGCTTTTGGGCTTCCAGATTCTTCAGCGCCTTGTCGACATCGGCCGCCACGGCGCCGAGATCGCGTCCCGCGGTGGTCGCGAAAACGTCGACGACGGGCTGGATGTTATAGTGGCTGATGATCGGCACGGTCGTCGCACGTTCGAACCTCGCAATCCCCCCCAGTGTCTGGGGCGGTGATCCATTCACGCCGGATATGGGGATGTTGCGCAACTCATCCATCGAGTCGACCCGGTGTTCCGGGGTTTGAGCGACCACCGAATAGGACACGCCGTTTTCGGGATTCAGGAAGAAGACCGGAGAGGACTGGGACGTACCGGCCAGTGAACTGCCCAGACTGGTGGTCACGTCCCGTTCGGTCAGCCCATACTGGCCGATGCGCGAACGATCGACATTGACCTTGATCTGGGGCGCCCGGTTGCCCTGATGAATGCGTGCGTCAGCCAGGCCGCGTATGCCACGCACCTCTCGCAACACCTTTTCCGCATAGGCGTAGTTGGCCTCACGATCGCGCCCGGAAACCTGGATGTCGATCGGCGCAGGGCTTCCGAAATTCAGGGTCTGGCTTGTTATGTCAGCCGGCAGGAAGGCGAAAGTGCTGCCCGGAAACTGGCGCGGAAGCTGGGCGCGCAGGGCCGCCACATAGTCGCGGGTCGGCCGATGCCCCTCCTTCAGCTGGACGAGGATGTCTCCGTCCTGTGGCCCGATACTGCCCGTCATATTGTAGAGGACGTTCAGTGAACTGCCCGGCAGCCCGATATTATCCGTCATCGATCCGATCTCATCGGCCGGAATGACCTGGCGGATATGCTTCTGAACACGATCCAGCTCCGCAGCCGTCTCTTCGAGGCGTGTTCCGGCGGGCGCACGGACGTGCAGGGCGATCTGCCCGGCATCCACCTCAGGAAAGAAGTTACGACCCAGAAACGGCGTCAAACCGAGTGACAGGATGACCACCGCCACGAAGCCGACGATGAATATCTTGCGGCTGCCGACGGTGCGGGCCAGCAGGTCCGCATAGCGGGCTCGAAAGCGTTCAAAAAGAACCTCGAACCGGTGCTGGAAACGCACGAGCGGTGACCAGAGCCGCGCCATTCGGCCAGGTCTGGGAGCGTGGTCCTGCGGCCCCCGATCCGCCTTCGGCACATGCGGTTTCAGCAGATACATCGCCATTGTCGGGACTAGGGTTCGCGAAAGGATGAACGAGGCGATCATCGCAAAAATGACGGACAGGGCCAGCGGAACGAACAGGAATCCGGAGACGCCCGGCAGGTAGAACATCGGCACGAAGACGATGCAGATGCACAACAGCGACACGAAGGCGGGCCCGACGATCTGTGCGGCCCCGTCGAGGATCGAGGCGGTCACGCCCTTGCCCTGCTCCAGATGCCAGTTGATGTTTTCGATCGTCACGGTGGCGTCGTCGACCAGGATGCCGACCGCCAGCGCCAGTCCCCCCAGGGTCATGACGTTGAGGGTCTGGCCGGCGCTGTAGAGAAGCGCGATCGCCGCCAGGACGGACAGGGGGATGGAGACGGCGATGATGACCGTCGATCGCCATGAGCCCAGAAAGAGCAGGATCATCAGGGACGTGAGCGCCGCAGCGATGACGCCTTCCTTAATGACCGCGTCGACCGCGGCCCTGACAAAGATCGACTGGTCGCCGATGACGTCGGCCTTCAGGTTTTCCGGCAGCCCTTCCAGAATCTGTGGCAGCTTTTCACGCACATTGTCGACGATGGCGATGGTGGACGTCGTTCCATTCTTGAGCACCGTCAGCAGCGCAGAGCGGCGGCCGTTGACGTGGACGACATTCGACTGGGGGCCGCTGCCGTCGCGCACCTGGGCGACATCGCGCAGATAGATGGTGGCGCCGTCCACCATCTTCACCGGAATGTCGTTCATCTCCTCCACCGAGGCCGGGGCGTTGTTCAACTTCACGGCGTATTGCAGGCTGCCGATCTTCGCCACGCCGACCGGGTTGATCTGGTTCTGGGCGGCGATCGCCAGACCTATGTCCTGGGCGGACAAACCCTTGGCCTGAAGCGCGGCCGGGTTGAGGTCGATCTGGATCTGGCGAGAGCGACCGCCGTAGGGGATCGGAACCGCCACGCCCTGCACAGTGGTCAACTGGGTCCGGATCTGGTTCTGGCCGAGGTCGAACAGTTGCTGCTCGGACAGACCGTCGCCCGACAGCGCGACCTGCACGATCGGCACGGTCGAGGCGCTGTAGTTGACGATCAGCGGCGGCGTCAGGCCCGGCGGCATCTGTCGCAGCGTGCTCTGGGAAACGGCTGTGGCCTGTGCGGTAGCCGCCTGCAGATCGGCGCCGGGCTGCAGGAAGACCTTGATGATCCCGTAGCCCTGGATCGAGTGCGCCTCCATATGTTCGATGTTGTTGACTGTGGTCGTCAGCGACCTCTGGTGGATAGACAGTATTCGACCGGCCATCTCTTCGGGGGGCAGGCCGGCGTACTGCCAGGCGACGCCCAGCACGGGCACGCGGATCTCGGGGAAGATATCGACCGGCATTCGCAGCGCAGCAAATACGCCTGCGACCGCGATAAGTATGGACATCACGATGAAGGTCAGGGGTCGCTGCAACGCAATACGGACGATCCCGATCAAGACGCGGCTCCAACAATGACACAAGACGGGAACGGCTCAACGCATACGCATTTTGCACTGCACCATTTGTCCCGTCCGAAGCTTTCTGCGCGAACCTCCCGTCGGTCAAGGCGCGCCAGGCCCAGCCCGGGAGCGGCGGTCCGGCCATGGAGTGCGTCACACCGTCTCCGGCCGAAAGCCGAAACAGGTCCACGCCAAAGCAAAGACCGCCACATCCTCAAGTAAATGTATTATTTTCCGATATTTATAGGAAAGTTAGCAGGGCGGCGTCGCAAGACCGGGGTCGGGCTTTTTACAAGCCGTGAGCATGAGGTCACAAAAACATATCGCCATTTCCTGGCGTCGGGCCGGCTGCCGGGCCTTTATTTCGCGGAGTTGGGATCGTGAGCAGCGGTCAGGGCTGTCGGCCTTCTCCCCGCTCACAATTCGTCGGCATGACCCCACAAAAACATATCACTATTCGACCCAGCCGCTCATCCGTCATCGTTTCTCCTTGTATTGTCCGGGGCGCTTGAAACGTCCATGCCCGATACATCAAACATCAATTTTCAGATCTGAATCTGATAGAATATGGATGCATTTTCAAACGCCTTCTCACCCTCCGTTCGCGTCTCGAATATAAAGCCGTCGCCCATACTTTCGCTTTCTCAAAAGGCGAATGAAATGCGGGTGGATGGCGCCGACATCATCGATCTGACGCTGGGCGAGCCCGATTTCGACACCCCGGATCACGTCAAGCAATCAGCCCAGGATGCGATGTGGTCGGGGAAGACCAGATACACGCAGCTGACCGGTGCGCCCGACACCATCGACGCCATTCTGGCGCGCATCTCGATCACCTATGAACTCTGCTTCCAGCGCCAGAACGTCATCGTCACGAACGGGGCGAAACAGGCGCTGCACAACGCGTTTTCGGCGACGCTGAATCCCGGCGACGAGGTCATTCTGCCGACCCCCTACTGGACTACCTATCCGGACATCATTCGTCTGGAGGGTGGCGTCGTCCGTGAGGTTCCAGGCCTGTGGAGCCTGGACAAGGGATGGCGACTGGATATCGCGGCGATCGAACGGGCGATCACCCCCCGAACGCGCTGGATCCTGCTGAACTCACCCTGCAATCCCTCGGGCGCAGTCTATTCTCCGGAAGATCTCGCCGCGCTGGCCGGGCTTGTGGCGCGTCATGACGGCTTCTGGGTCATGAGTGACGACATCTATCAGGACATCGCATTCCCCGCGCCGGCGCCGATGTTCGCCGCCCGGCACCCTGAAGTCGCGGACCGGACGCTCATCATCGGAGGCGTTTCAAAGGCCTATGCGATGACAGGCTGGCGGGTCGGCTGGGCCGTCGGGCCTGCGGACCTGATCCGGGCCATGGCGGCCGTCCAGAGCCAGACGACATCGGCGCCGAGCTCCATCAGCCAGGCCGCTGCAGCCATCGCCTTGCGCGGGCCACAGACCAGCGTCCTGAACATGGTTGCAGAGTTCAAGGCGCGCCGGGACGTGGTGGTTGACCGCCTGAACGCCATTCCCGGACTGGAATGCGCCTTGCCGGGCGGCGCCTTCTACGCCTTTCCGCGCATCACAGGCGCGCTCCATCATCTGGGACTGGGTTCGGATACCGAGTTCTGTGACGCCTTGCTGAATGCCGGGGTGGCCGCAGTGCCGGGATCAGCATTTGGCGCGCCGGGATTCATCCGGCTTTCGTACGCCGCTTCGATGGCGGAGCTGGAAGGCGCCTGTGACAGGATTGAACAACTATGCGCGCAGGTCTGACCCGCGCCCGCATGGAGACGCCGGATCAGGGGGGAGTGGGCGCGCGGTCGACTTCGATTGGCGGCGCCGTTGGGATTCCGGTCGGCGTTCTGCCGGGCGGCTACTGAAGCAAAAGAGGGGATGCTGATGCGACATCTATTCACGATCGCCCTGGCCAGCGCGGCGGTACTGCTGACACAGCCGGGCGAGGTCTCGGCCCAGACTTCGGGCGTCACCTCGCCGGCACAGGCGTTCGGCTTTCCTATCGGGGCCGACTATTCGCTGATCAACTACGATCAGGCCCAGGAATACTGGCGCCGTATCGATGCCGAATCCGATCGGGTTCAGGTCGTCTCCTTGGGCAAGACGGCCGAGGGACGCGATCAGTTGATGGCGATCGTGTCTTCCCCGGAAAATCTGGCCAAGCTTGACACCTACAAGAGTATCGCCCGCCGGCTGGCGCGCGCGGAAAACCTGACGGAAGCCCAGGCGTTGGAACTCGCCCATGAAGGCAAGCCGGTCGTCTGGATCGACGGCGGCCTCCATTCGACGGAGACCGTCGGCGCCCAGCAGATTACCCAGACGCTCTATGAGCTGGTGAATGGCGACGATGCAGAGACCACACGGCTTCGGAACGATCTGGTCATTCTGCTGGCTTTCGCCAACCCCGACGGCATGAATCTCGTTTCCAACTGGTACATGAGGAACGCGGATCCCGCGCAGCGGGAGATGCGTAATATTCCTACGCTCTACCAGAAATATGTGGGACACGACAATAATCGTGACTTCTACATGTCCAACATGCCCGAGAACATAAACATCAATAACGCCCTCTACAGGGAGTGGTTTCCCCAGATCGTCTTCAACCACCACCAGACAGGCCCTGAGGGGATGGTGGTCTTCATTCCGCCATTCCGCGACCCGTTCAACTACAATCTCGACCCGCTCGTCATCCTCGGCCTTGATGGCGTCGGGGCCGCAATGAACACCCGCCTCATCAGCGAAGGAAAGGCAGGCTCGGGTCGCCGCAGCGTTGCGACCTATTCCAACTGGACCAGCGGCACGCTGCGGTCGACGGCGTTGTTCCATAACTCCGTCGGCATCCTGACCGAGATTATCGGAGATCCGACCCCCTACGACCTGCCGCTCGTGGCGCGCCAGCAGCTCGCCCGCAACGACCTGCCGATGCCCATCGCTCCACAGAAGTGGCACTTCATGCAGTCGATCGAATACTCGCTTTCGATGAACAGGGCCGTGCTCGACTACGCCTCAAGGAATGCCGAGGCGGTTCAGATGAGCATCTACCGGATGGGCGCCAACGGCATCGAAAGCGGCCAGCGCGACAGCTGGACCACGACGCCGAAGGATATCGCCCGGCTTGAGGCCGCCGCCCGGAGCGGTCCGGCCTTTGCGCCGACGGGAGCCCGCTATAGCGCCGGCGGCGCCGGAACGGTGATCAACCCCACCCTCTATGATACTGTGCTGCACGCCCCCGAGGCGCGCGATCCGCGTGGGTACGTCATCCCGGCGGATCAGGCCGACCTGCCGACGGCGGTCGCGTTTGTAAATGTTCTGATCAAGGGCGGGGTCGATGTCGAGCGCGCGACGAGCACGTTCACGGTGGGCGGAAAGACCTATCCCGCCGGAAGCTATGTCGTGAAGACGGCGCAGGCCTATCGCGCCAACATCCTCGACATGTTCGAGCCCCAGGACCATCCCGACGACATTCCCTTTCCGGGTGCGGCGCCGACCCCGCCCTACGACGTCAGCGGCTACACCCTCGCCTATCAGATGGGCGTCAAGTTCGACCGCATTCTCGACGGGTTTGACGGTCCGTTCCAACGCGTCAACGACGTCATGGCGCCGCCGCCGGGTGAGATGTCAGGCCGCGGCCGGGCCGGCTTCATCATCAGCCATGAAGTCAACAACACCTTCATCGTTCAGAACCGGCTGCTGAAGGCAGGAGCCGAGGTGTTCTGGCTGTCCGACCCGATCACCGTCGACGGTCAGAGCTTCGGTCCCGGCGCCCTGTGGATTCCGGCCGGGGAAGGCGTGCGCGACATTGTCGCCAAGGGCGCACAGGATCTGGGAGTCGATGTCCATGCCGTCGCGTCGGCCCCGAGGGGCGAGCGCCTGAAGCTGGCTCCGGTCAGGATCGGCCTGGTCGACAAATACGGCGGCGTCATGCCGTCTGGCTGGATGCGCTGGCTGTTCGAACAGTATGAGTTCGACTTCGACGTCGTCTTCCCGCAGGAAATCGACGCTGGCGGCCTCAAGGACCGCTACGATGTTCTGGTCTTCTCAACGGACTCCATCGCCAGCCGTCGCGCGTCGAGCCAGCCTGCGCCGGAAACGATCCCGGCGGAGTTCCGGCCCATGCTGGGAACCATCACCCCCGAGCGTTCGACGCCGCAACTGGCCGCGTTCGTCAGGGCCGGTGGATCGATCGTCGCCATCGGCAACTCCACCTCCCTGGCCAGCCAGTTGGGCCTCCCTGTTCGCAGCGCCCTCGTCGAGACCGGACCGGGCGGTGAGACGGTCGAACTCCCGCCGGCGAAGTTCTTCATCCCCGGGGCGATCATGACCAACAAGGTCGATCCTTCGGACCCTCTGGCCTATGGAATGAGCGACACGGTGGACATCTACTTCCACAACAGCCCCTCGTTCCTGCTCGGTCCGGCGACGGCGGATGCGTCGGTCCGGCCCGTGGCCTGGTTCGCCTCCCCCGACACCCTGCGCAGCGGCTGGGCATGGGGTCAGGCCTATCTCGACAAGAGCGTGTCGATCGTCGACGCCAGGCTCGGTCAGGGACGCGTGTTCCTGATGGGGCCGGAAGTCGTCCAGCGCGCCCAGTCGCATGGAACCTACAAGTTCCTGTTCAATGCGCTGATGTTCGGGCCCGCCGAGGCGAAGGCGAAGTCCGCCGACTGAGGTCGTCCTCGCGGCGACGGCGGGCGCCTTCGGCGGCCCGCCGTTCGCTGTCAGAAACGGTTGCCGGGCATGCTGGCGATGTTCAGCACCCATTCCGTGAGGTCGTGAAGCGGCCCGGAACCGCCCCTGTCCTCCGGGACAACCCAGTAGTAGGCGTTCTCGCTCTGCAGTTCGATGTCGAACGGGGCGACCAGATCGCCGGAGTCGAGTTCGTCGACAATGAACATGGACGGCAGGATCGCGACGCCCAGGCCCGCCTGGGCGGCCTGTCCGAGCATCGAAAACTGCTCGTATCGAGGCCCTGACAAGGCGGAGTGCATTTCCAGACCGGCAATCTCGAACCAGTTGGCCCAGGCCATCGGGCGGGTGCTGAGATGCAGCAGCGTCCCCCTGGCCAGATCCGCAGGCGAGGTTATCCCGTGGTCCTCGAGGTATTCGGGGTTCGCAACCACCACCATCACCTCGCTCATCAGGTGATGGGTGACGCCGCCCGGCCAGGCCGCCCGGCCATAGTGGATGGCGGCGTCAAAAGGCTCGGCCCCGAAATTGAAGGGCTGCAGTCGCGCCGAGAAGTTGACGGTCACGTCGGGATGCGACTTCATGAAGCTCGGCAACCTGGGCACCAGCCACCGCGAAGTGAAGGTCGGCAAGACCGCGACATTCAGCACCGTCTCGAGTTCCGAAAAGGACATGGCGCGTTGGGTCGCGTCGCGCAGATCGTCCAGAATTCGTCTCGCGTCCTGCATGTAGATAGACCCGGCCGCCGTCAGTACGACCTTTTGTCGAACGCGTTCAAACAACTGCGTGCCGAGCGACTCCTCAAGGACACGGATGTTCCGGCTGATGGCGCTCTGGGTCAGGTTCAGTTCCGCGGCAGCGCGGGTGAAACTGCCATGACGTGACGCCGCCTCGAAAGCGAGCAGATCATTGATTGAGGGCAGTAGCGCCTGCCTGCTCATTCACAATACTCATGACGTGATCGAAACATATCATTTTTCCACGGCGCTCACTCGGGAGAGCATACATATCAGCACTAGAAGTGTTGCCCCGAAAGCCCGAAATGCAACAGGACCAGACAATCCCGCCTCTTGCTGCGCAGAACTCTTCGTCTGTGTTCGGAATAACGCACCCCTCGGCCGCCGGTCCGGCGCGCGGATGTGAGGCGCAGAAGGCATGAGCGGTTCGGCGCCGCCTTCAGCAGAAATTCCAACGGCCGAAAGGCCGCGATCGCTTCTCCGCCGCTGGTGGTTCGACATCCCGCTCTGGCAGCGAATTTTGGCCGCCCTCGTACTCGGCGCCGTTCTGGGTTTCTTCTGGGGCGAGGGCGTCACCCAGATCAAATGGATCGGCGACATCTTCGTTCGGCTGATCCGGATGCTGGTGGTGCCGCTCGTGTTTGTCACCATCGTCGCCGGCATGTCGGCGATGGGGGACATCACCCGCCTGGGTTCGATCGGCGGAAAGACGCTGGCGCTCTACCTGTTCACGACCCTGCTGTCGGCGTGCCTCGGCCTGTTTATCGGCGGACTGCTCAAGCCGGGCGTCGGGGTCGATCTGGCCGGGGTCGTCCCCCAGGTGATGGCGACCGGGTCGACGTCTCTGGCCGAGCAATTCATCAGCATCGTCCCGACCAACCCCATCGCCTCTCTGGCGCAAGGCGAAATTCTGTCGGTGATCTTCTTCGCGCTTCTTCTCGGCGCCGGAATTCTTGCGGTGGGAGACGCCGCCCGTCCCGTGGTCAGCCTGTTCGACGCCGGCTCCCAGATCCTGCTCAAGGTCACTCATTTCGTCATGGAGACCGCCCCGTTCGGCGTCCTGGCGCTCATCGCCTGGGTCATGGGGACCAGCGGCCCTTCAGCCTTCTTCCACGTCTTCATCCTCGCCGTGTGCGTGCTGATCGGCTGTACGGTGCAGATCCTGTTCATCCACGGAGGGGTTGTGCGCCTGTTGGCGAGACTGCCCGTACTGCCCTTCTTCCACGGCATCATCGATGTGGTGGTGGTGGCCTTCTCGACCTCATCCAGCGCGGCGACCCTGCCCGTCTCCATGCGGGTGGCGGTCAGAAACCTCGGCGTCAGCCCGATCGTCGCCTCGACCGCCCTGCCGATCGGCACGACCGTCAGTATGGACGGCACCGCCATGTATGTCGGCCTTCTGACCATGTTCGCGGCACAGATCTTCGGCGTTTCTCTGGACCTTGGTCAGTTCGTCGCCGTTATCCTGGTAACGACCTTGGTCGCCGTCGGCTCCGCCCCCATCCCCTCCGCCTCGCTGTTCCTGCTCGCCGGCGTGCTTCAGGTGATCGGCGTGACCGCAGAACAGACGGCGCTGATCGTTGGCTTCATCCTGCCCTTCGACCGCATCCTCGACATGATGCGGACAGTCCCGAACTGCACGGGAGACCTCGCCGTCGCCGTAACGGTCGCGAGGGCTGAGGAAGAACTGGATCGAGGGGTCTATATGGATCTATCGGATGAATAGAGCCCCAAGAGAAAACAGGGACAATAAAGTTCAATCGTAATACTTATTATTGTCCATGGTGAGAATGATAATCAGACCCAATTCAGGTGTCTGAGGCAGAAACTATAATAATACCATAGGGAAAGACACTACTCCGGAATGGCCATAGCTGGTGCTTCAAAATAAAAAGTCAAAAGAATGGCAAAATATCTTGTCACAGATTCTTTTTGATCTAATAGTTTTCAAATGCTGCACTGCAATATGATCTGATCGGAACGTCATTCTGACGTCCGCTTCTGCAGCCGTATGGAGGACGTAGTGAAGTTCAAACGAAGCACTCTAACCGGTGTCGCAGCGACATTTGCATTCTTGTCCGCGTTTCCCGCCGATGCCCAGGCCCCCGCGCTGCGCCAATCCGAGATCGCAGCAATCACCGCCCCAGCGCAGGCCTTCCCGCAAGACCCGGGCTCTGACTACTTTCTGGCCAACTACACACAGTATGAAGCCTACCTCAAACAACTTGCGAGTCAGTCGAACCGGATGAAGTTGAGCAGCTTCGGCGTATCCGCCGAAGGCCGCACCCAGTGGATGGCCATCGTTTCCTCGCCCGAGAACCTGGCGAACATGGAACGCTATCAGGACATCGCCCACAGGATGGCGAAGGCTGAAGGCGTGACCGAACAGGAGGCCGCGCAGCTGGCCGCCGAGGGCAAGGCCATCGTCTGGATCGACGCCGGCCTGCACTCGACCGAAACCGTCACGACCCAGAGCCAGATCCAGATCCTCTATCGTCTTCTGACGATGAACGACCCTGAGACACTCCGCACGCTCGACGACGTCATCATCATCTTCGGCCACGTCAATCCGGATGGAACCGAACTGGTCGCCAACTGGTATATGCGGAACCAGAATCCGGAAGACCGTGAATTCAGATACATTCCAAGACTTTACCAGAAATATACCGGCCACGATAACAACCGCGACTCTTATATTTCAAACATGCCCGAGACGGAGAATGTGAACCGCGTTCACTTCCGCGAGTGGTTCCCCCAGATCATCTTCAATCAGCACCAGACCGGCCCTCGCGGCATGGTGGTGTTCATTCCGCCGTTCCGGGACCCTTTCAACTACAACTATGACCCCCTGGTCATGACCAGCACGACCGAGGTCGGCATGATCATGCACAGCCGCCTGATCTCGGAAGGCAAGGCCGGGTCAGGCATGACCAGCGCGGCGCCCTATTCGACCTGGCACAACGGCATGTATCGCTCGACGCCGTACTTCCACAACTCGGTCGGAATACTCACCGAGATCATCGGCGGACCGACGCCCGAGGCCATCCCGCTGCTGCCGGACACCCAGATCGCGCGGGGCGAGGAACCCATGCCGATCTCGCCGCGCATGTGGCACCTGCGGGACTCGCTGGAATACCAGTGGAGCATGAACCGGGCGGTCATCGACTACGCCTCCCGCAACCGCGAGCGCCTGTTGATGGGCATCTATCGCATGGGCGCGAACAGCATCCAGCGCGGCAACCAGGACAGCTGGACGATCACGCCTCAGGATATCGACGCCCTGAAGGAGGCCGGCGCCGGCACTGTCGCTCCGGACGCCGAAGGCACGGCCGAATACATGCGTTCGCCCGGTCAGGTGTCCTCGGAACTCTACGACACCGTCCTGCGTGATCCCGCGAAACGCGACGCGCGCGGCTACATTCTCAACCCGGACGAGCAACGCGACCTGCCCACGACGGTCGCGTTCCTGAACGCCCTGATCAAGAGCGGCGTCGATGTCGAGCAGGCCACCGCGGCGTTCACGGTCGGCGGCAAGCGCTATCCGGCCGGATCGTACGTCGTGAAAGCGGCCCAGGCCTATCGTCCGCATGTCATGGACATGTTCGAGCCCCAGGACCACCCGCACGACCTGGCCTATCCGGGCGGCCCTCCGAAACTTCCCTACGACGTCGCCGGCTACACCCTGGCCTACCAGATGGGCGTGTCGTTCGACCGTATCGTCGAAGGCTTCGAAGGCCCGTTCCAGGATGTCGCCGATGAACTCCCCTCTCCCAGGGGAACCATCACCGGATCCGGCCGCGCCGGCTGGCTAGTCGGTCACGAGACCAACAACAGCTTCATCCTGACCAACCGCCTTCTCAAGGCCGGCGCTCCGGTCTTCTGGACCAAGGGCGACACCCGCGTTGCGGGCGTGGAATTCGAACCTGGCGCCATCTGGGTGCCGGCCTCGCCGGAGGCCGCCGCGATCATGAGCGCCGGCGTGGTCGAACTGGGCGTCGACGCCCAGGCTGTCGCCTCGGCGCCGCGCGTGGAGACCCTAGCGCTCAAGCCGGTCCGCATCGGGCTGGTGGATCGCTACGGCGGCGTGATGAGCTCGGGCTGGACCCGCTGGATGCTGGAACAGTACGAGTTCCCGTTCGAGGTGGTCTATCCGCAGGCCCTGGACGGCGGAAACCTGAACAGCAAGTTCGACGTGCTGGTCTTCACCGACGGCACGACCCCGGCCCTGCGCGGCGGCCCGTTCCGGTCCGGCCGCGGAGGCGAACAACCTGCGCCCGAGGCCATTCCTGCAGAGTATCGCGCCTGGCTGGGCGAAGTCACCGAGCAGAAGACCCTGCCCCAGATCGACGCCTTCGTTCGGGGCGGCGGCACGATCCTGACCATCGGGGGCGCGAACCGTCTCGCCTCCCTGTTGAACGCTCCGGTGGAGCCCGCCCTCTTCCGGGAGGTCAACGGCCAGCAGACGGTGCTTCGCAACGAAGACTTCTTCATCCCGGGATCGATCCTGCGCGCCCGGATCGATAACAGCCAGCCTCTGGCCTACGGCATGCCCGACGAGGCGGACGTCTTCTTCTCGAACGGCCAGACCTTCCGTCTGAACGGCCCGGCGGCCCATTCGATCGCCTGGTTCGACACGGCGACCGCCCTGCGGAGCGGTTGGGGTCATGGTCAGGAGCAGCTGAAGGACACGGTCGCGATCGCCGATATCGACATCGGCGAAGGCAAGTTGTTCGTCTACGGCGCCGAGGTCATCCAGCGTGCACAGCCGCACGGAACGTTCAAACTATTCTTCAACGGCCTTATCTACGGTCCAGCCAGCAACGAAAACAAATAGGGTAGGTATAAAAACTAGGTATTTGTGGCCGAGGTTGCAAAACCTTGGCCATATTTCTCGTATTCAAAAAATCCAAATGTTTCAGGATACTGTACAATGTGAGGCATTTATGAACCATTTCATCATCTATTCTAAAATTTAAAGAGATTTTGATTGCTGATATTTGACAAGATGACACCATCCCTGTGACCGAGAGGTCAGTGAATGAAGGGGATAATCATGCACATTTGTACAGGAGCCCGGCGGACCCGGGCGGCTTATAGAAGCCTACTCGTCGCAACCTGCGCCTACGGGGCGCTCGCCTCGGGCGCGGCGCTGGCTCAGGAAAGGCCGGTCGAGGCGGAACCGGAAGCGTCCGAGGTCAGCGAGATCGTCGTGACCGGCTCGCGGATCGCCAGGCCGGACTACGTCGCCAACAGCCCGATCATTTCGGTATCGGCCCAGGCGATCGAGGACACCGGCCAGGTCACCGTTGAAAAGGCCCTCTCGCAACTGCCGCAGTTCTCGGGCTCGTTCGGTCAGGGCAACACCGGCAGCACCAGCACCGGCCTTAACGGCGGCCAGTCCTACGCCAGCTTGCGCGGCCTGGGCGCCAAACGCACCCTGCTCCTGCTGGACGGCATGCGCCTGCAGCCTTCCAATCCCGACGGTTCGGTCGACCTAAACGTCATTCCTGAAACCCTGATCGGCAACGTCGAGGTCATCACCGGCGGCGCCTCGACCGTCTATGGCTCGGACGCCACGGCCGGCGTGGTCAACTTCCGCTTGCGCCGAAACATCCAGGGCGTCGAAGTCGGCAGCACCTACGGCATCAGCGACTATGGCGACGGCGAGTCGTTCCGCTTCAACGTCATCTCCGGCGGTTCTATCGCCGAAGGACGTGGCCGGGCCCTGCTTTCGCTCGACTACACCAACAGGGAGCGCGCGACCGAGTCAGAGCGTGACTTCTTCCTTACGCGCTCCACGACGAACGCCACCGCGACGACACCGCAGGGCGCCATCCTGTTCGGCGCCAACACGCCGACGCTGGCGGCGGTCAACGCCCTGTTCGTCAATAAATACGGCACCCCGGCTTTGACCGGCAGCGCCGGCCGGTTCACCAACCAGTTGGGTTTCAACCTTGACGGCACCCTGTTCAACCAGGTCGGGACGCAGCCGGTTCGCAACTTCCGCGATCCGGAGACCGACGAAGCCTACATCTCGCCGACTGGAACGCAGATCAACTTTGGGTCGCCGAGCACCGCCGCTGTCCAGAACGATATGGAACGCTACTCGCTGTTTTCGCGCATCGACTACGATATCAGCGACACCCTCCGCTTTTTCGCCCAGGGGTCGATGGTCACCCTGGAGTCGGTGGGTATCGCGAACCCGTCGCTCGCGTCCGGCACCTATGCGCTGACGGCGCCCTCGACCAATCCGTTCCTTGCACGGACGGATATGGTTTCCGTCCTGGCGTCCCGCACCAATCCGACCGCGGACTTCACCTTCCAGAAGGCCTTCGACCTGGCCGGCGCCCGCTACCAGCCCTACTCCTACGACCTCTACCAGTTCACGGTCGGCCTCAGCGGCGACGTTCCCTACAAGGACTGGACCTGGGAAGCCTATGCCAGCGCCAGTCAGGCCAAGTTCGTAAATGAACAGACGGGCGGGGTTAGCTATCGCGCCCTGAGAAACCTTCTGTACAGCCCGACGGGCGGTACGGAATTCTGCGCCGGCGGCTTCAATCCCTTCGGCAACTTCATCCCGTCGCAGGACTGTATCGACTACATGTCAATCCGGACGCTGAACAGCAATACGCTGAAGCAGCGCTCGGCCGAAGCGACCATCCAGGGCGGTCTGTTCGCCCTGCCCGCAGGCGAGGTTCGGTATGCAGCCGGCGTCAGCTATCGCTACAACGCCTTCGCCTTTGATGCTGACCGCGCCTTCCAGGAGGCGGTCAACGGCCAGTTCACCAGCGACGTTCTCGGCTACAGCGTGCTCCGCTCCAACGGCGGCTCGGTCGATACGACGGAAGTCTATGGCGAGCTTCTGGTGCCGGTACTGGCGAACCTGCCGTTCATCAAGGAATTCAACCTGGACCTCGGCTACCGCTTCTCGGATTACAACACCGTCGGCGGGGTCAGCGCCTACAAGGCCGACTTCGAATGGCGTGTGATCGATCCTGTCCGGCTCCGCGGCGGCTACAATCGGTCGGTGCGCGCGCCCTCCCCCGGTGAGTTGTTCGCCCCGCAGTCAACCGCCAGCGTCGGCACCGGCACGGCGTCGCCGACCACCGAAAACGGCGATCCCTGCGACACCCGCAGCTTCTTCCGTCAGGCCAGCAACCCCAACGCCGCCCAGGTGCGCGCCCTGTGTCTCGCCCAGGGCGTTCCGGCCTCGCTCATCGACACCTTCACCTGGGGCAGCGCGCAGGCCTTCGCCCTGACCGGGGGCAACGAAGACCTCTACGAAGAAACCACTGACACCTATTCGTTCGGTGTCGTGGTCCAGTCCCCGTTCGAGGCGCCCTTGCTCAGCGGGATGTCGGTCGCACTCGACTGGTACAATATCAAGATCAAGGACGCGATCGGCGCGCTTTCCGTAACCAACAGCATTCGCTACTGCTTCAACAGCGGCGGAAACAACCCGACCTATGATCCCAACAACTACTATTGCTCGTTGCTGGCGAGAAACGCGGACACGGGACTGCTGCTCAACCCGGTCCAGCCCCTGCTGAACCTCGGACAATTCAATGTCGAAGGCGTGGACCTGGTCTTCGACTGGCGTCTGTCGCCGGCCGACATCGGCATTCCCGTCGAGGGAACCCTGTCGCTCAATTCGGCGATCAGCTACCTGGGCGCCTTTGAAATCCAGGATCTGCCCGGCGCGCCGACCTACGACTACGCCGGGGCCTGGGGAACGGCGATCGAATCCAACGCCGGCCTCGCCCACCCCGAGTGGAAAATCAATACCTCGATCACCTATTCCCGCGGCTGGGCCAGCGTCGGGCTGCGGTGGAGATTCATCGACGAGATGATCCACAGCAGCCTGATCACCAATCCGGCGAGCACCACCCCCAATGTCGACGCCTACAATGTGTTCGACATGAACGCCCGGTTCGACCTGTCCCACGACACCAGCCTGAGGCTCAACGTCACCAATCTCCTGAACGAAGAGCCCCCGCAGGCCGGGACCACGCCCGGAAGCTATGACTCCCAGAACTATGATACCGTTGGCCGCTATTTCACGATCGCAGTCACCAAGAAGTTCTGATTGGAATATGGGCCGCCCTGTTTCCCCAGGGCGGCCCAACGCCGCAGTCCATCATCGCACCCACCGGAACGCCAAAATGAAATTCAAGACCCTGACTGCCATCACACTGGCGCTGTCGTCCCTGACCATGACCGCCGTTCAGGCGGCCGAATTGCCGGAGGCGCAACAGGCCGGCATCATCCAGGCCGTCGACGGCAGCGCCGGCCAGCTGGGCGCCACCGCCCTGGCGATATGGGGATTTGCCGAGGTCGGCTATCAGGAAACCCAAAGCTCTGCCCTGCTTCAGCATGATCTGAGCGCTGCCGGCTTCACCATCACCCCCGGCATCGCGGGCCAGCCCACCGCCTTCCTCGCCAGTTTCAAGAACGGCGACGGGCCGGTCGTGGCTCTGCTGGCCGAGTTCGACGCCCTGCCCGGCCTGTCACAGGCGGTGTCCCCGGTCGAAACTTCACTGGGTGCGATCGCAGGTCATGGCTGCGGCCACAATCTGTTCGGCGCCGCATCCAGCTACGCCGCCATCGCCGTCAAGCAGTGGATGATCGCCAATAACATAAAGGGCGAACTTCGGGTCTATGGCACGCCCGCCGAAGAAGGCGGTTCGGCGAAGGCCTTCATGGTGCGCGACGGCCTGTTCCGGGATGTCGATGTCGCCATCCACTGGCACCCCGGCTCCGTGAACAGCGCCAGCCAGGGCACGACCAAGGCCAATGTCAGCGGGAAGTTCCGCTTCTACGGCACCTCATCGCATGCGTCGGGCGCCCCAGACCGCGGCCGTTCGGCGCTGGACGCCGTCGAGGCCATGAACAACATGGCCAATATGATGCGCGAGCACATCCCCGACGGGACGCGCATCCACTATGTCATCACCAACGGCGGCGAGGCCCCTAATGTGGTGCCCAACTTCGCCGAGTCCTACTATTACGTGCGTGACGGTAACCCGGACACCGTGCTGTCGGTGATCGAGCGGCTCAAGAAGGCCGCCGAGGGCGCGGCCCTGGGCACGGGCACCCGTTACGAATTCCAGCAGATCGGCGGCGTGTACAGCATGATGCCGAACGGCGCCTTGATGGCGGTCATGGATCGCAACCTGCACCGGGTCGGCGGCATCACCTGGACGCCCGAAGAAACCGCCTTCGCCACCGAAATCCAGAAGACCCTGACGGCCCGTCCCGCCCTGTCGACGGTCGGCCAGATCGAAACGGCGCAATTGAAGTTCGATGGCTCCGGCGGGTCGACAGATGTCTCTGACGTTAGCTGGGTCGTGCCCACCGTGGGCCTGTCCACGGCGACCTTCGTGCCCGGCTCGGCGGGCCATAGCTGGCAGAACACGGCGGCGGCCGGGTCCAGTATCGGGGTCAAGGGCGCTGTGGTGGCGGCCAAGACCCTGGCCCTGACGGCGGCGGAGCTGTTCACCAGCCCCGACACCATCGCGGCGGCGACGGAGGAACTGCATGAACGGCGCGGGGCGGATTTCGTCTATCGTCCACTCGTCGGCGACGGTCCTCCGCAACTGGACTATCGTGGCAATAGCGGCGCCAACTGACGCCGAGGAAGCCATGGCCTAATCACGCATGACAGGCGGACTTACCCCACAGGCCGCCGCCGCCGCACAGACGGCGGCGGCGCTCATGAACAGACGCCAGTTCGCCCAGGCCCGCGCCATCCTGGCACCGCTTGCACGTGACTGGCCTTTTCAGCCGGAGCTGCAATTCCTGTTGGGGGCGGCTTGCCGGGAGGTTGGCGACGCCGTGGCCGCCGAGGCCGCCCTGCGCGCAGCCCTGGATGCCGATCCCCGACACCAACGCGCGGCTCTGGATCTCGCGCGACTGATGTCCAGTCAGGGACGTCCTAGCGATCTGCTCGAGGCGACCTGCTTTGCGGCCGGGGCGGATCGTCCGCATGAAGCCCTGCTGGGCGAACGTGCTCGCGCCCTTCTGGCCCTGGGCCGGGACGACGAAGCCGTCGCCCTTCGTCGGCGCGCGGTCGCCCTGCACCCCGGAAAAGCCGGCCCGCTGCACAACCTCGCTGCGACACAGAGTGACGCCGGGCTGGGCGAAGACGCCGAGCGCAGCGCCCGCGCGGCCCTGTCACTGGGCGACACCCCGGAAACCTGGCTCGTTCTGGCCCGGGCCCTGCAGAGTCAGAACCGGTTTGACGAGGCCGAGACGGCCTTTGCCGAGGCGACACGCCGCCGTCCGGACTATGTGTCCGCCTTGCAGGATCACGCGCAACTGGTCTGGATGCGCACAGGAAATCTCGAGGCGGCGCTCGCCGTCGTGGACCGTGCCGTCCCGCCGGACGCAACAGGATGGCCGCTCCGGATCCTGCGGGCGCGGTTGATGCAGTCCGCCGGCGATACCGCCGGGGCCTACGCCGCCGTCATGCGTGACGCGCCTGAGGGCGACGTCGGCGCCCTGACCCTGGCCGCGCAACTGGCGCTGACCCTCGACCCCGGGGTCGCATTGAAACACGCCCTGGCCGCGTCCGCGCTGGCACCAGACGACCGGGCCGTGGAACGGGCGCTGGTCGAGGCCCATCTGGCCGTCGGACAGCCCGGGGCGGCCCTGGAAGCGATGGCGGAGCCCTTGCGTCGCACTCCGTTCGACCAGGGCTTCGTCGCATCCCAATGGACCGCGTGGCGGCTGCTTGGAGATCCCCGCGCCGCGACCCTCTACGACTATGCGTCGGTCGTTTCGGCCGGAATGATCGACATACCGGACGGCTGGGCCTCGCTGCCCGACTATCTGCACGACCTCGGCGCCGCCCTGCGGGGCCTGCACGGGCTGACCGCCCATCCGATCGGCCAGTCGCTGCGCCATGGAGCCCAGACCAGCGCCAGCCTTCTCCGTAGCGAGGCCCCCGCCGTTCGCGCGTTTCCAAAGGCGATAGAAGCCGCAGTGCGTCGCCACCTGGCCTTCATCGGCACGGGCGACGACATCCTGAGATCGCGCAACACCGGCGACTATCGCATCCGGTCGATGTGGTCGGTGCGCCTGTCGCCCGGCGGGTTTCACACCAGCCACGTTCATCCCGACGGCTGGCTGTCCTCAGCCTGCTACATCGAAACGCCGGATGTCGCCGACGATCAGGATCCCGAGGGCTGGTTGAAATTCGGCGAACCCGGCGGCCCCACCACGCCAGGCCTTGTGGCAGAATACCATGTCCAACCCAAACCCGGGCTCTTGGCGCTGTTTCCATCCTATATGTGGCACGGAACCGTGCCCTTCAGCCGAGGTCGTCGCATGACGATCGCCTTCGACCTGGTCCCGGCGTGAGTTGAACCGCACGGGCGGAACGGTCTGGGGAGAGACGCCGACGCGCGGCCCCGCCCCACGCCCCCCTATTCCTCCGCCGAACGCCGAGCCGCGCCGGTCGCCGTAATCGCGGGACCGTACATCAGGGCGTTGAACAGGAATTTGTAGGTGCCCTGCGACTGGCCGAGCTGGGTGATCTCGGCGCCCATCAGGAAGACGCGCCCCCGACCGTGAGGCACCTCCAGAACCGTGCTGGCGCCATTCAGGTGTTGCGCGCCCCAGGCCCAGCCGCTGCGAAGCGGGTCTTCGCCTTCGAACCAGGACACCCGGCTTCCTGCGGTCGGCCCGGTCAGACGGAAGGCGGGGCTGTTGTAGTAGTAGACGTCGACCGTATCCGACATGCCGTAGGCCAGAGGGTTCCGGTTATCGACACGACTGGAGAGGATTGAGCCCGGCACGTAGAATTTCGATCGCGGCAGATGCCGGACAGTTCCGTCAGCCGTCGTTTCCGTCAGGGCGTCTTCGACCGGAAGGTTCAGTTGGTAGGCCAGTTGGGTGGCGCTGCCAACGGCGACGACGGAGCCGCCCGCCTGAAGGAAGGCATCGATCTGGAGAACCGTCTTTTCCTTTGTGATCTTGCCCAGCCAGCCCCGATATTCGGCCGGGATGTCCTGGGGCTCGGGCTGCTCCCGCTCGGGGCGATCGGGCGACGGGGGGTTCGGGATAGTGCCGTTGGCAAAGACCAGCACATCGAACCGGTCCTTCAGATTGCCGGCGTCCAGATCCTGCGGGTGAACGACCTCGAACGGGAACTCGTAGTTCTCGAATATCCACCGCGTCCAGCCCGCCGACATGCTGCCGCCGTAGATGTCCACGAGACCGATGCGAACCGGCCGTAGCTCGAGCTTGTCCGAGGTCGGCGCGGTGCTCGCGGCCGCAGCGTCAAAGCCGAGATCCCTGACCCCCTGTTCGACGATCTGGCGCACGCCGTCAGCCTGGGGAATCCAGATCGTGCCAGCGGGGAAGGTCTCGCCGCCGACCGAAACCGGCGTCTTCAGCCAGCTGACCTGTTTTCCCGCCGCCAACAGACGGTTCTTGAGGACGAAGGCGTTGTTGATCTCGTGGCTGACCAGATAGCCCGCCCGACCGAAGCCGACGACCCGGCCGGCGGGCGCGGCGACTTCGTCCGACAGGCGCTCGAAAGGACCGTCCACCCCGTCGAGAACCCGGTCGAACTGAATCCCCATCTGGTAGGCCAGGGTGTAGCCCGTCACGTTATGCGGCGCATTGGGCGTGGCACCCGGATAGGGAATGTCGTCAGGGTGGTTCTGGGGCTCGAAATTATCGAGCACCATGGCGCGATAGGGCTGGCCCGTCTGCACCACGAAAGAGCCAGCAGGATAGGTCTTTCCGCCCGTCGTGAAAGCCGCCGTGGCGCGCTGCACCTGGATGCCGCTCTTGATCAGGGCGTTTACGAAACCCACCGTGCGCGGGAAGTCGGATTGGTCGGCGCTGAGAATATAGGCGCGGGGATCGCGGGCCGCCGCGCTGTGCAGCACCGTCTCATACAGCGCCGGATCAACCGCCGCGCGCGAATAGCCCATGCCCCAGCCGGGAACGTCGGGCGTGTAGGGATTGCGGGCGGCGGCGGCCTCCAGTTCGGCGATCCGCTTCGGCGTCACGGTCCAGGTGTCGGTCTGGCCCGCCTCGATGCCGTTGCGGGCCATGACGAACATGTTGAACAGCAGGTGATCGGGGTTTCGCGAGGCATAGTCGAGCACGGCGCGGTTCAATGACATGGTGTAGTCGATCGCCTGCTGGAACCGCCAGATCTGCGGCGCGACCGGCATGGGGATGTCGTTACGCGGCAACTGGGCCGACGGCACAAGCGGCAGTTGTTCCGGCGTGGGGTGGCCATTGATCTCGGTAATGATCCCGATCGAATTATGGAACAGAGCGTTGGCGCGAAGGGTCGTGCTGGCCCAGTTGGTGTAGGGGGCGACGGTGCGTTGTCCGCCGCCCGGCTTGCCCTCGGTGATCAGACGCGCGTTCATCGCGGCGCCGACGTTCTCGAGTCCCATCAGGACGAGCGGATCGAGGTTGTAGTTGTAGGGATCGCGGTGCGTCGGGATGAAGACCACCATACCGGCGGGGCCGGACTGGTGGTGGTTATAGACGATCTGGGGGAACCACTCCCGATACAGAACTCGGTTGACGTTCTCGGTCTCGGGCATGTTCGACGCCACGAAATCCCGGTTGTTATCGTGCCCGACATACTTGTGATACAGGCGCGGAATGCTCTCGAATTCGCGCTCTTCCGGGTCGGCGTTGCGCATGTACCAGTCCGCGACCAGCTCGTTTCCGTCCGGATTGGCGTTGGCGACCAGGACGATCACATTGTCCAGAATGCGCAGCATTTCCGGATCGTTGGCGCTGAGCAGCTCATAGGTCAGCTGGGACAGGTGCTGGGTGCTGACCTGCTCGGTGGAGTGCAGGCCGCCGTCGATCCAGACGATCGCCTTGCCTTCCGAAGCCAGCTTGCGGGCCTCGGCCTCGGTCATGTCCTCGCCCATGGCCATGCGCCGGGCGATGTCGCGATATCGGCCGAGATGGGCGAGATTTTCGGGCGACGAGATGATCGCCATCAGTTGGTCGCGGCCTTCGGCGGTGCGGCCGATCGACGTGAGCTGCATACGGTCCGACTGCCCGTCCAGCGTCCGCCAATAGTCTGCGAGCTGGGAATAGTTCGCCAGCTTGTAATCGTCGCCGATGTTGAAGCCGTAAGCCTGCAGCGGGGTCGTGATCGAGCCGTTTTCGACCGGGGCGGCCCAACTGCCGCCGGCCTGCAACGCCAGCACGGTTGTCGCCAGCCACAAGGCGCGTCGGTTCAGCTTTGTCATCTCTTTATCCCCTCAGAGTTGGCGTTGTGAAATGCGACTTGTCCCGATGCCGATGATCGTCCAGCCAGACCGGTCGACCTGATCCCTACCGGGCTCTCCCTTCACGCAGGAATCCTGGCTTCGACGTTCCGGGCCGTGCGAGGGCGCGCTGGACGTCCGCCAGAGACTGGTTCTGCTCCATGGCGTACAGCGCCATCTCATCCTCGACGGGACGCCCCAGGGCCGCTTCGAACGCCTCCCTGGCGGGATCGGCTGCGACATACGACGCCGTTGCCGCGCGCCCCAGGTTGGAATGGAATATCCCGGCCGCGCTAACCGGCAGAAAGTCCTCGTAGACGATGGGATCGGCGGCCACATAGCCGGCTGAAATCAGGGCTTCGAGGTCGCCGACTATGGCATCAGGCGGGGGCGAACCGGTATCGACCAGCCGATAGCGGAACCAGGCCAGCTCCTGTCGCCTCAACGCCGTCCAGTCGTCGGGGAACTCGGCGAAGCGGCCCTGGCCTGCCGATCTCGCAGCCAGCAACTGGTCGTAGAGCGCTCTTCCGGCGGGCGTCAGGGCCGCGCCACGCTGTTCGATCTCGCCAAAACGCGCGGTGTGAGACCCCAATACCCACTCTCCGTCCGACGGGAATGCGATGGCTTCGTCCAGAGCCTTGAAACTGGTCTGGCGCAACAGGATCGGGCAATCCCTGCGAGGCGGCCCCTCGATGCTGTCCTTGGGGCGCAGGCCCTGTGCGGACATCGCCGCCTGTGCGGCGTCGATGTCCAACGTCCGCGGCGTGAGGTGGTTGATATGCGGCCCCCGGAAACTCACGACGTCGGCGATCAGTCGATGCGCCTTGAGCAACCGCTCATGGGTCGGCGCGCTGACCGTGGCGTGCATATGCCAGCGGAAGGTGTCGAGCAGGGTCTCGACGAAGCGATCCGCCTGATCCGGCCCGAGACCACCCTCGCGTTCGCTGATCTGGATCAGTTCGACGGTTTCGGGATTGAAGATTTCCCGACGCCCGAGTGTGACGAGAGCTTCCTCGCGAAGGGCCTCGTCCTCGATCAACTCCAGCCGCAGGAGGGAGGTGAACACCCGGAACGGATTGCGGCGCAACGCCTCGATCTCAATCGGGCGAAACGCTGTCGAATGCACGGGCACCCCGGCGGGCGCCAGGTTGTAGTAGCTGACCGGGAACATGCCCATGACCGCAAAGGCCCGCCCGATCATCGCCAGTTCCGCAGGCGTGCCGACCCGGATAGCCCCGTGCCGTTCCTCGGACAAACGATCCAGATCACCGGAACTCTTCAGTCGTCGCTCGAAATCCTGATCTGCGGCCAACACATCGGCATTGATGCTCGCGACGAGCGACATGAGCACCGAATACTGAGGAACCTCTTCCCGATACATGCGGGAAAGCGCTTCGGAGAAGCGCCCTCTGATCTCGTCGCGATAGAGAAACCCTGTGCCGACCATCTCTGCGCCATTTACTGGAAAAGTCAGCGAATAATGGGCATCTCGCGAAGCCCCAAATGGGATTAATTTATGGAGTGATCACGGTTCATAATCGGTGACATTGACCTGCCCCTGCAGGGGCCGGGACGACGTCCTTCCGCCGGGGCTCGGGCAGGTGATGGAGGACCGGGTCGCCGCGCAGGCCCTTGTGGTAACAAGCTCGTCTTCCCGGATGCAAACGGCGGATCGCTCTAATATCTTATGGCGGGCGTCGCCCTGGCGGAACTGACACGTTAAGTCGGTCTGGCTGCAGAATGCTCTTCGCCTTACCCGCTTTCAGGCCGCTTGGGTCGCGGCCGCCCAAGCGGCCTCGGCGTGGCCTCGCAGAATACGAAGGCCAGGTCGCGAGATCAGGTGGGGCTGGAGGTTAAAGGCGTTGTAGATCGGACCGTGGACGGAGAGGAATCTCTGGGCTGAACGCTGCGATTTGAACCTCTGCTGCTTCTGCTCCCGTCATCGGATCACGAGGTGAGAGTTCTCGGCCCGATTATTCTCCCGCATCCCGCCAGGTATGTGACGGGTTTGAAGATGCAGGACTTTCATCGCCGCTCGATACGACGCGAGCTTGTCCGTGATGATCGTTTCGGGATGGATCCCGATATTGCGAAGCAGGCGGCGCAACAGCTTTAACGCCGCGTGCTTGTTCCGTCGCTTCTGGACCAGGACGTCCAGGACTTCGCCCTCGTCATCGACGGCACGCCACAGATACATGCGTCGTCCGCCGATCTTCACGACCGCCTCATCCAGATGCCAACAGCCCGTTGGTCGGTCGCGGCGACGGCGCAGATTGGCGGCGACCCTGGCCGAGCGGAAGGCGCTTGCCTCTTGAGGCTCATCGACCATGGCGACCCGCGCCGAGTGGAGACTTTTCGTCGTTGGCCTGACACCACCGCCAACGATTTTGTATAGGTTGATGGACGCCTTCGCCGTTCGGCGGTCATGACGAAAAGCAGGCCGCCGGCTTTATGCAAAACCGGATCGGCCGCTTGCGTCTCGGCCCCAGGCTGGACATAACAGCCGGACGCCGCAGGCGTGGGCCGGTTTAGCTCAGTTGGTAGAGCGCCAGTTTTGTAAACTGGATGTCGCGGGTTCGATTCCTGCAACCGGCACCATCTTTCGACCATCCGGGGCAATGGCCGACACGACGAACAAGCTGGGCCACAAGATCGGCGCGCGCGGCGGCAGAACCCGCCAGGCGATCCTCGACGCGACCCGACGCCTGTTGAACGAGCGACATTACGGCGAAATTCGCGTCGCAGACCTGGCCTCAGCCGCCGGGGTGTCGCCATCAAATTTCTATACCTATTTCAAGACGGTCGAAGAGCCTGTTCTGGCTCTGTGCGAAGTCGCGGCGGCCGATTTCCAGGGTCTGGCGGCGCATTTTCAGGCCGACTGGCCTGGCGACAAGGCCTTCGTCATCGCCCGCGCCTTCATCCTGGACGTGATGGCGATCTGGCGGAACCACGGGCAGGTGCTGCGGGTCGAACATATGCTGGCCGACAACGGCGACGTCGCCTTCGTCGAAAGCCGCGTGCGCCGCCTGCGACGGCTGCATCTGGCCATCGAACGCCGCGTCGCCCAGGCCCACGCCAGCGGCCTGCACCCCAGGGACTACAACCCCCGCCTGGCCTCCTATCAGATCGCGTCCATCGTCGAATCGACCGCAGCCAGCTTCGACCTGTTGCGCCGCGCCGATACGCCGGAAGCCATACTGGACACGGCGGCGATCATCGTCGTCAAGCTGACGACGGGCCGCTAGAGCCCCAGAGGGCCATAAAGCCAAGTCAGCCAGATCCCGACCGCCAGGACGACGCCGAACGGCAGCTTCTCCGTCGCCCCGACCGACCGGCGCACCACCAACAGCACAAACACCAGGCTGAGACCGACCGCGCACGCCCACAACAAGACGCTGGGCAGGCCGAGCCATCCCACCCAGGCCCCAGCCCCGGCGAACAGGAACGGGTCGCCGCCGCCCAATCCCTGGCGCTTGCGCACGGCCTGATACAGCCAACCGACCAGCCGCAGCCCCCCGAACCCGGCCGCCGCGCCGATCAGATGCGACAGGACGACGTCCCATCCCGTGGCGATGGCGACGACCAGGCCGGTGGCGATCAGCGGCAGGGTCAGTATGTCGGGCAGCCAGAAATTCTCGCCGTCGACAATGGCGATCAGCAGCAACTGCCAGCCCAGGACCGCCGTCGCCGCCATCATGAGGACCGATGCGCCGCTGCCCGACGCCCAGAGCGCCGCCCATACGCCGATCGCGCTCGCCGCCAGTTCGATCAGCGGATAGCGGCGGGAAATCCGCGTCTGGCAGCGGGCGCACCGGCCGCGCGACGCCAGCCAGCCGAACACCGGAACACGCTCCCAGGGCCGCCGCCTCTGGCCGCAGCACCGGCGCCGCGAGGGGGCGGCGACGATGTTCTCGTCACGCGGCAGGCGTACGCTGACCTCGGCGACGAAACCGCCGACGATCAGGCCCAGAACGCCCAGAACGACGGCGGCGGTCACAGGGTTCATGGAAGGGTCCAGACGACGACGACCCCTGGGCGTTTAGCCGCCGCCGAGCGCCGCCGCCACATGATAGGTGATCAGCGACGCCAGATAGGCCAGACCGAACATGTAGCCGATCATGATCCAGGTCCATTTCAGCGAGTTCGTCTCGCGCCGCACCACGCCCAGGGTCGCCACGCACTGGGGCGCGAAGATATACCAGGCTAGGAAGGACAGGGCCGTGGCCAGCGACCAGTGCGACGCCAGGGTCGAAGCCAGCAGGCCCGTCGCGTTCTCCGCGTCCGCGATGGCGTAGGTGGTGCCCAGCGCCGCCACCGCGACCTCGCGCGCCGCCATGCCGGGAATCAGGGCGATCACCATCTGCCAATTGAAGCCGATGGGCGCGAAGATCGGCTCCAGCGCCCGCCCGATCATGCCGGCGAACGAATAGTCGATGGCCGGCAGGGTGGCGTTTTCAGGCGGATAGGGAAACGTCGCCAGGACCCACAGGATGATCACGGCCGGCAGGATGATCCGCCCCGCCCGGTTCAGAAATATCCTGGCCCGGAGCCACAGGTTGAAACCGACGCTCTTCAGGTCTGGAACCTTGTAGGTCGGCAGCTCCATCATGAACGGCTCGACCGCGCCGCGCCAGAACACCTTGCGGATCACCAGCGACACCAAAAGCGCGCTGAGGATGCCGGCGGCGTAGAGACCGAACATCACCAGCCCCTGCAGATTGGCGAAGCCCCACACCCGTTCGTTGGGAATGAAGGCGGCGATGATCAGCGTATAGACGGGAATGCGTGCCGAGCAGGTCATCAGGGGCGCGACCAGTATGGTGGTCAGGCGGTCGCGCTTGGAATCGATCACCCGCGCCGCCATCACGCCCGGAATGGCGCAGGCGAAGCTGGACAACAGCGGAATGAAGGCGCGGCCGTGCAGCCCCGCTCCGCCCATGATCCTGTCCATCAGGAAGGCCGCACGGGCCATATAGCCGAAGTCTTCCAGGGCGATGATGAACAGGAACAGGATCAGGATCTGCGGCAGGAAGACCAGCACGCTGCCGACGCCGGAAATGATGCCGTCCACGATCAGGCTTTGCAGCAGACCGTCTGGAAGGGCCATGGCGACCAGACCGCCCAGCCAGCCGATGCCGGCCTCGATGCCGTCCATCAGAGGCGCAGCCCAGCTGAACACCGCCTGGAACATGAGGAATAGCAGGGCGAACAGAATCAGCAGACCGCCCACCGGATGCAGCAGGACGGAATCGATCCTGCCCGTCAGGGTGTCGGGTCGTTCGGGCGGAAGGACGCAGGCCTTCATGATCCGCTCGGCCTCGCGGGCGGCGGTGCGAAGTTCGGCGGCGTCGGGGCTGCGCCAATGGTTTTCCGATAGGGCGGCGGCGTCGGCCTGGGCCTCGATGGCGGCGATCAGGTCGTCGATGCCCCGCCTGCGCGTAGCGACCGTGGTGACGATCGGCACGCCCAGTTCGCCGCGCAGCCTTTCCAGGTCGATCCGCAGACCCTGGCGCTGGGCGATGTCGTACATGTTCAGCGCCAGCACCATGGGCCGGCCGACGGCCTTCAATTCCAGGATCAGACGCAGCACCAGCCGCAGATTGGTGGCGTCGGCGACGCAGACCACCACGTCCGGCGGCGCCTCGCCCGCCAGACGCCCCAGGACGGCGTCGCGCGTGACCTCCTCGTCGGGGCTGCGCGCGCGCAAGGAATAGGTGCCGGGCAGGTCCAGCACCGACATCGACCGGCCGGACGCACCGCGGATCAGGCCCTCCTTGCGCTCCACCGTGACGCCGGCGTAGTTGGCGACCTTCTGGTGGGCGCCGGTCAGGGCGTTGAACAGGGCGGTCTTGCCGCTGTTCGGATTGCCGACCAGGGCGACGCGGGCGGTCTTCAGGGCCATGTCCATCAGGCGGCGTCCAGGCGGATCGTCAGGCTGGCGGCCTCGTGGCGGCGCAGGGCCACGCGCATGTCGTCCACCTTCATGGCGATGGGATCGCGGCCGAACAGGCCCTCGTGAAGCAGTTCGACCCGGGCGCCCTCGACGAAGCCCAGTTCCAGCAGGCGGCGCTCCAATTCGACCGCCTCGCCCTGATGATGACAACGGGCGCCCACCTGGACGATGACGCCGTGATCGCCGCGTCGGGCCTGGCTCAGCTTTATGGTTTCGGTCAAAGGCTACGCTCGCACGGGCGAGGCCGTCCCCCGACGGCTCCGCGTTCATTGACAGTGATTATCAGGTGCGCGACCCCCGCGTCCAGCGGGACAGCTTGACCAATTGCCGCGCAGGCGCATTGCGCTATCAGACGCCGAACAGGAGCCGTTCATGTCCCGCCTCGCCTTCGCCGCCCCGCTTGTTCTGGCCCCGGTCCTGGGCCTGTCCGGCTGCGGCCAGGACGTCCCCCCGTCGGCTCCGGCCAAGCCTGCGCGCGTTCTAACGGACGCCGAAAAGGCCAGCCTGCTGGCCGCCCTTCCCGCGCCCTACGACGCCGGCGATCTGGAGAACGGCCGACGCGCCTTCGCCCGCTGCCGCTCGTGCCACACGATAGGCGAGGGCGGCGCCGATACGACCGGGCCGAACCTTTACGGCGTCTTCGGCCGCAAGGCGGGAGACCGTCCGCGCTACAGCTATTCCAATGCGCTGAGGAACGCCGACTTCGTCTGGGACGCCGAGCGGCTGGACCGCTGGCTGCAGAATCCGCGCGGCTTCCTGCCCGGCAACAAGATGACCTTCTCCGGCCTGCCCGACGCCAAGGACCGCCGCGACGTCATCGCCTTCCTGAAGGTGGAGACGGGCTACGCGCCGCAGCCTTCGCCCGCCTCCTGATTTCCGATCAGCTTTCGGGGATCGGCTTCTCGCCGCCGTCGCGCATTTCCTGGGCCTCCCACGCCTCGATCCTGCGGGCGGTCCATTCCGGCGACTTGGTGAAGCGCGCCAGCACGCCATAGATCACCGGCACGACGAACAGGGTCAGCACCGTCGCGAAGATGGCGCCGGTGAAGATCACCACGCCGATCGTCTGGCGGCTGCCCGCCCCCGCCCCCTGCCACAGCACCAGCGGCAAGGCGCCGAAGGCGGTCGCGATCGAGGTCATGATGATGGGCCGAAGGCGCAGCGACGACGATTCTATGATCGCCTCGCGGATGGACCGGCCCTGGTCGCGCAGCTGGTTGGCGAACTCGACGATCAGGATGCCGTTCTTGGCCGCCACCCCGATCAGGATGATCAGGCCGATCTGGCTGTAGATGTTCAGGCTGGACCCCGCCATCAACAGGCCGAACAGCCCCCCGGCGGCCGCCAGCGGCACCGTCAGCATGATGACCGCCGGCGTGATCCAGCTTTCGAACTGGGCCGCCAGCACCAGAAAGACCAGCAGCAGCGCCAGGCCGAAGGCCGCAATGACCGCGCCGCCCGCTTCCTGCTGGTCGCGCGCCGCCCCGCCCCACTGCACCACCACGCCGCCCTGCGGCTGTTTCGCCGCCTCGGCGCGCAGGAACTGCACGGCGTCGTCGATGGTGGTGCCGGGGTTCAGATCGGCCTGCAGCGAAATGGACCGCTGCCGGTCCAGCCGGCGACGATCCGGCGTGTCGCCGCTGGTCTTGGTCGTGACCACGGCCGACAGCGGCACCAGCTGCCCGCTGCCGGTCGCGACATACAGGGCCTCCAGGTCCGCCACCTCGCGCCGGTTGTCGCGGTCGGTCTGCAGGATGACGTCGTACTCCTGGCCGCCCTTGATGTAGGTCGTGGCGCGGCGGGAGCCGAACATGGTCTCCAGCGTCCGCCCGATGGACTGGGCCGACACGCCCAGCGCCGCCGCCTTCTGCGGATCGACGTCGACCAGCAGACGCGGCGAGTTCGGCTCGTAGTTCAACCGGGGCCGCGAAAATCCAGGATTGGCCTGGGCCGCCGCAAGGACGGGCTGAAGCCAGTTGTAGATCTGCTGGTAGTCCGTGCCCGTGGCGATCAGTTCGATGGAGTTGGAATTGCCGCCGCCCCTCTGGAAGGCGCCGGGCGTAGAGGCGTTGACCTGGGCCCCGGTCTGGGTCCTCAGCTTGCCGTTCAGCTCCTGGGCGATCTCGGCGGCCGTGCGGTCGCGCTCGGACCAGTCCGACAGGGTCAGGACGGCGTTGCCCGAGTTGAAGCTGCCGCCGCCGAAGCCGGGCGCCGACACCAGATAGCTGTCCGCCTCGCCGCTGGCCTTGTATTCGGCCAGCAGGGGCTCCAGCCCCAGCATGATCTTGCGGGTATAGTCGAACCCGGCCCCTTCCGGCCCGGCGACGCGCACCGTGACCCGGCCGCGGTCCTCGTCCGGCACCAGTTCGTTCGGCAGAAGCATGAAGATGCCCCCCGCCCCCGCCGCGACCAGCAGGATCAGGGCGCCCACGCCGACCACCGCGATCCGGCGGCCCAAAAGCATGTCCAGCGAACGCGAATAGGACGACTTCAGCCGGTCCATGCCCCAGTCCACCTTGCGCGCCACCCAGCCGCCGCCCTGGGCGGGTTTCAGGATCTTGGACGCCAGCATCGGCGACAGACTCAGCGCCAGGAAGGCCGAGAAGGCCACGGCCGCCGCGATGGCCGCCGCCAGCTCCACGAACAACCGCCCGACATAGCCGGGTAGGAACAGCAGCGGCGCGAACGCCGACAGCAGTACGATGGTCGTGGCCACGACGGCGAAGAAGACCTGGCGCGCGCCCCGCTCGGCCGCGACCAGCGGCGGCTCGCCGTGATCCAGGCGGCGCTGGATGTTCTCGACCACCACGATGGCGTCGTCCACGACCAGGCCGATGGCCAGCACCAGAGCCAGCAGGGTCAGCAGGTTCAGCGAAAAGCCCAGCGGCGCCAGGACGATGAAGGTGGCCAGCAGGCAGATCGGCGCCACGATGGACGGGATCAGCGCCGCCCGCAGGCTGCCCAGGAAGATGAAGTTGACCAGGGCCACCAGGGCCATCGAAATGCCGATGGTGATCCACACCTCGTCGATGGCGTGAGAGGTGAAGACCGAGTTGTCGGATCCGACCTCGATGGTCACGCCGGGCGGCAGACTGGGCCGGATCTCTTCGATCATCTGGTGGACGCCGTCGGAAATGGCCAGGTCGTTGGACTGGGCCTGGCGCGTCACGGCCAGGCCGATCTGATCCATGCCGTTGCCGCGGAACAGTCGGCGATTTTCCTCCGGCGCCTCTTCCACCCGCGCGATGTCGCCCAGGCGGGTCACATAGGTGGGCTGCCCCTGGATGATGGCCGCGGAGCCGCTGCCCGTGCCCGTCGCGACCGTGGCGGAGGTCGAGGCCGAGCCGCGCGTGCCGATGGGCAGCTGGCGGAAGTCGTCCGGCCGCGCATAGGTCCGCGCCACCCGAACCGTATAGTCCTTGTCCGTCGATTCCAGCGAACCGGCCGGCAGTTCGACGTTCTGGTTGGTCAGGGCGGTCTCGACGTCGTTGACCGTCAGCCCCCGCGCCGCCATCGCCGCCGACTCCAGCCATATCCGCATCGAATAGCGCTGCTCGCCGAAGATGTTGACCTGGGCGACGCCCGGCACGGTCGCCATCCGGTCGACCAGATAGCGGTCGGCGTAGTCCGTCAGTTGCAGCCGATCCATGCTGGTCGAGCGCAGGAAGACGATGATGATCGGCTGGCTGTCGGAATCGGCCTTGGCCACCTCCGGCGGATCGGCCTGATCCGGCAGGTTGCCCACGACCCGGCTGACCCGGTCGCGCACGTCGTTGGCGGCGTCGTCGATGTTGCGGTCCAGCGCGAACTCGATGTTGACGCTGGATCGGCCGTCGCGGCTGGTCGAGGTGATGCGCTCGACGCCCTGGATGCCGGCGATCTGCTGTTCGACCGGCTCGGTGATCCGGCTCTCGATCACCTCGGCCGAGGCCCCGGCATAGGTCGTGTTGACCGACACCACCGGCGGATCGACGTCCGGCAGCTCGCGCACCGGCAGGAAGAAGAAGGCCGCCGCGCCGATGACGCACAGGACGATGGCGGCGACCGCCGCGAAGACGGGCCGCCGGACCGAGACGTCGGACAGCATCATTGGGCGGCGCCCGACTTGCGCTGCGCGCCCGCGACGCTGACGGGGGCGCCGGGCTGGATGCGGTTCAGGCCCGAACCGACGATCCGCTCGCCCGGCTCCACGCCCGACAGAATTTCGACCAAGCCGTTCTCGACCGCGCCGGTCTCAACCTCGACCCGCTGGGCGGTCGAACCGTTCTGGCCGGGCGCGATGCGATAGACGAAGGCGCCGGCGCCTTCGTACTGCACCGCCGCTTCCGGCGCCGCCGGCGTCTGGCGCTGGCCCTGCTGGACAACGACGCGCAGCAGCATTCCGGGGCGGATGCGTCCGCCGGGATTGGGGAATTCGGCGCGGGCCGTGGCGGCGCGGGTCGCCTCGTTGACGCGGGTGTCGATCAGGGCGATCCGCCCCTGGAACGGCGCATCGCCATAGGCGTCGGCCGTCGCCGTGATCGGCGCGCCGGGCCGCAACAGGTTCAGATAGCGCTCGGGCAGCGGGAAATCGACGCGGATGGTCGAGGTGTCGTCCAGGGTCGCGATCACCGCGCCGGGGTTGATCAGGGTGCCTGGCGTCACGGTCGTCAGGCCCACGCGGCCCGCGAAGGGCGCGCGGATCACACGGTCGCCCCGCCGCGCCTGCGCCGCCTGAAGCGAGGCGCGCGCCGTCTCCAGCGCCGTCTCGGCCTGTTCCAGCATGACCTGGGGCGCCACGCCCCGGTCGGCCAGAGCCTTGTAGCGATCGTACTCGCGCTGGGCCTGATTGACGTTGGCCCGGGCCTCGATGATGGCGGCGTCCTCCTCGCGCGCCTGCAGTTCGACCAGGGGCGCGCCCGCCGACACCAGCTGGCCGTCGGCGAACAGGACGCGGGTGATCAGCTCCGTGGTGGACGAGGTGACGTTGACCGACCGCTGGCCGCGCGCGACGCCCAACACCCGAATCTGATCCGAGAAGGGCCGCACGGCCACGACCGCCTCGGACACCTGCTGGCCCCCATGCCGCCCGCCGGCGCCCGGGGCCTGGCTCGACTTGTCGTCAGAGGTGATCACCTTGAACACGGCGGCGACGACCATCAACGCCAGCAGGACGGCGGCGGCGACGAGGAAAAAGTGACGTTTGATCACGCAGCGGGACTCTCGAACGGGGGGACGCCGCATGCATTACCGGCTAATGCGGCGTGCGCAACGTAATCTAACAGTAACGTGTGCGGCTGCGATTTCCGTCGCGGAAATATGCGTCAGAAACGACGCCAGATCGCGACGACCGGCCCGTGCGCCAGAGGCGTCTCGCGTCCTGCGACCGTTTGTCTCCATCCCGCCTGCACGCTCCAGGACCCCAGGTCGCGCACCACCGACGCCTCCAGCGACAGCCAGCGCGCGCCCCCGTCCGCCGCCCCGCCGAAGGCCTGGCCCAGCGCCATCCAGTCGCGGCCGAAGCGGGCGCCGGCCGTCGCGTCGATGCGCGTCTCGTCCGGCAGACCGTCGCGCAGGCGGCGCGCGGCCTGAAGCTCCACGAAGGTCTGATCCATGCCCCAGCGGCGGCTCATCGACCGACCGGCCGACAGCCGCGCCTCCCAATCGTGTTCGCCAACGCCCGGCGGCGCATAGTCGGCGTTGCGCCCCTCGCCCGCGCGGGCGTAGCCGCCGTAGAGGCTGACCGCGCTGCGGCCGCCGCGCCACACCTGCCAGGTCGCGCCGATCTCGACAGGGCCGCGACCTTCGTAATCGACGAAGGCGTCCTCGCCCGCCTGCCAGTCGGCCTTCAACTGCAGCGTCAGCCGCTCCGTAACGCCATATTCCGCGAACAGGCCCAGACGCGCGTCGCGTCGGACGGCGGGCAAGGGCTGTTCGCCGCCGGAGGGATCGAACCCGCTGTCGGCGCGCGACCGCTCATATTTGACGATGGCCTGGCCCTGTCCCTTGGGCTGGACCCAGGCGCCGGCCGCGACCGGCTGGGCGACCGAGACGGACAGGACGCATCCCGCCGCTGCGGCCGCCGCCGTTATCAGGCGTCGTAGCCCGGCGACTTGCGATCCAGTTGGCGCAGCGCGCCTGGCCAGGCCAGGGCCGAAATGAAGCCGATGCCCCGCCCCTGCTCTCTGGTCTCCGCCTGGGCCTGTTGCGGGGCCAGCAGCACATGCTCGCGCCCGCCCGACAGGGCGGCGATCTGCTGCGCGCAGGCCCGCTCCAGGAAGAAGATGCCGATCCATGCCTGCGCCGCCGTCTCCCCGACCGCCAGCGTGCCGTGATTGCGCAGCAGCATCAGCGGTTTGTCCCCCAGATCGGCGACCAGACGTTCGCGTTCGTCATGGTTCAGGGCCAACCCCTCATAGCCATGATACGCAACCTGGTGCTGTAGTAAACAGGCGTTCTGGCTGATCGGCAGCAGGCCTTCGGCCTGGGCCGCGACGCCCACGCCGTCCACCGTGTGCAGGTGGATCACGAACTTCGCGTCCTCTCGCGCGGCATGGACCGCCGAATGGATGGTGAAGCCCGCCGGATTGATGAAATTCGTCGTGTCCTGGACGATATTCCCCTCCAGATCGACCTTCACCAGCGACGAGGCCGTGATCTCGTCGAAATAGAAGCCGTAGGGATTGATCAGGAAATGATGCTCCGGCCCCGGCGCGCGCGCCGAGATGTGGGTGAAGATCATGTCGTCCCAGCCGTGCAGCGCCACCAGCCGATAAAGCGCCGCCAGTTCCACGCGCGCCTGCCATTCGGCCTCCGACACGCGGGATTTGATCGAGGGATTCGCACCGTCCGCCATGGTTTCCTCCTGCCTCTGTGTGGGCGTTGGCCGAACCGTCTTCCTCGCGCGCCGCGGCGTCAAGCCGTGTTCGCCCGGCTGACGCCACGTCGAGGCGACGCATCGGGGCTTGGTTAACTCGGCCTTCACTACGCCGGACCTATGGTCGAAGGGTTCATCGACGGTTCGGGAGCCGCTGTGTCTGTCGTTCAACTGGAGCCGGCCCGGGACACCTGGGACGACCGGACCATGACCCAGATGCTGACCCTGGCGCGCAGCCGCTCGGCCGAGGATCGCCAGCGCCTCCTGCTCAAGGTCACGGGCCTGTGCGAGGCCGCCGCGCCGCCGCCGAACGTCGCCCCCCTGCTCAGCGACATCTTCCTGACATTGGCCGCCCAGGCCGAACGCGACATCCGGCTGGCCCTGGCCGAACGCATCGCCGACGCGGAATGGGCGCCGCCGGCCCTGGTCAACATGCTGGCGCTGGACGAGATCGACATCGCCCGCCCCGTCATCGCGGCCAGCCCGCTGCTGAAGGACGCCGACCTGATCCGCCTGCTGATCGAGGCGACGCTGGAGCATCAGATCGCGGTGGCCCGCAGACCGCGGCTTTCGGGCCCCGTGTGCGACGCGATCGTCGACCGGGGCGAGGCGGTGACGATGACGGCCCTGGCGTCGAACCGGACCGCCGACATCGGCGAGGCGGCCATGCGACGGCTGGTCGACCAGTCGCGCCGCATCGCGGGCCTGCGGGCGCCGCTGACCCGCCATCCCCGCCTGAACGAAGCCCTGGCCCAGCAGCTTTATCAGTGGGTGGGCCAGGCCCTGCGCCAGTCCATCGGCGAACGATTCCGCATCGACGACGCCCATCTGAACGCCGCCGTCCAGCAGGCCGCGACGGTCGCCGTGGGCGCGCCGGAATGGCGCGGGGCGCCCGCGGGCCGCCTGGCCGAAAACCGCGAGCGCGTCGAGATGGAACGCCGCCTGGTGGACAAGCTTCAGGCCGCCGGCCAGCTTCGCCCCGGCCTGCTGGTCCGCGCCCTGCGCGAACAGCGTTTCGAACTGTTCGAACAGGCCTTGGCGGCCCTTGGCGGCTTCAGCGACGCCCAGGTCTATCATGCGGTGCGCGCGCCCACGGCCGAACCCCTGTATCTGGCCTGCATCGCCGTGGGCGTGGACAAGGCCGTCTTCGCCTCCCTGTTGGTCGAGGTCCGCAAGCTGAGCGGCGGCCTGCCGGGCGAGGGGGGCTGGACCGCCACGCCGATGAACGCCCATTCCGCCTCGCGCGCCTTTCGTCAGATGATGGAAAACCCCGTGATCGTTTGACTTCGCCGCCAAGCTCGGCTCACGTCGCGCCGTGAACCAGACCCGGCCTTCTCCGACCGCGACGCCCCCCGCCCTGGCCTTCGTCGCCAGCGACCGACCCGAAGCGCAAGCCGCGCGGGCCGCCCTGATCGCGCGCTACGGCGCCGTCCCCGCCGAAGAGGCCGACGTCATCGTGGCTCTGGGCGGCGACGGGCAGATGCTGGAGACCCTGCACGGCAACCTGCGTCGCCGCGCGCCTGTCTATGGCATGAACCGCGGCTCGGTCGGCTTCCTGATGAACGACTACGAGGAACAGGGACTGCTGGAGCGGATCGCCACCGCCGCGAAGACCGTCATCCACCCCTTGCAGATGGACGCCTGGACCGAGGCGGGCGAAGTCCACACCGGCCTGGCCATCAACGAGGTCTCCCTGCTTCGCCAGACCCGCCAGACCGCCAAGCTGCGCATCACCGTCGACGACCGCGTGCGCCTGGAGGAGCTGTCGTGCGACGGCTGCCTGGTCGCCACCCCGGCCGGATCGACCGCCTACAACCTGTCCGCTCACGGCCCCATCATCCCGCTGGACGCGCGCATTCTGGCCCTGACGCCGATCAGCGCCTTTCGGCCCCGGCGCTGGCGCGGCGCGCTTCTGTCGCACGGCGCCAGGGTGCGTTTCGACGTGCTGGAGGCCGACAAACGCCCGGTCTCGGCCACTGCCGACAATTTCGAGGTCCGCCGCGTCGCCCGCGTCGAGGTGCGCGAACGCCGCGACGTGGCCCTGACCATGCTGTTCGACGCCGGCCGGTCGTTCGACGAACGGGTGATGGCCGAGCAATTCGCCAACTGACTGGTGACGGCTTCTTAAGCCTGTTTCCGTAATTTGGATCGACGTTCAATGGAGCCCGCCATGAGCAACCCGGCGCAGATCACTCCTCCCACCAACGCCCTGCGTCTGAAGGTCGGCGGCGGATTCGGCATCAACGCCGACGCCATCGCCAAGGCCGAAGAGGCGCTGAAGGCCATGTCGGCTCAGTTCGGCGAATGGCTGAACGACGAGATCGTCAAGCTGGACAAGGCCCAGGCCGACATCCGCGAACACGGCTACATCCCCGCCACCGCAGAGGCCCTGTATTTCCGCGCTCACGACCTCAAAGGGCTGGGCACGACCTATGAATATCCGCTGGTCACGCGCATCGCCGGCTCGCTGTGCAGGCTGCTGGACGACGCCGAGCGGCGGATGTCGGCCCCCTTGGCCGTGCTGGACGCCCATATCGACGCCATCCGCGCCGTCGTCCGCGACCAGATCAAGACCGACGAACATCCCACCGGCCGCGCCCTGGCCGAGACGCTGGAGGAGCGGGTGGCCGAGCATCTGGCGGGTTGACCGGCGCGCGAACGCGAAAGGAAGCGGCCCGCCCTTCGGCGGGCTTTTTTCGTGCTTTCGGCGCTCAGGCGGCGCTGGCGGCGGCGTAGGCGGCAGACGGCGACTGGTCCAGCCGCTCCATCAGATAGGCCAGGTCGTCGCGCAGCACGTTCGGGCGCTGGGTCAGGAACCGCTCCAGCATCTGCTCGCGGAACAGCTCGCTGGACGTGTCGATCCCTTCGGCCGCCAGCGCGCGCCAGGTGTCCACCCCGGCGCGGAAGGCCGGGAACAGGCGCGGCGGCAGGCCGGCGCGGTCGTAGATGGCCTTCAGCCCCAGCGGCCCGGCGTCGTGCACCATCAGCCAGGCGCGCTGATGCGGCGTATTGGCCAGCTCGGCCAGGCCGTATTCGAACATCGCCATCTGCCCCCGCGCCAGGCCGCGCAGCAGCAGCGAGGCGTTCAGCACCCGACGCGCGTTCAGCTGCGTCATGAAGGCGGCCAGGTCGGCGCTGGCGCCCGCCTGGTCGATCAGATCGACGGTGGTGCGTTCACGCGCATACTGGGCCAGGCGGATCGCCGTCTCGGGCGCCACGGCGTGGCGGCTGATCAGGTGTTCACGCACCGTATCGCTGGCCAGCTGGATCAGCCGTTCGGTCACGTCGAGCGGCAGGACCTGACGGTAGGCGACGGCGGTCAGCACGTCCGGCGCCTCGGCGAACCGCTCGACCACCACGGCCAGCGACGCCTCGGACAGGTCGGCGTTGTCGTTGGCCGCCAGGGTCCGCACCGCCTGCTCGCACCCCTCGCCGGCCAACACGTCGCAGACGTCGCGCGACACGCGCGCCCGGCCCGCAACCGCCACCTGCCGGACGACCGAACCGGCGCGCACGATCTCGATCAGGTCCTCGTCGCTGAAGGCGGGCGAGGCGGCGATGATCGGCAGGGCGATGCTGTCCAGGTCGCCGGCCAGCTTGCGCGCCACGTCGTTGGGGATCAGGTCCGACGCCTTCAGCGTGACGGCCATGGCCCGCCGCACCAGTTCGGCGGCGTCATTGGCCAGCAGGCGCAGGATCTTCTGGGCCGCCGCGCGGTCTTCCTCGCCCAGTTCGGCGCGTTCCATATTGCGGCACAGCTTGTGGGCGGCTTGCGCGCGCTCGTCGTCGTCGGCCGCCTTGATCAGGCGACGAATGTCCACTTCGGTCAGGCGTGCGCGATAGGCGGTCATGGACGGCTCGTCAGGGAATCGGATCGTGATCCCAAAATGAGACTGCCATGCTTAATGGGCGGTTTACCATCGGTTGAATTTCACCGACTCAGGTCGTTTGCTTGCCCATCGGCGAGAAAGCGCCGCCGAAGCCGCTGCTGGACGACCCGTCCTGGCCCAGCAGCAGGGCCAGCAGCCCCTGATCCTGTTTCAGCCGGTCCAGCCGCGCGGCCAGCATCTGGTCCTGGTCGCTCAGGCCGGGGGTGGAATAACGGGTGTCGCCCGCCCCCGCCGCGGGCGCGCCTTCGCCGGCCGTGCGCTGCAGATTGGCGTGCACCTCGGCGACCGTCGCCGCCCGTCCGTCGCGATAGAAGATGCTGCGGTTGGCGCGCGCCGCCTGGGGGAACATGGAGGCCGCGCTGGCGCCCGGGTTGCGGTCCATCGCCTGCATAAGGTCCGCCGCCCCCGCCGGTCCCAGAAAATGCGCGGCGTACAGATCGCCTGCCCCCGGCTCCTTGCCGGTTCGTCCGCGCAGATAGGCCGCATTCGACGCGGTCAGCTCCGCCGCCATCGCCGAGGCGGCGTGCGGGTCGAACCGCAGGTCCAGAACCACGTTGCGCGCCGATCCCTCGACACGCCAACGCCCGTCCGATCCGCGATGGATCAGGTCGGCGTACTGGCCGTAGCCATGCTGGGCGCCATGCTGCTTGACCGTGCCCAGCCAGGTCTGTTCGATGAATTGGAACAGGCCCGCCGCCGTCGAGGTCGGGGCCTTGGCCGACGGGTTCATCGCGCTTTCGCGACGCGCGGTCTTGACCAGGAAGTCGTAGTCCACGCCCACGGCCGTCGAGGCGCGCCGGATCGCCGCCTCCACGCCGCCTGCCGATGGAATCGCGCCTATGCTCATGCGCGCGATGGTCGGCGAACGTGGTTAACCAATCCCTAATCCTTAACGACCGCGTTAACGGATCGACGTCGGGTCGAACGCGACAGCCGCGCCGCAAAGCCGCCACAACCTGCGCGCTCAACTTCACCTTACGGGCGCTGCGGGGGCGGTGAACGAGGGAAGTCAGACCATGATGATGCGCGCAGCCGGCGGACCCGGCTTGATCAGCCCCATCGACTTCGGGGAACGCAAGAAACCCATCCCGCGCTGGATGCTGGCCGCCATCGGCGTGTCGGTCGTCCTGCACGTCGGGGCCGGGGTGGTGCTCTACAGTCAACGCTTCGAACTGACCGAGCCGGAACCGGTTCCTGCGCCGCCGGCGACCACCGTCGTCCTGGACCTGCCTCGGCCCAAGCCGATCGACCCGCCGCTGGAACGCCAGGCGGCGCCTTCGCCGCCCACGCCGGTGCACAAGCCGGCCGTCGTCCTGCCGACCGACGTCCCGTCGCCCTTCGTCGCGCCCGATACGACGGTCTCGGGCGAGCCCGGCCAGACGGTCGTCGTCTCCACCGCGACCACGGGCGTTCCCGGCGGAACCGGAACGACCGAGGCCGAGCCGCCGCGCCCCTCGGTCATCAACGACCCGACCTGGGCCGCGCGCCCGTCGGCGGCCCAGATGGCGCGCGCCTATCCCGCGCGGGCGGCGGATCGCGGTCTGGCAGGGGCCGTGGGCCTCAGTTGCGCGGTGCGCGCGGATGGCGCCCTGACCGCCTGCCGTGTGGCCAGCGAGACGCCCGCCGGGGCCGGCTTCGGCCGGGCCGCCATGAGCCTGGCGCGCGACTTCCGCATGAATCCGCGCACCGTCGACGGCCGCGCGGTCGGCGGCGCCACGGTCAACTTCACCGTCCGTTTCGCGATGGAGGGCTAGAACCGGCCGGGATCGAGGGCGCGGGCGTGCGGCGACGCCGCCCGCCCCTCGATCGCATCGGCGACCACGCCGCCGATCAGCGGCCCCAGCAGCCAGCCGTTTCGTCGCGGCGCCAGGGCCATGAACAGTCCCGGCCCGCCCGGCGCGGCGCCGGCCAGCGGCAGGCCGTCAGAACTGGCCCCGCGCACCCCGGCCCGCCATTCGACCTCCAGCGTTCCGGGCGTCCGGTTCAGCACCCGCCAGGCCGCCTGCAACAGGCGTTCGCCAGCCGCCGCGTCCGGCGCCGTGTCGCGCCGTCCTGGCTCCATCGTCGCGCCCACGACCGCGCCCGGCCCCATTGGCGCGACATAGGCGCCCGGCCCGCGGACCACATGGTCCGCCAGGGACTGTTTCGTGATTCCGATCTGGCCCCGGATCGGCTGGATCGCCTCGATCAGCCGACGCGCCGCCTCGGGCAGGCCCGCCGGGGCGCCGTCCGCCCCTGTCGCCAGCACCAGGGCCTGGGCGTCCAGCGTCCGGTCCGCCGTCGTGACGCGCCATCCGTCGTCGGCGCGCGCGACCGCCTCGACCCGGCCGGCCACGACGGCCTCGCCCAGGGTCCGACGCATCGCCGCCAGCGCCTGGCCGGGATCGACCTGGCAATCCTCATCGGTGACGACCCGGTCGCCGTCCAGCCGCGCCTGGAAGCCCAGGGCCCGCATCCGCGCCGCCATTCCCGCCGCATCGCCGCCGCGCCATTCCGCCGGCCGTCGCGCCAGCACGATCCCCGCCGCCTGGGCGAAGTCCGGCCACAGGTCGCGCCCCGCCCGCAACAGGGCGGCGTGCGCCGGCGACGCCGCATCTATCGCCGCCTCCATCGCCGGGGCGATCATCCCCGCCGCGACCGCCGAGGCGTTGGTTTCGCCGGGATCGACCACCACGACCGATCGGCCGCGCCGACGCAGTTCGACGGCGGCGCACAGGCCCAGCACGCCCGCGCCGACGATCACGATGGGGGGAGAAGACGTCACGGCCTGTCTGATCGGCCCCCGCCGCCCTCAATGCAAGGGCTGCGCGCCCGTTTCGCCGCCAGGTCGTCGCCGACGCCCGGAACACGGCCGCCCTTACGACTGGCGTCGACCCCGCGGCGGCGGAGGGCTACAACCCGCCATCAGCCGACTCGGCCTCTCCGAGGACGGCCTGGCGCGCATCCACAACGAGACTGCCGGTTCATCGCATGGCCTTCACCCGCACCTATGACGGCGACGAGCCCGTCCGCGTGAACAAATGGCTCGGCCAGACCGGCGTCTGCTCCCGGCGCGAGGCCGACGGCCTGATCGCCGACGGCCTGGTCGCCATCGACGGCCAGACCGTCACCGACGCGGGTCGCAGGATTCAGCCGGGCGAGACCCTGACCCTGAACGACACCGCCCAGGCCGCCCTGGCGTCCGGCATGACCCTGGTGCTGCACAAGCCGGTGGGCTTCGTCTCGGGCCAGCCCGACCCCGGCAAGACCCCGGCCGCGCGCCTGCTGAAATCCCAGAACCGCATCGGCGGGGGCGAAACCCCCGCCCGCGACGCCTCCCTGCCCCCCATCGGCCGGCTGGACGAGGATTCGCGCGGCCTCCTCCTGCTGTCGTCCGACGGCGTGGTGGCCAAGGCCGTGATCGGCCCGCAGTCCGAACTGGACAAGGAATATGTCGTCGTCGTCGAAGGCGCCGTCACCGAGGCCAGGCTGGACCGCCTGCGCCACGGCCTGTCGCTGGACGACAAGCCGCTGAAGCCCGCCCGCGTCACCCAGATGGGGCCGCAGCAGCTTCGCTTCGTCCTGAAGGAGGGCAAATATCGCCAGATCCGCCGGATGTGCGACCTGGTCGGGTTGGAAGTCGTGGACCTGCACCGCATCCGCATCGGCCCGCTCGAACTAGGCGACCTGCCCGAGGGGCGCTGGCGTCACCTGACCGATCAGGAGCGCACCGCCCTGATCACGGCCTCGGCGGGCTGAAAACGGACCTTCAGTCCAGCGCCCTGAACCAGCGATCCAACAACGTCGCCTCGGCGCGCCGCGCCTGGGTCCGCTCCTCGGCCTCGGCGTCGACGCCCCACTGATCTTCCTGGAACGCCTCGTCGATCCGCGACAGGTCGAAGGCCTCGCCCCCCGTCAACGCCCCCCGCTCGACCGCCAGCGCCAGCACCGCCGACCCGAGCAGGGGCACGACCGTCGCCAGACCGGTCAGGCGGAAGTCGTCCAGCGTCAGGGCGTGGGCCTTCACCCGCGCAATGGCCTCGGGCGGCTGCGGCCGATGAACGATGCCGCGGGTCGGCTCCAGCGCGACCCCCAGCTCGCGCGCGGCCCAGTCGCGCCACGGCCCCCATTCGCGCGCCTGCCGCTCGACCAGCGCGGCCGGATGTTCGGCCAGGTAGCAGACCACGTCCGACCCGGCATAGGCCGCGATCTCGTCCGCCACCGCCTCTCGCGCGCGGCCGATCCGGTCGATGGCGGTCGAGGCCAGTCGCGTCGCCGGCATGGTGGCGGGATCCAGGAATTCCCCCTGCGCGGCCCATTCGGCCGCCGCCAGCCGCGCCGCGCTCGGCGTCGGCAGCACGAGCGGCGCCTTGTCCGGCGTCCTGGGCGTGCGCCCGTCCAGCAGCACCGCCCAGCCGCCCCCCGCATGCGGTCCCACGTCCGCCGCCGTCCAGAATCGGGCGATGCGGTCGGGCGACAGCTCCACGAAGCGCGGGCGATGCGGCGTCGGCTGGTCAGTCATGGAAACTCCGTCGAAAATCAGGCCGGCACGATGTCGAAGGCAAGCGTCAGGCGCGACGCCTCGCCGCCGAACGGCTGGGTGCCGTGCCACATATAGGAGGGAAACAGCACCAGCGTCCCCGGCTGCGGCTGGACATGGTGTTCGGCCTTCAACCCTGGCAGGCTCGGCGGCGCCCCGAACCGCAGCCAGCCCTCGCGCCCCTCGCCCGTCCCGCCTGTGATCGCCGGCGGCAAGGCGATGTGGCAGGCCGAGGACAGCCAGCCGTCCGAATGGATATGGTCGGCATGGAAGCCGTTGGGCCTCAGCCGCACCGACCAACTACCCTTGATGCGATATTCGCCGGTGTTGCGCGTGCGCAAGGGATCATCCCCCTGCCCCACCGCCTTCATATAGGCGCGGATGGGGGCGTCGATGGCGGTGAAGAAGGCCCGGATCGCGGGATGGTCGCTCTGGGTCAGAGACGCCGCCGTCTGCGACCCGCCCCGCAGCGACTGCCCCACCGGATGGGTCTTCAGCGTATGCAGGGCGTTCAGCGCCTGGGCCAGATCAGCCAGATAGTCTTCCAGCGTCGCCCACCCCACCGGCGTCGCCAGCCGATAGGGCCGCACGAAGGCGTCATAGTCGTAAAGCTGTCCATAGCGTGGGTCGCCCAGCATCCGCCACGCCGTCGCCTGGTGCGCCAGGACGTGCTGGTTCAGCGGCTCCCTGGCCCTCAGCGCCGCGATCGGCTCCAGCGCCGCTTCGGCCCGCCCCAGCGCCAACAGACATTCGGCCTGGGTCGCCATCACCGCCGGCACGGCCCCGCCGGCCAGGGCCGCCGCTCTGTTAGCATGGTCCAGGGCTCGCCTCGGGTCTAGCGCCAGGCAGGCCTGCGCCGCCGCCAACTCGCCCGGCCCGTCCAGAGCCCCTCCGACCAGGGTCCGATAGGCGCCCTCGATCTCGCCCGCATATTCCAGCAGCCGCGCCTTGATCCGCCGCAGCCCCGCCTGACCCGGCGCCGCCGCGATGGCGACGTCCAACGGCGCGACGGCGGCGTTGAGGTCGGCGTCGCGCATCCAGATCAGTTGGCTCAGGTCCCGCAGCGCCTCCTCGTAGCCGGCTCGGCGCGCCAGGGCCTGGCGATAGGCGTCTTCCGCCCCGTCGAACCGGCTCTGGGCCTGCAACGCCCGGCCCAGCACCAGCCAGGTCTCGGGCGCATCGCCGCCTATGGCCATCGCCTGGCGACAGGCGGTCTCCGCCTCGGCCGCGCGTCCCATGTCGCCCAGGGTGGACGCCAGATTGTGCCGTGCGGGCACGCTTTGGGGCCGCGCCGCGACCAGACGCTGCGACAGGGCCGCGCTATCGGCCAGTCGCCCGGCCCGCTTGGCGATGTCGGCATGAACCGACAGGGCCTGCCAGGGCGCATCCGCCCGCGCCGTCGTCGGCTCGAGCAGGGCCAGCGCCTCGTCCAGCCGTCCGGCGTCGGCCAGGCCCCTAGCCCATTCGACATGGGCCCGTTCGACCTGCGCGCGTTCGACCTCGACCTGCCCGCCCGACATCACCGGATTCGCTTCACGCCCAGGAACGGATCGTCCTCGGCCTCGTCCTCGGTGAAACCGAAATGGGCGAAGCCGGCCTTCATCTCGGGGCTCAGCGGGGCCGTCACCTTCAGGACGCCGCCGCGCGGGTGATCCAGTTCGATGCTGCGGGCGTGCAGTTGCAGCTTCAGCGCCCCGGACAGTTCGCGTGATTTCTCGTCGCCGTATTTGGGATCGCCCAGGATCGGATGACCGATCCCCGCCATATGGGCGCGCAGTTGGTGCGTCCGTCCGGTGAAGGGCCTCAGCGCCATCCACGCCGCCCGGTGCGAGGCGCGGCTGATGGTCGAAAAGGCCGTTTCGGCCGGTTCGGCGCGCGGATCCTTGCGATCGGCCGGGCGCATCATCTCGAAGTCGTTGATGCCGGTCTTCTTCAGCGGCATGTCGATCTGACCGGAATAGGGTTTCGGATTGCCGATGACGATGGCCCAATAGGTCTTCTTGGCCTGACGCCGCGCAAACGCGCCCGCCAGCCGCTTGGCCGCCTCCGGCCCCTTGCCCAGCAACAGCACGCCCGAGGTGTCGCGGTCCAGCCGGTGGACCAGGCGCGGCCGCTCCAGCCCCTCGCCCCAGGCCGACAGCAGCCGGTCGACGTGGCGGCTGGTCTTGGTGCCGCCCTGCACGGCCAGGCCGTGCGGCTTGTTCAGGGCGATGACCATGTCGTCCTCGTAGAGGACCAGCGACTTGGCGAACCGGATGTCCTGTTCGGACAGGGTGTGAACGTCCCCGGCCTGGCGCGAGGTGTCGTCGGGGATCGGCGGCACGCGCACGGCGGCGCCGGCGGTCAGGCGGCCTTCGGGCTTGATCCGGGCGCCGTCGACGCGGATCTGGCCGCTGCGGGCCATCTTCTGCACCTGGATGTTGGACAGGTGCGGCCAGCGCCGGCGAAACCAGCGGTCCAGGCGGATGCCGTCCTCGTCCTCGGCGACATAGAGCGTCAGGACTTCGCGCTTGGGGGCGTCGGCTGGAGACTGGGGGGCGGACGGCTGGTCGGTCAAACGGAAGCTCCAAAGGCGCGTCGCGCGATCGCCAGGCCCACGAACAGGGCCGTGATGGCCAGAACCGACGAGCCGATCACATAGGCCGAGGCCAGGCCGATCTGGCGGCGCTCGATCATCTGCGCCGCCTCCAGCGAATAGGACGAAAAGGTCGTGAACCCGCCCAGCACGCCGACGGCCGCGAACAGGCGCACCGTCTCCTGCTGCGCACCGCCACGGAACGACAGCCAGCCGACCAGAAGACCCATCAACAGGCCGCCGATCACATTGCAGGCGAAGGTGCCGACCGGCCATCCGGCGTTCGGCGCCCATCGGCCGGCGGCGAGGCCCAGCCCATAGCGCCCCATCGAGCCGATGGCCCCGCCGGCCGCGACGAGAAGAAAACGTGTCATCGTGCGGCCTTTTATACGCCGCGCGCACCGAAAGCGATGGTCAGCGGGGAATCGACCCCTGCACCGAACGCGCATCGTAGGCATAGGGGCTGTCGGGCTTGGCGCCGCGTCCCATCACGATTTCCAGCGTGGTCGATGTCGGTTGCGGCCCGCTGAAGTTCAGGCCGACGCCCACCCCGACGCCCGAGGCGGAATAGCCGCCGTATCGACTGGTTCCGCCGCCGATGGAGACGCTGGGCCGCACGCCGCCCGCGCCGCCCGGACGGCCGTCTGTCCAGCTCTGCGTCACCTCGAACCAGTCATAGCCCTGTTCCGTCGTCAGGTCGGCGGCCCGCACCAGCGCCCAGTCGGCGACCCGCCCGGCCGCGCCGACGCCATTGTAGGTGACGCGGTAGCGATTGCTCTCGATCCGCTGTTCGGAATAGCCTTGGCCGCCGGGACCCCGCTGCGCTCCATAGGGCGCCAGGCTGGCGCAGGCCGTCAGGGCCAGGGTCGATGCGGCGAGGCCGAGAATGGCGAGGCGCTTCATGACGTCGTCTCCTTCGATCCAGATAGCGTCGCTGGCGCTCAAGCGTTCCGCTCAAAGCCCCAGGTTGGTCCGCAGCGTCTTGAAATCGTCCGGCGGCGTGGCCTCGATCGAGGTCGTCCCGCCTTCGGGATGCGGAAAGCTCAGCCTGGCGGCGTGGAGCATCAGGCGCGGCGCCGGTCCGACCGGCGTGGTCAGGGCGCCGCCATAGCGCACGTCCCCGATCAGCGGACGGCCCAGATGCGCCATATGCACCCGCAACTGGTGCATCCGTCCGGTCAGCGGCTCAAGCTCGACCACCGCCCCGTGATCGCTGGCGCCCAAGGTGCGGTATCGACTCTGTGCGCCTTGCGCGCCGGGCGCGTCGAAGGCGACGACCCGCATATAGGATTCGCGCCCGATCTCCTCGCGGCGCAGGGGCGCATCGACCGTGCCGGATCGCGGCTCGGGCGCCGCCGACAGCAGGGCCAGATAGGACTTGCGGAACCGCCGCATCTGCAACGCCTTGCCCAGAAATCCCGCCGCCGGCTTGGTCTTGGCCGCCAGGATCACGCCCGACGTGTCCCGGTCCAGCCGATGCACCAGTTCCGGCCGCTTTCCGTTCGACCGCGCGAACGCCCACAGCAGGTCGTCCAGCGTATGGGCCTTGATCCGCCCGCCCTGGCTGGACAGGCCGCTGGGCTTTGAGAAGGCGATGATATGCGCGTCCTCGTGGATCACCCACGACCGGACGGCGGCGATCTCGTCCTCGGACAGGGCGACGGGCGTTCTCGAAGTCATCGCGGCTCTTGGCCCGACGCCGCCATGACGGTCAAGGCGTTCGGCAGGGCGTATCCCTCGGCGGTGTTGTCGAACACGCACCAGGTCGGCGCGACCGCGGATTCGCGCAGAACCCTCGCGGCCGTCGCGGCCAGGGCCTCGGGCGCATAGGCCGAATAGTAGATGCGCGGCGCGCCATGCAGACGGATGTAGGTCAGCCCCCGCCATCCTCCCGGCGCATCCGCGCCCGCGACCGGGGCCGGATCGGCCGCGACCCGCGCGATGCGGCGGTCTTTCAGCCAGGCGTCGACTTCCGGTGCGAACCAGCTGGCGTGGCGGGGCTCGAAGGCGATCGGAACGGGCAGACGCGCCGCCGCCGCGTCGAAGAAACGGATAGCATCGGCTTCATCGAAAACCAGCGACGGCGGCGTCTGGACCAGCACCGCCCCCAGCCGGTCGCCCAGCCCCTCGACCTCGGATGCGAACCGATCCAACCCGGCCTCCGGCTCGCGCAGCCGCTGTTCCTGCGTCAGGACGCGCGGGGTCTTCACCGAGAAGCGAAAGTCCGGCGGCGTCGAGGCCGCCCAGCGCGCATAGGTGGCTCGCCGATGCGGTCGATAGAAGCTGCTGTTGATTTCGACCGCATTCATCGTCCGGGCATAGCGTTCCAGATGCGTGCCGGGACCGGCGAAACGTTCGGCGACCTCGCGCGGCACGCTCCACCCGGCCGTCCCCAGCCGCAGTTCAGGCATCGCCGCCCTGATCCGCCATCCGCGCCCGCATGGCGGCCCAGCGTTCCAGGCGGGCCTTGACCTTCTCCTCATGCCCCTCGCCCTTGGGCTTATAGAAGGTGCGTCGCTCCATCTCGTCGGGGAAGAAGTTCGCGCCCGAAAAGCCTTCGGGCGTGTCGGGATCGTATTGATAGCCCTTGCCGTAGCCCAGTTGCTTCATCAACTTGGTCGGGGCGTTGCGGATATGAGCCGGCGGCATCAGCGAGCCCGTCTCATAGGCCGCCTTCTTGGCCGCCTTGAACGCTTCATAGACGCCGACCGACTTGGGCGCGGTGGCCAGATGCACCACCGCCTGGGCCAGGGCCAGTTCGCCCTCGGGGCTGCCCAGGAAATCGTAGGTGTCCTTGGCCGCATTGGCGACCAGGATCGACAGCGGGTCCGCCTCGCCGATGTCCTCCACCGCCATCCGCACGATCCGCCGCGCCAGATACAGCGGGTCCTCGCCCCCGTTCAGCATCCGCGCCAGCCAGTAAAGCGCCGCATCCGGGTCTGACCCCCGCACCGATTTATGCAGGGCCGATATGAGGTTGTAGTGCTCTTCTCGACTCTTGTCGTAGGCGGGCGCCCGGCGTTGCAGCACGCCCGCCAGACCCTGCACGTCCAGCCGTTCGCCTTCCGGCAGGTCGAACAGCACCTCCGACATCGTCAGCAGATAGCGCCCGTCCCCGTCCGCCAGGGCCAGCATCGCCTGACGCGCCTCGGGCGTCAGCGGCAGGGTCCGGTCCATGTGCGCCTCGGCCCGGATCGTCCAGCCGTTTCAGCACATAGACCTGGCTGCGCGACAGCAGCGCCCCGTTCAGCTCGAAACTGGGGTTCTCGGTCGTGGCCCCGACCAGCGTCACGACGCCCGCTTCCACGAAGGGCAGGAAGCCGTCCTGCTGGGCGCGGTTGAAGCGGTGGATCTCGTCGACGAACAACAGGGTCGACTGCCCCGCCGCCCGACGCACCCTGGCCGCCTCGAACGCCTTCTTCAAGTCCGCGACGCCGGAGAAGACCGCGCTGATCGCCTGATATTCATAGCCCGCCGCCTGGGCCAGCAGCCGCGCGATGGTGGTCTTGCCGGTGCCGGGCGGCCCCCACAGGATCATCGACCCCAGCCGCCCCGCCTCGATCATGCGCCGGATCGGCCCGCCCGGTCCCAGCAGATGATCCTGCCCCACCACCTCGTCCAGGGTGCGCGGGCGCAAGCGGTCGGCCAGCGGGGCGTCGGGCGGCAATATGCCGGAGGCTTCGAACAGATCGCTCATGGGTGCGACCTATGTAGGCGTTCGCCTTCGGCTTTTCACGCGCTAGTATCGCGTCCCGATACGGAGACCGCCTTCATGACCGACGCCCGCACCGATCAAGGCCCGACCTCCGGCGTGACGCCCCATCTGACCATTCCGTCGCGCGGCGCCTCGGCGGCGGTGGACTTCTACATCATCGCCTTCGGGGCCCAGGTTCTGGACCGGCGCCTGGCCGACGACGGAGAGCGGCTGATCCACGCCCATCTGAAGATCAATGGCGCCAGCGTCATGCTGAACGACGAATTCCCCGAATACACCGGCCAGTCCGACGTGCGCCCGGCCGGCGTGACCCTGCACCTCCAGGTCGCCGACCCCGACGCCTGGTGGACCCGCGCCCTGGTCGTCGGCGGCGCCGAGCCCGTCATGGACATGGCCGACCAGTTCTGGGGCGACCGCTACGGCGTCCTGCGCGACCCCTTCGGCCACACCTGGTCCATCGGCGGCCCGACGAAGGGCTGAGGCTTGTCAGTCCCTATCGGGCCTGCTCTCGGCGCGCTTCTTCTCCTCCGTCGCCTTTTCGATCTTCGTCATCTGTTGATCCATCCAGGTAGCGGACGAACGACGTGGCCTCTCCGAGCAAGCCACGACGCCAGTTTCCAAGCGGCGATCACGAAAACGGCAAGGCCAACCGTTCCAAATAAAAAGTTCGAAGATCGTTGGCTCGCTCATAGCTCAACATTGCCACAACTGCGGACTGTGCCTAACCTGGAGTTAACGCAACACGCCCCGGATCTGGCGGCCGCCTCGGTTGATGACGACCTCCCATGGACCCCGGCCGGCGCCGGCGGCTTCGATGTCGCGGGCCGAGGCGATGGGGCGGCCGTTGATGCTGACGATCAGGTCGTTCTGGCGAAAGCCCGCCCGCGCCGCATAGCCGCGCCCCGAGACGCCCGTCACGATGACGCCCGTCGCGAACGGATCGCCGCCCAGACGGTCGGCCAGCGCCGGATTCAGGGCCACCACCTCGGCGCCGGCGAAGGGACCCGTGGTGATGATCACGCCCTGTTTGGGGTCGGCGTCGCCCGGCAGGGGCTGGACCCGCGCCGTCAGGGTCTGCGCCCGGCCGTCGCGCAGGATGGCGACCTGCACCTGGTCGTTCGGATTTCTGGACCCGACGCGATAGTTCAGCCCGGCCTGGTCGTTGATCTCCTGGCCGTCGATGGCGGTGATGACATCGCCCTGGCGCACGCCCGCCCGCGCTGCGGGTCCGTTGGCGTAGACCTCCGTGACCACCAGTCCCTGCGGCCGGCTCAGGCCCAGGCTGCCGGCGATGTCGGCGGTCACGCTGTCCCCCTTCACCCCCAGCCAGGGCCGAACGACCTGTTTGGCGCCGCCCAGGGCCGAATCGACCACTCGCTTGACCATGGCCGCGGGCACGGCGAACCCGACCCCGGCCGAGGAGCCGGATCGCGAGAAGATGGCGGTGTTGATGCCGATCAGATCGCCGTCCATGTCCACCAGCGCCCCGCCCGAGTTGCCGGGGTTGATGGCCGCATCGGTCTGGATGAACGAACCGCTGTCTGAAATCCCGGTCTCGGTCCGGTTCAGGGCCGAGATGATGCCGTTCGTCACCGTCTGGCCCACGCCGAACGGATTGCCGATGGCGAGGACCAGATCGCCGACCTGCTGCTCTTCCTGATCGTCGATGGCCAGCACCGGCAGCCGGTCGCCGACGTTCTCCAGCCTCAGCACCGCGATGTCGCTGCGTTCGTCGGCCAGGATGACGGTGGCCGGGAACTCGCGCCGGTCGTTCAGCACCACCTTGATCTGCTGGGCGCCGTCGATGACGTGGTTGTTCGTCACCACGATCCCGTCAGAGCGGACGATGACGCCCGAACCCACCGATTCCGCCACCCGCGCCTGAGGGATGCCGCCGCCGAACAGCTGGAAGAAGGGATCGACCTGGACCCGCTGCACGCTGCGCGCGGAGATGTTGACCACCGCCGGCGCCGCCGCGCGCACCACGGGCGCGAAGCTGGACTTCATCCCGGCCGCATCGCTGGGGACGTTGCGGGTCGGCTGGGCGAACTCGCCCTCCTGCGCCTTGGACGGTTGGGGATTGCCGCAGGCCGACAGGGCGAAGGCGGCGGCGAGCAAGATCGATCGGGTCTTCATCGTCATCCGAGAATTCAGGCTTAAAGCCACGCCATACCGCACCCGGTTTCGGGCTGGATCAAGGCGTTACGCCGTTTAAACGGCCAAGCTGTCAGGCCGTTCCCGCGTTCTTGAAGCCCCTCGTGCGCTCAGTCGCCTTCGTCATCCTCCGACCAGGCGAAGCGCCTGGACCAGGGCGGCGCCGAAGCGATGTGTCGGCCGCACCGCAACCCCATCCTCGCACCGTCATCCCGGCGCCCGCCCGTCATTCTCGCCCACCATCTCGTCATCCTCGGCCATGTGCCGAGGATCCATACGCTCGGTCTCAAAGGTCGGGGCACGGCGGCGGACACCGGGATTATGGATCCTCGGCACAAGGCCGAGGATGACGGGTTTCAATGCCAGCCATCACAATGCGCCTGGTGCATTCCCAGCGAATCCAACTGCTTGTCGAATTATCTCCCCCATCTCCCATCCCCCCTTCGAAACGCGCGTATTCTAAAGCCGTCTCGTCGCGTGGAGGGCTCGCCTGGCCTGCGACCTTGCGGCGGCGGGAGCGGATGGAACGGGAGCGGGTCTGCAACGGCCCGCGCCGGCGGCGACACACGGTGCGCCGTCGGAGGGTCGAGGGGGATACTCGGCCGCACTCGGGACGGGGTTTCGCAGACCCCGCCGACCCG
>NZ_QFNM01000019.1 GCF_003248455.1 Brevundimonas sp.
TGACGTGCCCCTGAGAATTTCCTCCACGCGGAGCTAGAGTCCGCCCCTTGAAAGGACGGACGGAATGAAACGAGCGAGATTCACGGAAGAGCAGATCATCGGGATCCTGCGGGAGAACGAGGCCGGCGCGAAAGCGGGCGAGCTGGCGCGCAAGCACGGCGTGTCTGAGGGCACGATCTACGCCTGGAAGGCCAAGTTCGGCGGGATGAGCGTGTCGGACGCCCAACGCCTCCGGGCCCTGGAAGATGAGAACGGAAAGCTGAAGCGCCTGCTGGCCGACGCCATGCTCGACAAAGCGGCGCTGAACGATCTGCTCTCAAAAAAGTGGTAGGGCCCGCAGCGATGCGCCAGGCCGTCGCCCATCTGAAGGCGGCGTTCGGCGTCAGCGAGCGGCGGGCCTGCTTCATCATCAAGGCCGATCGAAAATCGGTGCGCTATCGCTCCTGCCGTCCGCCGGACACGGCGCTGCGGGAGCGGTTGCGCGCGTTGGCCGTGGAGCGGCGACGGTTCGGCTATCGCCGGCTGTTCGTGCTGCTGCGGCGTGAGGGCGAGCCTTCGGGCAAGAACCGGATCTACCGGCTCTATCGCGAGGAAGGCCTGACGGTGCGCAAGCGCCGCTCACGTCGTCGCGCCATCGGCACGCGGGCGCCGATCCTGGTCGAGGTCAGGCAGAACGCCCGTTGGTCGCTGGACTTTGTGCACGACCAGTTCGCCACGGGCCGCCGCTTCCGCATTCTCAACGTGGTCGATGACGTCACCCGCGAGTGCCTGGCGGCGATCCCCGACACCTCGATCTCGGGACGCCGCGTCGCGCGTGAGCTGACCGCGCTGATCGCTCGGCGGGGCCGCCCTGCCATGATCGTCAGCGACAACGGCACGGAGTTCACGTCCACCGCCATACTGGCCTGGGCGCAGGATCATGGCGTCGACTGGCACTACATCGCGCCGGGCAAGCCGACCCAGAACGGGTTTGTGGAATCCTTCAACGGGCGGATGCGCGACGAACTTTTGAACGAAAGCTTGTTCTTTAGCCTCGACCACGCCCGCCAGAAGGTCGCTGCCTGGGCGCTGGACTACAACACCCGCCGGCCGCACTCATCAATCGGCTACCTCACCCCGGAGGCTTTTGCCGCCAGTCTGACCGCAACAGGCCGACCCGCTGCGCAGGATGAAAGCTGCGCGGTCCGGCCTGTTGCTCATCCCACGCTGCGAGGCGTAACTAACCCAAGGACTCTGGTCGCCGCTGGATGAAAACTCAGGGGCACGTCACCCAAGTCTGACGTTGATGATCGCTGTGTCGATCTGGGATCTGGTGTCCACACCGAAAAGGAGGCTCGCCGGTGCGGCTTGAGTTTCCTTTCCCCCGGTAAGACGAGCAGATGAGCACCAAGGCCTCTCGTCGTAGGATCACACCCGCTGCCATATCGTGCGTCAAAACAGGGACGATGGGCGAGGAGGTTCAGCGTGCTGAGCCATGTCCTTAGATCTGCTCCTTAGATCTGCAGGGTCCACAGACCCTATCTCCGTGCCGAAGCGATACGGCCGGTCTGGTTACGCGAGCTAGACCCGAAGAAGTGGCGTGAGGACCAATCCCTAGCAGCTCCCGTGTCGCTCTTATTTTAAGCTCCGGCTTCAACCGAAGGCCCACGTCGCTTGGCGCCTGTTGGACTATTTGTCGGCCGACTACGCTGGCATCTGAGTGACGATCCGGTTCGGGCGCTTACAGAGTTGATTGGCGAGCGATGCAGTGCCAAGGCCTGAACTCGGGGCGACTTGCTGGTATCAATCCCGCACCATGCATGGTTTGACTTTGAGCGCAGTAAGACACTCACGGCGTTCCAATTTCAAGAATGGCAAACCAATATGTTTGACAATCTTCATATTAGGACACTATGAGTGTTCAAATGCTGGGAAAGCTAAACAAGCTCGAACGTATCCTCCCGGAAGGCCTCCTGGTCGATTCCGGCTGGATGAATGAGAACGGCTATCCCAACTCGCTGAGGGCCAAATACGTCGCTTCGGGGCGCCTGGAACGCACGGCGCGCCGCGTTTATCGACGTCCGCGCGGAACCCTCGACTGGCCGGTCGCCGTGCTGTCGCTCCAGGCCCTGCTCGACTATTCCGTCGTCGTGGGAGGACGCACCGCGCTCGAGCTCCAGGGCTACGCCCACTACCTTCCTGCCACCCGCAAGGAGGTTCATCTCTACGGCGACGAAACCCCGCCGACCTGGCTGGCCGACCTGCCTCTGGATGTCGCGTTCAAATATCATCCGTCGCAGAAGCTGTTCCGCAGCGCCCGATACTTCGAGGTCGCCCGGCTCGGCGAGGACTCCAGCCAGACCGGCCTCCTGGCGGACTGGGCCCGCGCCGCAGTGGTGGACACCCCCCTGGGCCACTGGCAATGGCCCTTGCGCCAGTCGACGCCCGAGCGCGCCATCCTCGAACTTCTGGACGAACTCCCCGATCATGAGAGCTTCGACCAAGTGGATCAGCTGATGGGCGCCCTGGCCACCCTCAGCCCGCGACGGCTGCAGCGCCTGCTCGAGGATTGCGTGAGCGTGAAGGTCAAACGCCTGTTCTTCTATTTCGCCGATCGGCACGCTCATGCGTGGCTTAAAGCCCTGGACCGTAACACCATCGATCTGGGCAGCGGCAACCGCGTGCTCGCCAAGGGCGGTCGACTGGACCCGACCTACAAGATCACCGTGCCGAGGTCGCTCGATGCCGGTCAGTGACGTCTACGCCCGGCAGGTCCGCCTCCTCGTCCAAACCCTCCCCCTCGTGTTCCAGGAACCTGTCTTCGCCCTTAAGGGCGGCACGGCGATCAATCTGTTCGTCCGTGATCTGCCGCGGCTGTCGGTGGATATCGACCTGACCTATCTGCCGGTTGAGGATCGGGACACATCGCTCGCCGCAATCGACGCGGCCTTGAGGCGGATCGCTGACGCCATCGAACACGCCCTGCCGGGCTCGGTCGTCGTGCGCGGCAAGGGTGGAGCCCAGCCCGTGATCGACAAGCTGCTCGTCCGCGCGGACGGCGCGGTGATCAAGGTGGAGGTGACGCCGGTCCTGCGCGGCGTGGTGTTCGAGCCCGAGGTCCGTCCGGTTTCAGCGGCAGTGGAAGAGCGCTTCGGCTATGCGGAGGCCCGGATGGTTTCCCACGCGGATCTCTATGCCGGCAAGATCATGGCGGCGCTGGACCGCCAGCATCCCCGCGACCTGTTCGATGTGCGCGACCTTCTGGCCAACGAGGGGATCACGCCGGCACTGCGACAGGCCTTTGTGATCTATTTGGCCAGCCACCACCGGCCCATGGCCGAGGTGCTCCGCGCCAATCCCAAGGATCTGACCCAGGAGTTCGAACGCGGCTTCGATGGGATGACCGAAGACCCAGTGGACCTTGAGGACCTCATCGCGGCGCGCGCCGCCCTGATCACTGCCATCGTCGACGATATGCCGGAGGCGCACCGCACCTTCCTGATCGGGTTCAAGGCCGGCGCGCCCGACTGGGACCTCATCGGCCTGCCCGACGCCGCCGACCTCCCCGCCGTGCGCTGGAAGCAGTTAAACCTCGACCGCCTGGAGCCCGCCCGGCGCGCGGACATGGTCGAACGGCTTCGACAGACTTGGCCGCAATCAGTCTGACAATAGCGCCAGACCGCAGCATGCTCACAGACTCCGAGGTTCGGACGGTATGAGCAACTGACAAAACGGTCGTTTAGGCGTCTGCGCGTCGGGTCTAGATGGCGATTTCCGGAACGCCAGCCTGCCCTAGGAGCGCGTAGAGCTCGGCTACCTTTGATCGTTGGCCACGTTGCTGGCAGAACGCAAAGATGGCCCGCTGCTTCGCTCGGGAGAGAGCGACGAAAAACGCGGCGAGGCCCTCTTTGTCGCCGGGTTTGTGCGCCCACCAAGCTTGGTCGTCGAGCCCCATGAAGACGATCGTGTCGTACTCAAGCCCCTTGCTCTTATGCACGGTCATCAGAGGTATCTGATCGAGACCTTCGAAGGCATCCAAGCACTCGGACCAGGTCGATACCCCAGTAGCCGATGCCATCAGGTGCTGCAGGAGCCCTTCAACGACGATCTCGAGAAGATTGCCTGCTCCATATTCAACATAGGTTCTTTGAACGGCCGCGGGATCGAGGAAGGTCAACACGGCCTCTGCGATGTTAACCGCCGCCTCCGCCGAGGGCGCGGTTTCAGTCATGTCTTTCCTAAGCCCGGCCAGAAAACGGGACAGAGCGGCTTCAGCCCGGGCGTCCGCAGCATCGTCGCCGGGCGGGATCGCTCTCAGCGCCGAGACAGCGGCGGATAGATACTGCCAGGCCTTAGGCGAACGCTGGACAGATCCGAGCCTCAGCGCAGCGACGACGAGTCGGCAGAGGCTGTCTGACAGCAGGTCCTGAAGCGGGACTTTGCCGACCAGCGCGCTTTCGTTGCGAATACGCAAGCCGCTCGCGGCCATCGGCGCGCGGAGTTCGGTGTCCACCGCCTCCGCCTTCTGCTTGACGAGGATCGCATAGTCGCGTGGGCGACGTCCTCTCCGCGTCATGTCGCTAGCCAACCACGTCGCGAGATGGCGCGTTTCTTGAGCGCATGTCGGGCTGTTCCAAATCTGGGCCACGTCGCCGTCGATAAGCTTGCCTGTCTTGGCCACGACCTGTGGCGACGATGGGTCGAGGACGCGTGCGACGACATGCTGGATGGCGACGAGATCCGGTGAAGAACGAAAGTTGAAGAGGAGGGGCACCCGCAGAGCATGGAAGTCTGCTTCCAATCGGGCAAAGGCATCGGGTCTCGCGCCGGCCCAGCCCATGATCCTTTGTTTGTCGTCTCCGACACCCGTGATGACGGCGCTGCTGCCCCTGAAGACCGAATAGAGGAAATCATACTGAGCGAAGGTGGTGTCCTGAAACTCGTCGACGAAGATGAAGGGATAGGTGGCGCGGAGTGCGTTCGCGATCTGAGGATTTGATCTCAGAAGTAGCTCGGCCATGCGGTTCAGCGTGACGAAGGTGAGGTTGGATGGATCTCCCGCACCCCGTTGCTCCGACCACCACCGTGCGGTCGCAAACTCTGCCCCGGATCGCGGTTCCGGGTGAGGAACGAGCATGCGTCTGGCCCCCACCGTGCGACCCTCGAAACTCGAAGGACCGATCTCCTCGATTTCGGCCTTCCATGGATCTGGCGCCGCAAGCCGTGCTCGAGTGAGCCAATAGTTGGTCGATTTGTAATCCCAGAAGGCAATCTCATAGGGCTTCGTCGGGCGCCATTCTGCGGGAATTGCGGTGTGAAATCTGTCGACCAGGTTCTTGGTGAAGGCGTCGAACGTGATCGACGTGAACCGATCCGAAAACTCCGCAGGGCATCGCTGTTTGACGCGGTCCGCCAGATTGCCGGCGGCATCGCCCTTGAAGGAAATGGCCAGGATCTGGAAAGGCGGGCGGCACAGGCCTGTTTCCAGCAGATAGGTCGCCTTCTGAGCGAGGAACTCTGTCTTGCCCGCGCCAGGGCCTGCAACCACCGAGGTCGATCCCGGGTGGCGGAGCGCGGTCCACGCGGCGGGTTCGAGGGCATCGATTCCGCGCGGCCTCCAGTCGTCTGGCGCGGTGAACCGTAACGTCATGATGTTAGCGATACGGTCAGAGTCCCGGGCGCAGCCGGCGGTGGGGGATCGAGCTGGACCGCGACGGCGCCGAGCAAGGCCTTCAGTTCCTCGGGAGCCGCCGAAGCGAGGGCCGGACTGTCGAGACCGCTCAGAACCCGCACATGCGTGCTTGGCTTGCCTCGCCCCAGAAAGAGATAACGATACCAGCGCAACAGGCCGTCCTGGCTAGAGTCGTAGAGGGCGTGAATGCCGCCGTCGCCCAACACGGCGTCTCGCGGCTCCCCGGCCGGGGACGGTCCGGAACGCCCGGGCTCTGGCGCCGAATAGGCGGCCTGCAATGCCATCAGCATCGAATAATCCAAATCCAGCGGCTCACAGAAGAAGACGTTGAACCTTCGAAGAGATCGCGCCCACGTCTGAATGTCTGTCCAGTTGGCGGCGGCGAAGGTGTCGAAGGCCGCCAGATCGGCCGAAGAGCCCGCCGGGCTCGGGGTTTGGAAAAGTTGGTCAGGCCGAACGCCGTTGTCCATCAGCTGCGCGCAGGCGGTCTTGATGCGCCCCCAGCCCCCGCCCGCACGACCGTAATCCAGATCCAGAAGAGTCGCGTGCGGAATGTCCAGGTCGACAAGCAGCCGCCACAGGTGATTGACGTGGCGGCCCCCAAGGGGAACCACCGCCACGAAAGACCGATCGATGTCCAGGCCAAGGGCCTCGGCGAGGCGCGGGAGCACCACCTCTTCGGAGGCGCCTTCGCCGAGGATCACGAAACGGGCAAAATAGAGCTCGGGGTAGGTACGCACCGCCTCGCGAACGAACTTCGAAGCCTCGTCCGCGATCGGAGGCAATCGGATCCCCCTCACGCGGCAGGCGCGGGTCTTGGAGTCGAGGCGGAAATGACGGACTTGCTCGGGCTTCACCCGCGCCAGAATGCTTGGCGAATGGCTCGAGAGCATGGCTTGAGCCCGTGACCCTGCGGTCAGTTCCTGGATCTGTCGGACGATACGGGAGAGATAGAACGGCGCGAGGTTGTTTTCTGGCTCTTCGACGGCGATCAGGGTCAAGGCGGGAACGCTGATGCCGCCGGGCTGAAATCCATCAGGGCGGGGATCCGTCGCCAGGTTCGACTCTACGTCGAGCGTCGCCGCGGTCATGGCAAGGTGGAACAGAGATCGCTGGCCGTCGCTCAACTCATCGAGACCACGTTCGCGCCCTGCCTCGTCGGGGCGGAACAAAACCTCAGCCTTGCGGATGAATTGTTCGAACCGGAGATCGATAGGCCGAAACACTGGCGTGGTGTCCGTGCCTGCGGTGTGGACCTGCTGCCACCGTTTGGTGACTGCTGCGACCACGGCGTCTACGGCCGGCTCGCCGGAGAACGCGTTATTCAGGGCGGAGCCCGCCGAAGCGAACGTGGTCCGCGTGCCTTCCGACCAGTTGATCGCCCGCCACAACCGTCCACGCAAAAAGGCCGTCACCTGCGAGATCCCGTCCCGCGAGGCCGGTACATAAATGAGCTGGATTCTGGCTCTATCTTTGGGTTTCAGGTCCGAACACTCAGCGTCCGTAAAGGCGCCCATCGTCCGAACGGCGCGATAGGTGTGTTCGATCGCCCCATCGATGGAGCCGTCATCCGTCCAGACCGCCTCCATCCGCAAGCGGCATTTCATCCTTCCGCCGTCATCCGTCGCCATCTGAGAGAAGAACTCAGGAACGACGGACGCGTCCGCGAGCGGATCGTCGAGCTCCGGAAAGGCCAAAACCGCCTCTATGGTGAACCGGCGCTCGTTGGGCGGACTCACTTCCATAGCCGGGATATGGAAGTCTTGTCGCCGAAGCCGCCGCTGGTCCGGCGTAACGCCGAAGAGCCGCTGAAGCGCAAGCATAACAGCGGTCTTTCCCGCACCATTTACACCGACGAAGGCGGTCAAGCCTTGATCGAGAAGGATCGGGATAGGGTTTGGTCCGAAGCATCGGAAGCCGGAAATTTCGAGTCGTTCGATGTGCAAGACGCCACTCCCCTGGACGCGACACGCTGAGATGCCGCAACCTTTGCTTGCGGCCCGTTCTGGCCGCCCTTGCCAGGCTCGACAAGGGGTGATCCTGAGCCATTGGCCTGTGACGTGATGGCGTGGACGACCTCCACCCGACCAGCTTTTCTGGGTGCCCTCACCGGAACCACACGCCAAGCCACGTCGATCAACAAAAAGCCCGCCATCTCTGGCGGGCTTTCCGTATTCCATCGACGATGAGGGGAGGCTTTCGCCCGCGTGTCTCAAAGCCAGTGGCGAACAGATGGGGTTTTAGAGCGAAAGTGTCAACTCGAAAGTGAAAGTCCGTCACTCCGTCGACAACCCCGATCATTGCCGCCTACGTTAGCGTAATGCCTTTCACGCCGCAGGAAATAACTGATCTGCCGGACGTCATATCGGCACCCCGTTTTGCGACCTATCTGCAGGCCAAGCAGGGGCATGTCGACCAGGCGTTGGAACTTTAGGCTTGGAATATGGAAGTCTCCGCAGCCTTTATGGTGCCGCTTCACCTGTGCGAGGTGGCCATCCGCAACGCGGCGGGGGACGCCATCGAGGCGGTCCATGGCGCCAACTGGCCTTGGGTGAACGGTTTCATCAGGAGCCTGCCCGTTCCTAGGCGGCAGACAGACTACGATCCCCAGCGCAATCTTCGGACGGTCGCCGGGCGTCAGCCAACTGTGGGCAAGGTCGTCTCAGAGCTCAATTTCGCGTTCTGGGAAAAGGTGTTCACTCAGGGACAGGACAGCCGGATCTGGGACGCGCATCTGCGCACCGTCCTTCCTGGAATCCCTGCGGGTCTGACCGTGGCGCAAGCGCGCGCGCAGATATTCCTCGACCTTGAGAGGATTCGGAAGTTCCGGAACCGGATCGCCCATCATGAGCCGATCTTCGCCCGCAACCTTCAGAACGATTATGCCTCGATCCGGGAACTGGTGGAGTACAGGCGGGCAGAGGCGGCGAACTGGCTGGGCAAGGTGGAGCGGGTCACCGGGCTTATCGCAATACGCCCCTAAACACGCGACGCGACTGAAGGATTTGCCGTGCGGGACCCTCCTTGGGGTGCGCCGTTTCTTTAAGCCCGAAAGCCCGGAATTACGCACAGGGAGTTATCGGACTGTACGCTTCACAACGACGGTTTGAGCGATGATGCGTCGGTTGATCTTGACCTTCCAGGCCAGTTGCTTCTCCGACAGGATACGCTTGCGTACTGTCTTTTTGAGGAAGGTGTATTCCTTCTCGCCGTAGAGATATCCCATGCGCATCGCATGTTCGATCAGATCGCTGTTCGCATTCGCCGTGGGATCTTTCGCGATCCGCTTCAACCCGTCGAACAGGTTGCCGGTGTCGATCTGGATGAAGCGGTTAATGCAGACATTGCCGACATAGGTCTCGCGGTCGGTCATCCGATTGCGGATGTAGCAATGCTCCTTGATGTCCTGGCCGCACGGACAGTGGTCCCACTCGTCGCTGATTTCCACCGCGACAAGCCCCCACTCTCGCCTCGCAACGTCGAAGTCCTGCGATAGCGACAGAGGCAGGATGTGAGCCCTGAGCCTCTCGAAGTTATGGCCGTCCATTTCGGCTTCTCCATTGGCGGGGCGGTATTCGACCCCTGCGGCGGCGCGTCGGATGCTGGGCCCGCGCCCCTACTTCGACCAATGTCCGAGCACCCAATCCCAGGCGTGACGATCGTAGTCCCAGCGCCAATGGGCGCGGACCCATTTGGTTTTCCCCAAGGGCCGGATCGTTCGCATGTTCTGCACACGATCGACGGGCTTGGGCGGCCGTGGCGGGCGGATTCTACGGAGCTTCATCATGGGGACCTCAGTTCAGAGTGTATTCGCGCCAGGGAATGGCGCTGACGGGGACGCGAGACAGGAAACGCGCGATGTCGGGCCGGCCGAAATAGGTCGCCGCGCCCCGGTGGTTCTGCGCCATCAGCACCACGGGCAGACCGGGAAAGGCGGGCTGGAAGCTGTGCGCCACCCGGGTGGCCTCCGCGTTGTTGTCGAGGATGTGCCGCTTCACCACGACGATGGCGAAGACGATGCCTTGTTCGCGAACGATGGCGCCTTCGAAGCGCATTGGGAGTACTCCTGATGAACGAAAGGCCGCGTCATGGATGACGCGGCCTTTCGAGGTTCAGCCTTTCGGCGGGTAGGGGTCGTTTCCGAAGCTGTCACGCTCGCGGATCTGACCGTTGCGACCGTGGATCAGCAGTTCGCTCTGCTGGTTTTGAGCGATTCCTCGTGCCTGAGAGATCGCTTCAGCCTGTGTCTGATGCACCGTGGTTGCGCGCGCATTGCCCGCACCACGAACGGCCCAGCCATTGGCGTGGGGGACGACATGTTGGTTCTTGCCCATTTCCTTCACCTCCTTTCTCGCTCTCGATGAACGCATCGTATGATATAGTTTACGACGATACGCTTGTCAACACCGTCTTCCGGCGCGTATGATTTATCTGTACGGCGTTTCCGAGGGACCGAATGTCTTTGGCCACCAAGCTCAAGGACCTGCGGGTCAGACGCGGGCAATCACTCCAGCAGGTCGCTGACGGCGTCGGCGTGTCCAAGGCTCACATCTGGCAGCTTGAACGCGGCGACAGCACCAACCCGAGCCTGGACCTGCTCAGGGGGCTGGCGGACTATTACAAGGTGACTGTGGCGTTCCTGTCTGATGAGAGCGAACCTGCGGACAAGGCACCTGCCCTTCAGTTCTATCGAGAGTTTGACGGTAAGCTGGACGATAAGGCCTGGGCGGCCGTTCGCGCCATGGCTGAGGCCCTGAAGAAGCCGTGAGCGAGCTCCTCATGGATTTGGCGGACTGCGGCTCTCCCGAGCGGCTGATCCAGACCATCCTGAGGCATCACCCTGACTGGACGCCGCCCGTTCCGATCGAGGCGCTCGCGGCGGCCGTGAACATCCTCGAGATCAGGGATTTGGACACGACCTCTTTCGAAGGAGCCTTGCTGACCGACCTGGACAAGAGCCAGGGCATCATTCTGTGCAGGCCGGGCGTGCCAGGCGGCCGTCGACGGTTCACCATCGGCCATGAGCTCGGTCACTTTCTGATCCCCACCCACGTTGGGAATCAGAAGTGCACGCAGGCGCACCTCAGCGAGCGTGGATTCGCGACACCCGCGCAACGGCGCGAAGCCGAAGCCAACCGTTTCGCCGCGGGCATCCTCATGCCGAAGCCTTGGTTCGAACGCGACGCGGACCAACTTGGCCTTCCGGACGTCGGTCATGTCAGAAAGCTGGCGAGATCCTATGATGTCAGCCTGGAAGCGGCTGCGAACCGGTTCGTCGAGCTGACCTCGACACCGTGCGCCATCGTCTTTTCCTACGGTGGAGTGGTCCGTTACGCCCGTTCACACGTGAACTTCCCGCGGCTGGCCGTTGAATGGAAAAGTCGCCTGCCGTCAGATTGCGCCACCAAGGTTAAGCCGAACACTGGCGTTTCAGCGCCATCTGACTGGATCGAGATGGATGGGACGATCTGGCTTCAGCATGATTGGGGTCGTCCGGCGCCACGTGTTCTTGAACAGGTTCTGCGGCAGGCGAACGGGTACGCGGTGACCATGCTCCTGGTGGCCGACGGTCCGACAGACGACGAGGACGAAGAGGAAGACGACCTAGTCGCGCGATGGAGTCCAAGACTCTAGCTCGCGTGCTGAAGGCGTCAGAACACTCATTTTCGGTCAACCGTTGGACAAGGTGCCCATCCCATTTCTCGCATAGGCCGCCGCCAACTGAGAGGACGAGCCAAACGGCATGGTCTGGCGCAACTCCATCCTTCACCATCCCCTAGCAAACGGGGAGACGCTCGTCGTCCGTCCTCGCCATTGGGGTTGTCGGGGTCATCTGCCTGACGGCCGCCATCGGACATCGCGCTCTCTCATGCGGATCGCCTATGCCTTGGGTTAGGTTCGCGAAGCTGGAACGAACGGACCGGAACCATGGTCGAGCAGGAAGAGGCAGACCCTCGCGAGGCGCTGGCCGATGAAGGCCTGCTGTCGCCACAGGTCGAAACTTGGCGACATATCTACATCGACAACTACCGTGACTGGTTCGAGCTCGCGCGCGAGCTGAACCGGTATGCCGTGAGCCTATTCCAGGATCATCAGGACGCCGGCGACGGCGGGCCTGCAAATGCGGCGGCGCCGACCGCCGTCCGCGTCTACGGCCGTGCGCTGAACGCCTACACAGCGAGCATCATGCTTGCCGAGCGCGCCATGACGATAGAGGCCTTGGGAGCGGTGCGCCCCATTCACGAAGCCGGGTTCTGGCTCAGTCTTCTGGCGACCAATCCGGAGAAGGCGCTCGAGGAGCTGGACATCGATCACCACAAGCACGCGGTCGATCGGGAACAGCTCCGGGCGGCCTACCCAGGAAACGCCGAGCTCCATTCCGCGTCGGTGCAAAGAGAAGCGGCTCATGCCGCGCTGCTGGGCAAACGCCGGCCGATCTCCATGAAGGCGTTGGCGGCGAGCCTGCCCGGAGACCCCGGCTACCTCCAGTATCGTCTCGCGAGCGGCTTCTACGGGCATCTCTCGCAAAATAGTCTGGACGCCCTGAAGCTTCGGACGGGAGACAAGGGCGTCCGGCCGATACTGGGACCGTTTGAAACCGAGATTCCCAAGGCGCTTTTCTTCGCGATCGACGCCATGGCGCGCACGACGCGCTATTTTGCAGCGCTGGTGAAGGTGCGAGACGCGAACGACATCCTTTCGGCGCTGCGAACGACGCTTACTGATCTCGGCAAGGCCGACGCCGAGGCCGGGCCCCAAGGCGGCTGACGGCCCCGCGACGTTCCGACAAAACGGTTGCCGAAACGAATCGGCTGCTACGATCCGTCATGGGCAAGAAAATCTCAGACAACCCGACAGCAGCCGAGATGATGCAGGCGGCTGAGGCGGCGCGTCTCATCGCGAGCCTCGGAATCCTGCCGTCGGTTGGCCCTTTGGCAGATGCCGCCAAAGCCCTCGCGGAGGTCGTCGACAAGGCCGGCGTCCTGACTTTGCCCGACCGTTTCAACACTGCCTTCTCGGGCCTGGGTTGGGTCACCTGCGGAAGCATGCCTACCGAGGCGATGGAATCCGCGATCGCGCTCAAGACCGCAGGCAGGACGGACGATGCGGAGCAGTTGCTGGCCGAAATCTTCGATGAGCCGACGCTGAGATTCCTGATCATGCGCTCCCATCGCTTCCACAAGGTGTACGAGCGCAAGCCCCAGCTTGAAGAGGCCAAGGCGCTGTTCCTTGAGGGCCGCTATCTCGCCGCCACACCACTCCTGCTCATGGCCTCGGACGGACTGGCCTATGACGTCGGCGGCTTCAGCGTCTTCTCCGAGCACGCCGATCTCACGGCCTTTGATTCCATCGTCGGTCACCCGACCGGCTTGCCCGCCCTGATCGGTCTCATCAGGGCGCCACGCAGCAAAACGACGGGGGACCCGATCTCAATCCCCTACCGCCACGGCATCCTGCATGGTCGTGATAGCGGCTACGGGAACCGGATCGCCTGCGCCAAGGCCTGGCACCTTTTTCAGGCCTTGGTCGATTGGGCGCAGGAGAAGGCCGAGGAGCCCGGACGGATCGCGGTCCAACGACAGAAGGCCTCACAGTCTTTTGGCGACATTATCGACGAGGCCGTAACCAGCGCAGCGCGTCGAGACGCGGAGAAAAAAGCACTCGACGCCTGGACGGCCCGAGACCTCCCTGGCCTGCCCCATGTTCTGGAACCCGGCTCGCCCGAAGAAGCGCTTCACGACTATCTGGTCGGCTGGGCCAGCGGCAACTTCATGCTGATGTCGAGCCGATCAATCAACCTCGTCGGCAAGAGCGCCGGAAAGCTCGCCTACGAAGCCCGTCGCGACGCGCGCGGGCTTAAGCTGACGGATTTCCGCATCCTACGGTTCGAGGACACGACCCCAAGCAGCTCGCATGCGGAAACGATGCTCACGTTCGAAACCTCCACGGGGCGAAGGGAGATGCAGCTCTCGATCGGGGTCATGCTCGACCTCGGCAAGGACGGCATTCACCTGCGCGGCCCCATGGCGCGGTGGCAAGTCATGGGCCACGCCTTGCAAGAGGCCCGCAGGCGTTTGGGTGAAGCTGGCGACCAAGAATCAGTGATGCCATGACGTGAGATGCCTGGCGCTGGGAAAGACAGCTGGGCGTCGGGGCGCGATCAACCCATGGTAATGCTGGCCCGCTGATCCTGGAGGCGATCGAACGCGTTGCGGATCGCCAGGGAGAGATTGATGCGCAGGCGCGTCACCGCATTGTCGCGGCCATCGAGATAGTCTCGTTCGAGGCGGCGCAACTGGTCGGCGGCCCGCGCATCGCTGAAGACGTCGAGACTGTCGAGTTCCTCATGAACCGCGACGATCTGCGCGGTCGAGCCCCGGCCGACGATGCGGAAGTCGGGGCTCGCGGGCAGTCCGCCGGAGACGGGCGAGAACACCTTGATCGTTTCCCGCCCCTTGTTCTCCGTGGTGACGAAACTGTGGTCTGCGATGTCGATGATGAAATCGCCGGTCAGCGCCGTCGCAGGCTGATACAGGCCCGACCGGTTCCGGAGCCTTTCATGGAGCCAGTAGTCCTGATCCGTATCGATCGGTGCTTCGCCCGGCTCGTCGTCCCACGGCCTGTAGCCCGACTGCGGATTGAGCGGCGCGTGGATATAGGCCCCAAGGTTTGAGGGGAGCTTGCCGTAGCTCAAGTCGAACTGGTCCGCGAAGGCGGCGGCCAACCGGCCGGCGACCAGGAGCTCGAGACCGCTGAGGTGGAGCGCTCCGATCAGCGCGGCGTGCGCCAGCCCGACGCCGTCGTAGACCCGCGCGCCCGCCTTGCCCGAAACGCTGTCCCGCGCTCTTGGCGCGAGTCCCTGATCGTGGAGCAGCGCGAAATTGCGCGGCGTAATATCCACCGCCAACGCCACTTCGCGCGAGGTCAGTAAGTCCTGTGTCGATCTCGAAGGGCGCCCCATGTAAACTCTCACTCTCTGGAAGTTTTAACTTCCACGAAGTGGGTGTTTCCGTCAAGGGCTTGCTCCCACCCCACGTGCGAGGCCAGAGCTGCGGCTGTGCGCAGCGTTCAGATGTAGTGCTTGAAGGGCAAAGGCGGCAGGTTGGCGATTGGCGCGGCGGTCAGGATTTCGCCGACGTCGTCTGCAAACCTCAAGGTCACCGGCGTACCATCTCCGTAGATGCAGGCATTGAAGTTCAACTTGGTGAGACCGAGGACGTCTTGCATGACCTGGGTCAGATCCGCGTCGCCCTTGGTCACTTCGATGGACAGCGGGTTGGGCGCTTCGCGCCCGGGATAGGTCTGGAGATCGGGCACGAAGCCGATGGTCCACAAATAGCCCTTGCGCGGGCTGACCGTCAGAGCCGTTCCGCGCAGGACAGGGCTCCGTCCCTGACGGAAGAGTTTGATCTCGCGCGTCGTCTGAATCCGTACGCCGACGAGCCGTGTGTCAGGTCCCACGGCGCTGGAAAAGCCCCGCCATTCAGCCTCGTTGAAATGCTGCTTGGCGTGAATGAAGAGCTCCTTGGGTGGGCGGCCGTGCTTGGCGATGTAGGCCTCGACCACCAGGCCGGCGATCTCCTTCGCCTTCGCCTCATCGAGGTGAAACTCGGACGTCGTCAGGGAATACCAGGGCCCCACGGCGCCCTTGAACACGACGCCGTCTCCGGATCCGAGAAACATCTGGGCGCCGCAGCAGGCGTTCCCTGGCGATCCGGCGGTATCGGTCTTCTTGAAGACGAGACCGATGTAGCAGACGTCCTCTCTGACACCCGCTAACGCCCAGGGGCGCCCCCCGGCCTTGAAGAAGGCGGTCGTCGACAGGTTCCAGGCGATGTTGGCGGGATCCTGGAGCATCCGCGGCTTGCCGCCGAGCGCATTGACGCCCTCCGGATCGATCGTTGATTCCCGGACGATCTGAAGAACCACCTTCTGATCGAGCAGCCGCGCCTTGAGCTGGTTGTGGAAATCGACCTCGTACCGGTAGGGCTCGGCGGCGGCGTTGTCCTCTGCGAACATCGACGGCGCCTTTACGAAGTTCCGCGCCGTACGGGCGGAGAACCGTTGGCTGGTTCGGGTCCGTTCGGGCAAGGGAACGATCGACTTCGGCCGACAGAAACGGTGTACGTCGTCCGGTATCACGACAAACCAGACCGCCGGAACGCTGTCCTCCTCGCGGAGGAACTTGCGAATGCCTGGTCGAAGAGATCGACGGTCTTGTACACGCGCTCGTGGCCGTCCGGGATCCGGATTGTGCTAGACAAGGCCGCCGCTGAAATCGAGATAGTCGCGACGGGGTTGGCGGGCCATTTGGTCTTGAAGGCTGCTTCGAAGCCCGGAAACGCCAGGTGATGCTGCTCCGCCTTGGCGGCCGGGATATATCCCGTGATCTTGGATACCCACTTCTTGTACCGCGCTATCCCTTCGTCCGTGCCGATGACGCCGACTCTCATTTCAGCGGGTTTGGCCTCGTCGATCATGGGGCCGAAAAGGAACAGACCATCCTTTGGATCGGGCAGCATCTGGCCGTGTCCGAACTGGAGTAGCGGCTCCGTCAGGATCTGCAGGCCCAGGATCGGATCAGTCATCAGCGGACTCCGCCAGGGCCGCGATCTCGAAGGCCTCGTCCGGTTCCACCGGCGCCTCCGGAGGCGTTTCGTCCTCATCGTCCGGGACCACGGCCCGGGATTTTACGGCGGGATCGGCGCAAGAGACCGGCGATTCAAACAGGACTGGCCGCGCATCCACGACCACCTCTGCGAAATCGCCCATCGGCAGCTTCAGATGGCCGTCCTCGTCACCGATCCAAGCCACGTAAGCCAGCATCAGGTCGCGCCATTGTCCGTTCCACCAGTTTCGGCAAAAACCGCGCCGGAGCTTGTGCATCTTCTCCACGCTGTCGAGCGGCGTCTTGCCGTCGTGCGAGAAGATGATGGCCGCCTTCATGACGAAATGGGGCGTGTCCGTCATGACGGGCTTGGCGATGAAGCCGAGGTGCCAATAAACCCCGCGTTTCTGACTACGGCCCACCATGGCCTTGCGCCTGCGTTTGCCGGTGTGATCGACAAAATAGGCGGTGTCCTTTTCGATCAGGTCCTTGGTGAAGAACCATGCGACCGAGTTGTCGGCCATCTCGAACGCGGACAATCCCTTGGCCGCCATGGCGTTGTTCCAGGATTGCCGCAGGAGATTGACGACCATGCGCCGGGCGTCCGCGCGTTTGACGCCGGGCATCGCCGCCGGCATCCCGGCTAACATGTCTTCCAGCGGCAAGGTGTAGCGACGCTCGATGACCTGTTCCGGCAGCGCGAGCTTCAGGTCCACTTCCGTGCCGAACGTCCCCACCAGCCTGAAGTATTTGAACCAGGGGAGACGGGTCTCGGACATGACGCTCGAGACCGCCGTCTCGGCGACGCCGAGCGAGAAGAGGGACACTTGGGGAGGCATCGCGGCAATTGGGAGCCAGTTCGAATAGAGCTGCTCGGGCTCGATCCGGGGCATTTGATCGGCGTCGGACCGTCGGAGGCACCAGGCTGCGACGTCAGCCGGAGCGATTGCGCCCTTCGGCACGCCGTCACGCTCAAGGACCTGAAAGACTCTCGCCAGGGCGGGAGCCCATCCGGCCTTGAAGTCGATGACGTTCTTGCGGGCGATATTGGCTTTGAAGTCGGAAAAGGGGACATCGTCGACCCTGACCGGCAGGAGGAAATTGGCGATCTTGTCGCTGCGCTCCACCGTGACGGCGAGGTGGATTTCGTCTTTCACGCCCTCCTTGTTCAAGGCGGCGGCGGAAACGACGAGGATGAATTTCGCCGTGTGATGGCGAATGGCCTCTTCGATGTCGTCCCAGAACAGCTCCCCGCCGATCAGCTTGGTGACATCCGACCAGACTTCATAGCCTGCGCTGGCGAGTTGAACGCCGAGCCATCGGACGAAATCGTTCTCCTCCGGATTGGCATGGCTGATAAAGACGAGGCGACGGCCGGGTCCGGAGTCCGTTTGAGGCGATGGCGAGGTCACGGATGATGGAATCACTCGGGAACCATAGCGTGATTTCCAATACTCTTCCTGTTTTGTTCCGCCGCGCTGTTTGTTGATCCGTCGCACGCTTCGCCGTCGCGATCTCGCTAGAGGTTGTAGACGGCCTTGAGCCGCGCGACGAGTTGCCCCGCGTCAGGCGGCGTGAGTTTCAGCGCCTTCGGATCGAAGGTTTTGTCCGCCTCGACCGCTTCGACAAAGGCCCGCAGATCGGCGGCGATTCCATCCGGGAGCGCCAGGGTAACCGCCGGCCCCAACAGCTGAAGGAGCTTGAACACATCGTTGCGATGCTTGGTGACATTGCGGCTATCGACCTGCTGGCCGTCCGCCCGGTCGCGCGCCAGGTTGTTGTAGGCGAACGCCTTGAAGGGAATGAGGGTCTGGACGTCGATGACAGGGACGCCGTCTATCTCCGTCGTTCCGTCCTTGAGCAAGGCGTAATAGGCGTCGTCGAGCAGCATGGCTGACAGGCTCTCGACCGTCCCGTCCAGCGGTATGGGCGTGAGGCGCGCGCCCTCCGGCACAGTGATGACATCGGGCAACCGCGAGAACAGCTCGATCATCGCCGGATAGATCTTGTCGGAGGGATGGGTGAACCGGAAGAAATCCCTCGCACCGTCGCTGCGTTCGCGGGTCTGGTAGCCGCCGACGTCGATGAAGGCCCAGAAGGATCGGACGAACTCCGGCTTCAGGGCCTCGAGACAGAGGACCAGGTCGAGGTCCTTGGTCGGTCGGAACGGCAGACCGGCGTCGGTCATATGGATTTCGGCCGCCGCCCCGCCGATCAATGTGTACTGATCTTCAAATCCAACGAAGGCCGCCTTGAACACATCAATGCCTACGACCATCCGAAGGGCTCCATGAGGGTGTCGACGGCCTGATCGAGGCGTTCGTCGTGACGGTCCTCCAGGCTGAGATACAGGGAGAGGCGATCCACGACCGGACCATGATGGCAAAGCAGACGGGGATCGTAGGACCAGGTTTCGATGCGGATGGCTTCCGGGTCCCGATCGTCGGCCGGCTGAAGGTCGTGCTGGTAGACCAGCCCCTTCCACTGACGTGCGGAGACCGCCCGGGCTTCATGAACGGGAGGACCGAGGAGGGTGTAATCCGACAAAGCGGATTCCCCGGCCAGCGGCAGCGCCCGGACTTCGGGAAACGGCTTGACCAGGCGACGGGCACGGACGGGCGACTGAAGCAAATCACGCACCGCCCGCCAGAGGTCGTCGCCCTCCTGCTTGAAAGCGATGCGACGCTCCCGGCCGCGAACATCGATGTTGAGGATGTCATGCCGCTGCAGTTCATCGACCACCCGCCCGGTGCTCATGGCGGAATATTGAAACCGCTCGGCCAAGGACTTGGGCGTCTGGCCATCGAGGTCCTCACGAAGCAACGAGGCCAGGACCACGACCTGGGCGGCCGGCGTCAACTGTTCCACGGCCGGCCGGACCTCGGACCGGAAATACTCGCGCAGATCGGCGCCGAGCTCGGGCAGGAACAGCTGATTGCCGGGAACGATGAAGTTGACGCCCTGCTGGATAAGACGCTGGCGGTTGGCCGAGCTCAGGGCGTCGGTCAGGAAGACAACCACGAACGCGTCCGATGTCGAGCGGGCGGTCTGGATATGTTTGGCGATCGTCGCCGGCGTTTCCGCGTCCTGGCCGGGCGTAGCGAGAATGAGCAGCTTTCGTCCGAATAGGCTCGTTTCGGCGAGACGATAGCGACCCGTCAGGAAGAACGGCAGGAGGCGTACGTCGGCGTCTTTGAACGTCAATCGGATGTCGAACAGCTGCGTGACGTAGGCCGCCGCATCTTCGAAAAGACGGCCCAGGCTCCCAAAAGATGTCACGTTCGATAACATTGGACTGCACGATAACACTGGCAATGTTACCATTCAATCTAATGTTATTATTGTTGTCGTGGCGGCGTTTCAGGCACCGGTCCGCGCCTCCAATCCGCTAACGTCAGGCTCGGGGCTCCATTGGAAGAAGGTCCGCATCACGTTCGAGGTCTTCGCGCCTGAGCCGACGCCCCTCCAGGAGCAGCCAGTCGAGTCGTTCCCGGAGTTGATCGTCAGAAAAGCGGGGCGCCCAGGCGAGCGGCGTCAGTTCGATGAGCGCCTCCTCCTGGCCCATCCGGAACTCCCCCGTCAGGGTGGTCAGTTCGATGGTCAGGCTGATGCTCTGGGACCGATGCCGGTTGTAGTCGTCGATCAGCCCCAGATACTCAGAGTTCTCATCTGCGCGCGCTCGCGCAGCCGGGAGGTCGACGTCGTGTTTTCGGTTGGGCGCGATATCGGTCACGAGATCACGAAGATCGGAGACGCTCAGCGCATTCTCCGAATACGAGGCGTCGATCGATCGCAGGTCCGTCACGACCTGGCGGCAGTCCTGACAGATGTACACGACCCGATAGGATCGGAACGCCCCCATCCAGCTCTCGTCCCCGACGCGCCAGAACAAGGCCTGGGGATCGCGCTCGGCCGTGAAAACCATGTGACGATGCAGGCGTCCCGTCCATTTGCCCTTTCCCGAAAGTCGGAGCGCCTCGCTCCGATCGCGCCGGCAGACCTCGCACCGCCAGTCCGGGACGACCCGCCGCCAGGGTGTCTCGACGCCTTGGGAGGTCCTGAAGGCCGCGAGGTCTTCGAGGCTCGGTCTTCGCGAGCCGGTCCGCTTGAGACGGGGCGAAATTCCAAAGCCGTCGTGACGAACCGAGCGCTCCGAAACGATGCCGGGTATCCGATAAAGGCTTTCTGCGTCGTGGCCCTGCTGCGATGCGAGGCGGGGCACGATCGACGTCAGGACGTGTGGGCTCCAGAACTGCGGTGGATTGCCCTGGATGCGATGACCTCCCGCTTTCAGACGCCCCGCAAGGATGTCGAGAAAGGCGAGCCGGTCCGCGACGTCGCTCTCGACCTCGTTCCAGACGTCACGGACCGTCTCATCGTCGATCCCATGCATCCGGTTGGGCTTCACCTGGATGAAGCGCATGATCTCGCGGGGCGAGAAGCTGAAATAGCTGGGGATCAGGTCGCCGAGCCGGCCCTTGGCCTTCCCCTCGGCCGTATTGCAGTCGTTGCAGATCAGGGTGGTGAAGAACCGCATGGTGAGGTCCTTGCAGGCGTCGACGCCGCGCCGAAGGTCCCGGGCTTCCGGGGTCCGGTCCTCGGTGTTCACCAACGAGCCAACCATCTTTTTGGCGTGATCGCGCAGGTGGTCGTGATGCCATTCCAGCTGGCACAGAAGGACACCGTTATCGCTGACCCGCGCGATCTCGGGCTTGCGGCGCTGACAGGCCTTACAGACCCAGTCACGCCGGACCTCGGCCCAGTTGCTGTTCAGATTGAGCTTTTGCGCGCCCAGGCTGAGCATCAGGGCCTTGGTTTGCCGGCTCCAGGCGCCGTCTGCCTGGGGCAGCAGGGACTCAAGGTCCTCGTCGGAAACCGCTCTGAGGTCGGGCATGACGAGAGAGAAGGATGCGGTCATCGAGGAATCCGGATGTTCAGGACGAACTGCCTCGAGTGTGCGCCAGATTCGGACGTCCGCTCGCCTTCAACTCTGGGATTTCCAATTCCGAAGCTCGCGGGTCAGGCGTCGTCAAGCGCGTCCGGCCGGCGCGCCGCCTGACTCCGCCAAGGGCAGCTCCATCGCGTAGCACCAGTAGATCAACAGGGCCTCGGTCAGCGCCTTGTCATCCAGTCCCGAAGGAAAGGTCGTTCCTGCACGCTCGCCAGCGATTTCATTGACCTGGATCACTGAAAGCGCCTGCGTCAGGCGAGAGCCCAACACCCGGCCGGCCTCCGGCGAAACCCGTTTCCAGCGCTTGAGGCGCACGCGATCCTGGATCGCCGCGTCGGCTGCGGGCTCCGATGCCGGTGCATAGGCGACGTCGCGCCAAGGAGCGAAATACTGCGCCTCCGGCCAGAGCAACCGAGACTGGTCGCCCCAAGGGATGACGACCGGCCTGCTCGCTTCCGGCCGCGAAATCGCGTTTTCGCAGAACGTGCTCAGAAGCTCGAACTTGTCCATATCGGTCTCACCAGGCCCTGAAGGACGACGCCGTCATCGCTGTCTGAGGTTCGGCGCCGGAAGGTCGTTGAGCTCACAGATCAGGGCCCGACAGCGATCGAATATGATCGCTGCCAGGTTCGGCGGATAGACGTGCTCGCTCCCGTGGGCGATTTCGTTGCGAATATGGACGAGCAACTGGTGATCGTCGCCCCACTGACTTTTCTGCGGTGGCGACAGAATGTTCCGATCAACCGCATAGCCCAGGCGCCTTGCGAGGCCGGGCATCTTCTTGGCGTCAGCGCCCAGTCGGGTCTTCAGCGCGAACTCGAGACTGGCCAGGGCCTGGCCGGCGGCGACCACCATCAGTTCATAGTCGAGCCAGCCATAGATCAAGGCGTTCAACGCGCGCGCGTAGATCCTGACCACGACGTCCGGCGCGCCCGCAGGTAGCTCCAGATCGGCGACCATGTCGTAGTGGTCGCGGAAGCTCAACGGGCGCAGGCCGTCGACCGGGTCGTCCGTCATCACGATCCGGTATCGGGCGTCAGGCTCCAGGGCCTCCGCGTAGGTTTTCATTCGCGTCTGTCCCTTGGCAATGACGCCGCTGTCCGGTTTTGTGGGTCGATGGGCAAGTATGATCCGCTTCGGGACTATCTTCGCAAGCAGAAGACCGATGAACTCGAGCTCTCCTTCGCCGAAATGGAGCGCAAGATCGGTTATATGCTGCCCAAGAGCGCGAGCCTGCCGCAGTGGTGGGCGAACACGACCGACCCGGCAACAACCCACGTTCAACGCAAGGCCTGGGGCGACGCCGGCTTCGACGCCTTCCTGATCGCCGGCGCCGACCGCGTCCGTTTCAAGCGGGTCCAATCGACCCGGTCCGCCCGCTAGCCTCCGAAGTCGAACGCAGCCTGGTTCTCCGGAACACCAGATTTCCGTTTCCGACGGCTCCTGACGGGCTGATCCGAGCCTGTCGCAGCCTCAGGCGCCGGTGATTGACGAGGCTCTTCCAGGGTTCTCCTGACTGGCTGTTTAACCGGCTCAGGCGCTGCCACTATGGCCCGGGGCTCCGGCAGACGCCTCGGTGTCCTCGCCCGTCGCCACGCCAGAAGCTCGCTCTGCCACCATCCGACCCGGTTTTGCGAGACCTGGACGCAGGCCGGGAAATCTCCGGTCTTCTGCATGCGCCAGACCGTTGTCCGGCTCAGACCGCAGATCACCTTCACCTGCGACCAGGGGAGAATCCGGTCTTCCAAATCGTCGAACGGAGGCGGCTCGCTCACACTGTCCATGACACCGCCTCGTCCGCCCGGCGCTCCAGAACCTCGGCCAGCAATCGGGCGTCTCGCGCTGCATCCACCGGATCTCGAACCTCCCAGGTGCGAAGAACGTCCTTCAGGGCGAAGCTGACCGCCGGGTCGAGCAGCAGGTCTGCCACGCTGGGCGCCCACTCCGTTCTGAACCCTTCCAATCCCGCCTCAGCCATGACGCCGACCCCTGGCCGCGGGCGGGGCAGACGCGCGAAGGTCGCTGACCTGGTTCAAGGCCCAGGCGCGAAGCACGCCACGCGGATAGTAGGGCCTGTGCCGAACGTGGAGACAGGGGGGGCCGTTGCCTCCGGTGGACCACAGCCGGGCGAGGGTCTCCGGCTTCATGCGGATGCCGAACTGCACCAGAAAGGCGGAGGCTTCCTTGCGGGTCAGCAGATCCTCATCGGCGGCGTCAGTCACCGCGGCCACCGGTTCTGTTGCGGGGATCATCGATCAGTCTCCGGCGCACGGCACTCCCGGGAACTGCGGGCGCCCCTCCCGGCCGAGAGCGCGAGGTAGCAGTCAACCGCTGCGGCCACATAGGCTTGCGTCTCCGCTATGTTCGGTATGCGCCCGAGCCGGGCGACGCGATCCGGCCCCGAATTATACGCCGCGAACGCAAGCCGGACGTCCCCGAAACGCAGCAGTTGCCGGGCCAGATAGTCCGCCCCGCCGTTGAGGTTCTCGATCGGATCGAACGGGTTCCTGACCGCGAGATCCGCCGCCGTTCCCGGCATCAACTGCGTCAGGCCACTGGCCCCGACCGGAGACACAGCATCGACCCGGTATGCGGATTCCACGATCACCAGGGCATGGAGCATCTTGGGGTCGATCCCATGCCGCTCGGCGGCGACGGCGATCGCGTCCATGAACGGCTGGGACAGGGGCGGAAGTCGGGGCGTGAGGTCATCGACGCCGGCCACGTCCGACACAGGCTGCGCGGCGGGACGGCGGAACAGGTCGCCGCCGGCGTTGCGCCAGTCGACCGATTGCGCGGAGGCCGAACCCGCCGCCAACGGCAGGGCCAGGGACAGGGCCGCTGTGGCCAGCAACGATCTCACCATGTCAGCGTCTCCCGAAACACCCCCTCCAGATCCCGGAACCGGACGGGGCCAAAATAACGACTGTCGAAGCTTCCCGGCGTGTCGCCGAGCAGGAAGAGCTCGTCCGGAGCCAGCCGACGGCAACCGGTCCAGCCGGGCAGAGCCGCGCCGCGCCGGTCAGAATCCAGAACGGGAGCCACGCGGCCTGGCATTCGAACCGCAGCCCCCTGCCGGCAGACGGGATCGCCGCCGACGGCCGCGACCCGTTTGATCAGCAGGACCTCGTCCGGCATCCCCAGCGCGCCCAGATAGCGCCGGGCGATCGGAGGCTGAGCCAGAGCAACCATTGCCCCCCTCTCCGGCGGCGCGCCGGGCTGTCGCAGATAGAGGCCGCGCGGCACGCTGGGGCTCTCGTTGACCAGGGCCAGGGCGGGCGTCTGATCGACGATCAGGGCGCCCAGGGTGAGGAAGAAGACGGTGACCCCGAGCACGGCCCAGCGGTTTCCGGTATCGAGAGGTGTCCAGGTCATGACCGGTACGGCTCCAAGATCAGGTCGCGGGTGATCATCACGCGGACCGGCGCGCCGGCGCGCAGACGGATCGACGGCCGGACGTCCAGCTCCCGGTCCACGAGCCGCCCCCCGACCTGGGAGCCCTCGATGGCGGCGGCGTCGCCGGCGTCGCCAAGCAGCCCGCCTGAACCCTCGCCACCGCCGTCGCGTGCGATCTGACCGAGGGTGGTGATCGCGCCGGCGAACAGGGTTCCGATCAGGAGGGGGAACAGCCGTCGGTCGACCTGGCCGCGCACGCCCACGGCGCCTTGCGCATCCACGCCAGGCTCACCGGTCAGCACCAAGCTCTTGCCGTTGGGCAGGATCAGCCGGTCCCAGGTCAGGAAGGCGCGTCGGTCGCCATAGGCGCTTTCGCCCTCATGACGGCCGATGAGCCGGGTCCCCTGGGGCAAGACCAGATGGCGGCCGCTGACGGTGTCATAGACATTCTGCGACACCGTCGCGACGACCGGCCCGGCGCGCGCGGTGTCAACCCCGGTCAACAGGACCGCGGGGATAATCGCGCCCGCCTTCAGCTCATAGGGCGACAGCGGCGCCGTCAGGGTGTGGCCATTATAGGTGGCGCCGACGTCCGCAGCGTCCGCACGAGCGCCGACCGTCGCTGGACCCGCCCCGGCATGCGCGGCAGGACCGGCCCCGGTTGACGACCCCTCGAAGAACAAGCCCGATCGCGCCGCCTGTTCGCCCGGACTTGGCCCGGTCGCCCGGGTCGTCCGCGATGGCGCATAACCGGCGCTATAACGGGCCGGCGCGGACGGCGGCGGCGGAACACCAGGCTCAGCCGTCTCGGGCTCGGCCCCATGGCGCGGGTCGGGCAGCCGGTCATAGGTGGCGGGCTGGTCGGTGACCGCTTCGGAGGGTCGAACGGAGCCCCGGGCCTGCTCCTCCCGGCCGTTGACGGCGCGGAGCCGGGCGCTGTCGCGCAGTTCCGGCTGGACGACGAAGGCCCAGGCCAGGGAGCCGGAGACGAGGATCACGCCGCCGATCACGATCGTCTGAACGACAGACTTGCGCAGCCGGGTGACCGGCGGACGCGGCGCCCGCATCGACAAACCAGGCGGCGGCGCCTTGGCCTTGCTGGTAAGGTCGGGTCTGACCTCAGGGCCGACGCCGGACGCTGCCGAGGAAGCGACGTCGTCGGGATCGTGGGCGGGGTCCTGGAACGCGGTCATCGGGCGGCTCCCTGGAGGCGGCGTATACGAACGATCTGGGGGCGACGATCACCGAGCCTGAGCTCGGCGCGATCGAAGACGCGATCGACGATGAACAGACCTCCGGCCTGGCGGTAGTTGACCATCTGGGTCTCGCCGTCGGCAGCGATCACGAAGAGGGCCGGCGCCTCGTCGATTTGCAGATCGGGGTCGAAGGCGATGAAGGTGCGCTGCCCGTCGTTGAAGACCCAAGCCGGCGTCCAGCGCGCCCGGCGCCCTTGCGGCTCTATCCGGTAACGGGCGTCGATCGGTCCCTCGGGCATCGCCACCGGATCCGACACGCGGATATCCGCCGCCTCGACGATCGGCGCCATGGTCGGAGGATCCATCGCCCCGGTGTCCCACGCGATCGCGGCATTGAAGCCTGAGGCGTCACCGCTCTTCAGATCGATGAAATAGACCCGCCGGTTGGTGGTCAGGACCAGGTTGGTCTCGAGTCCCCGTTGCAGCGGCTTGAGGAGGACGTGGGTTCGCTGACCTGCGCCCTCCCCGGACGTGGTCTCGCCGATCTGCCAGCGGACGGTGTCGCCGGCCGCCTTGGAGACCAGGGTCTCGCCGGCTCCCAGGGTCAGGGTGGTGACCCGCAGAGGCGCGGTCCAGACCTCGAACACCCGACCCGGAGACCAGGCGAACACCTGGACCCCGCCGACGAAGGCGTCCGATCGCGAGGCCGCCCGGGCGTCGAGGTTGGCGGCGACGATGGCGCGGCGGCCGGTCATCCCCGTCGCTGGCGCCACGGCCTTCGGCTGCGCCTCATAGGGTGTGCCGACGGGAGCGGCGGGCGCCGGGGTCGCGTCGGCGACCAGCGCCTCATCGACCTGCACTGTCGATTGCGGCAGGGCCCCGGCTTCGGCGATGACGGCAGCCTCGGCCTCCACGACAGGCAGGGGCGACATCGGCGGCCGCCCGGATGTTCGGCCGAACACGGCGCAGCCGGACAGGCTGAGGCCCAGGCCGGCCAGGATCAGGAAGCGTCGGGGGTCCATGATACATCCTCGATTTTCAGTCCAAGGGGGTTCTTCATCAGCTCGGCCTCGGTGCGGGGCGGCTGGGTCGTTGTGGTGATCAGGGCGCGCCAGCGCTCGACGCCGGCCTGCTGGCCGTTGACGAAACGGGTCTCGCGCCATTGCAGATCGTAGGTCCGCTCGGTGCGCCGCACGACGTTGAGCACCTCCACGTTGACGGCCTCGCGCCCGACCTCCGCGAACGGGTCGTGGGTCTGGGCCCAGGCGTTGAGGAAGCTCGCCGCCTTGGGCGTCATCAGGTCGTAGGCCCGAAGCCAGTTCTGCCGGATCACGATCGGGTCGATCGACTTGGAGCGGACGTCACGCAACCAGCCGGCCAGCGCGTGGCCGATCTGGGCCTCGGTCGGTTCGTAGCGGCCGCCGATCGCCGTGATCCTCTGGGTCTGTCCGAGATCGGAGACCTCGACCACGAAGGGTTTGACGACGGCCCTGTCGGCCTGGACCCACCAACCCGCGCCAAGGAAACCGGCGAGGACGAGATTGGCCACCGCGATACGGCGCCAGTTCCGGGCATGGGCCAGGGACAGCCCCATCCGGTCGTCCCAGATCTGGCCGGCGCGCTGATAGGGGGTCGTCTCGGGCGCGGAGGCCAGGGCGCGTTTGGGACGAAAGAAGGGGTGCATGGTCAGGACTCCTCGGTTCTCAGATTGGGAGACAGGACGCCGCTGGTCTCACCGGCAGGCATGAGGCCGCGCCCGGCGTTGGCGACGAAGAAGGCTTGAAGCGCCTGGGCGCGCGCCGGCGGCTTCAACCCGCCGGACGCGGGCGAACCTGCGGCCGCCCGATGGAAATCGGATTTGGCGACCTGAGCCTCCGCGGCGATCTTCTCGGCCGGTCGGCCCGGACGCGCCCCGCCGCCAGCGCCGTCGTTGGCCGCGCCGCCGGATTCCGACGCTTCGCTGGAGGGAAATGTCGGCGCGGCGGACATCGCCCCGCCCGACGGTCGGCGCGGACCCGACGGCGAGGGATTGTCATTGGAGGGTTTGGGAGGTGTGGATGGCGGAGGCGACATCGGCGGGGTCGGAGACCGGCCGCCGCCAGCGCCGGCCGCCGCCCGGGCCGGCCCCGCCATCTTCGCCGCGCCGCCTGCGACCGCCGTGCCCGCACCCGCGATCCCGGCTCCGGCCAGGGCGGCGCTGCCGCCGACGGCGATTCCGGCCGTGATGGCGGCGCCGGCTCCCAGGGCGGGTCCGCCCGTCACCAGGGCCGAGGCCAGATTGGGGATGAACATCGCCAGCATGGCCAGAAGGATCGCGGCGACGAGGATGCTCAACGCCTCGTAGATATCGGGATTGGCCGAGGGCTGGAGCTGGTCGAAGACGGTCCGAGCCCCGGAGATGACGATGGCAAGGGCCAGCACCTTGAGGCCCGACGAGACGACGTATCCCAGGGGCCGTTCGGCCAGGAAGGCGGACTTGTTCCAGATCCCGAAGGGCAGAAGGATAAAGCCGCCCAGGGTGACGATCTTGAACTCCAGCAGGGCTACTATGATCTGCAGGGCCAACACGGCGAAGGCCAGCATGATGCCGATCATGGCCAGGCCCAGGATCAGGGCGTCGGCCATGTTGCCGACCACGTCGAGCGGATTGTCGACGGGCGCGGGGGTCTCGCCGAGCGCCTTCACGATTTCCCAACCCTGGGCCAGGATGGCTCCGGGATTGAGGAAGTCGGCCCGGCTGAGCGATCCGCCGCCGGCCGTCAGCCCCAGTTCGATGAAGCCGGCGTAGATCGTCTCGGACAGCTGTTGCCAGTCGTTGATCAGCCAGGCGAAGGCCCCGATCAGCAGCACCTTTCCAAAGCCGGAGGCCAGGACTTCGCGATTGGACGACATCGCCCACTGGATACCGGTCAGGGCGACGACCAGGACGATCAGGAGCCCGAAGACGCCGTTGACCGCGCCCTGCAGGGCGTCGAATCCGGCCGATATGGTGTTGGAGAACACCATCATCAGCTCATTGGGGGTTTCCACTCCGACCGACATCGCTTGCGCTCCTCAGTCCCGCGCGTGCGACAGGGGATCGAAGGTCGGTGCGGCGGGCGTTCCGGCCGAGCCCGCCCAGCGGCGGCGACGGGCCTCGTCCCCCGAGGCCTGGGTTGCGGCGTCGCGCGCCGTCGCCTCGGCCAGAAGCCGGGACTGGGCCAGCATGATGGTGCGCAAAGCCGCCAGATCCTCGGCGAGGACAGCCAGCATCTGGTTCGACGACTGGATCGCGGCGGTCTGGCCTGAAGCGGCCTCGCTGGCCGAGAGGGCGCCCGTCAGCCGCTGATTGCGGCCCTGACCCAGACGTTCGAGCTCGGCCGCCGTGCGGGCCACATCCTCGGCCGTGCGCCGGGCGTTGGCGGTCCGGGCCTGCCCCTGTTCCAGAAGCCGCAGCATGTCTGAGCCGGACAGGTCATCGGGATAGAGGCTCTCGAACTGCTGCTCCAGGCCGCTGACCGAACTGGCGATCCCGCGCGCCGTGCGGGCCAGTTCGGCCATGTCGCGCAACGACTGGCTGTTGCCGGTCAGGTGGCTGTAAGGCGAGGCCGCAAGGCTCCTGGCCTCGTTGGCCAGGCTCTCCAGCTGACGCGCCGCCTGAAGCGCATTTTCGATGTGGTTGCGGGGGTCAAAGACGACCTGTTGTGCCGGCGCCGGAGTCGCGGTCGCCAGCAGGCTGACGGCGACGAGGCCGGCGGCCAGGATCTGGACCGGCCTATTCGGCCGCGAGCGGTCGGGCGAAGGCGTCGAAAACAGCATCAACATTGTGCACTCCCTTGGCTGTGAGAAATTCCCGCGCGAATCCGGCCTCTCCGGAGGCGGCGAGGATGTCGTCGATGAGGGTCTGGTCTTCCGGCGCGCTGGCTCCGCAGAGGGCGAGGGCCACGCCGGTCAGGCGCAGGTCGAACAGGCGTCGGCCGCGGGGCTGGCGCCAGTAGTAGGCCCGCTTGGGCGTGGCGAAGGCGATAAGCTCGAGCTGACGTCGGTTCAGGCCAAACCCCTGATAGAGCCGGGCCGAAGAGGGTTCGAGCGCGCGGGGGTTGGGAAGGAAAACCTGGGTCGGGCAACTCTCGATTAGACTGGTCGCGATCGGCGAGGCGGCCACGTCGTCCAGGCTCTGGGTCGCGAACACGACGGCCACCCGCTTTTTGCGCAGTGTCTTGAGCCACTCCCGGATCTTGGCCGCGAAAGCCGTCTCGCCGAGAAACAGCCAGGCCTCGTCGAGCACCAGCAATGTGGGCCGGCCGTCAAAGCTGCGCTCCAGGTGATGGAAGAGCGCCGACAACACCGGGGCCACAGCGGAGGGCGTGGCCATCAGGCTTTCCAACTCGAAGGTGTCGAAGCGGCTGGGAACGAGCGCCTCCCCCTCGCCGTCGAGCAGAGCGCCGTGCGGACCCTTGAGCGTCAGGGGCTCCAGCGCCGCCGCCACAGCCTTATCCTGAACCAGGGCGCAGAAGACCGTCAGGGTGCGCTGCGTCACAGGGGCATCGGCCAGGGCCGCGAGCGCCGCCCAGATCTCCTCCCTGATCCGGGGCACAGGCTCCAGTCCGGCGACCCGAACAGTCTCGGCGATCCATTCCGACGCCCAGGCCCGTTCGATCTCCTGGTCGATGCGCGCCAGAGGCTGTAGCGAGAACCGCGCGCCGGGCTCCAAGGCGCGCCAGCACCCGCCGGCGGCGAGTGTCGCGGCCCGAGCTGAACGGCCCTTGTCGAAGAAGACCACCCGGGCGTCCGGGTAGCGGAACCACTGCAAGGCCAGAAACGAGAGTAGCGCGCTCTTGCCCGAGCCGGTCGGTCCTACGACCATGGCATGGCCAACGTCGCCGACATGGAGCACCAGACGGAACGGCGTGGAGCCCGTCGTGCGGGCCGTCGCCAAGGGCGGGCCGTCCAGATTGAGGTCCATGGAGGGGCCGGCCCAGACCGCCGACACCGGCAGCAGATCGGCCAGATTCAGCGTCGAGACGAGCGGTCGGCGGACGTCGGCATAGGGCTCGCCGGGCAGGGAACCAAGCCAGGCCTCCACGGCATTGAGATCCTCTATGCGAGCCAGCAGCCCCTGGGCGTTCAGGGCCGCCTCGATGGCCCGGGCCCTGGCGGCGGCGCCGGCCTCCGTCGCGTCAAGCACGGTCACCGTCAGGGTCAGATAGCCGAAAGCGCAGGCCTCGGCCCCCAGGGCGGCCAGGGCGCCGTCGCACTCTTCGGTCTTGGAGGCCGCGTCGGTATCGAGGAGCGGCACCTCCTCCTTGGTGATCGCTTCACGCAGGAGAACACCGACACCCTTGCGCTTGGCGAACCAGCGCTTCCTCAGCTTGACGATCTCGCGCTCGGCTTCCGGCTTGTCGAGACCGATCCAGCGGGCCGTCCAGCGGTAGGGAAACGGCAGGGCGCCGAGCGCATCGAGCAAGCCGGGCCGGGTGACCGACGGCAGGCCGCGCACCGACACGACCTTAAGCCAGCGGTCGCCGAGGCGGGGGGCGATCCCGCCCGAGAGGTCGGCGTCCGCCAGCCAGGCGTCCAGATACATGGGCGAATCCGGCGCGGCGACGGTGAAGGTTTTGGGCGAGACACAGTCGTGCAGCCAGGTCAGCAGCGCCGTGTCATCGAGCGGATCGACCTCAGGCAGGGCGTCCGACAGGAGGTCGAGTGTGGTCGCCGCCTCACGGGTAAAGACCGCTAGGGCCTGGCGCCAGTCCGCGCCGCCCTTGGCCAGGCCGTCGAACAGCCAGCGCTCCATTCTCCGCGTCTCGTCGGCCGGCGGCAGCCAAGTCATGGCCAGCCGAAAATCCGTCTCGAAGGCGGGGTCGCCCGCTTCGAACCGGCTTCGGCGCTCCTCATCGAGAAGCCAGGCGACATCCAAGTCGAACGCGCTCTCCGGATAGGGGGCGGCCTCGCGGCGGCGCGCCTCCATATGCAGGCACCAGCCCGTCCCGAGACGCTTCAGCGCATTGTTCAGACGCGCCCGGACCGCCATCAGCTCGTCCTCGGTCGAGGATTCCAGGTCCGGTCCCCGGAACCGGAAGCCGGTCGTGAACGAGCCGTCCTTGTTGAGGATCACACCCGGCGCGACCAGGGCGGCCCAAGGCAGATGGTCGGCCAGAGCCGCCGGGCGTCTGCGATGTTCTTCGAGAAAGCGCATCGGCCCCTCACGCGTCCAGATGGCCAGGCAGGGCGAGGTGGCGCCGAAGCACATCGAAGAACCGGCGGTCCGCCCTGGCCGCCCACAAGCCGATCGCGTGGGCGACAGCCCACCACAGAAGGCCGAGCCACCAGATCCGCAGGGCCAGGCCGAGCACCACCGCGATCGTCCCCATGGCGATGGCGTAGTCCCGAGGCATTCCGGCCATGAGGACCGGCTCGGTCAAAGCCTGTGCGACCGGAAGATCCCAGCCCTCCGGTCGGCCGTCTTGGAGGGAGCCGGCCATTATCCGATCTCCGCCCCGCCGGCGAAGCCGAAGAAGTCGAGGAAGAAGGTCGAGGCCGCGAAGGCGATGCAGAGGCCGAACATGATGCCCAGACCGCGCCGCATCGAGGATCCGTTCTCGCTCATCGCGATCCCGGCGCCGAAGACGACTACGGCTACGACCGCTGCGGCCTGGACCACGGGTCCTGTGATGGACTGGACCACCTGCTGGAGCGGCCCTTCCCAGGGCATCCCTGAACCTCCGGCCAGGGCCGGCCCGGCCATCATCAGGCCACACGTCATCATTGCGCCGAACAGGCGGCGCCCAAGTCTTCCACGCATGTCTTGCTTCCTGTGTTCAGCGCGTCTCAGCGCGATGCACCACATTGCAAGCAAATATATCCACAGGTTGTCAACTCTGTGGATCGATTATTTTACGCGACTTATAGACGACTGTCGTACAACTCGCCACGACTCAAAACATGACTTGCGAAGACTTGTCGTTCGAAAGTCACCCCGACTTAGATTGCGACTTTCCACGACTTGCGTTTCGTGCCCGACAGCGCTCGTTGCCAAACGACGCCGCCTCAATTTCAGGTGAAGGATTGGCCTCAAGCCAAGACGCTGATTGCGTAGCTGTCGTCGCCCAAGGGCTCGACACCGAGCACAACCCGAACCATCCGTCCGGTGGCGGTCCGCCGGATGTGGACATCCAATCTATCGGTGGATGATCGGGCGGCGAGGTGTCCAGGAGAAAGTTTTGGCCGACGGCCTCCCCGAACGGCCCTTTCGCGGTGAGCCAGCGGCAGCTTGATTCGAGAGGTCTGAGACGCGGCTGAGGCCTGAAATGCGCGCCACATGCAAATATTCGGGTGACCGCGCAAATTTGACGTTGCACTCGGACGGGGGGCCGACGCTTAACTTTCCGGTATCAAACGCCCCGCCCCCTTCAGAGGGTTGCTATAGCGATTGCGGAGAGATCCGAGGTGATCTCGACCGGAACCCCGGTGGCCTTGCGTTCGGAATAGCGGTCCACCAGCTGGACGGCGTGGGGCCGGACCAGAATGGTGAAGCGCACCAGCTCCTCCATCACGTCGACGATCCGCTCATAGTAGGCCGAGGGCTTCATCCGACCGGCCTCGTCGAACTCCTGGAAGGCCTTGGCCACGCTGGACTGGTTGGGGATGGTGATCATCCGCATCCAGCGGCCCAGCAGGCGCAGGGTGTTGACGGCGTTGAAGCTCTGCGACCCGCCCGACACCTGCATCACCGCCAGGGTGCGGCCCTGGGTCGGGCGCAGGCCGCCCAGGCTGAGCGGCAGATGGTCGATCTGCAGCTTCATCAGGCCGGAGACCTGGCCATGCCGTTCCGGACTGCACCAGACCATGCCCTCCGACCAGAAAGCGTGCTCGCGCAGCTCGCGCACCGCCGGGTGGTCGTCGTCGCCGGGCGCGCCCGGCAGGGGCAGGTCGGAGGGGTCGAAGATGCGGGTCTCGCATCCCATTCGCTGCAGCAGACGGGCCGCCTCCTCGACGCAGAGCCGCGAATACGACCGCTCGCGCAGCGATCCATACAAGAGAAGGATCCGCGGCGCCGGATCGGTCGGACCTAGCCCCCGGGCGGGGTCGGCGGACAGATAGGCTGCATCCAGGGCCGGCAGGTGATCCGGATCCGGCAGCGGCCGCAGGCGGGCGAAAGTCATCAGAGGTCCTTGATGAGATAGGCCGCTGACGCCGGGCAGACGTCCGCGAACTCGCGGGTTTGCCGGATCGCAAGGGGCGCGGACGCCCGTTCGGCGGAGACGAAAGCACGCCGGGCGAAGAATAGCTCGGCCGTCGTGGTGAGCAGGTGAAGCCGTTCGCTACCCAGATCGCTCGCCATGGCCTCGACGGCGGTCAGTATGCGGCTCCCGATCCCTTGGGCCTTCAGGTCGGCGAGCACGACCAGGGAGCGCAGCAGAAGATCCTGCCCCTCCCCTTCCAGGCCGACATAGCCGGCGATGCCGCCGTGTTCGTGGGCGGCGAAGTATCGACCAGCGCCAGGCTCGGGCAGACCCGCGCCGCGCAGGGCCGCGATCAGGCCGACGTCATCCGCGTCCAGGAGATGCAGGACGACCATCAGGCCGCGTCCGCCGGCGGAGCCGTATCCGGGAACCAGCGGCGTCCCATCCACAGCGCGACCGACACCAGCAGGATCAGCACCGGCACCTCGACCAAGGGACCGATGACGGCCGCAAAGGCGACCGGCGAGGTCAGGCCGAAGGCCGCGATGGCGACGGCAATGGCCAGCTCGAAATTGTTCGAAGCCGCGGTGAAGGCCAGGGCGGTGGTGCGCGGATAGTCGGCCTCGATCAGCTTGCCCATGAGGAAGCTGACCACGAACATGACGAGGAAGTAGATCGTCAGCGGAATGGCGATGCGCAGGGCGTCCAGCGGCAGGGCCACCACCTCCCCGCCCTTGAGGCTGAACATCACCACGATGGTGAACAGCAGGGCGATCAGGGTGATCGGTCCGATGGGCGGCAGGAAGCGCTGTTCGTACCAGTCGGCGCCCCGGCGGGCGATCAGGCTGCGCCGGGTCAGGAAGCCGGCCAGGAAGGGAAGACCGAGGTAGACCAGGACCGCCCCGGCGATGGTCCAGACGCTGACGTCCACCACACTGCCCTGCAGGCCGAACAGGGGCGGCAGGACGGTGAGGAAGATCCAGGCGTAGAGGCTGAAGAACAGGATCTGGAAGATCGAGTTGAAGGCGACGAGACCGGCGACATACTGGTTATCGCCCCGCGCCAGCTGGTTCCAGACCAGCACCATGGCGATGCAGCGCGCCAGTCCGATCAGGATGACGCCGGTCATGTATTCCGGCTGATCGCGCAGAAAGATCACCGCCAGCGCGAACATCAGCACCGGGCCCAGCACCCAATTCTGGAACAGCGACAGGGCCAGCACCCGCTTGTCGGCGAAGACACGCGGCAGCGCCTCGTACCGGACCCTGGCCAGCGGCGGGTACATCATCAGGATGAGACCGACGGCGATTGGGATGTTGGTCGTGCCGATCGAGAGGCTATTGATCCAGGCGGGCAGACCCGGCGCCAGCGTCCCCAGAGCCACGCCGAGACCCATGGCCACGAAGATCCACAGCGTCAGCCAGCGGTCGAGGAAGGACAGGCGACGCGGCGACGTAGTCGTCACGGGGGTGTCGATCATCGCTTCACCCGCTGGCCGGCGGCGTCGATGACGACCTCGCCGTCCTCCTTGGTGAAGGGTTTGAGATCGTCGGCGGGCAGAAGATCGAGAACGGCCTCGGACGGTCGGCACAGGCCGACGCCCAGAGGACTGACGACGATCGGGCGATTGAGCAGGACCGGATGGGCCTCGATCGCATCGAGCAACTGATCGTCCGTCAGGTCCGGGTCGCCTAGACCCAGTTCGGCGAAGGGCGTGCCCTTCTCGCGCAACAGCTCGCGCAGCGGTTTGCCGGTCCGTTCGGCCAGCCAGGCGACCATGGCGCGCGACGGGGGCGTCTTCAGATATTCGACGACATGCGGCTCGACGCCGACGTGCCGGATCAGTTCTAGCGCGTTGCGCGACGTCCCGCAGGCGGGGTTGTGATAGATGACGATGTCCACGGGATCCTCAGGGGCAGCAGGGCGCGAGTTCAGCCAGCAGGGGTTCGCACAGGTCCGCCCGGCCCCCGCAGCAGTCCTTGAGCAGGAACAGGACCAGGTCGCGGAGCCGGTCCAGGTCGGCCCGGTAGATGATCGACCGGCTGCGGCGTTCCGACTTGATCAGCCCCGCCCGGCTCAGGACGCCGAGATGGGACGACAGGGTGTTCGCCGGGATCGCCAGATGGTTGGAGATGTCCCCGGCCGGCAGACCGTCGGGTTCGTGACGCACGAGGAGACGGAACGCCTCCAGCCGCGTCGATTGGGCGAGGGCGGCGAGAGCGAGAATCGAAGCTTCGGTTTCCATATTTCTGAATTAGTCGAACTATAGAAATATTCAAGTGCTCTTATGGCTGCCAAGCTGAAGCTAGGCACTGCAGCAAGAGGCTTGTTGCTCGATCATCGGGCAGCTACGGCCGCATTTCGTACGTCGCGATCAGCCGCTTTGGGTCAAAGTCCGTCGTTTCTGGTTCGACCAAGATCAGGCCAAGACGCTAATCGCGTAGCCCTCGTCACCCAAGGGCTCGACCCCGAGCACGGCTTCGACCTGCCGTCCGGCGGTGGTCCGCCGGACGTGGACAATTCGATCGACCGCCTGGGCGATCGCCCGGCGCGGCGTGCGCGACGAAACCTCGGCGATTAGGTCCTCCATGCGACGCAGGACATCGTCGGCCGAGTTGGCGTGAATGGTCGACAGGCCACCGGGATGGCCCGTGTTCCAGCTCTTAAGCGTCTCGAGCGCCGCCGCTCCGTCTCGCATCTCACCGACAACGATCCGATCCCGGAGAGGTTGTGGCAAGGCGAGCACGATTTCCTGAATCTGCACCGCCGCGTTCTGGGTCGGCTCCAGGGCCATTGTTCCCAACGGAGCGGCGCTGTCGAGTATCTGCCGCCGCCGCCGATGCTGACGATCCCCGCTGAGACCGATGTTAAAGGCGACCTTCAACAGGAATGCCCGGGGGTGACGGATGTCCATATCCGCCTCGATCGCTGCCACTCGTAGCCAGATTTCCTGGACCAGATCCTCAGTGTCCGCGCCGAACCGGCGACGAAGTCGCGCGACAAGCCAAGGTGAGTAGCGGCGGTAAAACCCCTCAAGCCGAGTGTGGCGGCGCGAGCCTGAACTAGTGGACACTCCGACGGGCTTCACATCCGACACGGCTACCTCCGCCCCACAACAAATCAAATGGCCTGCGGCTGAATCCTATCGGATGGGTTGAATGGTTACTATAGTGACTGGCAGAGTTTGCCGATTTACAGCCGCCTGTGGCGATGGAGCTGCGGGAGAAATTTGGGCTGAATGTCCGCCGCAGCCGGAAAGCCAAACGGATGACCATCGAGATTCTGGCCCACCAGAGCGAGCTTTCCTACAGTTATGTCGGAGAGATCGAGCGGGGACTTCGAAACCCAACTCTCGATGTCGTAGAGGCCTTGGCAAGAGGCTTGGACATAGACGTTGCCACTCTGTTTGAAAGCTAGGCCATCGGCAGGGCGCCAAACCTTTGAAGCATTCGGCTAAAAGGTAAATCAAAGAGCGTCTGGTTACTATAGTAACTGGCCTTGGCCTCCTGGCTGGTTGTGTTAACCCGATGGGGTTAGCCGTTATATTTGGACGAAACGTGCGTAAGCGGCGGGTGTCTAAAGGGATTACCTTAGAAGCGCTCGCTCACGATGTTGGTCTGTCCTACAGCTACGTTGGTGAGTTGGAACGCGGCAGACGCAATCCCACACTGAAGGTTATTGAACAGATCGCACGAGCGCTCGAAGTGGATGCTTTGGCCCTCCTGCAGGCAGAAGTCAGCCAGAGTCAGTAGCCGCAGTACCACCACAAACCCACATGCCTGATCCGACACCATCGCCCGCCCAGCCTCGATCAGTTCGGGCAGGCCGACCTGCAGGGGATCTAACTCCCGCGGCTCAGGTCCGCCCCCTTGCCTGCGACAAGCTGCGCGACGCCGTACGTCGATGGAAGCAGAGTCACGCTCTGATCTGGACGAACCCCAGCGTGCCCCGTTCGAAGTCTCGCGTAATGCTCGACTCCGTCCCCGTCGCGCACCACCGCCCAGGGCGAAGCACCTGCCTCATCATGAAACCCGGTCTTCACGACCACGCCCCGTACCCTGTCCTTCCCTAGAACCCGTACATCCCTAGCGCCCTCCAGCCGCCGCTGATTGAGGGTGCGGATGATGTCGCGCCGAACCTGAAGGGTCCGCAGTTTCGTCTCCATCTCGCCGTCGAGCCGATACCGCCGCCCGGACCGCGTCGCGAGCCCAAGCCGTTCCAGATGTCTCAGCCGCCCCCGTGTCAGAGCCGCCCAGGCATCGGTCGATCCGACCCCGTCATCGACCATCCCCATCTTGTCCGTCTCAGCGATCAGCCGCCGGTCGAAACCGGTGAAGCGGTCCGCCTCCGTCTCCTTCCAGATGCGTCGTTCGGCCTCGACCCGAGAGAGGTCCCCTAGGCGCTCCTGGGCCACCTCCTGGGCCCGCGCGCGGAATCCATAGCCAATGTAGTCGCGCGGAATGACGAGGTCTCGTCCATCCTCGCGACGACCCCGAACGAGCACATGGGCGTGGGGTTGATCGGTGTCGAAATGGCAGGTCGCCACCCATTTCAGGTTCGGCTCTCCGAGGTCCGCCGAGACCCGGCCCATGACCTCGCGGACATAGGATTTCATGTCGAGCCGATCGCCATGTTCCGGCGAGATGATGAACCGGAAATGATGCCGGTCCTGGCTCCACCCTTCCGTTTCAAAACCGGGTTGAACGCCATCGAGACTAGGGTCGAAAAACTCCGGCCGCGAGCCTTCCGCCCCGGCGCCCGCTCGCCCGAGGTAGGCCACATGCTTGGCGAGCGCGGCTGCCCGATCGGCGCCCTTGCCCATGTGCCGCGAGACCAGCGCCTTGACGATGACCTTCTGGCGAACGTCCAGACGAAAGGCGCGACCTGACCGGTTCTGAGCCGCCTTGAGCACCCCTGACCGGTTTCCCAGCGTAAAGGCCCTCGAACTCGCCAGACGCTTGAGCATGCCGCTTTTGACATCCATCCGCTCGGTCTTGAGGGAAAGGGGAAGGCCGACGTGCACCGCGTCGACGGTCCGCTCGGAACGGGCTGAGACCCGCCCCTCGATCGCGTCCCGGATCAGCATTCGCAGTCCTCCTGCACCGGCGCCGAGGCCTGGGAATACGACAACTCAGGACAAGTCGCCAATCACGGATCACGGCGTTTCTAACTATCGGACAGAATAGAAGAAAACAGCGCAGCCCAAAACATGCTTTTATCTTGCCCTCCGACCTCTTTTGCAGATTGTCATACATTCCGATCATCTCTCGACATGCCCGATCAATAGAAACCGCTTGGTTCGCTCCTGCGCCGGGATGTTCTCGTCGAGACCGCTCCGGAAGTCGGACGCCACCGGATGACAAACAAAAATCCGCCCGGCCGAAGCCGAGCGGGTCGTTGATCTCAGTCCGGATCTGTCAGGCTGCACGCGCCTTGATGGAGACGTGTCGCAGCCCGTTCTCCATCGCCTTCTGCCCGAGGTTGAGCGCCGGTCCGAACGGCCGCTGATCCTCCCGCATCCCCGCCACCGAATGGACCAGGGTCAGGCAAACTTCCGGCTCGAGCGCGATCAGCTCTTCGTTCGCCCGGAAGGGAGCCGCCTTGCCGTGCGCATCGAAATCCGCCCGAGCCAGGATGAGTTTCACCCCCTTCTGCTGGGCCCATCTGATCGCCAATTTCTCGGACCCCTTCGCCCCAGTCGTCGCCAGGGCCATGTCGGGCCACTCCTGCTTCGCCCAGTTGAGAGCGTCGAAGATCCGCCCCGCATCCTCCGCCGTGTCGGCCGTCGGCGCGCCCCGGAAGGCGATCACCGGACCGCCTGGATCGGCCTCTCCGGACTTCCGGTTGCGGATCGCCCGGATCGCCTGTTTGGCCTCGAGCTGCGCCGCCGTCAGATGGGTGCCGCGGCGCGAACCCCGCCAGGCCGTCCAGACCTCGCCGGTCGCGACTGTCCAGGTTTCGGAGGCTGCGTCCCGGATCAGTTCGCAGGCCTGCGTCGCGGCATCGCCCGCCTTGGCCTTCGCCGTCGCTTCCTGAAGCTCGGTGTCGGCCGCCTCCGATCCGTCGAAGTGTCGGTCGAGCGTTCTCATCGTGTCGCGCGCCCGATCCGCATCGCGTTCGATCCGTCCGGCCGCCGAGTGGAAGGCTCCGATCAACGCCTCCCCCAGAATGGTCTGATAGTCTTCCAGCGCGGTGTCAGAGATCACATCCACCAACTCGGTCATGAGCGCTCGCCCGAGCAGGACCAGGGCATCCTCCGTCGGGTGCGGACGATCCTCACCCAGGGACGCGGTCAGGTCGTCGAAGGCGGAGTCGGACTTCTGTGCAGCGGAGGCGATGAAGGGATGGTTGTAGAAGGTCATTGGAACATTCCTTGAGAATGCCGTGCGCCCCATGCGCAACGACCCCGGTCTTGGCCACAGTGGGGTCCCCGGCAGTCACCGGAGCGGAGGGCCGCTTGCCCTCCGTGGAGGGAATAAGGCGAAGCCGTTGACTTCCGGGGTGCTGTGACAAGATCGGAGGGCGTTGTGTGGGGGCAAGTCGTCGTCGCTCTTCGCGACGACGACACAACTCGGCGCCGTCGCGCCGATGCGGACGAATGGACATCGATCTTCCTGCCCGTCGACGTCGGCGAGCCGACGACGCTGCCCGGTCGACCGGAACGCAATCAGCTTCCTCGATGCCTACGACATCGGCATGTCCGTCAGCCTAGCGCCGCAGACCGTCCGCCGGTCTGCTTGTCCTAAACGGGCTCTACCCATCCGGCCGGCCGCCAGCCGCTGAGGAAGGCCTCGATCGCGACCTTGACCGGCCCGCTGATGTCGCGCTTTCCGGCCTCCATGTCCTGGATGCGCGCCTCCAGCTTCTCCGGCGTGCCGACCAGACGTAGTGCGCGCGCCATCGTCAGCGCATCCCAGCCCAGGATCTGGCGGGCGACCTTCAGTTCAGCGGAGGGGGACGCCATGATGTACCTTGTGCGGCCGGGGCCGAAAAGCGGGCGGCTTGATGGGGTCGGCCGGACAAATGACAAACGGCGACCTCGTCGAGGCCGCCGTTCGGGCTTGTGTAGACGTGGATTGCAGCGGCCACATGGCCAGGACGGCAGTCAGACCAGACCCGCCAGCCGCTCAAGGCTGCGGGTCGTCTCAAGCGCAGGCCGATACGCGATCTGGGCGTGCGGCGCGCAATAGGCCCCGCGGACGGCGGGCCGTCCGCAGAGACTGAAGCTGCGAGAGCCCGGATCTCCCAGAGGCCAGCGACAGTCGTGGCGGCGGACGGTCAGGAGGGACGCCCGGCCGGTCTCCGGGGGCTCCGGACAATCATCGGCCGGGCCCTCCTGTGGCGAAGGGGCCGGCAGGGTCGGAGCGCGGGAGGTCAAAGCCCGGGCGGGCTGCGGTTTCATCGTCGGCGGCGCGGCGGCGCGTCCGGCCGACAGGCCCATGCGATAGACCTTGCCCAGCACGGCGCTTCGACTGATGCCGTGCGCAAGCTCGTGAGCAATGTACTCGGCGGTCTTTCCTTCTCTCCAAAGGATCTTCAAGCGTTCGATACGGTCCTGGGTCCAGGCGGAGGCGGTCATTGGGGGGACTCCCGATGCGACGAGCCCGATCGGCTCGCCCCTCCCACCCTTCCTTTTTCTCCGGCAGACGAAGAACGGCCCGACGCTTGCGCGCCGGGCCGTTCAGGGAGGGAGCCGCTCCGATCAGAACGGGATGTCGTCGTTCAAATCGTAGCCGCCGGCCGGTTCCTGGACCTGGCGGCTTTCCGCCGCGTCGTCCTCGCCGTCGCGCTCCCGCCGATTCTTGAGGCGAATGTCGCCGACGATCAGGCGAAGGTCGTAGTGTTCGACCCCGTCCTTGCCGGTCCAGGTGTCGTTCTCGACATGGCCCTGGATCACGACCCGGCTGCCCTTCCTGGCGTACTGCTCGATGTAGCGTTCGGCGGTCGCTTCGTTGAAGCAGACGCAGTTGAAGCCGGTGGTGCGTTCGCCCGGCGTGCCGTCGCCGCGCCGGAAGCGGGTGGTCTCCAGCACGCGGAAGCTCGCGCGCTTCTTGCCCGAGCCCTGGGCGGAGAGGATGGAGGGGTCGGCGGCCAGATAGCCTTCGATGACGAGGGTCTGCATGGTCAGTCTCCTGTTGAATGTAGGGGGTTGAAAGGATCAGGCGGCGGCGCGGTCGGGCGAGCCGACCGAGGCGTCGCGGCCTTCGGCCCAGTCGAGGACGGTCAGCCGGTTGATCACCAACTCCTTGGCCGCCCGCTCCTTGCCGTCCCGGGCCGTGTAGGTGGTGTCGATGAAGGCGCCGATGACCACGGCCTCGCAGCCCTGGGCCAGTCCGCGAGCGATGACCTTCTCGTTCAGACCCTTGGACCAGCTGACGCAGTTGACCCCGACCAGCCGGTCCTTGCCGGCTGCGTCGACGCCACGCTTCTCGAGCAGCCGGAACACGGCCTTGCCGAAGTCGTCGCTGATCTGGGGATCCGCTGCGAGACGCCCGGTGAACATCATGGATTGCATGTCAGTCTCCTGTCGATCCGAAGCGCCGGGGAGCCGATCTCCCTCATCCCGCTTCACCCATGGCCTCCCTTCCTCCGTTACTTTCCGGTTCGGGCCTCCGCCCGGACGGTCTGCTCTGTCAGGTGATGCCCGTGCCAAGCCCCCCCGTGCTAGACTGACGCTTTGGGATCGACCCAGGAGGGACGGCATGGATCGGGAGCCTTTGTCGGCCAAGGACGCGCGCGACCTGGCGCGGATGTCCAAGGCGATCGTGGAGATCTGCGTCCGGAACACCGAACTCGAGACGCTCCACGCCGGACGGTTTCCGGTCTCGCGCACGGGCGACTTCAGCGACGTCGTGGTCATCACGCCGGACGGCGAGATTCCATGGGCCGAGCTCAGCCGGATTTCCGATCCGGAAATGAAGGCCCTGATGATCGAGATCGTCGACAGGGTCTTCACCTACATGCGTTTCCCCGAAGCCCTGGCCACGATCCCGGGCGGCCGCGCCTGGGATCCGCCCAAGTTGAACGAAGACCTGATGAAGACCGTGCGTCGCCGACAGCCCCTGCGAGACGCCGAAGGCTAGCTCAGGCCGGCGCTCAGGCTGCGGCGCCGTCGAGCATGGTCTGCACGGGGTGACGCCGGAGCACCGCCTCGACCACCCGCGGCCGATCTACGGGCACGAACACTCGCGGCGTGAAGGCGATGATTTCGACGAAGCAGCCCAACGAGACCAGGGCGTCGCGATCGGCGCGCGCCCCGACGATCTCCAGGCGCCAGCGGTCCATGACGCGAGCCCGCTTTAGCCAGAGGCCGCCTTCCAGCGAGAGCTGGACGCCTCGGTCGAGCACTGCTGCCCCGGTCGTCGAGCCGTCGGCCCAGGCTTCGCTCACGTCCGTCAGGCCGAGAGCGGCCTTCAGAGCGCGGGCCTGGACGGCGTTGAGGACACGGCCGAGCCAGCGCCGCCCATCGGGCGCGCGGACGCGACGAACGGAACAGCCCCTGGCTGGCAGCCGGCCCCAGATTGGCAGAAGCAGGCCGGTCGCCAGGGTCAGCTCGCGCCGACGCCACGGGTCCGTACCGGCGACCTCCTCGTCCCACGCCCGCCGCCAGTCCTCGACGATCGCAGGCTTCCAGGACGACTCCTCGAAGGCCTTCTCGGCCAGGGTCTGGCGGTCGTCGGGACGAATGAGCCGCACTGCCGTGACCAGGCGATCGTCGTCCGTGGCCGTCGTCAGGCCGAGCTCGGCTATCGCCGCCCGGCCCGACCTCTCGTTGACCACCAGCCGGTGAGCGATGTCACCCGCCAGGTTCAGGGCGTCGTCGGCGTTGAGGATCTCGCGCCGCACCTTCAGTGCGAAGGTGACCAGGGCCGTCTCGGCGCCGGTGGCGACATCGGTGCGGATCCTCTCCTGATCGACGACTTCCAGCTCCTCGGCCTCGATGTCCTCCAGGCCGCGATCCAGGTCCCCCGAGGCGGCCGCTCGCTCCAGGATGCCGGAGAGGATGCGGTCGAAATCGTCGAAGAGGGCGTTTTGATCGGCGATGCGCAGGGCCAGCAGCCGGTTCAGGAAGGTGTGGATGGGAGGCAGGTCGTCGGAAGGTTTGAGGCCGCCGTCCTCGTCCAGGAGCTTCAGGCTCGTCTTGGCCATAAAGGTCTCCAGCGTCATGGACGACAGCTCGCCGAAGGCCAGAGCTCCGTAGAAGACCAGCAGGGCGCGGCGCGCCCAGGGGCTTTCGAGGTTGTCCTCGGCCCGGAAAAGACCAGCCCCGGCGGTCCGGCGCTCTCCGCGCGTCAACGCGCCCAGGGAATCGAGGCGCCGGGCGATCGTGGAGGTGAAACGCTTTTCGCCCTGGATGTCGGTGGTCACGGGCCGAAACAGGGGCGCCGAGGCCTGGTGGGTCCGGTGGCTGCGGCCCAGCCCCTGGATGGCGGCGTCCGCCCGCCAGCCGGGCTCGACCAGGTAGTGGACGCGACGCTGGCGGTTCTCCGCCGACAGGTCGGCATGGTAGCTGCGGCCCGTCCCGCCCGCGTCCGAGAAGATCAGCACCCGCTTGCGTCCGGACATGAAGGCGTCCGTCTCGGCGCGGGCGGCGGAGGCGCCGCGCCGTTCCACCACGCGTCGGCCGTCCCGCACCACCACCCGGCGCGAGCGGCCGGTGATCTCGGCGACGGCGTCCGTGCCGAAGGCTTCCAGGAGGGCGTCGAGCACGCCGGGCACCGCGGGCAGGCAGGCCATACGCGTGATAAGGACCTGTCGGCGTTCGACGGCTTCCCGGCTGACGGCCGGTCGTCCGTCGACCATGACCGGGACCATGGTGACCCCGCCCCTGTCGTCCTCAATCGCTTCCATCAGATGGATCGGGAAGGCCTCGCGCAGATAGTCGAGGACGTATTCGCGGGGGGTCAGGTCGATCGACAGATTGTTCCACTCTTCGGGCGGGATGGAGGAGAGCCGGCGTTCCATCACCGCCTCATTGGTCGAGACGATCTGGACCACGGCCGAGCGGTTGGCAGCGAGGTCGTCACGGATGGAGGCGATCAGGCTGGGGGCCTTCAGCCCGGCGAGGAGATGGCCGAAGAAGCGCAACTTGGCGCCCTCGAAGGCGGAATGGACGGCGGAGGCCGCCTGTCCGCTCCTGGGCTTGCCCTCCGGGTCATTCAAACCGGTGGCCTTCAGCGCCTCGGCCAGGTTGGCGTGGATGACTTGGAACGCGTCGGCCCAGGCGTCCCAGATGGCGATGTCGTCGGGCGTCAGCGGATGGGCGAGCGGCTCGTATTCGACGCCCTCGAACGAAAGCGATCGCGCCACATAGAGGCCGAGCGCCTTGAGCTCGCGCGCCACCAATTCCATCGCCGCGACACCGCCTCGGTCCATGGCGTCGAGGAAGTCGGCGCGGGTCATGAACGGCGCCTCCGGCCCGCCCCACAGGCCGAGACGCCCCGCATAGGCGAGGTTCTCGGCCGTGGTGGCCCCGGTCGCCGAGACGTAGAGGATCCGGGCGTTCGGCAGACGGTTCTGCAGGGCGAGACCCGCCATGCCCTGCAGCGAAGCCTTCTTCGCCCCACGCGCGCCCTTGCCACCCCCGGCGGCGTTGGCCATGGCGTGCGCCTCGTCGAACGCGATGACGCCGTCAAAGTCCTCCCCTAGCCAGGCGACGATCTGGTCCAGACGCGACGGGCGCGCGGCCCGCGCGGGCTGGCGAAGGGTCGCATAGGTCGTGAACAGGATCCCGCGATCCAGCCGGATCCCGTCGCCCTGTTTCCAGCTCGAAAGCGGCACGATGTCATGGGCCCCGCCGCCGATCGCGCCCCAGTCGCGGCGAGCGTCCTCTAGAAGGGCGTCGTTCCGCGACAGCCAGACGGCCCGCATGCGGCCCTGGCCCATGTTGTCGGCGATGACGGCCGCGATCTGGCGGCCCTTGCCGCAGCCCGTTCCGTCGCCGAGGAAGAAGCCGCGGCGAAACCGGATCGCGTCCTCCGCATCGTCCCGGACGAGCACGACCTCGTGCGGCGCCTCGGCCGGGCGGAATCGCCCAGGCAGATGCCCGCCGTGGGCCTCGCCGGCGTAGATGACGCTCTCTGTCTGGGCGTCCGAGAGGCGAGCCTCGACCCGCATCGCCGGCGGCAAGACCGGACGATAGGTCGGCGCCGGGGGCGCGACCGAGGCCATTGGCCCGGACTCCACCAGAGGGGACGGATGCGGCCTCGGGTCCGGCAGGTCGATCCGCGCCAGGGCGTGGGCCTGGTAGAGGCCGACGTCGCGGCCCTCCCCGCTCCACGCCTTGACCGCATAGGCGAGCGGCGCCGCGCCCGCGAGGAAGCCAAGCCGGCCGGAGGGCAGAGCCAGGCCACGGTCCCTGGGCGTGAGGAGGGAGGTCGCGGCGAGCTCGATCCGGACGCGCGGCCTGGCTGAGGCGCGCGGAGACAGGCCGCGGATCAGGCCCGTCATCGCGTCCCAGTCGTCCGGCTGGTGCAAGAGCCCATCCCAGGTCCGCACCGGCGTGCGATCAACGACCAACAATCCGGTTTCGACGGATGTGCCATGTTTGGCGAAGGCGCGGCCCGGAAAGGCGATCGCCCCGACGACGGCGCCATGCGCCTCGAGCGCGCGGCGCATCACCGTGTCCGCCAGGGCCGTCAGGGGCACGATGGCCGCCATCCTCCCCCCGTCCGCCAGAGCCTTGAGACCGGTGACGAGGTGAGCCTCCAGGTCGGAGAAGGGTGGGTTGACGAGAACCACGTCGAACCGGCCGGCCTCGGGCAGCACGTCGGCGAGGTGGCGACCATCATGCCGCGTCCGCGCGGCCTGGGGGAACAGGCCGTCGAGGAGGCCGGCGCGGCCCGGCGCCCTCTCGTTCAAGGTCAGTGCGCCTCCGCAGACCTCGGCCAACACCGCGAGCAGCCCTGTGCCCGCCGAGGGCTCCAGCACACGGTCGCCGGGCCGCACCTGGGCGGCCAGGACCGCCATGGCCGCGAGCGGCGGCGGGGTCGAGAACTGGTCCAGCGCGACCTGTTCCTCGCTGCGACGGCTGTGGGTGAGGCCCAGTGCGGATACGCCGGCAAGGAGGGCGGCGATCTCGGCCGGTGCGTCTTCCAGCCTCGCGACCTGGGGGGCCAGGCGCCGGATCTGCATCACGGTCCCGGCCTCGATGGCGTCGTAGGCGTCGCGCCAGGTCCAGGCCCCGTCCGCGTCCGACGCGCCGAATGCGGTGGTCATGACATCGGCGACGAGACGCCGGTCGAGCGGCCGGGACCGCGCAAGGGCGATGGCGAGCGCCCGCGCCGCGGCGAGGACATTGGCCGATCGGTCGGACCGCGAAGGCGTGGCGAACAGGGACGGGGTGGTCGAGGCGGCAGGCATGGCGGGCATCCGGATCACCTGGAGCGGAGGGCGCCTCCCTCACGGTCCTCCAGGCTCGCCTCGCCCCGCCCTTCCCCCGCCTTTCCGGGTCCGCACGACAACGCCGCCCCGACCGAGGTCGAGGCGGCGCGTTCGTCGTGTGCGAAGGTTTAGGCTGCGGCGGGGTCGAGCGCGGCTTCGCCAGCGGCGGTGACGGCGAAGGCGCCGACGCCATCGTCATCGTCATCGGCCTCGTCGTTCAGCGCATCGGAAGGACCGTCCTCCGCCCCCTGACTATCCTCCGCGACCGCGCCTCCATCATCGACGGAGGACCGCCAGGACAGGCTCGCGGGGGCCCAGGTCCGCGTGGCCGCCTGTTCGACCACCCAATCGACCAGTTCCGTCTTCTTCAGGGTCCGGGCGCGCTCGTCCTCGGAGCCCATGGTCTCGAGCATGCCCAGCAGGAAGCCCTTGGAATGGGACTGCAGGAAGGGCGCATCGGGCGTCCAGTGCAGGCTGATGTCCGCATCGCACAGCGCGGCGAGTTCCGCCGCCTCGGCCCGGGCTGCCCGGCGGATCTGGAAAGTCTTCTCCTCCCGGACGTCGAGGCTGACGGCGGTGAGTTCGGCCAGCAGTCCCATCTTTTCGCCATGCGGCAGCCCATGGATCCAGGCGATCACGGTCTCGCCCGAGGCCTGCCAGTCGGCGCGACGATCGTCGAGGCGCTGGCGGACGTCGCCGTCGAGGGCCTCGATGACCCTCCCGGCCGAAGGGTTGAACCCCGTGGCCACGATCGCCAGGGCCGACTCCGACCGGGCCACGCGGCTGCGCAGGACGATCACCGTGAACAGGCGCGAGATCAGCGCCGTCAGGGCGGCGGACGGATCATCGGCCAGGGCCCGGATCAGGCCTCGCGTGGCGACGTCGGTGCGCGCCGCATGGAGGGCGTGGTTGACCCCTTCGGTCTCAGGTTCGGGCGCCTCGACCTCGGGCGAGATGTAGGCCGGCGGGGCGGCCGCACGCGGGACCGGATCGCCCCCGCCTCTCTCATCGTCGTCGGTCTCGGGCTCCTCCGGCGTGTAGCAGCGCACCTCCACGCCCGTGTCCGCCGCCGGCCACATCACCATCGTCGTCACGACGCGGCCGCCGCAGCCGGTCTGGTCGGAGGCGATCCGCGCGCGGATCATGTCCATGATGGCGAGATCGGCGATGTCCGGTCGGGCCGGGTCGGCCAAGGCCAGGCGCGCAGCCTCGACACGATCGTTGAAGACCTCGCGCTGGGCGCGATATCGCGCCATCTCCTCGGCCGGGAGGGATCCGCCATAGACATAGCCGAGCGCCTCCAGGTCCTCGGGCAGGTCCGGCTCCGGGCCAGCGGTGACGTGGACGGCGACGCCTTCCGCCTCGAACACGGCTGCGATGCCACGGGCGCGCCTCAGCCAGAGATCGGTCAGGATGTCAGGGTCGAGCAGGACGGGGACGAGTTCGCCGAAGAGATCGGTCTCGGTGCGGCCCCCGGCCTCGCCGTAGGTGGTCGGATGGACGAGGGCGCAACGGCGGTCGCGGGCGGTGACGCGAGCGTCGTCGAGCCGCTCGAGAACGCGCCAGTCCTGGAAGCCGTGACCGTCCAAGGCCGCCTCGGCGAGTTCCTCCTGCTCGGCCTTGTCCGGCAACCGCGCCAGCAGCCGCGCCTGCTTCAGGCTCATGCGGCCGCTCTTCAGGGCGACGAGCGCTGCGGACGGCAGGCCGGCGAGCGCCGCCAGACGCTTGATCTCGATCTCGGCATAGCCCAACGCCCTGGCGATCACCGCGACCGTCAGCTTCGACTTCAGCATCCGGCCGATCGCCGCGATGATGTCGGCGACATGGACGGGAACCGCAGTGTTGGTGAGAAGCACCGCCGCGGCCTGACGGGCCGGGTCGGTCTCGACGAAGACATCGACGGGATGGTCGTCGCCGATCTCGCCGGCCTCGAGGAGGAGGCCGAGCGCGAGCCGGCGCCGGCGCCCGTCGAGCGCCATCCACGGCTCTTCCTTCCTGCCGCGACCCGGGCGGACGGTCAGGGGCTGAAGCTGGCCGGCGGCCCGCATCGTCGCGGCGAGCGTGGGGATGTCGTCGTCAGGCGGCTCGTCGTGACGAAGGTTTTCCCGGGCGATGCCCAGATCGCCGAGACGGACTGTGCGTCGGTCGCGCTCGACGACAACGACAGGGGTGATAACGGGAGCGAGGTCGGTCATGGGATCATCTCCGCAGGGCGACGGGGCCCATCCCCGCCGCTCCGGCGCCCCCGAGCGCCCTCGCTCCTCCTTTCGCGACGCCGCGGGCGATCGCGTTCCAGTCCTCAAACGGCGGGTTGGGGCACCAGACCCGAACCTGGATTCCCAGCGTCCTGAGGCGATGGCTAAGGCGGGCGGCGGCGTCCTCGCCGACCATGCCCCGGTCTGCGGCGACCAGCACGCGACGGACGTCCGGGGGCGGGGTCCAGGCCGCGAGATTGTTCGCCGACATCAGGGCCCAGCCGGGAAGGCGGAAGCGGTCGATGGCGGACAGGGTGGTGACCACCCCTTCGCCGACCAGCATCTCCTCGGCCGCCGGCGACAGGCGAACCGCCGCGCTAGGCGGCACGACCCCCACCGTCTTGCGCGGCACGGCGAGGCCGACGACGCCCAGGCCGTTCGGCTCGAGATAGGTCACCTCGACGGCCGTCAGGCCCCCGTCCGCCGCGACGATTCGCGCGACGAGGGCCGGTCGCGTACGCCCGCCGGGCCGGTAGATGGAGACGGGGACGGCGGGATGGAAGCGCAGGTCGAGCGCCCCATCGCCGCCGTGGACGGCGCGGCGTCGCAGGTAGAGGGACGCGGGATCGGAGGGGCTTAACGGTCGAGCGTCATGCCACAGACGAGAGGCGGTCTCGATGCGCCGCCGGCGGTCCGGCGCCGGGGCCGACACCGGGGCGCGCCCCGCCCCCGTGAGACGCCCGGTATCGTCGATGAAACCCGAACTACGCAGGTGGTCGCGGATGGCCCTCCAGTCCGCCGCGCCGAACCCGTGGATGATGACCCGACCCTGGGAAAGGAGGAGCGAGACCGATCGATCGGCCTGGCTGTGGCCCGGCGCGGGCACATTGGCGCGCAGCCCGCTCTGGTAGAGGTCGCCGCCCAGGGCGGCGACGATGGGGTGAAGGGTCATGACGGCCTCAGAACAGGCCGAGTTGCTTGAAGCTCGCCGTCCCCTGACGCCCCAGGACCAGATGGTCGTGGACCTGGATGCCGAACAGTTTCGCAGCGTCGATGATCTGGCGGGTGACGACGATGTCCGCCTGGGACGGGGTCGGATCGCCGGAAGGGTGGTTGTGCACCACCCTAATGGCCGCTGTAACCAATTGATATTGCTCGTAAAAAGCGCCCCGTGGATGCAAGTGGAGCCGCTTATTGGGGGCGGTCCAAGGTGACCGATCGTGATCATCACGCCTGATCACCCGCAGGCTCGCTGAGTCGCTCAGAGGCACTGCAAGGCACTCTATTCCTTTTGTCCAAATCCTCAAGCTCCTCCACCGGGTAGAGGACGGCCTTTCCGATCTTGATGAACGAGGGGCCAATACGCTTCGTTCGCCAGTTTCGTAGGGTGCCAAGCGACACACCGCCGCGATAGCGGTCCACCACTTCCTCCGGCGTCAGAAACCTGCTGTCTGTCATATTCGCCTCCTGCGGCTCGTTGTGCGCGAGGCGGTTCTGATCGAAACGTTCCGCACTCCGGAGCACTCTCGGGATCGTTCAAGCGCGATGTCTCACGCTACTGCCCGCAAGAGGTTGCATTGAGTTTGTAGCGAGAAAAGCCCCCACGCTCGGGCGTCGATAGCCGAACCGCCGACGCTCCTGGGCCAGGGCCTTCAGCCGATCGCGCAGGGTGCCGTCGTCCGGTCGCGTCGCCTGATAGCGCACGCTCGTCCGGTCCACGCCCAGCACCCGGCAGGCCCGCCGTTCGCTCATCCCGTAAGCCGACTGCAGGTGCGCCGCCGCCGCTCGATGCGCAGCGGGCGTCACCACTTTTTTCCCAGCAGATCCTTCAGCGCGACGTTGTCCAGCATCGAGTCCGCCAGCATCCGCTTCAGCTTGGCGTTCTCCTCTTCCAGCGCCTTCAGCCGCCGGGCCTCCGACACGTCCATGCCGCCATACTTGGCCTTCCATTTGTAGAAGGTCGGCGAGCTCAGCCCGTGCTTCCTGCACAGGTCCGCCACCGGAACACCGGCCTCCTGCTCGCGCAGGATCCCGATGATCTGCTCTTCCGTAAACCGTGATCGCTTCATTCTGTCCGTCCTTTCGAGGGGCGGACTCTAGCTATTCGTGGAGGAGTTTCAGGGGGTCACGTCACGTATCATGAACGAAGCCTCGCACGGCGTGGACGTCGACCCTGACGCGGCCAAGCGAGCGGTGGAGGTTGGAACAGTCTTTCTCACCGAACTGAGAGCCATGGACACCCATAACTGAGGCATCAGGTTCGGCAGGCATTGAGTGACTTCAAAAGTTTCATGGAGAGCGACGCCGGCGCATCCGCACGATACCAATCACGGCTCGGGCGACGCATCCACATAAATCGAGCCGCAGTCAAAGAAGATGTCCCCCCGCGGATCGCACCGCCTTTCAAGCCGCTGTCGCCGAACAGCTTGGTTCCATTAAGCGTAGCACCTTTAGCGGTCAGGACCATGCGTGTGGCTATGGTGGGAATGATCGCCATGGGCGGCAGCACCCTCATGGTGATGTGCGGCATGCGCTGCCAGTGCCGCATAATGCACGGGGTCGGCGTCGAACTTCGCCTTGCAGCCGGCCGAGCAGAAGACGTAGCGCTCGCCTTCATACTCAGCCTTGTGAGCGGTCCTGGCGGGATCGACCACCATGCCGCAGACCGGATCATGGTCGACGTGACCGGACGGCGTTTCGCCGTCCGGCTCATGATGGTGATGA
>NZ_QFNM01000057.1 GCF_003248455.1 Brevundimonas sp.
TCGATCAGGTTCGGCATCTGCACCGCTTCGGGAATGCGCCCGAAGGACTTGCGGATGCGCTTCTTGCCGGTGAACGAGGTGGCGGAAGCGATCTGACCGTTGATGGCGAGATCGTGGGCGACGTCAGTCATTCAGTGTTTCCCATGACGCACGACCCGGGAAGCCGTGCGCGAAATGCAGCAGCCACGGCGCGCCTCTCAGCGTCCGCAGCCAGGGTTTCGGCGTCCACCCTCGGCCCGCTGCCGGGCCAGGACGCCTGAAATGTACCGGCTCCCTGGGGAAGGAGCCGCGCCTTCGCTCCGGTCGGAGGGCGACGGACCGGGCCTCGGCGCTTGCGCGCAGACTCAAATGGAGTGTTGCGGGAACGCGCACATATACGCGCATTCGCGACGAAATAAAGGCCTATCCTCCCCGTCGCACGCGATGGGGAGGGGGACCGCGCCCGAAGGGCGTGGTGGAGGGGCTGTTTCCGCTTCGCTGACGTTCGCTTGACCGCGCACGAACCTCGCCCGCCAGGAACATCAGGATTTCATCCAGCCCATCTCTTACGCTCAAGGCGGAAAGGAGAACCACATCGATCTTCTGCGCGGCCAGCCAGGCGGTGCGGCGCAGATCATGCGCGGCCTGACCGTCCTGCTCATGGATCGCGCCGTCCACCTCGACGGCCAGCCGCGCCGCCGCGCAATAGAAGTCCAGGATATAGGGTCCGATCGGATGCTGACGTCGAAACTTGAAGCCGCCCAGCTTGCCGCCTTTCAGACAGGCCCACAGCCTCGCCTCCGGCGGCGTCAAGCCACGTCGCATCTTCGCAGCCCGCTGAAAAATGATCGGTTCAGACCGCAAACAAGCCCCTCCACCGCTTCGCGGTCCCCCTCCCCATTGCTACGCAACGGGGAGGAAAAGTCACGCATTGCCGCCATGATCGCCGTCCTCTAGCGTCGGCTCATGACTCGCACCGCCCTGCCCCTGTTCGCCGTCCTCGCCCTCTCCGCCGGCACCCTGTCCGCCTGCGCCACGCACAAGCCCGTGACCTATGCCGAGACGGCCTCCGCCGCCGCCCGCGCCGCCGCCCAGGTGCAGGGCGAAGCGGGCCTTACGCCCCAGCAGGTCTGGGACCGGGGCAACGCCGACTATCTGGCCTGGAACGGCGCCCGGCGCGGCTGGACCACGACCGAGAGCGGGCTTCAGTATCGCCGCGTCGGCAAGGCCCATCCCGACGCCCCGCGCCCCGGCCCGACCGACACGGTCAAGGTCCACTATCGCGGGACCTTCGTCGACGGGCGCGAATTCGACAGCTCCTATTCCCGCAACGAACCGGCCGAATTCCCTCTGAACCGCGTCATCAAGGGCTGGACCGAGGGCGTGGGCCTGATGCACGTCGGCGAGATCTACGAGTTCGTCATTCCCGCTTCCCTGGCCTATGGCTCGCGCTGGGTCGGCGGCGACGAACTGCCGCCCAACTCCACCCTGCGGTTCTCGGTCGAACTGCTGGAGGTCAAGCCGGGCTGAACCGGCGTTTCAGGCGGGTTGGCGGGCGCGCTCCATCCTATTCCGGCGGCGGCGCCTGTCTTTTCAACGCCTTGCCTGCCGGCAGCGTCTATCTTCCGGCCATGGGAGGCGGCGGCCGTATCATGGCCGGCATGACCGATCACCTCCGATACCTGCCCGACTCCCCGCCGCCGCCCCAGACTCGACGCTCGGCCGAGACCTGGGCCGCAGCCCGCGCCGACTATCTGGCGGGCGGCTCGGCCGCCGAGGTTTGCGAGCGCCACAGCCTGCCTCTGTCCACCTTCCGCTGGCGCGCCCAGCAGGAGGGTTGGCGGCGTATGGACCAGCCGGCGTCCTCCGCGCCCTTCCACGTCTCGGACGATCCCGGCGACTATCGCAACTGGATGCCGGCGCCCGCGCCGATCGACGACGATCCCGACGCCGCCGGCGCCCCGGAAACGGACGCCGCCCCGCCGGCCTCGCCACGGGACGACACCTCCGCCGCGCAAGCCGACGACTATCCGTACGACGACGGCGTGCCGGTGGCAGCCGACCTTTGCGAACAGACCTGGTTCAACGCCGCCCGCGCCATCCGCCAGGGCCGCATGATCGAGGCGCGGGGTTGGACCCGACTGCACAAGGAGTTGGCCGCCCTGGCCCACGACCGCGACGCCGACCGCATCCGCCGCCTCAACGAGAGGGTCGGCCGCAATCTGGCGGACCTGAAGACCGCGATCGGCGCCATGCGCGCCGCGCCCCACGACCTCTGATCGCCCGGACTGAAAACTTGGACTCTTGGACTCGTTGGACTGTTTTTTCTGAAGTCCAACTTCCCTGCCGGCTTGACGCGCCGCCCCCTGCGGCGGACTGTCGCGCCTCCTCCCAGGCAGTCTGAGTGTCCGTGATGATCCCGACCCGTCTTCGCACCGTCGCGCCCGGCCTCGGCCTGGCGCTGCTTGTCGTCTCGGCCGCCCCCGCCGCCCTGGCTCAGCAGGCGTCGACCTACGCCCCCGCCCTGCCCGCGCCCCTGCCGCCGATCCCGGACGCCCAGGACGTCGCCTATCCCGGCGTGATCCGGCTGAATGTCGACGCCACCAATCTGGCCCAGCGCATCTTCGCCGTGACCGAGACCATTCCGGTCGCCCGCCCCGGCCCGATGGTGCTCTATTTCCCCGAATGGCTGCCCGGCAACCACGGCCCCGTCGGCCCGATCCCCCAGTTGGCGGGGCTCGAGATCAGCGCCGACGGCCAGCGGGTGGAATGGGTGCGCGACACCCTTCGTCCCTTCGCCTACCACGTCGTCGTCCCGGCGGGCGCGACCGCCCTGGAGGTGAAGCTCCAGCACCTGTCGCCGACCGTCGGCGCCCAGGGCCGCATCACCATGACGCCCGAAATGCTGAACATCCAGTGGGAGAAGATGCTGCTCTATCCCGCCGGCCACTGGTCGCGGAACATCACGGTCCAGCCGACGGTCAGGTTCCCCACGGGCTGGTCCTTCGGCACGGCGCTGGAGCCCCAGACCAAGGACGGCGATCTCCAGACCTTCAAGCCGGTCGATCTGGAGGTGCTGATCGACAGCCCCGTCTTCGCCGGCGTCCACTATCGCCAGATCGACCTCGACCCCGGCGGCCGTTCGCCGGTGCGCGCCAATATCGTGGCGGACGAGGCCGACAATCTGAACGCCACGGACGAGCAGATTCAAATTCTGCGCAATCTGGTGACGCAGATGGATCGCCTGTACGGGGCGCGCCACTTCGATCACTACGACTTCCTGATCGCCATGACCGACAAGCTGGGCGGCATCGGGCTGGAGCATCATCGCAGTTCGGAAAATTCGGTCGATCCCGCCTTCTTCACCGGCTGGGCGACGCATCTGGCCGACCGCGACCTGCTCAGCCACGAGATGAACCACTCCTGGGACGGCAAATGGCGCCGCCCCGCCGACCAGTATGTGCCCAACTTCAACAGTCCCCTGCAGAACAGCCTGCTGTGGGTCTATGAGGGCCAGACCCAATACTACGGCCAGGTGATCGCCGCCCGGTCCGGTCTTCTGACCGCCCAGCAGGCGATGGACTCCCTGGCCTTGACCGCCGCGACCTATGACACCCGCGTCGGGCGCGAATGGCGCGCGATGCAGGACACGACCAACGACCCGATCATCAGTCAGCGCCAGGCCAAGGGCTGGCTGTCGTGGCAGCGCGACGAGGACTACTATTCGGAAGGGCAGTTGATCTGGCTCGACGTCGACACCCTGATCCGGGAGAAGACGAACGGCAGGAAGTCGCTCGACGACTTCGCCCGCGCCTTCTACGGCGTCCAGGACGGCGACTATGCGCCCGCCCCCTATACGTTCGACGACGTGGCCGCCGCCCTGAACGGCGTGGTGGCCAACGACTGGGCGACCTTCCTGCGCAGCCGCCTGGATGCGGACGGCCCCGACGCCCGCGCCCCGCTGGACGGGCTGGCGCGCGGGGGCTGGCGCCTGACCTACGCCGAAACGCCCACCGACTATATGAAGACCCTGTATTCGGAGCTGAAGCGCAACGACTTCACCTATTCCCTGGGCTTCCAGACCGGCGAGGCAAACAAGATCCGCAGCGTCCAGTGGAACGGCCCGGCCTTCAAGGCGGGCCTGGCCGTGGGCATGGAGATCGTCGCCGTGGGCGGCCAGGCCTCGACCCCCGACCGCCTCGCCGCCGCCGTGACCGCCGCCAAGGACCCGGCCGTGCCCGTCACCCTGATCGTCAAGGACGGCGACCAGTTCAAGACCGTCGTCCTCGACTACCATGACGGCCTTCGCTACCCCCGCCTGGAACGCATCCCCGGCGCGCCCGACCGTTTGACCGACATCCTGACGCCCAGGCGGCGCTGAAGTCTCCTCCCCACCGCGTGGGGAGGGGGACCGCGCGAAGCGTGGTGGAGGGGGTCTTTAACGCCGCACCCGGCGGCTCATGCTTGACGCATCGCCCGACGCCCTCGACGTTGCAGTCCCGCCTTCACGCCTGGATGACCGAATGCCGCGTATCCGCCCGACCGCCGCCTGTCTCGCCCTTCTGATGAGCGGCGTCGCCCTGCCCGCCCTGGCCCAAAGCTTCCAGTCCACCCCCGTCGTCGTCGACGCGGCCCAGGCGCCCCTGGCCCTGCCCCGCGACCAGCCGGCCATCCCCGCGCCGCAGGACCGGCCCTATCCCGGCGTCATCCGGTACCGCGCCGACATCACCGATCTGGATCGCCGCATCATCCGCGTCAGCCAGACCATCCCCGTCGCGGCGCCGGGGCCGCTGACCCTGCTCTATCCGAAATACCTGCCCGGCAACCACGCCGCGACCGGCCCGATCCAGCTTCTGTCGGGCCTGACCGTCACCGCCGACGGCCGGCGGGTCGAATGGCTGCGCGACACGCTCGACCCCTACGCCTTCCACCTCGACATCCCGGCGGGCGTCGACGCCATCGAGGTCGAGTTCCAGCAGCTGACCCAGCCCGACAACTCGAACTGGCGCGTGCTGATGACCCCGGCCATGGTCAATCTTCAGTGGGAGAAGGCCATCCTCTATCCGGCCGGCTATTTCAGCCGACAGATCCAGATCGCCCCGTCGCTGGTCCTGCCCGCCGGATGGAAATACGGCACGGCCCTGACGACGGCGTCCCAGGAAGGCGCCGTGGCGACCTTCGCCCCCACCGACCTCTACACCCTGATCGACAGCCCCGTCTTCGCCGGCGCCCACTATCGCCGCGTCGACATCGACCCCAGCGGCGACAAGGTCCATCTGAACATTCTGGCCGACGAGGCCAAGGGGCTGGCGGCGACCGACGACCAGCTGAAGCTGTTCGAGACCATGGTCCAGCAGGCCGACCGCCTGTTCGGCGCCCGCCACTTCGACCATTACGAGTTCCTGTTCGCCCTGACCGACCAGATGGGCGGCATCGGGCTGGAGCATCATCGCAGTTCCGAGAACACTGGCGCCCCGACCTTCTTCACCGACTGGGCCAAGAGCGCGGGCGACCGGGGCCTGCTGCCCCACGAATACACCCACTCCTGGAACGGCAAGTTCATGCGCCCGGCGGACGAGCTTACCGCCAACCACAACGTCCCGACCCAGAACACCCTGCTGTGGGTCTATGAGGGCCAGACCGAATACTGGGGCGACGTCCTGGCCGCGCGCTCGGGCCTGCATTCCAGGGGCGTGGCCCTGGCCACCCTGGCCAATGTCGCGGCCTTCTACGACAACCAGCCGGGCCGCCAATGGCGCGCGCTTCAGGACACCAACAACCACAACCTCCTGGGCTATCGCGTGCCCGGCCAGTATCCGTCGTGGATGCGCGGCACCGGGGACTATTACCGCGAAAGCCTGCTGGTCTGGCTGGACGCCGACACCCTGATCCGCGAGGGCACGAACGGCCGCAAATCCCTCGACGACTTCGCACGGGGCTTCTTCGGTCATGACGACGGCCAATGGGCGCCCCAGGGCTACACGTTCCAGGACGTGGTTGCGGCCCTGAACGCCGTCTATCCGCACGACTGGGCCAGCTTCCTGCGCAGCCGCCTGGATGCGGTCGGCCCCGACGCCAGGGCGCCGCTGGACGGCCTGGCCCGCGCCGGCTGGCGACTGACTTACACCGACACGCCGAACGCCGACGAAAAGGCGGTCCAGACCGGCTGGGCCAACGACTTCCAGTATTCGCTGGGCTTCACCCTGTCGGGCGACAAGCTGACCAACATCCGCTGGGGCGGCCCCGCCTTCGACCAGGGGATCGGCGCCGGCTGGTCTCTGGTGGCCGTCAACGGCAAGGCCGGCTCGGCCGAGGTCCTGCGCAACGCCGTCGCCGCCGCCAAGGGAACCGACGCCCCGCTGGAGCTGCTGCTCAAATCCGGCGACCGCTTCCGCACGGTCGCCTTCGACTACCACGACGGCCTGCGCTACCCCCGGCTGGAGCGGATCGAGGGGACGCCGGATCGCCTGTCCGACATCATCGCGCCCCGCAGGCGCTGAGCCGAAACAACCCGTCTCCTCCGCGCTTGGCGGGGAGGAGACGCAGTCGTTCAGCCCTTCAACAGCCCCAGCAGGGCCTGGGCCGCCGCGCGCGACGAGCTAGGGTTCTGGCCCGTCACCAGCTTGCCGTCCGTCACCACATAGCTGCCCCAGTCCGGCCCCCTGGAATAGTCGCCGCCATTGGCGACAAGCACGTTCTCGACCAGGAAGGGCACCACTTCCGTCAGGCCCACGGCCTGTTCCTCCGCATTGGTGAATCCCGTCACCTTGCGTCCTTCGACCAGCGGCTTGCCGTCCGGCCCGCGCACCGCCTTCAGCACGCCCGGCGCGTGACAAACGAAGCCGGTCGGCTTGTCCGCCTTGGCGAAGGCCTCGATCAGAGCGATCGAATCCGCATCGTTGGCCAGGTCCCACAGCGGCCCGTGACCGCCGGGATAGAAGACGGCGTCGAAATCATCGGCATTCACCGACGACAGGACCAGGGTCGAGGCCAGGGCGGCTTGCGCCTCGGCGTCGGCCTTGAAGCGGCGCGTATCCTCGGTCTGGGCGTCCGGGTCGTCGCTCTTGGGGTCAAGCGGCGGCTGCCCGCCCTTGGGCGAAGCCAGCACGATCTCGGCTCCCGCATCCTTCAGGGCGTAATAGGGCGCGGCCAGTTCCTCCAGCCAGAATCCCGTCTTCTTGCCCGTATCGCCGAGTTCGTCGTGAGAGGTCAGCACCATCAGGATCTTCATGGATCGTTCCTTATTCGTCCGGCGTCTCAGATGGGGTCGAACCGTTCGCGCGCCACCGTAGCCGGGTGTCCGAAACGAAAACGGGGCCGGTGGTTTCCCACCGGCCCCGCGATCTTCGGCAGTGCCGAGGCCCGGATTACTTGATCTGGACCTTGGCGCCGGCTTCCGTCAGCTTCTTGGCGACTTCGTCGGCGGCTTGCTTGGAGACGTTCTCGACGACGTTCTGCGGAGCGCCTTCGACCAGGTCCTTGGCTTCCTTCAGACCCAGGTCCGAACGGACGCCGCGGACTTCCTTGATCACGTTGATCTTCGATCTTCTTGTCGCCGCCGTCCAGCAGGACGACGGTGAATTCGGTTTGCTCTTCGGCGGCTTCAGCCGGAGCGCCGCCGCCGGCGGCCGGAGCAGCCATGGCGACCGGAGCAGCGGCGCTGACGCCCCACTTTTCTTCCAGCAGCTTGGAGAGTTCAGCGGCTTCCAGAACGGTAAGCGCGGACAGGTCTTCGACGATCTTGGCGAGGTCGGCCATTGTCAGTTTTCCTTCGGAGGATAAGGTTCAGAGAGAGTGATGCAGAAATGAAAGGCGGGGCCGCTTACGCGGCTTCCTTGGTGGCGTAGGCGTTGAACACGCGAGCCAGCTGACCGGCGGGTGCTTGCAGCACGCCGGCGATACGGGTCGCAGGCGCATTGAGCAGGCCGATGAGTTGACCGCGAACCTCGTCCAGCGTCGGGAGCTTCGAGAGAGCCTCGACGCCCTTCTGATCGACGACGGTTTCGCCCATGAAGCCGCCGACGATCTTGAAGCGATCGTTGGCCTTGGCGAACTCGGTGGCGACCTTGGCGGCCGTACCGGGGTTCTCGGAGTAGGCGATGCCCACCGGGCCTTTGAACAGGCCGTGGTAGTCGCTGCCTTCTTCGGCTTCGAGCGCCTTCAGCGCCAGGCGGTTCTTGACCACCTTGAACGCGCCGCCTTCCTTGCGAAGGCGACCACGCAGGTCTTCCATTTCCGCAACGGTCAGACCCAGGTTGTGGGTCACGACCACGCTGCCGGCCTCGGCGAACACGCCCTTGAGCGATTCGATAGACTCGGCTTTTTGAGCGCGATCCATTGCGGTCTCCAGTCTTGGTATTCGCCGCCGGGCTTATTCCCGACGACGGATTGGCCAAAGCGCGCCGCGTCGCCGCGAAGCGTTCAGGCCGGTCGTATTGTCCGAAGGATGCGGCTGACGGCGTCCGTCCCGGAATGCGGGCTGACAGCGCAAGGTCGCGTCCCCATCTCCCCACGGCGCCAGAGGGCTCTCTGACAGTTACGGCGCAGGTGGCCCCCACGCCCCGAAGTTCTCGGACAGGACCGTCAGAAGATGAACCTCTAACGGGAAGCGGCGCTCTTACAGGCACGGATCGACAAAAGCAAGGCGCGGATCGCATGGCCTATGAACTCTATTACTGGCCGACCATCCAGGGACGCGGCGAATTCGTGCGCCTGGCGTTCGAGGCGGCGGGCGCCGACTATGTCGACGTCTCGCGCCAGGACGACGGCGCGGCCATGGAGGCCCTGATGACCCAGGCCGCCACGCCGTCCTTCGCCCCGCCTTTCGTCCGTCTGGGCGGCCGGATCATCGGCCAGGTCGCGGCCATCCTGGCCTGGCTGGGGCCGCAACTGGGCCTCAGCCCCGATGGCGACAGCGACCGCGCCTGGCTGAACCAGATCCAGCTGACCCTGGCCGACCTGGTGGTCGAGGCGCACGACACCCATCACCCCGTAGATCTGACGGCCTATTACGACGAACAGAAGCCGGAGGCGGCCCGGCGCGCCGAGGGCTTCCGCCAGGCGCGCATTCCCAAATTCCTGACCTGGGCCGAGACGGTGCTGGAGCGCAATCCGAATGGCCCTGACTGGATGGTCGGCGACCGCCCGACCTATGGCGACCTGTCGCTGTTCCAGGTGGTCGAGGGCCTGGCCTACGCCTTTCCCCAGGCGACGGCCCGAGCGCTGGCGACCGCGCCCAGGGTCGCCGCCGTTCGCGACCGCGTCGCCGCCCTGCCCCGTATCGCCGCCTATCTGGCCAGCGACCGCCGCATCCCCTTCAACCAGGACGGCATCTTCCGCCGCTACCCCGAACTGGACGGTTAGCGCCCCGGCTTGCCCACAGCCTGCCCGGCGTCGCCGCACTCGAACCGTGCGCAGTACTTGCTTTCGAACTCGATCAGAAAAGACTCGAGAACACTGGCCTGCACGTCCTGCAAGGCGACGCCCAGCGCCAGGCTCTTGCCCGCCACGGCCCGACCGATCGGGCTGCGATAGAAGTCGATCTGCGCGCGAAGCTCGTCTTCGGTGTAGATGGCGGCGTAGACGGGCGCCATGTCGTCCATCACCCGCGCCACCACGCGCGACATCATCGGCGGCATGTTGGCCCGCACCCAGGCCGCCTCCTCGCCTTCCTTGCCGTCCATCTTGCCCATCTGGTCGCTCATCGCCCGTTCGAACTCCTTGGCGAAGTTCGGGCCGGCGGACAGGCCGATCAGATCGCGCGCCAGCAGGCTTCGGCGCGCCGATCCGGCATCCTGCGGCGCGGGTTCGACACGGGTGACGACCGTGTCGCCCCGGTCCTCGCCCTGCGCCTCGATCTGGCCCTCGCTCTGGGCCGCAGCCCCCGTCGCGGCCCCCGCCGCAGCCAAGCCGAACGCCAGGCCCAGCGCAAGATTTCGGATAGTGATCATGACAGCCTCCAGCCCTCCCTTATCGGCAGGCGGCGGCCCTGCTGACCAGCGCAAATCGACCGGCGGTTGTCTAATCGGCCAGCGGCGTGGCGGCGAAGTCGCGAATCAGGCCGGCCAGGTCAGGTTCGTGCACCAGGTCCGCCGCCTCGCCCGGCGTCATCCAGCGCCGCTCGCGCTGATGGGCTTCGGGCCAGACGCCCATCTGGATCAGCACCTCCAGCGGATAGACCGAGACCACGCACTGGCGCACGCCCCCGTCTCGCATTCCCTTGGCGTAGCGAAAGACGCCGATGGACTGGCTGTCGATGTCGCCCTTGACCCCCGCCTCCTCCATCGCCTCCTGGGCGGCCGCCTCGGGATCGGTCTTGCCGACCATTCGACCGCCCTTGGGAATGACCCAGCGGCGCGTCTCGCGCGAGGTGATCATCAGGATGCGCCGCTGGCCGTTCTCCAGCCGCCAGGGCAAGGCCGCCACCTGACGGGTCTCGGACCGGGCCGTGCGTTTGGAGCCGACGCGCGCCAAGCTCAGGCCTCGCCGCGCGGAGTGGGTCGGTTTGTCAGCGTCACGTCCTTCTCCTCGCCGATGGCGGCCGTTCGGCGCCGCTCTCGAAACGGGATCGCGACCGCTGCGTCAAGTTGTCAGCGCACGGATGACCGGATTATTTCTCGCCCGGCGCCTTGGCCTCGGGGTCGTGCAGCACGTCCTGACGATACAGCATCGTCACCAGGGTGTGCAGCACCAGGGCCAGCGGGGTGGCGAAAAGCACCCCCAGCGGCCCGAACAGCGAGCCGATCCCCACCACGGCGAAGATGCCCAGCACGACCGGCAGGTTGGCGACGTTCTTCTGCACCATGGGCGTGATGAAGTTGGCCTCCAGCTGGGAGATGACAACATGAAGCAGCACCGCCAGCAGCGCCGTCTCCCACCCTTGCGTGGCCGCCACCAGGACCGATGGAATGGTCGACACGATCGGCCCGACAATGGGCACGAATTGCGCCAGGCCCGTCAGCAGCCCCAGCCCCAGGGCCGAGGGCACGCCGATGATCGCCAGCCCCACGCCGGTCATCGCGCCGACCAGCACCATCGAGAACAGCTGCGCCTTCAGCCAGCCCTTCAGCGCCTTGCCGCAGGCGTTCAGCACCTCGCGCATCCGCGGGCGCCGATCCAGCGGCAGCATCGACAGAAGCCCTTCGCGCGACTTGGCCGGCTCGATGGCCAGGAACACGCCGGCCACGATGACAAGCACCAGGGTGGTGACGCCCGAGGCGAAGCCCAAGGCGAATTTCTGCGCCACCTGCAACGCCTCTCCGGCCCGACTGCCCAGGTTCTGGAGCTGCTCCAGAATCTGGGCGGCGTAGGGCTGGGCCGCGATCCAGCTCTGCACCTGCGCCCAACCCTGCGGCAGGATGGCGGTCAGGGTGTTCACCTGGTTGGCGATCTGGGCGCCGAACAGCGTCAGCACTCCGGCCAGCACCGACGCCACGATCATCAGCGACAGGAACACCGCCAGCGGGTCCGGCGTCTTCAGCCAGCGCACGATGGGATCGGCCAGCGCCCGCAGGATCACCGCCACCACGATGGCCCCGAAGATCAGCAGCCATAGGGTGTGCAGCGTCACCACCAGCTGGACCGCGAAATAGCCCGCCACAAGCACGACCGCGCCGAACGCCAGCCGGCCCTTCCAGGGATCGCCGCCCGTCATGGGCTTGTCGCCCCTCAACCTACCCAAACCGAACATGACGCTCCCTTGCCTTGTCGCAACGGAACGCGGGCGGAGCGTGGCCGTTCGCCGGCCGAGATAAAAAACTGGCCGCTCAGTGGGTTTCGAAGGATCGCCGGTCGTAGTCGGCCTGGGCCGCCGCCACCTCGGGCATCCGGGTCTCCGCCCAGTCGATCATCGACTGCATCGCCGCCATCAGCGTCATCCCCAACGGAGTCACCGCATAGGTGACGGACACCGGCGCGGCGCCCTGGACCGAGCGCGACACCAGCCCGTCGCGCTCCAGCGACTTAAGCGTCTGGCTCAGCATTTTCTGCGACACCCCGTCCACCCGCTGCTTCAGGGCGTTGAACCGGATCGGCCCTTCTCCCAGCACGATCAGGACCAGGGCGCTCCACTTGTCGGCGATCCGGTCCAGCAGTCGCCGCGTCGGGCATCCGGCGGCGAACACGTCGCCGCGCGTCCAGGTTTCGTCCAAGTGACCAGGTGAGGAAAAGGTGCCGTCTTGCATGGTCCCCCTCCATAGCGCACCTGGTATCCATTGGAAACCTGAAGGAGCCTTCCATGAAAGTCTCAGTCCTCGGCGCCAGCGGCCGCGCTGGATCGGAAATCACCAAGGAACTGGCCGCGCGCGGTCATGACGTCGTCGCCATCGCTCGCAAGCCCGACGCCATTCCCGCTGCGCCCGGCGTCACTCCCATCGCCGGCGACGCCTCGGACCCCGCCGCCCTGGCCAAGCTGATCGAGGGATCGGACGCCGTCATCAGCGCCCTGCATTTCGACGTGCCCGCCGAAACCCTGCTGACCGCGCTCAAGACTGCTGGCGTCGCGCGTCTGCTCGTCACCGGCGGCGCCGCCAGCCTGGAGGTCGCGCCCGGCGTCCGCCTGATCGACACGCCCGAGTTCCCGGAGGAATGGAAGACCTTCGCCAGAGGCGGGATCGTCTTCCTGGACGCCCTGCGCGGTGAAAAGGACATCGACTGGACCTTTTTCTCGCCCGCCGCAGTGATCGAGGAAGGCCCGCGCCTGGGCCATTTCCGCACCGGCGAGGACCAGCTGGTCGTAGACGACAAGGGCGAAAGCAAGATCAGCTTCGCCGACTACGCCATCGCCATGGTCGACGAGCTGGAGCAGCACAAACACAGCCGCGCTCGCTTCACCGCCGCCTATTGATCGGCGCAAAGAAAAACGGCGGGGATCGCTCCCCGCCGTTCTCCATATCGGTTGTTCTGGACCCTAGGCGCCCAGCGAGGCCGGATCGACCTTGAAGCCCGGACCCATCGTCGAGGACAGGCTGATGCGCTTCACATAGGTGCCCTTGGCGCCCGACGGCTTGGCGCGGACCAGGGCGTCCACGATGGCCTTGACGTTGGCTTCCAGGGCGTCCTGGGTGAAGGACGCCTTGCCGATGCCGGCGTGGACGATGCCCGCCTTCTCGACGCGGAACTCGACGGCGCCGCCCTTGGCGTCCTTGACGGCCTGGGCCACGTTCGGGGTCACGGTGCCGACCTTGGGGTTGGGCATCAGGCCGCGCGGACCCAGCACCTTACCCAGACGACCGACCAGGGCCATCATGTCCGGCGAGGCGATGACGCGGTCGAACTCCATGAAGCCGCCGGCGATCTTTTCGTAAAGATCCTCGGCGCCGACGTGTTCGGCGCCCGCGGCGACAGCCTCGGCCGCCTTGGCGTCCTTGGCGAAGACGGCGACGCGGACGTCACGGCCGGTGCCCGAGGGCAGGTTCACCACGCCGCGGACCTGCTGGTCGGCGTGACGCGGATCGACGCCCAGGTTGACGGCGATCTCCAGGGATTCGTCGAACTTGGCCTTGGCGTTTTCCTTGGCCAGCTTGATGGCGTCGGAGAAAGGCAGCAGGTCCTGGGTGACGCCGGTGCGGGCCTTTTGAGCCTTGGTTTGCTTACCCATGGATTAGCCCTCCACCACGTCAAGGCCCATCGCGCGGGCGGAGCCTTCGATGATCTTCGTCGCGGCGTCCAGATCGTTCGCGTTCAGATCCTTCATCTTCTTCTCGGCGATCTCGCGCAGCTGGGCCACGGTGATCTTGCCGGCGACTTCACGGCCGACCAGCTTGGAGCCCGACTTCAGGCCGGTGGCCTGCTTCAGGTACCAGGTCGCCGGGGGCGTCTTGGTGATGAAGGTGAACGACTTGTCCTGATAGACGGTGATGACGGTCGGAAGCGGGGTGCCTTTGGCTTCCTTCTCGGTGCGCGCGTTGAACTCCTTGCAGAAGCCCATGATGTTCACGCCGCGCTGACCCAGGGCCGGGCCGATCGGGGGCGAAGGCGTGGCCGAACCGGCCGGCACTTGCAGCTTGATATAGCCGAGAATCTTCTTGGCCATTGGTCTCTCCTATGAATGA
>NZ_QFNM01000058.1 GCF_003248455.1 Brevundimonas sp.
TCGTTCGGCGACGGCTGGTCCTATCGCTGGAACCCCGAGACCTATGCGGGCGCGGGCTATGCGGTGGTGATGATCGATTTCCACGGCTCGACCGGCTACGGCCAGGGCTTCACCGACGCGATCAGCCAGCACTGGGGCGACCGCCCGCTGGAAGACCTGAAGAAGGGCTGGGCCGCCGCCCAGCAGAAATACGGCTTCCTGGACGGCCAGAACGCCTGTGCGCTGGGCGCCTCCTACGGCGGCTACATGATCAACTGGATCGCGGGGAACTGGTCGGACGGGTTCAAATGCCTGGTCAACCACGACGGCGTGTTCGACACCTTCGGCATGGGCTATTCGACCGAGGAGCTTTGGTTCACCGAGTGGGAATACGGCGGCACCCCCTGGGCCAATCCCGAGGGCTATCAGAAGTTCAACCCCGCCAACCACGTCGAGAACTGGAAGACGCCGATGCTGGTGGTCCAGGGCGACCGCGATTTCCGCATTCCGACCGCCCAAGGCCTGTCGACCTTCACCGCCCTGCAGCGGCGCGGGATCGACAGCCGCCTGATCGTCTTCCCCAACGAGAACCATTGGGTGCTGAAGCCGGCCAACAGCCTGCAATGGCACGACGAAGTGTTCGGCTGGCTGAACAAATATCTGGCGCCCGCGCGCTGATCGGCGTCGGGCGAAAGGAAGAGGGGGCGCGGTCGGCCGACCGCGCCCCCTTTTTCATTGCGGTTCTCGGCGCGTCAGAGCGAGGCGCGCTGCACGGCCGGGCCGGCCAGGCGGTCGTACTGGTGCGCGGTCATGCAGCGCGGCGCGGCCCAGCGGCGGCCCGACTGGCGCGCGGCCAGGGCTTCCTGGGCGGTGACGAAGGCCGGGGGCGCGCCATAGGCCTGCTGGTAGGTCCGTCGCGCCTCGATGTCGCTGGCGCAGACCATGACGGACCGCAGGGTCTCGGCGCGCAGCGTCCGGGGCGACACCTCGCGCGGCGTCTGGGCCGTTGCGGGAACGGCGGCGGCCGTCAGGACGGCGGCGATCAGGGCAGGCGCAGCGAAACGGGTCATCGGAACCTCCTCCAGCCCCGGATTAGATCAGGGTCTGGACGAAATATGCGCCGATCCGTTCGATTGTAAAGAATATACGACAGTTCGACGTCAGATCGGCGACAAGCGAGGCCATGTTGACGCTGCGGCGCCAAACCGCCCGTGGCGCGTTTGTTTTTCCAAGATGGAGGCGTGCGCTTGTCGAAACCCCTGAATTGGCGAGATTTCGGATCGGACTTCCACCGTCGGGCCGTGGCGCCGGCGACGGCCAGGGCGCGCGTCTGGCGCGACTGGGTGCGCGACAACGACCCGGTCTATGCGGCGGCCCGCCATCCGGGGAGGCCGGAGAAATGGGCGCTGGGCCTTGTTCTGACGCTGACGCTGGCGGTGGCGCTGTTCCTGGCCCTTTTCGACTGGAACATGCTGCGCGGACCCATCGGCCGCTGGGCCTCGGCCAAATACGACCGGGAGATCGCCCTGACCGGGGATCTGGACGTCGATCTGTTCAGCTGGACCCCTTCGGCGGTGGTGCGCGGCCTGAAGATCGGAGGCCCCGACTGGGCGCGCCAGGAAGACACCGCAAACGTGGACGAAATCCGCGCCTCGGTGCGGTTGCGCAAGCTGCTGGCCGGCCAGATCGAAATGCCGCTGTTGAGCTTCACCCGGCCCAAGGTGGTGCTGATCGCGACCAGGGACGGGCGAAAGAGCTGGCAGCTGAACCCGAACAAGCCCGACACGGGCGAGGGGATGAAGCTGCCGGTCATCCAGCAGTTGGTCATCACCGACGGCCAGCTGTCGTTCGACGAGCAGCGGCGGCGCATGACGCTGCGGGCCGCCGTCGACGCGCGCGAGGGGGCGAACGGCGACGCGGGCTTCCTGCTGGAGGGGCGCGGCGCGGTCAACGGCTCGCCGCTGACGCTGAAGATCCAGGGCGGTCCCTTCATCAATATCCGGCGCAACCGGCCCTATCATTTCCAGGCCGATGTCAGCGGCGCAGGATCGTCCCTGAGCGCCAGGGGCGCCATCACCCGCCCGTTCGACCTGGGCCGGTTCGACGCCACATTGACGATGCAGGGGCGCGACCTGTCGGACCTCTATCTGCTGACCGGCGTGACGCTGCCTAACACGCCGCCCTATCGGCTGTCCGGGGCGCTGAACCGCAACGAGCGGGTCTGGACCTTCAGGGATTTCGACGGCCGGGTCGGGGCGTCGGACCTGTCGGGCGAGGTGCGGGTGGACGCCGCCCAGCGCCTGCGCGTGGACGCCGAACTGCGCTCGCGCCGGCTGGACATCGACGACCTGGCCGCGGTCCTGGGGGCGCGGACCCGCACCAATGCGGCGGGCACGGACACCGAGGCCCCGGTCGTGGTCGGCGGCAAGCTGCTGCCCGACGCCAAGCTGCAGACCGAACGGCTGCGGACGATGGATGGAACCCTGACCTATCGCGCGACCTCGGTGAAGGCGAACGAGTTCGACGTGCGCGCGGTCGACCTGGGGGCGGACCTGAAGGATGGGGTGTTGAAGCTGGATCCCATCAGCTTCAACTTCAATCGTGGCGAACTGAACGGCGCGGCCCGCATCGATGCGACCAAGGACACGCCGTACAACGCCGTGGATCTGCGCCTGGCCGGCTATCCGCTGGAATCGATCGTCCCCGCGCGCAACGGATCGGTCCCGCTGAGCGGTCGCGCCCTGGGCCGGGCGCGGCTGGAGGGGCCGGGCGCCTCGATCCACGACTTCGCCGCCGCCTCGAAGGGCTCGCTGAGCCTGGTGGTGCCGAACGGACGGATGCGCGCCGCCTTCGCCGAGCTGCTGGGCATCAACGCCAGCGCGGGTCTGCTGAAACTGCTCAGCGGCGATCAGTCGGAAAGCCGGATCCGCTGCGCCGTCGCCGATTTCGGCGTCAACAACGGCACGGCGACCGCTCGGACCTTCGTGATCGACACCGACGTTGTCCTTGCCCAGGGCAAGGGGTCGATCGACCTGGGCGCCGAGACGCTGAACCTGCGCATCGACGGCGAATCCAAGAAGCCGCGCCTGCTGCGGCTGTGGGCGCCGATCACGGTCTCTGGCCCGCTCACCGCGCCCAAGGTGGGGGTCGATGTGGGCGAGGTGGTCGGACAGGGCGGGCTGGCCGGTCTGTTGGGGGCGGTGGTGGCGCCGGTGACGGCCCTGTTCGCCTTCGTCGATCCGGGCCTGGCCGAGGACGCCGACTGCGGTCGACTGATCGCCAACGCCAGGTGATAGGAAATGCGGCGGCGGCGGCGACCGAATCGGCCCGCCGGACGTATCGAGGCCCATGAGAGATCACGCATGACCCGCCGCGGCCTGTTCGCTCCCGCCCTGGGCCTGGTCGCGGCGGCCTGTTCGCCGCTGAACCTGTTGAACGCCCTGGGGCCGCGCGATCCCGGGGTGCGCCGCGTCGCGCGCGACATCGCCTATGGCGACGAGTCCCGCCAGCGCCTGGACCTTTACGCCCCCAAGGCGCCGGGACCGTATCCGACCCTGGTCTTCTTCTACGGCGGGGGCTGGGAGTCCGGCTCGCGCGACCAGTATGGCTGGGCGGCCCAGGCCCTGGCGGCCAGGGGGTTCGTCGTGGCCCTGCCGGACTATCGGATCGCGCCCCAGGTCGCGTTTCCGGCCTTCATCGAGGATGCGGCCGCCGCCACGGCCAGGGCGGCCGAAGTCGTGGGCGCTCATGGCGGCGATCCGGCGCGTCTGGGCGTGCTGGGCCATTCGGCGGGGGCGCATCTAGCGATGATGATCGCGCTGGACCGGCGCTACATGGCCGCCGTGGGCCGGCCCGGGCTGATCAGGGCGGCGGCGGGCCTGGCGGGGCCCTACGACTTTCTGCCCCTGGACGTGGCGGCGTCGAGGAACGCCTTCGGCCGGGCGCCGGACCTCACATTGACCCAGCCCGTGACCTTCGTGCGCGCCGACGCCCCGCCGATCTGGCTGGGCCACGGCACGGCCGATGTGGTGGTGCACGACGAGGACACGATCATCCTGGACCAACGGATGCGGGCCGTGGGCGGCCGGTCGGAGGCGAAACTCTATCCCGGCCTGGACCACGCCGACCTGATCGCGACCTTCTCGCCCCTGTTCCGCAAGAAGGCGACGGTGCTGGCCGACGTGACGGGTTTCTTCCACCGGCAGCTGGGCTGAACCGGTGAAGAGTGGTGCGGGCGGCCGGGGTCGAACCGGCACTCCTTTCGGAACTGGATTTTGAGTCCAGCGCGTCTACCAATTCCACCACGCCCGCAGCGGAAGCTCACCGCATGACGAAGTTGACGCGGAAGGCCATCATCCGCGGGGCGGAGGGCTGGTCGCCGTCATAGGCCACGGTGGCGCTGCGCACGGCGTCGAGGACCGCGCCGCCGAAGCGGCCGTCCGCCGGGTGTTCGGTTTCGATGACGCAGTCGCGCAGCTTGCCGTCGGGCTGGGCGACGCAGGTGGTCACGGCGAACCCTTCGGCGTAGTTGTTGACGGGATAGCGGGGGCGAATCTGACGGTCCCAGCGCATGCCGACCTGAAGACCGTCCTCGCCGATGGCGTCCAACTCCTGATCGCGCGGATCGACCAGGGGGCGATCGCAGGCCCGAAGGGTCTCGTCGATGGCGGCGCCCGATCCGGGCAGGTTCAGATCGTAGCGCAGGTTGCGGCCGGGGGCGGCGCCGTCCGGCACGACGATCTGCAGCCGGCCGCCCTGGCGCAGCTCGCGCGCCAGGGGAGCGGGGAAGTCGGCGACCGCCCCGGTGCGGTTGGTCGTGACGTTGAAGCGCCATTCCTTCTGCTCTTCGTCGCGGAAGGCGATCTGAAGGGGGCGGGTCTTGGCGCCGCGCGTCGCCTCGGGCAGGCCGACCAGCAGGGCGGAATAGGAGCCCTTCACACAGCGCATGGCGATGGACAGGCCCGGCGTCGTGGTGACGTAGGCCAGGGTGGTCCGCGTCTTGGCGTCGCGGATCAGATCCCAGTCCTCGCCGGCGGGGGCGGTTTCCTGGCCGACGGACTGGCCGGCGGACTGGCCGGCGGACTGGCCGGCGCCGGACAGGGCGGTCAGGGCGACGGCGGCGGCGGCGACGAGGGAACGGGTCAAGCGACCACCTCCACATGGCTGTCCAAACGGCCGGACTGGATGCGGCGGGCGCGGATGTAGATTTCGACGCGCTGCAGGACGATCAGCCCCATGGCGAAGACCAGGAAGGCGTCGGTGACGGCCAGGGCGTTCAGATGCCAGGCGGCGGCGTGGCTTTCGATCAGGTCGCGCAGCAGCGATCGGCCGGCGAACAGCACGACCAGCAGGATCAGGCCCAGCGGCGAGGCCTGGGCCATCAAGGAGCCGTCGGGCTCCTTTTCGATGGTGACGGTCTTGCCGCGATACCAGCCGGCGACCCCGCCCAGGACGCCGCCGATGGCCAGCACCGCCCAGGCGGCGGGGCCGAACGGGGCATGGGCGACGTGCGGGGTCTGGGCCGCGCCCCACAGACCCAAGGCGATCAGCGGCACGACGATGGCCGGCATGACCCAAAGCAGATGCGGACGCAGCACCCGCTTCCTGCGGTTCTTAAGCAGCATGACCACCAGCATGATCGGGATGATCGCCAGCGGGATCAGTTTTTCAGGCGGCACGGCGCGTCTTCCCCAAGGATGATCGCCTCCCCCGAGGCGAAGGCGATCAACCTAGCCGTGTCAGGCGTCGCTGGGAAGCGGCTCCACGGTCTGTTCGATGGCGCCGAAGATGGTGTGGTGGCGGTCGTCCAGCATCTCGATGCGAACCGTGTCGCCGTGGCGCAGGAAGGGCGTCTCGGCGGCGCCGCGCAGGATCGTCTCGACCGTGCGGAGCTCGGCGATGCAGGAATAGCCCAGGCCGCCTTCGGAGACCGGCCTGCCGGGGCCGCCGTCGGCGTCCTTGTTCGACACCGTGCCCGAACCGACGATGGTTCCGGCGACCAGCGACCGGGTCTTGGCCAGGTGGGCGATCAGGGTTCCGAAGTCGAACGTCATGTCCACCCCGGCGTCGGCGCGGCCGAAATCCTGTCCGTTCAACTGGACGGTCAGCACGCCATGCAGCTTGCCGTCTTTCCAGCGGTCGCCCAGCGCCTCGGGCGTGACCAGGACGGGCGACAGAGCGCTGGCGGGCTTGGACTGGACGAAGCCGAAGCCCTTGGCCAGTTCGGCCGGGATCAGATTCCTGAGCGAGACGTCGTTGACCAGGCCGACCAGGCGGATGGCGGCCAGGGCTTCCTCGCGCGTCGCCCCCTGCGGCACGTCGCCGGTCACGACCACGATCTCGGCCTCCAGGTCGCAGCCCCAGGCCTCGTCCGCCAGCGGGATCGGATCGCGCGGCGACAGGAAGCCGTCCGAGCCGCCCTGGTACATCAAGGGGTCGGTCCAGAAGCTGTCGGGCATTTCGGCGCCGCGCGCGCGGCGCACCAGCTCGACATGGTTCACATAGGCCGAGCCGTCGGCCCACTGATAGGCGCGGGGCAGGGGGGAGGCGGCGTCGCGCTCGTGGAAGCGGCCGCGCGGCACGCCCTCGTGCTCCAGGCTGTCGGCCAGGGCCTGAAGACGCGGGCCGCAGACGTCCCAGTCGTCCAGCGCCGCCTGCAGGGTGGGGGCGATCAGAAAGGCGTCGGTGAACCAGTTCAGGTCCTTTGAGACGACCACGAGGCGGCCGTCGCGGCCGTGCTTGAGCGAGGCGAGTTTCATGACCTGGGCCTAGACGGATTTGATTCGGTTGGAAACCGGGCGGCGATCACGCCGCTCATTCGCCGGGCGTCAGCAGGGCGCGGGCCTCGGCCCCCGTGCGGGCGGCGCGGTCGCGCACCTCGACCTCGACGATGACGCCGCCTTCCGGCTCGACGGCCCAGAGATAGCGACGCTCGACCTCGACCGTGCGACCCGAGGGGGCGAACCCCTCGTAGCTGTCGCCCCAGGGGGTGATCTTCTTCAACTCCACGAAGGGCATGGCGCAGGCGGCGTCCAGCTCCTCGTTGGCCATCACGGTCAGTTCGTCGTCGAGGGCGGGCATGGGCTCGGTCTGAAAAAGAGGGTGTGAATAGTATGAATGGTGTAAAATCGGCGAGCGGGCTTATCGGCGGCGACGGAAAGACAGGGTGCAGTTCGTGCAGTCGCTGTCAGGCCCGGCTCTCCGACCGGGCATTGTAACCCCGTGCGGGGTCATGTCAGGTCGATTGGGCGGAAAACCTGAAAAGGCGAATTTTTTCAAAGTATGTAGCGACGTGAATAGGAGGGTCCGGCCCATCTTTTCGTCATCCCAGGCCCTGTGCATGGGATCCATATTCCCGACTTGGAAGATCGGGTCCGCTGCGGAAGCACCTGGCGTAGGGATCCCCGGGACAAGCCCGAGGATGAAGGGATGGAAGGGAAGGCGGCGTGGGTCGGCCTGGAAAACGAGAGTCTGAAGCGGCTCAATCCTCATCGGCGTAGATGGCGACGCGGGCGGGCTCCGAGGCGGAGACCGAGCCGCGATACATGCCCGAGGTGGACAGGGCGAAGACGGGGGCGCCGGCCGGGGTCATGACGATGACGCCGCCCAGGCCGCCCAGCGTCCTGGCTTCGTCGATCTCGACCTGGGCGGCGGTCTGCGGCGGGGTCGCCGCGCCGATCCGGGCGCAGATGTCGCGGGCGACCGTGGCGCGGATGAAATATTCGCCGTCGCCGGTGGCGGACACCGCGCATCCGTCGGCGTTGGAGGCGTAGGTGCCGGCGCCGATCACCGGCACGTCCCCGACCCGGCCCCAGCGTTTGGCGGTCATGCCGCCGGTGGAGGTGGCGGCGGCGAGGCGGCCCTGGCTGTCCAGCGCCACGGCGCCGACCGTGCCGAACTTCTTCTCGTTCAGGGGCGGGGCGATTTCGGCGCCCTGATTGTGGGGTGAGGGGGCGCCGGCGGGGCGCTCGGGGATGGGCTGTCCGGCCTCGGTCAGGGCCTTGACCAGGCCCTGCCAGCGTCGCTCGGTGAAGAAGAAGGCCGGGTCGACCTGTTCCAGCCCGACCGAGGCGGCGAAGGCGTCGGCGCCGGGGCCCATCAGCATGACGTGGGGCGACTTCTCCATCACCGCGCGGGCGGCGGCGACGGGATGGCGGGTGGTGGTCAGGCCGGCGACGGAGCCGGCGGTCAGGTCCGCGCCGTTCATGACGGCGGCGTCCAGTTCGTTACGGCCGGCCGCGGTGAAGACCGCCCCGCGCCCGGCGTTGAACAGGGGATCGTCCTCCATGAGCTGGACGGCGGCCTGGACCGCATCCAGCGCCGAGCCGCCGCTGGTCAGCACCGCCGAACCGGCGTCCAGCGCGCCTTGCAGGGCCGCGCGATAGGCGGCGTCCTGCTCGGGCGTCAGGCTCGACCGCTCGATCACGCCCGCGCCGCCGTGGATGGCCAGAGACCAGCGCGGCGTCTCCTGCGCCTGGGCCGATGCAAAACACAGGGCAAAGAGTGCAGTCGGCAGGGAAATGGCCGCGCGCATCACGAAACTCCTCCGGGCGCCGTCGTCGGCAGGACGTGGCCTCGCCACTGTAGCCCAAGGCTCTTGCGTGTCAGGCCGATCACGCAAAGAAAAAGCGGATTGGCGGCGATGACGCCTGCGCGGCCCTGGCGACGTTTCGTGTGCGATTATCGTGCAGATCGGACGCGCTGGCTGGCCCGAGGCGGCTGTTCGCGCTGGAAAAATCATTCGCCGTGGCGCCTTTGCGCGTGTCGCGCATTGTGGGGCCATGACGCCATCAATCGCCTTTGTCGGCGCGGGACCGACCACCCTCTACGCCCTTCACGCCCTGCTGTCCCAAGGCGCCGTCGCGGCGCGCATCACCGTGATCGAGGCGCGTAGCTCCGCAGGCGCGGGCAGCCCCTATAGCGCCGAATGGAACGACCGCGCGATGCTTTCGAACATCGCCAGCGTGGAGATCCCTCCCGTCACCGAAACCCTGGCGGAATGGCTGGCCTCGCGCACCCGGTCCGAGTTGCAGGCGCTTGATGTGGACGCCGCCTCGCTGGACGAGCGCAGCTTCGTGCCCCGTCTCGCCCTCGGCCGCTATTTCGAGGACCAGTTCGCGGCCATCGTGAAGCGGGCGAGGGCCGACGGCGTCGCCATCGAGGTCATGACCGACTGTCGCGTCGTCGACGCCGCCAATACGCGCGACGGAATCGAACTGACCTTCGTCTCGCCGCCCTCGCTTCGCGCGACCAAGGCGGTCTTCGACCATGTGGTCCTGGCCACCGGGCACCAATGGCCGACGCGCCAGCAGAGACGACCCGGCTATTTCCTCAGTCCGTGGCCGGCCTCTGCGCTGGCGGACGTTCCGGCGACAGACATCGGCATCCGCGGCTCGTCCCTGACGGCCATCGACGCCGCCGTCGCACTGGCGGGATCGCATGGCGCGTTCGTGCGCCGCGGCGGCAAGCTGGTTTACGAGCCTGCGCCGGACGCCCAGGCCTTCCGCCTGACCATGATGTCGCGCAAGGGCATCCTGCCGGAAGCGGACTTCTATTTTCCGCTTCCGCACGCGCCGCTCGAAATCTGCACCCCAGAGGCGGTCGCGGCCCTGGCGGCCCAGGACACGGGCCAGCTGCTGGACCAGGTGTTCGACCTGTTTCGGCGCGAGTTGAGCCATGTCGATCCCGATTACGCCGCACAGACCGGACTGGGCGAGGCGACGCTGGAGACGTTCGCCCAGGCCTATTTCGCGCGGCGTGCGGCCAGCGACCCGTTCATCTGGGCCGCTCTCAACCTCGAGGAGGCGCGGGCCAATCACGCCGCCAAGGTCACGGTTGCGTGGCGCGACGCCATCCTGCGCATGCATGAGGTGGTCGCCGTGATCGTGCCCCATCTGGATGCGGCGCAGTTCGACAGATTCAATCGCGTGTTCAAGCCGGTCTTCGTCGACGTCTACGCCGGGGTCCCGCACGAATCGATCGAGCGGATGCTGGCCTTGCACGAGGCGGGCAAGCTGGAGGTTCTGGCCCTCGGCGAAGACTACGACATCGACATCCGCAATCCGCAAAGCGGGGCTGACGTGACGATCGCCGGACGGACCCGGCATTTTCCGGTGTTCATCGAGGCGACGGGTCAGCAAGCCTTGGCCGCGATCCAGTTTCCCTTCCTGTCGTTGCTGGAACAGGGCATCGTTCGCGACGAGATCGCCAACGACGCCCCGGATGTGGTCCGTGGCATCGCCGTCGATGAGGTCTTCCGACCCGTCGATGCGCCTCTGCCGCCGGACAGGCTCTTTTGTCTGGCGCTGCCGTTCCTGATGGGCCGCCACCCCTTCGCCCAGGGGATCACCAGTTCCTTTGAAATGGGCGGGATCGTGGGGCGCCGGCTGGCGTTGGTGGTCGAAGGCGACAAGCGAGCGCCCCTTCCCGCCGCCTCGGCGGCCTGAAGCGAGACCTGATGAAGCTGTTTGCGATCTACATCGGCGGCGAGCACCCCGGCGCCAACATCGAAGTGCACGACATGCGCTTTATCGCCGCCCCTTCGATAGAGGCCACCTACGACACCCTGCGTGCGCAATGGTGGGGCAGGGCCGGCAGTCTGCACATCGACTGCTGGTCGGAGATTTCGCACGCGGACGGCTATGACGTCAGCCTGCGTGCCGAGCCGTATGCAGGCGAGGAAAAGCTCTATTACGTGAACCTGGGCGGTTACGACGGCGTGGCCTTCGCCGAGCAGCACCGCAACGTCTTCGTCGTCGCCGCCACGGTTCAGTCCGCCAAGTCACGCGCCATAAAACTGGCGTCGGGATGGAGCGACGCCCATCGCGACGAGATGTACGAGGCGGAACAGGCTTTCGCGCTGGACGCCGCCGCCCAGGCCCGAAGGATGCATATCCACCTGACGCCGCGTCCGATGTCCGGCGATCCGAGCTTCACCTGTCGCTACACCCCGCTCCGCTGATGCGAGAGGGCGCGCGTCACCCCCGGTGATGCAGCCGCTTCCACACCTGATAGCCGACGATGGGGACGAAGCCGCAGAACAGGGCGGCGATCAGGACCATCCAGAAGCCGCCGCCCAGCCAGTATTCGCCGGCCAAGGCCCCGGCCCCGGCCGCCAGGACCGGGCCGAGCCAGGGCAGCCAGGCGGGCGGCCGCATCTTCATTCAGGCGTCGACCTTGATGACGCCGCGACGGATCTGGTCCAGCTCGATCGAGTCGAACAGGGCCTGGAAGTTGCCGTTGCCGAAGCCTTCGTTGCCCTT
>NZ_QFNM01000020.1 GCF_003248455.1 Brevundimonas sp.
CCGCCGCCGCAAGGTCGCAGGCCTTACGAGCCCTCCGATGCGACGAGACGCGGCAAGAATACGCGCGTTTCGGAGGGAGGATGGATGATGGGGGAGATATTTCGACAAGCGGTTGGATTCGCGGGGAATGCACCAGACGCATTGTGATGGCTGGACGAGCCATCCTCTCAATCCGTCATCCTCGGCCTTGTGCCGAGGATCCATACGCTCGGTCTTAAGATTGGGGAACGGCGGCGGATACCGGGAGTATGGATCCTCGGCACAAGGCCGAGGATGACGAGCGGAGGGGCAGGTTCCTTTCGTCTCCCCCAAGATGTGGGGAAGAGACGGACGTTCAGAAAAGCACCGCCGGGTTCATGATGCGGTCGGGGTCGAGGGCGCGGCGGATGGCGGCCATGGTCTCGATCTCGATAGGGGATTTGTAGCGTTTGACCTCTTCGGTCTTGAGCCGGCCCAGGCCGTGCTCGGCCGAGATGGAGCCGTCGTAGCGAGCGACCACGTCGTGGACGACCTGGGAGCCTTCCTTCCAGCGGCCGATGAAGGCGGGGATGTCCTGACCGAGGCCGGGCAGGATGTCGTAGTGCAGATTGCCGTCGCCGACGTGGCCGAACACCGAAATGCGGGCGCCGGGGTGGAACCGTTCGACGGCGGCGGAAGCCTCGTCGATGAAGTCGGCGATACGGCTGATGGGCACCGAGACATCGTGCTTCCAGCCCCCGCCCTCGGGTTTCAGAGCCGCCGAATGCTCCTCGCGCAGGCGCCAGAAGGCGGCGCGCTGGGCGTCGTTCTGGGCGATGGCGGCGTCGGTGATCAGCCCCTCTTCGAAGGCGACCTCCAGCAGGGCCTGCATCTGGGCTTCAGCCCCGCCGGGCGCGCCCGAGGCGATCTCGATCAGGACGTACCAGTCGGGGGTCGTGTCCAGCGGTTCGCGGGTGTCGGGAATGTTTTTCAGCACCAGCTCCATGCCCAGGCGCTTCATCAGTTCGAAGGCTTCGACGCCGCCGCCGGTTTCGGCCTTGGCGCGGGCGAGCAGTTCGACCGAGGCGGCGGCGGTGTCCAGCGCCACGATCGCGACGGCGCGCGAGCGCATGATCGGAAACAGTTTCAGCGTGGCGGCGGTGACGACGCCCAATGTACCCTCGGCCCCGATCAGAAGCTGCTTCAGATCATAGCCGGTGTTGTCCTTTCTGAGTCGCTTCAGGCCATGGAAGACCTGGCCGTTCGGCAGGACGGCCTCTATGCCCAGCACCAGATCGCGCATCATGCCGTAGCGCAGCACCTGGGTGCCGCCGGCGTTTGTGGAGATGACGCCGCCGATGGTGGCGGACCCCTCGGCGGCCAGGCTGAGCGGGAAACAGCGGCCGGCCGCCGTCGCCGCCTGTTGCGCTTCCAACAGGGTCAGGCCGGCCTCGACCGTCATGGCGTCGTCCAGAGGGGTGACGTCGCGGACGGCCCGCATCTTCTTGAGGGACAGCAGGACTTCGCCAAACGGAATCTGACCGCCCACCAGGCCCGTGCCGCCGCCCTGGGGGGTGATGGCGACGCCTTCGCGGGCGCAGATGGAGACGGCGCGGGCGACCTCGGCCGTCGAGCGGGGGGTCAGAAGGAGCGGCGTGTTCCCGGACCACCGATTGCGCCACTCGGTCAGGAACGGCGCCACGACCTCGGGGTCCTGGGTCCAGCCGCCGTCGCCGAGGGCGGCCTTCAGGTCGTCGAGGACGGCGGGGGAGGGGGCGGTCGTGCTCATGGCCCCCTTGTGTCAGGCGTGGCGGCGCGTTGGAAGCCTTCAGACGTCCAGTTCTTCTTTCACGAACTGCGCATTTTCCTGGATGAACTGGAACCGAGCCTCGGCGCGCTTGCCCATCAGGCGTTCGACCAGGTCCTCGATGCTGGATTCGGCGTCGGGCACGGTGATGCGGGCCAGGGTGCGCTTCCTGGGGTCCATCGTGGTCTCCTTGAGCTGGGAGGCCATCATTTCGCCCAGGCCCTTGAAGCGGCCGATCTCGGTCTTCTTGCCCTTGAAGACGGTGGCCAGCAGTTCGTCGCGGTGGGCGTCGTCGCGGGCGTACTCGCTCAACGGGCCGGCCGAGATGCGATAGAGCGGCGGCAGGGCCATGAAGACGCGGCCCTGGCGGATGGTCTCGGGCATGACGCGATAGAAGAAGGTGATCAGCAGGGCCGCGATATGGGCGCCGTCCACGTCGGCGTCGGTCATGATGACGATCCGCTCGTAGCGCAGGTCGTCGATGTTGAACCGATTGCCCGGCTGGACGCCCAGGGCCAGGGCCAGGTCGGACAGTTCGACGTTCTGGCGCAGCTTGTCCGCCGTGGCGGAGGCGACGTTCAGGATCTTGCCGCGCAGGGGCAGGATGGCCTGGGTCGTGCGGTCGCGCGCCTGTTTGGCCGAGCCGCCGGCCGAATCGCCCTCGACGATGAACAGTTCGGTGCCCTCGGCGGCCTGGCGGGAGCAGTCCGACAGCTTGCCCGGCAGGCGCAGCTTGCGGGTGGCGGCGGCGCGCTGGACCTCCTTGTCCTTTCTGCGGCGCAGGCGGTCCTCGGCGCGGTCGATGACGAAGCCGAGCAGGGCGTTGGCCTGTTTGGGGCTTTCGGTCAGCCAGTGGTCCAGCGGGTCGCGGAGCAACTGTTCGACCAGACGCGCGCCCTCGGGCGAGGACAGGCGGTCCTTGGTCTGGCCCTGGAATTCGGGATTGCGGATGAAGACGCTGATCAGGGCGCCGGCGTTGGCGATGACGTCCTCGGCCGTGATGACGCTCGCGCGCTTTTCGTTGGTCAGTTCGCCGTAGGCCTTCAGGCCCTTGACCAGGGCGGCGCGGAAGCCCGCCTCGTGCGTGCCGCCGTCGGGGGTCGAGACGGTGTTGCAGTAGGACTGGATGAAGCCGTCGGCCTCGCCGAAACCGATGGGCGACCAGGCGACGGCCCATTCGAAGGCGCCTGCCTCGCCCTGACGCTCGGCGCGGCCGGCGAAGACGGGGGTGACGGTCTCCGACTGGCCGACGCGCTCGGCCAGGGCGTCGGCCAGACCGCCGGGGAAGTGCAGCAGGGCCTGGGCCGGGGTGGCGTCGACGATGCGTTCCGGCGCGCAGGTCCATTTGATCTCGACGCCGCGGAACAGATAGGCCTTGGAGCGGGCCATGCGGAACAGGCGGGCGGGCTTGAAGGCCGCGCCCATGCCGAAGATCTCTTCGTCCGGCTTGAAGCGGATCAGGGTGCCGCGCTTCCTGGACGGCTGGACCTGCTGGATGGGACCGAGGACGTGGCCGCGCGAGAACGACTGCTTCCACTCGAACCCGTCGCGCCAGACGGTGACGTCCAGATGCTCGGACAGGGCGTTGACGACCGAGACGCCGACCCCGTGCAGGCCGCCGGACGTCTCATAGGCCTTGCCCGAGAACTTGCCGCCCGAGTGGAGGACCGTCATCACCACCTCCAGCGCCGACTTGCCGGGATGTTTGGGATGCGGATCGACGGGGATGCCGCGCCCGTCGTCACGGACGGACAGATAGCCGTCCGCGTCCAGATCGACGGTGATCAGCTTGGCGTGGCGGGCCACGGCCTCGTCCATCGCATTGTCGAGGACTTCGGCGAACAGGTGGTGAAGGGCGCGTTCGTCGGTGCCGCCGATATACATGCCGGGGCGTTTGCGGACGGGCTCCAGCCCCTCCAGCACCTCGATCGACGAGGCGGAATAGCCGGTGGAGGCGGCCGTGGCCGCGGCGGCCTGGACGGGCTTGGGCTCCGGCACGACAGCGGGCGCGGCCTTCGCGGCCTTGGACGCGGTCTGGGGCGCAACCTGGGGCGGGATCGCCGCAGGACGCTTTGTCGGCTCGGGCTTGCGAGCTTCGGGTTCGTCGTCAAAAGCGAAGAGGTCGGCGGCCATTCACATAGTCTGAGGCGATTCGGGGCCGGTTCTGGTAGGCCCGCAAAGCCGGTCGGGCAAGCGGCGCGCGCGCAGGCGCCCGAACCGGGGCCGGATCGAAGGTCACGGCGCGCGCCGTTATGGCCAGCATCAGCACCCAGGGCAGGTTGGCGTGGGTCAGAAGCACGCTCTCGGACAGGCTGAGCGCGGTGAAGACGGCCAGATAGGCGATGCTCCAATAACCCTCGCGCGCGCCAAGCCCGTTCAGACGGGCGACGATCATGACGGCGGAGACGGCCATGAGAGCCCCCACGGAGACGGCGCCGGGCCAGCCCAGTTGGACCAGCAGGTCGATCCAGCCGTTGTGGGCGCTGGGCACCGGCCATTGGGTCTCGATGCGGATTTCGCGCGCAGGGATGGAGTCCACGCCCCAGAAGGCGCTGAAGCCATAGCCGGTCCAGGGCCGTTCGGCGACCTTGCGCATCAGGGCCTCCCAGATCAGGGTGCGGCCGGTCAGGGACGGATCCTTGCCCAGGGCTTCCAGGATGGCGGCGGAATCGGAGTTCCACAGCCAGGTCGCGCTGGCGACCGTGACGACGCCCAGCCAGACGCCGACGACGGTGACGACGGCGCCGCCCTGTTTCAGCGCCCACCATCCGCCGACCATGCCGACGCCCAGCATCCAGCACAGCAGCGAGGTCTTGGACTGGGTCGCCAGAACCAGGAGGGTCGTGAGCGCCAGGGCGACGAGGGCGGTCCAGAAGCCGCCCTTGCGGCCCGCGATATGGTCGGCGGCCAGGGTCGCGGCCGACGACACGGCGCCGACCACCATGACCAGGCCCATCTGGTTCTTCTCGTACCACAGACCGCGCCACAGGCCGGCGTTGTCGAACTGGTGCACCCCGACCTTGGGATAGGCGAAGACCATGACCAGGCTGCCGACCGCCATGACCAGGCCCGTATGCATCAGCAGACGCGGCAGGGCGGCGTTTCGGAACCCCGCGCCCAGATAGACGGCGAAGGCGCTGTTGATGGCCATGGCGATGACCCGCCGTTCGGTCACGCCCGGGTCGATGGACCAGTATTGGGAGGCGAAGGCCAGGCCGACCAGGCCGAACATCATCAGCCAGGCGGGCCAGGCGCGGATCACCCGGTCGAAACGAAAGACGATCAGCCCGGCGATCACGGCGTAGACCGGCAACCACATCAGGCGCAGCACCGGCGTCTCGGCCTGGTCGGGGGCGACGAGCGGTGCGATCAGGGCGCCGGTCAGCATGAAGACGACAAAGCCGGCCGCCCACTGCTCCCACAGCGGCGGCGAATCGTCCGAGGTCTGGACAGGCGAGGCGCGCACGGCCGGACAGTCGGCTCGCGCGCTTAAGGAACCGTGAGCGCGGCGGCGAAGGCGGCCAGGCCGTGTTCGAGGTCCGCGATCAGGTCGGCGGGGTCTTCCAGCCCGACGTGAAGGCGAATCAGTTCTCCCTCCAGCGCCGGCGGATGGGCGCGATAGGCCATTTGATGCGTCTCGCACGTGATCAGGCTTTCGAACCCGCCCCAGGAATAGCCCAGGCCGAACAGGGTCAGGGCGTCCAGAAAGGCTGCGCCCGCCGCCCCGTCGCCGCCCTTCATCACCACGCCCATCAGGGAGGCGGCGCCGGAGAAGTCGCGGGTCCAGAGATCATGGCCGGCGGCGCCGGGCAGGGGCGGGTAGAGGACCCGCGAGACTTCCGGCCGCCCTTGAAGCCATTCGGCCACGACCAGGGCCGAGCGCGCCTGTTCGGCGTAGCGCAGCGGCAGGGTGCGCAGACCCCGCAGGGCCAGCCAGGCGTCGTCGGGCGAGACGTGCCAGCCCAGGTCCTCGATCACGTCGCCGATGGCGCGGCGGCAGGCGGGATCGTCGACGGCGATGCTTCCCATCAGGACGTCCGAATGACCGCCGACATATTTGGTCACGGCCTGGACGCTGACGTCGACGCCGTGGGCGAGGGGGCGGTAGGCCAGCCCGGCCGCCCAGGTGTTGTCGACGACGGTCAGGACGCCGCGCGCGCGACAGGCCCGGGCCACCGCGGCGACATCGACCATTTCGAATGTCAGGGACGCGGGCGATTCCATCAGCACCAGCCGGGTGCGCCCGGTCAGGCCAGCGACCACGTCGGCCGCGCCGGCGTCGGCGGGCAGGAAGCGGGTCGTGACGCCGCGCGCGGCCTGGTAGCGGCTGAGGAACCGGCGCGTCGGGCCATAGACGGCGTCGGTCGTGATCACCTCGTCCCCCGGCCGCAGCAGGGCCAGCAGCGGCACGGTGACGGCCGCCAGGCCCGAAGGGACGAGAAAAGCCTCGGCCGCGCCTTCCAGATCGGCCAGGGCGTGACGGAGCGCACGCGCCGCGCTGGTTCCCGACAGGCCGTAGGTCGGGCCAGCCGCCTCGTCGCGCATGACGCCGGCCGTGTCGCTGAGCATTGTGGAGGCGCGTTCCAGCGGCGGATTGACCGGGCGGCGCCCCTGGCCCCGGCGCGTGGCGGAGGCGATCAGGCGGGTGCGGTCCGAATGCGTCGGCATGGGCGATCCATGGGTTGCGGTTCAGGGCCTAAAGGCCTCTAAAGCCTGCGGGGCGCAAGCGGCGAGGGACCAACGCGATGCGGTGCTGGATGATCGGGACGATGGCGCTGGCCGTGCTGGCGGCCGGTTGCGGACGCCAGGACGCGCCCCCGGCAACCGACGCGCGGCCCGAAGCCCCGGTCGCCACCGCCCCCGGCGCCCCGCCGGACAGCCCGACCCTGGCGGCGATCAAGCGACGCGGGCGGCTGAATTGCGGCGTGCATCAGGGGCTGGTCGGCTTCGCCTATACGGACAATCGCGGACAGTGGCGCGGCTTCGACGTGGACTTCTGCCGGGCGACGGCCGCCGCGGTCCTGGGGAACGGCGACGCGGTGCGTTTCGTGCCGTTGTCGGCGGCGGAGCGGTTTTCGGCCCTGAACGACGGGCGGATCGACGTGCTGTGGCGCAATTCCTCCTGGACCATGACCCGCGACGCGGGCGAGGGTTTGGTCTTCGCCGGGATCAACTATTACGACGGCCAGGGCTTTCTGGTGCGGCGCTCGCTCAATCTGAACAGCGCCACCGAACTGACAGGCGCGCGGGTCTGCGTGCAGTCCGGCTCGACCTCCCAGGCCAACGCCGTCGACTATTTCCGATCGCGCGGCATCGAATACCGGCCGGTCGTCTTCGACACCGAAGACGCGGCCCGGGACGCCTATAACCGCGAGGACTGCGACGCCTTCAGCGCGGACATCTCCGCCCTGGCGGCGGCGCGCACGGTGCTGACCAGTCCCAACGAACACGTGATCCTGTCCGACGTCGCTTCCAAGGAGCCGCTGGGCCCGGTGGTCCGGGCGGGCGACGAACGCTGGGCCTCGACCGTGCGCTGGACGCTGAACGCCCTGATGCTGGCCGAGGAGCTGGGCGTCGCGCGGGCGGAGGCGGACGACCTGGCCAAGACTTCGACGGACCCGCGCGTGCGGCGCCTGCTGGGGGCGGAAGGCGACTTCGGTCCCATGCTGGGCCTGTCCAGAACCTGGGCCAAGGACGCGGTCGCGGCGGTCGGAAACTATGGCGAGATTTTCGAGCGCAATCTGGGTTCGCAATCGGCGCTCGACCTGGAGCGCGGTTTGAACGCACAATGGAACGCGCGCCCGGCCGGCTTGATCTATGGGCTGCCGATCCGATAACCGCCGGACAGCATCGCATCCTGGGGGACAGATGACCGAGACGAAACGCGGCCTGGCGCTGCATTGGCTGATGCTGATCGGATTTTCCGTCGGCCTGGTCGGCGGGCTCGCCGTCAACCTGGTCCTGGGGGCCGATACGGCCTGGGTCGTCTGGCTGACGGACAATGTCACGGGGCCGATCGGTCAGATATTCCTGCGCCTGCTGTTCATGATGGTGGTCCCGCTGCTGTTCTCGGCCCTGGTGGTCGGGGTGGCGGAGATGGGCGACCTCAGCGCTCTTGGCCGCGCGGGGATCAAGACCCTGCTTCTGACCATACTGGTGTCCAGCATCGCCGTGGTGATCGGCCTGGTGATGGTCAACGTCTTCCAGCCCGGTCGCGGGGTCGATCCGGCGGTGGCGCAGCAGTTGCTGGCCCAGGGCAAGGACGGCGCGGCGGGCATCGTCCAGAGCGGACGCGACACCAACATCCAACTGGGCGACTTCTTCCTGGATCTGGTGCCTTCCAATGCGGTGACGGCGGCGGCGGAGAACGCCATCCTGCCGCTGATGGTCTTCGCCCTGTTCTTCGGAATCGGCCTGGTCATGGCCAAGAGTCCGGCGACGGATCGCCTGCAGGACGTGATCCAGGGGGTGTTCGAGGTCTCGATGACCCTGATCAACCTGTTCATCAAACTGGCGCCGCTGGCCATCGCCTGCCTGATGTTCAACCTGGCGGCCCTGTTCGGATGGGACCTGCTGGTCCGGCTGGCGGCCTTCGTCGGCGTGGCCGTCGGGGCGATGGCGATCCATATGTTCGTGGTCTATCCGCTGGTGATCTGGCTGTTGGGCGGACGCTCGCCCATCGCCTTCTTCAAGGGCGTTCGCGAGCCGATGGTGGTGGCCTTCTCGACCGCCTCGTCCAACGCCTCCCTGCCCGTGTCGCTGAAGGCGGCCGAGGAGCAGTTGAAGCTGCCGCGCAAGATCGCCCGCTTCGTCCTGACCGTCGGGGCGACCGCCAACCAGAACGGCACGGCCCTGTTCGAGGGGGTGACGGTGCTGTTCCTGGCCCAGTTCTTCGGCGTCGACCTGTCGATCAGCCAGCAGGTGATCGTGATGCTGGTCTGCATCCTGGGCGGGGTGGGCACGGCGGGCGTGCCGGCGGGCTCCCTGCCGGTCGTGGCCATGATCCTGGTGATGGTGAAGGTGCCGCCCGAAGGCATCGGCCTGATCCTGGGCGTCGACCGCTTCCTGGACATGTGCCGCACCACCCTGAACGTCACCGGCGACCTGGTGCTGGCGACCGTGGTGTCGCGCGGCGAGGACGACGCGCCGGAAGAGCCGGGCGAACCCGCGCCGGTCGCCGCGAAGGCCTGAGGCTGGGGATCAGTCGGTCTGGACGGGCGTGTCCTCGCGCGCGCCCCATTCCGACCAGGAACCGTCATAGAGCCGCGACGGCCGGCCCAGTTCGGCCAGGCCCAGCGTCAGCATGGCGGCGGTGACGCCCGAGCCGCAGGTGGTGATGACGGGCCGGTCCAGGTCCAACCCGATGCCGGCGAACGCCTGGGCCAGGGCCGCGCCGCGCTTCATCGTTCCGTCAGGATTCAAAAGCTGGCCGTAGGGCAGGTTCAGCGCGCCCGGCATATGGCCGGAGCGGACGCCGGGGCGAGGTTCGGGCGCCAGCCCCTCGAACCGGGCGGCGCCGCGGGCGTCGACGATCTGAACGCCCTGTCCGACGGCGGCGCGAACGTCGCTCAGCTCGGCCACGGCGCCGGGGACGGGATCGACCTGGAAGCTCGCGGAACGAGGCGTCGCGGCGCCCCGTTCGAGCGGACGCCCCTGCGACCGCCACAGAGGCAGGCCGCCGTCCAGCACGCGCACGTCGCGCGCGCCCATCGTCCTGAACATCCACCAGACCCTGGCCGCAGAGAACAGGCCGGCGGTGTCATAGACCACGATCTGGTCGGCCGCCGCGACGCCCAGGGCGCCGGCCGCCGCGGCGAACGCCGCCGGCGACGGCATCATGTGGGGCAGGGGGCTGGCGGCGTTCGACACCGCGTCCAGGTCGAAGAAGACCGCCCCCGGAACATGCGCCTGTTCGAAATCGGCGCGGCCGTCGCGGCCGTCCAGGCTCCAGCTGCCGTCGATGATCCGCAGGTTCGGCCGGCCCAGCCGGGCGGCGAGGTCTTCGGCCGAGATCAGGAAGCTCATGGGCGCGCCTTCATGTTCGGGAAAAACGCCGTCGGATGACATCGGTGCGGACCCTTTCGCCGTCGACCAGGGCGTCGTGGAGGACGACGATCCGCATGGCCGGACTTTCGGCCTGCGGGCCGGTGCGGTCAATCGCGATCGCTTTGGTCATCGCGGCGCCCCGAGACGATCTTCAGAGCCTCCAGCGCGCGGGCGCGGGCCTTGTCGTGCTGGACGACCGGATAGGGATAGTCGCGGCCCAGGCGCACGCCCGCCTCGCCCAGCACCTCGTCCGGGGCGGTCCAGGGCGCATGCAGCCAGCGGTCGGGCACGCGCGCCAGTTCGGGAACCCAACGCCGCACATAGCCGCCCTTCGGGTCGAACTTCTCGCCCTGGGCGACCGGATTGAAGATGCGGAAATAGGGCGAGGCGTCGGCGCCCGAACCGGCGATCCACTGCCAGTTCTGCACATTGCTGGCCAGGTCGGCGTCGACCAGCGTGTCCCAGAACCAGGCCTCGCCTTCGCGCCAGTCGATCAGAAGATGTTTGACCAGGAAGGAGGCGGCGATCATCCGCACGCGATTGTGCATCCAGCCCGTGGCCCACAGCTGTCGCATGCCCGCGTCCACCAGCGGATAGCCCGTCCGGCCGTTTTTCCAGGCCTGGAGCGCCCTCGGATCGTCGCGCCACGGCATGGAGTCGTATTCGGGGCGGAAGGCGCGATCGACGATGTAGGGAAACTGGTGCAGCAGATGGGCCGAGAACTCGCGCCAACCGATCTCGGCGACGAACTTTTCGGCCTCGGCGGACGAGACCTTGCCCGCCGCAGCGCCCTGGCGAGCGCGTTCGATGGCGCGCCACGGGCTGATCTCGCCCCAGTGCAGATGCGGGGACAGACGGCTGGAAGCGGGACGGTCGGGAAAGTCCCGGTCCCGCGCATAGGTCGCCAGTCCATTGGCGAGGAAGTTCGACAGCGCCCGTGCCGCGCCCGCTTCGCCCGGCGTCCAGTCGAATGCACCCGACCAGTCGGGGGACGTCGGATGCAGGCGCCAATCGTTCAGATCGTCGCTGTCCACCCCGGTCGGCGTCGAGATGCGCCCGGGCCCGGCCGCGGGGGGCGGAGGCTGGCTCTTGGAAAGCAGGGTCTTAAGAAAGGGCGTGAAGACTTTGTAAGGGCTGCCCGATCCGTTCATCACGGCGCCCGGACGGCGCATGAGGGCGGCGTTGAAGCCGTGGCACTCGACGCCATCCGCCTTCAGCGCATGGGCGATCTCCGCGTCATGTTCGAAGGCGTTCGGCTCGAACAGTCTGTTCATATAGACCGCCTCGGCGCCGGTTTCGGCGATCAGGCCCTGGATTACGGGCAGAGAAGCGCCGCGGCGCAGGATCAGGCGCGATCCGCGATCCTGCAACGCGCCGTCGAGGGCGCGCAGCGACTTGTCCAGCCACCACCTCGACGCCGCGCCGACGGGTCGGTCATAGCGGTCGTCCAGGATGAACACCGGCAGGATCGGCCGTCCCGTTTCGTGGGCCTGAGTCAGGGCCGGGTTGTCCCGAAGCCGCAGGTCGCGGCGGAACCAGAGGATGACGGGCTTATTGGCCAAGCGGGAGAACTCCGTGATAAGTTGCGCCGATCGCCGAAGAGCGCCACCTGATGGCCTCATGCTTGCGGCAGGACCGCACGCCAGACCCAGTTTAATGCAGAAAGCCGTACCTGTGAGCCGACCCAACGCTGTCATTACGTTGTCCGAAGGTCTTCGGACGCCTGTCGTCATCGGCGGCGGCGCGCGAATCGCCTTCATCGCCGGACCGTGCCAGATGGAAAGCCGCCAGCACGCGCTGGAAACCGCCCATGCGCTGAAGGAGATCGGCGAGCGGCTGAACGCGGGCGTCATCTACAAGACCAGCTTCGACAAGGCCAACCGCACCAGCGCCAATGCGGCGCGCGGCATCGGCCTGAAGGACGCCCTGCCGATCTTCGCCGAAGTCCGCGAAGTCACCGGCCTGCCGACACTGACCGACGTCCATTCCGAGGCCCAGTGCGGTCCGGTGGGCGAGGTGGTCGACGTGCTGCAGATCCCGGCCTTCCTCAGCCGCCAGACCGACCTGCTGCTGGCCGCCGCCGCGACCGGCAAGGCCATCAACATCAAGAAGGGCCAGTTCCTGGCCCCCTGGGACATGAAGAACGTCGTCGCCAAGGTGGTCGGCGCCGGCAATCCGAACGTGATGGCCTGCGAGCGGGGGGCCAGCTTCGGCTACAACACCCTGGTCAGCGACATGCGCGCCCTGCCGGTGCTGCGCGAGATCGGTTGTCCGGTCGTGTTCGACGCGACCCACAGCGTTCAGCAGCCGGGCGGGCAGGGCACGTCCTCGGGCGGCCAGCGCGAGTTCGTACCGGTGCTGGCCCGCGCCGCCGTCTCGGTGGGCGTGGACGCCGTCTTCATCGAGACCCATCCCGATCCCGATCATGCGCCGTCGGACGGCCCCAACATGGTGCCGCTGGACCAGTTCGAAGCCCTGGCCGCGCAATTGATCGCCTTCGACGACCTGGCCATCAGGCTGGGCGCCAAGGCGCCGGTGGCGCAGGCGGCGTGAATCCTCTAGGGCGGGCGAATGTCTGACACCCTGGACCTGGGCGCCCTGCAGAGCCTGCTGGAGCGTGTGCGCGGCCTGAAGATCGCCTGCGTCGGCGACCTGATGCTGGATCGCTACGTCTATGGCGAGGTCAGCCGGATTTCGCCCGAGGCGCCGATCCCGGTGCTGCGCGCCGCCCGCACCGTTGCCATGCCCGGCGGCGTGGGCAATGTGGCGCGCAACATCGCGGCCCTGGGCGGGACCGCCCGGCTGGGCGCCGTCGTCGGGGACGATGCGGCGGGGGCGGAGCTGACGGCCCTCATCGCCGCCGAGCCGGGGATCGAGGACCTGCTGGCCCGGCCCGCCGGCGCCGCGACCATCGTCAAGACGCGCTTCGTCTCGGCGGGGCAGCAACTGCTTCGGCTGGACGATGAGGCTGCGGCGGTCGAAATCGAGATTTCAGACGCTTTCACGGGAGCTTCCGCCTATCTTTTGTCAGATTACGCGAAGGGCGTGGTCGGGGACGCCTTGATTGCGGAGGCCCTGAATGCGGCCAGGGCGTCCGGCGCGCCGGTGGTGGTCGATCCCAAGGGACGCGATTTCGCGCGTTACGGCGCGGTGGACGTCATCAAGCCGAACGCCTCGGAACTGGCGGGGGCCACCGGCCTGCCGGTCGGCACGGACGCCGAGGTCGAGGCGGCGCTGGAAGCCCTGCTGGCCGCCACGACCGCCCAGGCCGTCGTCGTCACCCGCGCCGGCAAGGGCATGAGCCTGGCGCGGCGCGGCGCGGCGGCGAAGCATTTCCCAGGCCGCGCGCGGGAGGTGTTCGACGTGTCGGGGGCCGGCGACACCGGCCTGGCCGCCATCGGTTTGGCGCTTGGGGCGGGGGCGTCGCTGGAGACGGCGGTGCAGTTCGCCATCCTGGCTTCGGGCGTCGTGGTCGGCAAGGCGGGGACGGCCGTCGTCACGCCCGCCGAACTGATCGAGGCCGAAGTCAGCCGGCACGCCAGCGCGGCCGTCGCCAAGGTGACGCCGCTGGACGACCTGGCCGCCGAGGTCGAGGCCTGGCGGCGCCAGGGGCTGAAGGTCGGCTTCACCAACGGCTGTTTCGACATCCTGCACCGGGGGCACGTCGCCTATCTGGCGCAGGCGCGCAGCTGGTGCGACCGGCTGGTCGTGGCGCTGAACACCGACGCTTCGGTGCGGCGATTGAAGGGCGAAGGCCGGCCGGTCAACGACCTGGACAGCCGGGCCGTGGTGATCGGCGGTCTGGCCAGCGTGGATCGCGTGACCAGTTTCGACGATCCGACGCCGCTGGCCCTGATCGAACGGCTTCGGCCCGACGTGCTGATCAAGGGATCGGACTACAGCCGCGAAGGCGTGGTCGGCGGCGACCTGGTGGAAAGCTGGGGCGGGGAGGTGAGGCTGGCGGACTTCAAGGACGGCTTCTCCACCACGCGAACCATCGAGAAGATGGTCCGTGCTGAATCCGCGGCGACAGGACAAGGATGATGACGCCCAGAATGATCGTGGTGACGGGCGGGGCCGGCTTCATCGGCTCCAACATCGTGGCGCGGCTGACGGCCGAGACGGCCCATGACGTGGTGGTCTGCGATCGGTTGGGGACCGCCGACCTGGCCAAATGGAAGAACCTGGCCAAACATCCCATCGCCGATTTCTGGTCGCCCGAGGCGTTGTTCGAGCAGCTGGAACGCCATGCCGAACGGGTCGAGGCCGTGGTCCACATGGGCGCCGTTTCCTCGACGACCGAGCCGGACGCCGACCTGATCCTGCGGACCAACTTCACCCTCTCGCGCGACCTGTGGGACTGGTGCGCGATCCGCGATGCGCGGATGATCTACGCCTCGTCGGCGGCGACCTATGGCGATGGGGAGACAGGGTTCGACGACGATGACGATGCTAAGTCCCTGTCTCGGCTTCGACCGCTAAACGCCTATGGTTATTCGAAGATGTTGTTCGATCAGTATGCCGTTCGACAGTCGGATCGGGGCCAGGCGCCGCGTCAGTGGGCGGGCCTGAAGTTCTTCAACGTCTATGGACCGAACGAGGGCCACAAGGGCGTGATGAAGTCGGTCGTGGCCCAGATATGGCCCAAGGTGCAGGCTGGCGAGACCGTGACCCTGTTCCGCTCGCACAATCCGAACTACGCCGACGGCGGGCAGATGCGCGACTTCGTCTATGTCGACGACGTGGTCGACATCGTCGAATTCCTGTTGCAGTCGCCCCAGGTGTCAGGGGTGTTCAACGCCGGGTCGGGGCAGGCGCGTTCGTTCGCGGACCTGGCCCGGGCCACCTTCGCCGCCGCCGGCAAGGAACCGTCCATCGACTATGTCGACACGCCGGTCTCGATCCGCGACCGCTATCAGTATTTCACCCAGGCGCGCATGGACCGCATCCGCGCCGCCGGCTTCCAGGGGCAGTCCACGCCGCTGGAAGAGGGCGTGCGCCGCTATGTCCAGAACTTCCTGTCCACGGCGGATCCGTACCGCTGATGCGCCGGCTGACCTTCAGACAGTGGGTCGGCTATGCGGGGTTCGCCGTCGTCCTTGTCGTGACCGTCGCCGTCGCCGTCTGGAGCGGCGATATACTGCGGGCCGGCCTGGACCCCCAGGTTCCGTTCCAGACCTATGAGCCTCCGCCTGCCCCAGACTATCGCTCCGCCTCCTCATGGGCGTTGCAGGACGACGGCCGGTCGGACCAGGCGGCGGTCTTTTTCGTCATGCCGACGACCTTCGACGGCGGTTCGGGCTGGAACGGGGCGATAGACGACGCGCGGGCCAACGCCTATATGCGCCGCGTCGTCCTGCCCAACTACGCCTCGCCGTTCGCGCGCGAGGCCAAGGTCAGCGCGCCGCTGTATAGGCAGGCCAGCCTCTACACCCGCCTGACCCTGCGCGACGACGCGCGCGAGGCCCGGGCCTTCGCCTATGAAGACGTGAAGCGGGCCTTCGATCTGTGGCTGGCGAACCATCCGACAGGTCCCATCGTCATCGCCGGGGTCGAGCAGGGCGGCGAACTGGCCGCACGCCTGGTGCGCGAGGAATTGCAGGCGCATCCCGCGCTGAAGTCGCGGCTGGCGGCCGCCTATCTTATCGAGACCCTGATCAGCCCGGAAATGTTCGATCGGCGGATCGCCCCGTGCGACGCGCCCGATCAGACCGGGTGTCTCGTGGCCTGGATGTCGGTGCGGAACGGCGACGAATCGGCCGCGCGACGGGCGCTTCGTCGCGCGCTGGAGTGGAACGGTCGGGGCGAACTGGTGGAGTTGAAAACGGCGCCGATCTGCGTCAATCCCGTCACGGGCGCGATCGGCCAGCCCCGCGCCGAGGCCCGCCAACACAGCGGGGCGACCAACGCCACGGGCCTGGAATGGGGGGCGCGGCCGGCCTTGACCGGGCGTCTGGTCTCGACCGAATGCCGCGGCGGCCTGCTGTGGCACAGCGCGCCGGACGCCGACTTCCTGACCGCCGGGGGAAGCTGGGCGGATCGGCGCAAGATCGTGCCCTACAACCTGTTCTACGGCGACATCGAACGCGACGTGGCGACCCGGGTCGCCGCCTGGCGCCGCAAAGCGGCGTCCGAGCCGAGACCGCCGGTTTCTGTGGCGCCGCTCGCGCGCAGCGGGTAGGTTCGACGCCTCAGGGAGGGTTTTCATGGACGTGACCACCATATTCGCCGGCGTCGTGCTGCTGCTCGCCATCGTGCTCTTGATCAGCGTGATCAAGATCGTGCCGCAAGGGCGCGAATTCACGGTCGAACGGTTCGGAAAATACACCAAGACCCTAAGCCCCGGCATCGGCTTCCTGACCCCGTTCGTCGAGCGCATCGGACGCCGCATGAACATGATGGAGCAGGTGCTGGACGTCCCGACCCAGGAAGTCATCACCAAGGACAACGCCATGGTGCGGGTGGACGGCATCGTCTTCATCCAGGTGATGGACGCGGCGCGCGCCGCCTATCGGGTCGACGATCTGACCTACGCCATCGCCCAGCTGTGCATGACCAATCTGCGGACCGTAGTCGGGTCCATGGAGCTGGACGAGGTGCTGAGCCAGCGCGACAGCATCAACACCCGCCTGCTGCACGTCATCGACGCGGCGACCGAGCCCTGGGGCGTCAAGGTCAACCGGATCGAGATCAAGGATCTGACCCCCCCGACCGACATCACCAACGCCATGGCCCGCCAGATGAAGGCCGAGCGCGAACGCCGCGCCGTCATCACCGAAGCCGACGGCGAGAAGTCCGCCGCCATCGCCCGCGCCGAGGGCGCCAAACAGGCCGCCATTCTGGAAGCCGAAGGCCGCAAGGAAGCCGCCTTCCGCGACGCCGAGGCCCGCGAGCGCGAGGCCGAGGCCGAGGCCCGCGCCACCGCCATGGTGTCCGAGGCCATCGCGCGCGGCGACGTGAACGCCATCAACTATTTCGTCGCCCAGAAATATGTCGAAGCCTTCGCCGAACTGGCGCGCAGCCCGCAGCAGCGCACCGTCATCGTGCCGACGGAGATGAGCGCCCTGGTCGGCACCATCGCCGGCATCGGCGAAATGGTCGGGCTGGCCAAGGAGCAGAACGGGGCGGCGACCCCGCCCGCCCGGCCTGCGCCGCCGCGTCGTCCGGCGACGGGCGGCGTCCCGCCCTCGGCCTGATCCAAAGAAGGAGGCTGATCCATGACCGCGCTCGTCGATCTCTACGCCGCCCAGCCGTTCTGGATCTGGCTGGCCGTGGGCGTGCTGTTGCTGGCGGTCGAGGCGATGTTCTCGACCGAATGGCTGTTGTGGCCCGCCGTTTCGGCAGGGGTCGTGGCCGTAATGACGGCCGCGGGGGTGCGGCTGGGCCTGCCCGGCGAGGTGGCGGTCTTCGCCCTGCTGACCGTGATCTCCACCCTGCTGTCGCGCCGGCTGATCGCCAAGGCCAATCCCGAGGGACCCGACATCAACGACCGCGACAGCCGCCTGGTCGGCCAGAGAGCCAGGGTGGTGGAGGCCTTCGTCGGCGGACGGGGGCGGGTTTTCGTCTCCGGCGCCGAATGGCCGGCCGAGATCGAGGGCGAGGCGCCGGGCGAGGGGCAGGACGTGGTGGTCAAGCGCGTCGACGGCTCGCGCCTGACGGTCCAGGCCGCCGTCTGAACCGCCAACCGTCGAGGGCGTTGGCCTGAGATGACCAGCCAGAATGTCGCCGCCGACGGCCTGCCCACGCCCCGCCGCTATTGGGCGATCGTCTCGATCGGCCTGGGCATCACCCTGGCCGTGTTGGACGGGGCCATCGCCAACGTCGCCCTGCCGTCCATCGCTCAGGACCTGCAGGCGTCGGCGGCGGCCTCCATCTGGATCGTCAACGCCTATCAGATCGCCATCGTCGTCGCCCTGTTGCCGCTGGCGTCGCTGGGCGAAATCGTGGGCTATCGCCGCGTATCCCAAGTTGGCCTGGCGGTCTTCACACTGGCGTCCCTGGCCTGCGCACTGTCCGATTCGATCCTGACGCTGAGTCTGGCCAGGGTGCTGCAAGGCTTCGGCGCGGCCGGGATCATGAGCGTGAACGGCGCCCTGGTGCGCTTCACCTATCCGCAGCGGCTGCTGGGCCGCGCGGTGGGAATCAACGCGGTGATCGTGTCCATGGCCGCCGCCGCCGGCCCGACCATCGCCAGCGCGATCCTGAGCGTCGGCGAATGGCGCTGGCTGTTCGCCCTGAACATTCCGCTGGGGGTGCTGGCCGTGTCGATGGCGGGGTTCACCCTGCCGCACAATCCGTTGCAGAAACGGCGTCTGAACATCGTCGGCGCCCTGTTGAGCGCTGCGGCCTTCGGCTTCGTGATCACCGGGATGCAGGCGCTGGCGCATGGAGAGGCCCCCGTCTTCGGCTTCGGCCTGACGGGATTGGGGCTGGCGGCTGGGGTTCTGCTGGTTCGGCACGAACGGCCCAGCCGAACGCCGCTGATCCCGCTGGACCTGTTGGCGCGGCCGATGTTCGCCCTGTCGGTGGCCACTTCCATCATCTCCTTCACCGCCCAGATGATGGCGTTCGTCGCGCTGCCGTTCTTCCTGCAGGGGCCGTTGGGGCTGAACGCGGTCCAGACGGGGCTGCTGATGACGCCCTGGCCCCTGGCGACCATGTTTGCGGCGCCGCTGGCCGGCTATCTGTCGGATCGTTATTCCGCCGGAGTGCTGGGGGCGATCGGGCTGACGCTGTTCGCCTGCGGCCTGATGGCCCTGAGCCTGCTGAACGCCGAATCCTCGCATTTCGACATCGTCTGGCGCATGGCCGTGTGCGGCGCGGGCTTCGGCTTTTTCCAATCGCCCAACAATCGCGCCATGCTGTCCGAAGCGCCGCGCGAGCGGGCCGGGGCGGCGGGCGGCAGCTTGGGCACGGCGCGGGTGCTGGGCCAGTCGATGGGCGCGGTCGTGGTCGCCTTCCTGCTGTCCGCCGCGCCCGTGACCGGCGTGCGGCACGGATTCCAGATCGCCGCCATCGCCGCTCTGTTCGGCGCGGTGATGAGCGGGGCGCGCATCCGCCGCCGTCCATCCGAGCCGGACAAGGAGGTCGAGGCGGTCTAGCGCGCCTTGAGATCGGCGACCCCGCGATTCGCCAGCTGGTCGGCGCGCTCGTTCAATTCGTGGCCGGCGTGACCCTTGACCCAGCGCCATTTGACGTCGTGCCGGGCGCGGGCGGCGTCGAGCCTTTGCCACAGGTCGGCGTTCTTCACCGGCTTCTTGTCCGCCGTGAGCCAGCCGCGCGCCTTCCAGCCGCGCATCCATTCGGTGATGCCCTGCATGACGTATTTGCTGTCGGTGTGCAGTTCGACCCGGCAGGGACGTTTCAGGGCCTCCAGCGCCATGATGGCGGCCATCAGCTCCATCCGGTTGTTGGTGGTGTTGGCCTCGCCGCCCCAAAGTTCCTTTTCGTGGCCGCCGCCTGTTTGAAGCACGGCGCCCCAGCCGCCCGGGCCGGGATTGCCCTTGCAGGCCCCGTCGGTATGGATGATGACGTGATCGGAGGGACTCATGGTCGCGCAGGCCTACAGCCTCCCTTGGCGGGACGCCATGACTGCGCCTATATGCGGGTCGAATAAGAGTGGATGGGATCGGATGACCGATCCCCGCGAGGAGAATACGCCATGGGCTCCATGAGCATCTGGCACTGGGCCATCGTCATCGTCGTGGTCGCCCTGCTGTTCGGCGGCCGCGGCAAGCTGTCCAGCATCATGGGCGACGCCGCCAAGGGCATCCGCGCCTTCAAGGACGGCTTGAAGGACGACGACAAGAAGGACGGGCCGCACGGCGGCGTCAGTTCCCTGCCGCGCACCGATGCGGAAAAGGAAGAGCTGAAGCGCTAGCCGTCGTCTGTAAGGGCTGACGCATGGGCGGGCTCGGCCCCGGAGTCGGGGGTTTCGAATTAGTGGTGATCGGCCTGGTGGCCCTGCTTGTCGTGGGGCCAAAGGATTTGCCGATCCTGATGCGTCGCGTCGGTCAGATGGTGGCCAAGGCCCGCGCCATGGCCAATGAGTTTCGCACCAGTTTCGACGAAATGGCGCGCCAGTCCGAACTGGACGACCTGCGCAAGGAGGTCGAAGCGCTGCGAACGGGGCAGGCGGCGATGTATCCGCTCGGCGCCGAGGCGGATGCGGCCTTCAAGGACATCAACGCCGGGTTGACCGCGCCGGCCGCCTCGACGGCTGCGCCTTCATCTGCGCCCGAGGTTGCGGCCGCGACGCCCGCAGTCGACGAATGGCCCGATACGGGCGCCGCGCCGACCGTCGGACCTGCCGCGCCCGCGACCAGGCCCACGAAGGCCAAGGCCAAGCCGGCCGGTTCCGCCAAGGTCAAGGCGGCCGGGGCGGCTCAGGCCAAGGCCGTTCCCTCGAAAACGCCCAAGACGCCCAAGACGACCCCGGCGGGCGCCGCCACGCCCAAGGTCGCGCGCAAGAAGGCTGCCGACCTTTGACCCTGTCCGATCGTGACGAAGCCGAGATCGAGGCGTCGCGCGCGCCGTTGATGGATCATCTGATCGAACTGCGCCGGCGGCTGCTGATCTGCGTCATCGCCTTCGCGGTCGGTTTCATTGGCTGTTTCGCCTTTTCCGAGCCGATCTATCTGTTCCTGGTCAAGCCGTTCGTGGCGGCGCAGGCCTTCTATTCCTCGGTCGGCCCCCACGGGCACGTCTCGCCCCTGGACCTGATCCTCGGCACGGCGGGGCTGAAGGCGCTGCCGCACGTCAATGGCCATACGGTCAACCTGATCTATACGGCGCCGCTGGAAATCCTGTTCACCAAGATGAAGCTGGCCGGGTTCGGCGCGGTCTTCGTCGCGTTTCCGGTGCTGGCCTGGCAGCTTTATCGCTTCGTCGCGCCGGGGCTTTACCGCAACGAGCGGGGCGCCTTCCTGCCGTTCCTGGTGGCGGCGCCGGTGCTGTTCCTGCTGGGAGCGGCGCTGGTCTATTTCGTCATGCTGCCGTTCGTGATGTGGTTCTCGCTGAGCCAGCAGATCGTGGGCGACGGGGTGGCGGCCAATCTGCTGCCCAAGGTGTCGGACTATCTGAACCTGGTGACGGCGCTGCTGCTGGCCTTCGGCCTGTGCTTCCAACTGCCGGTCGTGATGACCCTGCTGGGGATGGCGGGGCTGATCAATTCCAAGCTGATGTCTTCGGGCCGTCGATACGCCATCGTCGCGGTCGTGGTGGTCGCCGCCGTCGTGACCCCGCCCGACCCGATCAGCCAGCTGATGCTGGCCGTGCCCATGGTTCTGCTCTACGAGGTGTCCATCTGGTGCGTGCGGCTGATCGAATTGCGCCGCAGGAAGGCCGACGAACTGGAGGCCGAGATCGCCTGACCCCTGGCCGGTCGGGACGGCTGAAAGCCTCATGTTCAGACATGGAAAAAGGGCCGGAGGATCGCTCCTCCGGCCCTTCGCCGTTCAGCCCGATCCGAAGATCAGCAGCTGTAGTACATGTCGAACTCGACCGGGTGCGGATGCAGTTGCAGGCGCATCACCTCTTCCATCTTCAGGTCGATGTAGCTGTCGATGAAGTCGTCATCCATGACGCCGCCCTTCTTGAGGAAGGCGCGGTCCTTGTCCAGGTTGTCGAGCGCTTCCTTCAGCGAGCCGGAGACCTCGGGGATCGAGCCGCGCTCTTCCGGCGGCAGATCGTAGAGGTTCTTGTCGGCGGGCGCGCCCGGATCGATGCGGTTTTCGATGCCGTCCAGACCGGCCATCAGCAGGGCCACGAAGGTCAGATAGGGGTTGCCCATCGGGTCGGGGAAGCGGGCCTCCAGGCGCTTGGCCTTGGGCGACGAGACGTGCGGGATGCGGATCGAGGCCGAGCGGTTTCGGGCCGAATAGGCCAGTTTCACAGGGGCTTCGTAACCGGGCACCAGACGCTTGTAGGAGTTGGTCGTCGAGTTGGAGAAGGCGTTGATGGCCTTGGCGTGCTTGATGATGCCGCCGATGTACCACAGGCATTCCTGCGACAGGCCGGCGTACTGGTCGCCGGCGAACTGGGGCTTGCCGTCCTTCCAGATCGACATGTGGACGTGCATGCCCGAACCGTTGTCGGCGAACATGGGTTTGGCCATGAAGGTCGCCGACTTGCCATAGGCGTGGGCCACGTTGTGGATCACATACTTATAGAGCTGAAGCCGGTCGGCCATGGTCAGCAGGTCCGAGAACTTCAGGCCCAGTTCGTGCTGGGCCGGCGCCACCTCGTGGTGATGCTTCTCGGGCTGCAGGCCCAGGTCGCGCATGACGCCCAGCATCTCGCCGCGCAGATCCTGGCCGGAATCGACCGGATTGACCGGGAAATAGCCGCCCTTGGGTCCGGGGCGGTGGCCCAGATTGCCCTCGGCGTATTCGGCGCCGGTGTTGACCGGCAGTTCGACCGAATCGTAGCTGTAGCCCGTGTCGTGCGGCTGGGTGGACCAGCGCACGTCGTCGAAGATGAAGAACTCGGCTTCCGGCCCGAAGAAGACCTGGTCGCCCACGCCCGAAGACTGGACGTAGGACAGCGCCTTCTTGGCCATCGAGCGGCTGTCGCGATTGTAGGGCTCGCCCGTGTCGGGGTTCAGCACGTCGCAGAACAGGAACATCGTGGTCTGCTGGTAGAAGGGGTCGATATAGGCCGTGGTCAGGTCCGGCTTCAGCAGCATGTCGGACTCGTTGATGGCCTTCCAGCCGGCGATGGAGGAGCCGTCGAACATCGTGCCTTCGGTCAGGAAGTCCTCGTCGACCAAGTCGACGTCGAAGGTGACGTGTTGCAGCTTACCGCGCGTGTCGGTGAAGCGAACGTCCACATACTGGACGTCCTTTTCCTTGATCTCCTTGAGGATCTTGCTGGCGCTCATTCTCGGAAGTCCTGTTTCTTGTCGTTTGGGGAGGAGACCGGACCGCGACCCGAGGGCCGAGGCCGGGAGGGGTTGGTCGAAGTCAGACGGCCTGCGCGCCCGTTTCGCCGGTTCGGATGCGGATCACCTCGGCGACGTCGGAGACGAAGATCTTGCCGTCGCCGATCTTGCCCGTGCGGGCCGAGGTCTGAATGGCCTCGACCACCGCGGGCGCGAGATCGTCGGCGACCACGACCTCGATCTTGATCTTGGGCAGAAAGTCGATGACGTATTCGGCGCCGCGATACAGTTCGGAATGACCCTTCTGGCGGCCGTATCCCTTGGCCTCCAGCACAGTCATGCCCTGCACGCCCACGTCCTGGAGCGCTTCCTTGACGTCATCCAGCTTGAAAGGCTTGATGATGGCTTCGATCTTCTTCATGGCGACCCCGGAGCGGCGCACGAAATGCAGCGGCGCTCGGGCCTGAATGGGACACACCAAGGGCGCTCAAAGCAAGCGGTTTTCGCAGAAAAGCCACGGATAATCGGAAGGCGGACAATGCAGATCAACGACCCGGCGCTGTGGCGCAGTTTTCTGCCCTGGCCGAGCGCCGAGACGCACAAACATTCTCGCGGGCGTCTGGCGGTGGTGTCGGGCAGGGCGCACCACACGGGCGCGGCGCGTCTGTCGGCGCGGGCGGGATTGCGGATGGGGGCGGGCGTGGTGCGGATTTTGTGCCCGCCCGACGCGGCTGCGGTGATCGCCCCGGCCGTCCAGGCGATCATGCTGACGCCCTTCGCTTCGGCCGAGGCGCTGGGGCGCGAGGTCGTCGGCTCGGACGCGGTCGTCGTCGGTCCGGCGGCGGGCGCCGACGAGGCGACCGTGGCCAATATCCAGGCCCTGGCGCTGAGCGGCGCGGTCCTGGTGATCGACGCCGACGGCCTGACCGCGTTCAAGGGGCGGACGGCCGATCTGATCGGACTGCTGGACCGCGACGACATCCTGACCCCGCACGAGGGCGAGTTCGAGCGCCTGTTTCCCGGTCTGCTTGAACAGGGCCGGGAAGCGGCGGCGGCCGAGGCGGCGCGCCAGACCCAGGCGGTGATCGTGCTGAAGGGGTCCGAAACCCTGGTCGCGGCGCCGGACGGCCGAATCCGGCGCAATCCCAACGGTTCGCCCTGGCTGGCCACCGCCGGCAGCGGCGACGTGCTGGCGGGGATGATCGGCGGCCTGGCCGCCCAGAGGATGGACAGTTTCGAGGCCGCCAGCGCGGCGGTGTGGATTCACAGCGATGCGGCGGAACGGTTCGGGCCGGGCCTGGTCGCCGACGATCTGAGCGAAATCCTGCCCCGCGCCCTGGCGGCGCTGCGCTAGATTCGCGTGTAGATGAAGCGCGGGATGTGGAACCTGCGCATGTTCATGACCATGCCCGCCACCGCGCCGCCCGCAGCTTCGACCCGTTCGATCAGATTGGCGGCGACGGCCGTGCGCGTCTCCTCCGCCTCGATCACCATCAGCGACAGGTCGGTCAGGGGCGCCAGCAGCAGCGCCGCCGAGGATCGTTGCAGCGACGGCGTATCGACGATGACGACCGGAAACCGCGCCTTGACGCCGTCGACGAAGCTGCGCCAGCGCGCCTCGGAGATGTTCGACCCTGTGCGCGTCATCGGCGTGGTGACATAGAGGTTGCTGTCCTCGACGCGCAGGACATAGGGATTGTCGGGAATGTTGGTCAGCCGCCCGCCCAGGGCGTGGATAGCCATGGCGACGCTGGCGTCGGCCAGCGGTTCGGCGTCGATCAGCAGCGTCTCGATCCCCGACCGGAAGGCCGAGGCCATGGCCAGATCCAACGCAATGCTGGTGACGCCCACGCCGTCCTCCGGTCCGATCACGGCCAGGGCCGCATGGGCGGCCGCGGTTTCGCGCAATCGGCGCAGGATCAGCGCCGCCTGGTCGGCCGTGAGCCGCGAGGTCAGCGGCCGCCAGCGGGGCAGGGGATCGTCGTCCTCCTCGCCCAGGGGGACGGTGGCCAGGACCGGGGCGCGCAGCCGCACCTCCGCATCGCGCGGGGTCAGCATGACGGGCGATGCGGCGGCGGAGACGATGACGACCGCCAGCGCCGCCAGCGTTCCGACGGCCAGGCCGGCCGCCAGGATCAGCAATCGGCCAGTGCGGGCCTTGGTCGGCGGCTGTGCGGCCTCGATCACGCGGACATTGGCGTTGGCGCCGGCGATGGAGCTTTGCAGCCGAGAATCCTCGGCGTTTTCGGCGACGCTGCGATAGGCGGTTTCGGTCAGGGTGCGCTGGCGCGTCAGTTCGCGGTAGCGCGGTCCGATCTCGACAAGGCCGGCCAGACGGGCGCGCACGGCGCCGAGCGCGTCGGCCAGCTGGGCGCGGCCGGACTGAAGGCCCGCCAGCTCGCCCCGAGTCGTGGCCAGCTGGGTCTCGATCTGCTGGGTCACGGGGTTGGGGCCGCTGCGCACCAGGGCTGTCTGAGATGGCGGCGCGGCGGCGATCTGGGCTTCCAGGTCCGCGATCTGGCGATCCAGTTCGACGACGAGGGGATAGCCGTCCGCGTAGCGGGCGGCGGCGACGCGGCGACGTTCGCGCAACAGCATAAGATTGTCGGTCAGGGCCGTGACCTGCTGCGAGCGGGTGTCGTCGGTGTTCAGGGCGATGACCGCCGCCGAGTCGCGGAGTTGCTGCGCCAGACGGTTCGCCCGCGCCGCGGCGGTGGCGATCAACTGGTCCTGGGCGGCCAACTGGGCGGTCAGGGTGGTCTGCTGGGACTGCACGCCCTGGATTTCCTGGTCGTAGTCGCCGATGGCGTAGCGGTTGGACAGGTCCGCGATCTGGGCCTCGGTGGCGGCCAGTTGATCGGACAGGCCGCGCTGCTGGTCGGTGACGGCGGCGCTGTCGGCGCGCTGGAAGATTTCGCGGCGGCTGGCGATGTAGTTCTGGACCAGGCGATTGACGAAGTCGGCCGCGACCCGAGGATCGCGATGGCGCAGCCGCACCTCGATGGTGTTGGACTGGGGGACGTTCTCGATGGCCAGGTCGCGGCCCAGTTGCTCCAGCGCCGCGTTCATGCCCGCCGGCCCCGACCGCGCCTTCGGATAGACCCGCGTCAGGCCGATGTCGGTCAGAGTCTTCTCTCGGATTTCGCGCGAGCCGAGTATCTCCATCTCGGCATGGACGATCTGGGCGCGATCGAAGGTCTGGGGATTGCCGCTGGCGTCCTCGCCCACGGCGCGACGGAAGACATAGTCGTCCCCCAGCAGGATCAGGAGGCGCGACTGGGCGGTGTAGACGGGCTGGGCCAGGGTCGCGGCGGCCAGCGCCAGCAGCACCGGGATCAGGAAGGCGATCAGCGCCTTGCGCCAATGATAGAAGGCCGGCGTCGCCAGCTCGCGTATCGTGATCGCCGACCCCGTCTTCGAGGGGCGCTGGTCTTCGGCGAGTTTCAGCGTCTGGTCGGTCAATACGCGGCTCTGAGCAGGACGATCCCGCCGAGTGGGGGCGAGGCTGCCGGTCAGCCCGCCCCATAAAGCCCTGAGTCGGAGCCGGGACGCCAGTCCGGCCTTGGCATTGTCGGTGAAAAACAGAAAGATGCGACGGGCGGCGGCGTGCGAGTCGGTCCGCGACTAAGGAAACCCGATGGCCGTCTGGCGCATGATCGCGATCGCCCTGGTGCTGTTTTCGGCCGCCTGCGCCTCGGGCGGCGGCGTGCGGGGCCAGGCCCAGCCCTATGATTTCGCACCCTGGGGCCAGGACGATTATCAGTATCGGCTGGCCGCAGGCGACGGACTGAGACTGAACTTTCTGGTCGAAGACGGATTGAACGCCGATGTCGTCGTGGGGCCGGACGGGCAGGGGGTTTTTCCGGTGATCGGGCCGGCGCCGGTCGGCGGCCTGACCGTGCGCGACGCCAGCCAGCGTCTGACCGAAGCCTACGCCGGGGTGCTGCGCAATCCGCAGGTGCAGATCAGCGTGGCGACCTATGGCGCGTCGCAGATTTACGTCGGCGGCGAGGTCAAGACCCCCGGCGTGGTGCAGATTCGCGGCGAGATGAACACCGCCCAAGCCATCTTCGCCGCCGGCGGTTTCGCCGAGACGGCCGGAACGGGCAAGGTGGTGGTGCTGCGGCGCGTCGCCGACGGGCGGCTGGCCTCGCGGATCGTGGACGCCAAGGCGCTGCTGAACACCGATGCGCGGCAGGATTTCCTGCTGCATCCCGGCGACCTGATCTTCGTGCCGCGCAGCGCCATCGCGGAGGTCAACCTGTTCGTGCGGCAATATCTGAATGGGGTGCTGCCGTTCAACTTCGGCTTCAGCTACGACCTGAACCGCTTCCGATGAGAGCGCTGGCGGGGCGGATCGGCCGCGCGTCGCCCTATCTGACGGCCGTCGTCGAACAGGGCCTGTTCTCGCTGTTGAACCTGGGCGTGGTGCTGGTCCTGGGCCGGCTGATGTCGCCCGAGCAATTCGGGGCCTGCGTCTTCTGGTTCTCGGTCGCCTATGTGCTGGCCAGCGTGCAGAACGCGATCAGCGTGGCGCACCTTCAGGTTCTGGCCGGCGGCCGGGGCCTGGACCCCGCGCGGTTCGAGACCGAACGGTTGATGCTGGGCGCCGCCACGTGCTTCTGGTTGGCGGTCGCGCTGGGCGCGGCCGTGACGATCGGGATCACCCGCGGCGGCGCGTTCGGCGTCTGGACGGCGGCGGCGTTCACGCCCGCCTATCTGCTTCAGCAATATGTGCGGCTGACTCTTTTCAGCCGGGGCCAGGGCCGTGCGGCGGCGGTCCAGACCGGGGCGGTGCTGATCGTGGCCGTCGCCCTGCTGGCACTGGGGAGCCTGCTGTTCAACCCGTTAAGGGCCGAGCAGGTGCTGGGGCTCATGGGGACGGCCTATGCGGTCGTGGGGCTTGTCGGCCTGGCGCGCGCCAGCAGGGGCCTGTGGGGCGGTCTGATCCGCGCCCTGCCGGGCTATGTCGCCTACGGCCGGCAGTCCGGCTGGCTGTTCCTGGGGGTGTCGAGCACCGAGATTCTGGCGCGGTTCTATGTCTTCGCCGTCAGCGCGGCCTATGGGCCGGGCGTCCTGGCGGCGCTGTCGTTCAGCCAGACCTTTCTGCGACCGGCCCCGCTTCTGGCCTCGTCCTGGAGCATGGCGGCGAGGAACGACCTGGCGGCGCGGCGGGACGCCGGCGATTGGCGCGGCTATGTCCGGCTGCTGAGCGTGTCGGCCGCGGCCGGGGCGGTCTTCGCCCTGTGCTGGACCGGGCTGATCTGGGCGGCGTGGCCCACGATCACGGAACTGGCGTTCGACGGCAAATACGCCGACGCGCGCTGGATGCTGCCGCTGTGGGGCTTGAGCGCAGCCTTCGGCTTCGTCCAGGTGGCGGCCAGCACGGGATTGCAGATATTGAAGGCGTTCAAGGCCCTGGCCATCGCCAACGCCTCGGCCTCCGCCGTGGCGGCGGTCGGGGTGCTGTGGGGCATCGGCCGGCTGGGGCCGGGCGGCGCCATCGTGGGCACGGCGGCGGGCCAGGCGTTGGAAGCGGCGGCCATGCTGGCGGTGCTGGCGGTGCTGATCCGTCGTCTCAGGCGCGGCTGAAGCGCCGCTCGATCTCCACCCCCAACAGCAAAAGCACCGCGCCGAAGATGGAGTTGGCGGTGAAATAGCTGCTTTCCATGAAGTTGTGGCCGAACACCATCAACGGAAAGACGCCCAGCAGGAGCGCCGCGGCCAACATCCGCCGGTCCCCGCCGACGGCCTCGCGGATCAGCCCCAGGCCGCCGAAAACCCAGCGCATCAGGATGAGGACGGCGCCGGCCAGGCCGACCAGGCCGGTCGTGACCGCCAGGTCCAGGAAGCCGTTGTGCGCCTCGTTGGTGAAGGCGTCGGGCTGGGCGAACCAGGCGTCCGTCTGCAGGCTGGGTTGGACCGATGGGTCGATGTCCCAGAACGAACCGAAGCCCCAGCCCTGGATCGGTCGCCTGACGAACTCGTCCCAAACGAAGGTCCAGACCTCGGTGCGCTGGGTGAAGGTGACGCCGGCGAACGGCGCCCAGGGATCGTCGCCGACCACAAGACAATAGGCCAGCCAGCCGAACGCCGCTCCGGCCAGAACGGCGCCGACGACGGCGATCAGCCCCAGCCGCACGATCCGACGCTGGGCCATGACCGCGACGATGGCCGGGGTGGCGCAAGCCAGGGCGGCGAACAGGCCCATGCTGGTCTTGGACAGGCTGGCGATCAGAAGCACGACAGCCATCGCCGTGACGCTCCACCAGAAGGCGCGGGTCCGCCAGTCGCTGCAGGCCCAGGCGTAGGTTCCGCAGACGAACCCGGCCAGCAGCATGACGGCGCCCAGGGTGTTCTTGTGCGAATGTATGGCCGCCAGGCCCAGGGGCGTCATCGACACGCCCGGCGCCGCGATCCAAGACAGAACATCCACCCCGACCAGCACGGCGCATCCGGTCGCCATGGCCAGATGCAGCCGCCGGCTGTCGCCCAGCCCGATCGCGATGGCGACGCAGATCGCCAGATTGACCGAATAGAGGATCAGCCGCCGCGTCGACACCGTCGGGTCCAGCGCCCAGCGCGTCGTCAGGGCGAACCAACCGAACAGGGCCAGCAGCGGCAGAAGCCTGAGCGTCATGGCCGGCAGCGCCCGACGACGGAACCACAGCAACGGCGCCGACAGGGCGAACAGACCCAGCCAGACGACGCGGTTCACGGGCGACGCCTCGGCGCCGCCGGTCAGGGGATCGATGGCGATCTCGTGCTGATAGGGATTCGGACCGATGCAGACGTAGAGCAGCATCAACACCAGCACCGCCCCGGCCCACAGGGCAAGCAGGCGATCCGCCTGGGCCTCGCGCCTGTGCGCGTCCGCATCCAGGCGTCCCCGCCAGGCCTCCAGGCGGGCGGCGTCAGTCACGAGGGCGGGCGGATTTGAGCCCCAGGCGGAAGGCGACCGAATCGATCAGCCCCAGTCCCAGACCGTAGAGGCCGCGCACCAGATAGCGTCTCCACAACCGGCCAGGCTCGCGCGCCAGACGATACAGCCAGACCAGCCCGCGATCCTCCATCCACCGGGGCGCGGACGGCGTGCGGCCGGTCAGGGTGGTGATGGAACTGCCGATGCACAGGCCCAGGCCCGTGGCGCGGCCGTCGTCGATGATGCGCTGGCAGAACTTCTCGGACTGGGGCGGTCCCATGGCCACGAACACGAACCGGCCGGGATGGGCGGCGACGAAATCGACGGCGGCCCGCACGGCGTCCGCATCGTGGATGAACCCCATCGGCGGATTGTGATGGGCGACGCGCGTCAGGCCGAACTGTCCGGCGAGGTCGGCGATCGCCGAGGCGTCGCCGCCGATGACGGTGATCGGGTCGTCCGGCGCGATCACCTCGTGGAACAGCCGTTCGACGATGTGGCAGCCCGGCGCGAAGCCCAGGTCAACGCCGCCGAGCGCGGCCGCCTTTCGCAACACGCGGCTGTCGTTGGTGCTGAGCCAGGCGCGGCCGCTGATCTGGTCGAACTCCGCATCCTGGCGGCGCAGCCAGGCGTGTTCGGCGTTCGGCGTGATCAGGATGTCGAACGGCAGGTCCGCCGGGCGGGCGGCCAGGGCCGCGACCGCCTGATCCGTCGTCAGCGGATGAAACCGCAGCCCGGCGAAGCGGATTTCGAGTTCCGGTCGAAAGACGTGGCGGGGCGACAGGCTGTTCATGATGCGACCGTTCTGCGTTGCGGCGGCGCAAACTGCAATTCGCTTGCCGCTTTCAACCGTCGCGCGCGACCTGGCGTGGTTCTTGATATAGGGGCCGCATGAGCCACGCCGCCTTGCCATTGTCGAACGAAACCCCGGCCTCGCCGCGCCTGGCGGGCGGGCGCGACGTGCGCCTTGGCCTGGCGATGAAGCGCCTGATGGATATCGCCGTTTCGGCCGTGCTGCTGGTGATGCTGGCGCCGCTGCTGCTGGCGATCGCCCTTCTGGTCAAGGCGACCTCGCCGGGCCCCGCCTTCTATGGCGTGGACTGGGTGGGGCAAGGCGGCCGCCGGTTCCGGGGCTACAAGTTTCGAACGATGGTGATCGGGGCCGACCGTCAGGAAGAGGCCTTGCAATCCCGAAACGAGATGCGGGGTCCTGCTTTCAAGATGGAGAACGATCCGCGCATCACACGGCTGGGTCGCGTGCTGCGCCGCTACAGTCTGGACGAGTTCCCGCAGTTGTGGAGCGTGCTGAAAGGGGACATGAGCCTGGTGGGGCCGCGTCCGCCGCGCGCGCACGAATACGTCCGCTTCACTCCGTTCCAGATGGGCAAGATGGCGGTCAAGCCGGGCATCACCTGCCTGTGGCAGGTCGAGGGCCGCCACCGGATCAACGATTTCGATGAATGGGTGCGGCTGGATATCCGCTATATCGAGACTTGGTCGCTGGGCCTCGACCTCTGGATCCTGGTCCGCACGGCCGGGGTGGTGCTGCGGGGAACCGGCGCATGAGCGCGGACATCAGCGTCGTCATCCTGAGCTATGACCGCGTCCACCTGCTGGAGCGGACGCTGCGCGGCTGCACGACTCAGGGCGGCGACTGGGGCGCGTTCGAGGTCATCGTGGTGGACAACCATCCCGACCAGCTGGCGCGCGGCCTTGTCGAACGGCTGGCGGCCGAGACCGGCGTCGCCATGACCTATCTGGCCGATCCGCGCCGCAACATCTCCATCGTCAGGAACAAGGGCATCGCCGCCGCCCAGGGCCGCTACGTCGCCTTCATCGACGACGACGAAGAGCCGCAGCCCGGCTGGCTGGCGGCGCTGACCGCCTGCCTGGACCGCACCGGGGCTGACGCCGCCTTCGGGCCCAAGCTGCCGGAGTTCGAGGGCGGCCGCGCCCCGGACTGGGACCCCGACGGCTGGCGTTACACGCTGGACTTCAGGATGCCGGCGGACGAGCCGATCGCCATGTTCGGGCGCCTGCGCAGACGCGGCAAGGGCCTGGGCAGCGGCAACGCCGCCTTTCGCGTCTCGACCTGCCTGGACGGGCCGGAGCCGTTCAGCGTCGCCTTCGGCAACGCCAATGGCGAAGACACGCAACTGCTGTTCCGCCTGGCCATGGCGGGGCGGCGCTTCGTCTGGTGCCCCGAGGCCGTGGTGCGCGAATTCATCGAGACCAGCCGGGCCAGGCCCGATTATATGATCACCCGCATGAAGCGCGGCTCGCAGCACTATGCCGTGTGTCGGATAGACACCAGCGACAACAAGCTTCTGACCACGATCAAAGTCGGGCTGCTGGGCCTGGCGCAGACGGCGGTGCACGCCGGGCTCTATGTCGCGACCGGCGAATTCTTGGACCGGACACACCGCTACGATCACCGGATCGGCATGGCCAAAGGCTTGGGCAAACTGACCTGGCGCGCGCCCATCGGCTTCATCGAGGAGACGGCGGCGTGAGCGAGGCGGCGCCCGATCTGACGCTGGCCATCCTGACCTATGACCGGCCCCGGGGGCTGGAGGCGACCCTGCGATCCTGCCTGGCGCAGCGAAACACGCTGGGGCTGACGATGGAGATCGTCGTGGTCGACAACCATCCGGCCGGGGCGGGCGGCGAGGTGGTCGAGGCTCTGTCCCCGGCGTCGCCCTGGCCCATCCGCTATGTCTCGGACCTGGCGCGCAACATGGCGACGTTGCGCAATCGCGGCTTCATGGAGGCGCGCGGACGTTGGCTGGCGGTAATCGACGACGACGAGACGGCCGATGCCGACTGGACCGACGCCCTGGTCGGCGCCTTGAAGGCCACGGGCGCCGACATTGCGGTAGGGCCGCGTTTCGCCGTGTTCGAGGAGGGCGGCCCGCCCGCCTATGATCCCGAAGGGCGCCAGTTCGTGCGCGATCTGGGCTTGCCCGACCTGTCGGAGATCGCGCTGACCGGGCCGTCGGGTCGCCCGCGTTACGGCCTGGGCACCGGGAACTCCATCTTCGACCTGAAGCGGTGCTTTCCCGACGGGCGGTCCGCCATGCGCGAGGCGTTCGGCGATGCGGGGGGCGAGGACGCCGAGCTGTTCGTGCGCCTGCATCGCCAGGGACGCCGCATCGTCTGGGCGGCCAGGGCGCGCGTCACCGAGACGGTGTTCCGAAATCGGACGGCGATCCCCTATCGGCTGCTTCGCACCCGTCGCGAAACACAACACTATGTCTCGATCTACATCGACGGGGCGCGCCACCCGGCCCTTGCGAGGGTGGAGCTTTTCGTCAAAGGGTTAATCCAGACGGCGCTTGGCGGCGTTCTGTCGTGGCTGACGCTGGAGCATCGCTCGACCTCGCGCCTTCGGTGGAGGCTGTTGATCCAGCACGGTTTAGGCAAGCTGACATGGCGTCGCCCTGTCGGCTTCATCGACGAGGCGTCCGCTTGACGACGACGACTTGCCTTAACCCTTTGCGTTAAGGGGCCGTCGCCCCGCCACCGCTAGTATCCGCACACGGCACGCATCTTGGACTATGCGGGGCCGAACCGTCATCGCCGAAGGACTTTCTCATGCTGACCCAGATCGACCGACCCATCGTCTCGAAGGCGGCGCCGAAGCCGCCGATCGGGGGCCTGAAGCTTTATGGGGACGGCGCCAGCCTGGCCGACTTCTCGCGCCTTCACGCGCAGGGGATGGTGACGGGATTCACCACCAATCCGACGCTGATGTTCAAGGCGGGGATCGCCGACTATGCCGATTTCGCGCGCCAGCTGATCGCCCTGATCCCCGACATGCCGCTGTCGTTCGAGGTCTTCTCGGACGATTTCGCGGAGATGGAGCGTCAGGCGCGGCTGATCGCCGCCTGGGGCGACAATGTCTATGTGAAGATACCGATCACCAACACCCAGGGCCAGTCCAGCCTGCCGATGGCCCGCGCGCTGGCGGCGGATGGGGTGAAGCTGAACATCACCGCCATGCTGACGCTGGAGCAGGTGGCCGAAGCGGTCGACATCCTGGCCGACGACACGCCCGCCATCCTGTCGGTCTTCGCGGGCCGGATCGCGGACACCGGCGTCGACCCCGTGCCGGTCATGCGGGCCGCGGTCGCCATGGCGGCGCGCAAGCCCCAGGCCGAGGTTCTGTGGGCCTCGACGCGCGAGGTGCTGAACGTCTTCCAGGCGGCCGAATGCGGGTGCCACATCATCACCGCCACCCCTGACATCCTGAAGAAGCTGGACATGGCGGGCAAGGATCTGACCGATCTCTCGCTGGAGACCGTGGCCATGTTCCGCGCAGATGCGGTGGCGGCGGGTTTCAAGCTGTAATCATGGCTGGACGGCGCGCCATATTTCTGGACCGCGACGGCGTGCTGAACGACGTCGTCTGGCGCGACGGCAAGCCGGCCTCGCCGCGAACCGTTGGCGAACTTCGGATCGCGGAAGGGGCCGCGCAGACCGTACAGGCGTTGCGGACGGCCGGCTATCTGACCTTCGTCGTGACCAATCAGCCCGACGTCCGGCGCGGGAAAATGACTGGCGAGGCGCTGGACGCCATTCACGCCGCCCTGGTCCAGGCTGTGCCGGTCGATGCGGTGCGGGCCTGCCTGCACGACGACGCCGACCAGTGTAGTTGCCGCAAGCCAAAGGCAGGGATGCTGCTGGACCTGGCCGCGCGCTGGAATGTCGATCTGTCGCAAAGCTGGATGGTCGGCGACATGGATCGCGACATCGTCTGCGGACGCGCAGCCGGGGTTCGGACCGTGCTTCTGGATCGTCCCTACAACAGCCGGTCCGGCGCCGACGTGATCGCCGCCGACGTAAGTCAGGCGACCGCCCTTATTCTTCAAACCACGCCGGCCGCGCCGGCCCCCGTACTTCAGGACTGAATTCATGTTCGTCGATCATTTCTTCGCCGCCGCCGAAAAGGCCATGGCCGCCATCGACCGCCAGGCCGTCGAAGCCATGGCCCAGCGCCTGGCCGAGGTGCGCGAGCGCGGCGGACGTCTGTTCCTGATCGGCGTCGGGGGCAGCGCGGGCCACGCCAGCCACGCCACCAACGACTTCCGCAAGATCTGCGGTTTCGAGGCCTATTGTCCGACCGACAACGTTTCGGAACTGACCGCCCGCATCAATGACGAGGGCTGGGAAGGCACGCTGTCGACCTGGCTGGAGACCAGCCGGCTGAAGGCCGAGGACGGTCTGTTGATCTTCTCGGTCGGCGGCGGCAGCGTCGAACCGCCCGTCAGCGCCAACATCGTGCGCGCCATCCAACTGGCCAAGGCGCGCGGCGCCATGGTCACGGGAATCGTCGGTCGCGACGGCGGCTATACGGCCCAGGCCGCCGACGCCTGCGTGATCGTGCCGACCGTCGACCCGCAACTGATCACGCCCCTGGTCGAGGGGCTGGCCGCCGTGGTCTGGCACCTGCTGGTCTCCCATCCGGCGCTGGCGCTGCACAAGGGACACTGGGAACAGATCGCGCCCGTCGCCGCTTCGGCCGCCTGAGCCGCCGCCCATGATCACCACCCGCACCCCGCTGCGCGTCACTCTGGGCGGCGGCGGCACCGACCTGGAAAGCTATTACCGCAACGACGGGGGCTTCATCTTCGCCATGGCGCTGGACAAATACATCCGCGTCGTCGCGCACCGCCCCGCCTTCGACGACCGGGTCGTCGTCTATGGCCCACAGCCCGAGGTGTCGCCGCGCGCGACCGAGGTCCAGCATGAACTGGTCCGCGCGGCCCTGATGGCCCACGGCTTCGACGACCGGCTGGAGACCGCGTCCCTGGCCGATATCGCGGGCGGGACGGGCCTGGGGTCGTCGTCCAGCTTCCTGGTCGGCTTCCTGAACGCCCTGCATGGGATGAAGGGAGACACGCCATCGCCCCAGGCCCTGGCCGAGGAGGCGTGCGACCTGGAAATCCGCGTCCTGAACAAGGGCATCGGCAAGCAAGACCAGTATATGGCGGCCTTCGGCGGCCTGACGACCCTGGACATCGCGCCGGACGGCCGGGTGGCGGTCAACCGGGTCCATCTGGACGCGGAGGTCGAAACGGCCTTCATCGAACACACCCACATCTACTACACCGGCCTGCGCCGGGACGCCGCCGTGGTTCTGGCCGACCAGAACGCCGCCATGATGTCCCAGGCCGCCCCGCGCCGCGAGACGGTCAGCGACAGCCTGGGCTTCATCAAGGACCTGGGCTACCGCATCCGCGACGCCTGGGTCGCCGGCGATCTGGACGGCTGGGGCCGGATGCTGGACGAGCACTGGACCCAGAAAAAGAGGCTGTCGGGCAAGATCAGCTGGTCGGCCGTCGACGATCTCTACGACCATGTGAAGCGCGACCTGGGCGTGACCGGCGGAAAGGTGATCGGCGCCGGGGGCGGGGGGTTCCTGATGCTGTTCCAGCCCGGCGACGGCGTCGCGCTGGAGGCCTATATGGCCAGCCAGAACATGCCGCGCCTGCGATACGGCGTCGATCGCGCCGGCTCCCGTCAAATGGTGGAAACGCCCCGGTGATGGTGCGGGCGGGCCAGGTCCCGAACTGGGGCGTGCGCGCGCGCGCGCCGCTGCGGCTGGGCCTGGCCGGCGGCGGTACGGATCTGTCGCCCTATTGCGATCAGTTCGGCGGGGCCGTCCTGAACGCCACCATCGACCGCTTCGCCTTCGCTCACATCGACGCCCATCCCGAGGGACGGTTGGCCTTTCGCGCGCGCGACATCGGGGTCGAGGAGGTCATGGACCCGGTTCTGCCGCCGACCCATGGGGGCGAACTGGCGCTGCACCGCGCCGTCTACCGCCATGTCGCGGAGCAATGGCTGGACGGGGCGACGCCGGCGCTGACGGTGTCCACCACCTCCGATGCGCCGGCCGGCTCCGGTCTGGGATCGTCTTCGGCATTGGTGGTGGCCCTGGTCGAGGCGTTCCGGGTGGCGCTGGACCTGCCGCTTGGCCCCTATGACGTGGCGCGCCTAGCCTATCGGATCGAGCGGGTGGAGCTGGGATTGGCCGGCGGGCGTCAAGACCAGTATGCGGCGGCGTTCGGCGGCGTGAACTTTATCGAGTTTCTGGCCGAGGAGCGGGTGGTGGTGAACCCGTTGCGGGTGCGCCGCGCCTATCTGAACGAGTTGGAATCGTCGCTGGTGGTCTGTTTCACCGGCCAGTCGCGGCGCTCCGAAACCATCATCAATGCGCAGGTGAGGGGGCTGACCGAACTGGACGCCTCGGTGCTGGACGGCATGCACCGGCTGAAGCAGGACGCCATGGCGATGAAGGAGGCCGTTCTGGAAGGCGACATTCGCCGCGTGGCGCGGGTGCTGATGCGTTCGTGGGAGGCCAAGAAGATGACGGCGGCCGGCATCGCCACGCCAAAGGTCGATGCGCTGTTCGACCTGGCCCTGGGCGAGGGAGCCTGGGGCGGCAAGGTGTCAGGCGCGGGCGGCGGCGGCTTTCTGATGTTCTGCACCGATCCAGAGAACCGCTATCGCCTGACCGCCGCCTTGAACGAGGCGGGCGGGGCCGCCAGCGCGGTGAAATTCACTTTGGACGGGGCCGAAGCCTGGAGCGTGCCGCGATGAGCGCCGGCCAGGCGGTGTTTCTGGTCGGCGGCCGCGGCTCGCGTCTCGGCGAACTGACGGCCGAGACGCCCAAGCCTCTGCTGCCCGTGGCGGGGCGGCCCTTCATCGAGCATCTGCTGGCCAAGGCGGTGCGCGAGGGTTTCGACGACCTGATTCTGTCGGCCGGTTATCGCCACGAGGCGTTGGAGGGCTATGTCGGCCGTTGGCGCGGCGCGGCGCTGCGGCTGTCCGTCGAGCCGGAACCCCTGGATACGGCCGGCGCCGTGGCCCACGCGCTGCCCCTGCTGGACGATCAGTTTCTTCTGGTCAACGGCGACACCTGGTTCGATTTCGACTGGCGCGGTCTGGGTCTGTCCGAAGGACTTTCCGGCATGGTCGCGGCGCGCGAGGTCTCGCCTGCCGATCGCTACGAAACGCTCGACGTCGAAGGCGGCCGCGTCGTCGCCATCCGGCCGCGCGCGGCCCTGGCCTCGGGCGTCATCAACGGAGGCGTCTATCGGTTCAGGCGCGATGTCTTCGCCGGCGTCCACGGCCGCGTCTCGCTGGAAAAGGACACCCTGCCGCGCCTGTGCGCCAGGGGCGTGCTCGGCGCCGAAATCAAGGACGGCGACTTCGTCGACATCGGTTTGCCGCACAGCCTGGCGGCGGCCGAGCAGGTGGCGGGCTTGGCCAGGCCATCTCAGCCATGGGTTCGCTAATGGAAGTCGCGCGATCCGGGCAGGATGCGCGCATCGCGCGGATGGCGATGGGGCGGCAGACGCGGAAGCTGCGGATTCGCCACGACGTCGGCGCGGGCCAACTGCACCTGGGTTTCATGCTCCTCTGACAGACGCGACAGTTCGTCCGAGCGGTCGATGACGTGGCGGACGACGAGATGGACCACGTTCTCGGGACTTTTCTCGACCACGCCTTCGACCTGCATCAGGCGGGCGGCCATGACCTCTCGACGGAACTGCTCGAACAGGCGCGCCCACAGGACGACATTGACGACGCCGGTCTCGTCTTCCAGCGTGACGAAGATGGCGTTGCCCTTGCCTGGCCGCTGGCGGACCAGGACGACGCCCGCGACCCGCACCAGGGAGCCGCCGCCACGGGCCTCGGCCTCGGCGCAGCTCAGCACGTTTTCGGCGGCGAAGACCGGGCGCAGCAACTGCATCGGATGGGCCTTCAGCGACAGGCGCGTGGTCTGGTAGTCGGCGGCGACGTGTTCGCCCAGCGGCATCGGCGGCAGGCGGGCGTCCGGCTCGGCGCCCAGTTCGCGGGCCCCGTGCTGAAGCGCCTCGGCGGCGGCGAACAGGGGCAGGGGATCGTCATCGGGCAGGCGACGGACCGCCCACAACGCCTCGCGCCGGTCCAGGCCCAGGGACCGGAAGGCGTCGGCGTCGGCCAGCTTCCGCATCGCCGCGCCGGGCAGAGCGGCTCGCCGGGCCAGGGGCCGATTAACCCCGGGCAGGTCCGTCAGCATTTCGACGAAGACTGGAAGGGTGGTCTTGTCCGTCTCTTCGCCGGCGATCCGGTGAAGCACCATAACCTCACCATCTTCCATGCCTCTCAGCTTGGAATTGGGGTTCACCTTCGGGTGCATGAGCCCCTCAAGGACATCGCAAACCATTGCGAGGACCGAGCGGAACCCCGACGATACTTGGGAGAACGGAGTCTCGATCATGACGGCCCTGGTCGGTCCGGACGTCGCGGTCACGACGACACAACGTTCTCTGGCTTCGTCGCGGCGGACAACTTCGAACTCTTGGTCTATGGCTAGGATAGACCGCAAGGTGCGCACGACCGCGTCAAACTCGGCAGGGCGGAGCTTGAGCAGCCACCGCTCAGGTTTCGATAAGGTCGCATCGGTCCTGAACAGGGTCGTTATGGCGCGTGCAGGCGAATACCGCCTTGTCTTGTCGTTCACGCCGTTCCTCCGGACCTGAAAGTGGAAGTGGAAATTCTTGTCGACATAGGGGTTCAGGAAGACGGATTTGTCGATCGGCGGACCGTTCGGCCATAGTCCAGATGTGGCGTAGGCGGTCAGCGTTTGCAGATCCGGTATGGCGCAGCGATCACCGATAACCGGGAAGAGATCGGGCTCCTCCGGGGCGCAGACGTTGCAGATTGCGTAGATGTTCTCCCAGCTTTCGGCGAGCCAAGCGTAGTAGACCACCCGGATTCGCATGGGAAAGGAACGGAAAGGGTAGAAACCTGCAGATTTCCCCTTTGAGACCGCGAGTCGCAGCAACTGGGAAAACCGACATCAATTATGAGCCGAGGGAGGCAATCAATTCTGACGTAGATTCGGAAAACGGTCGAAACGGCGGTCAATTGTGAAACGCCACACGAGCAGGCGTCGCCCGGAAGCGTACTATTGTTTATCGCCTAAGATATATTATCGGAAATCTAGACATATGATATTCAGCAGCCCCGGCTAGGACTTGGCTGCGACCCCGATGTGGGCCTTTCCGCGCCGACGGGCGATCTCCATCTGGCGATGGCGCTCGGTATAGCGGGCGCGTTGTTCTTCGTCGCGGGCGTCGTGACAGCGCGCGCAACAGACGCCTTCGACATAATGCGGCGAGGTTCGGCCGGCCTCGTCAACCGGCAGGCGGCAGCCGCGGCACAGGGTGTGCGGCCCTGGGCGAAGGCCGTGGCCGACCGACACCCGTTCGTCGAAAACGAAGCATTCTCCGCGCCAAAGGCTGTCTTTTTCATCCACAGTTTCAAGATAGCGTAGGATGCCGCCTTCCAGATGGTGAACGTTTTCGATCCCTTCGGCCTTGAGGAAGGCGGTGGATTTCTCGCAGCGGATTCCGCCGGTGCAATACATGGCGACCCGGCGCGCGCCCGTTTCGGCCAGCAGGGCGCGGCCTTCGCTGCGGAACCAGTCGGGGAAGTCGCGGAAGCTTTCGGTGTTGGGCTGCACCGCCCGCTCGAAGGCGCCGATCTCGCCCTCATAGGCGTTGCGCGTGTCGATCACCAAGGTCTCAGGGTCGGCGATCAGGGCGTTCCAATCGACGGGCGAGACATAGAGGCCGGCGTCGCGCGCGGCGTCCAGGCCCGGCTGGCCCATGGTGACGATCTCGGCCTTCACCCGCACCTTCATGCGGTGAAATGGCGGGGCGTCGGTCCAGGCGTATTTCAACTCCAGGGTCTGGAAACCCGGCATGGCGCAGATGACGCTCAGCACCGCCTCGATGCTGTCGGCCCAACCGGCGATCGTGCCGTTGATTCCCTCCGGCGCGACAAGCAAGGTGCCCCTCACCTGCCCGGCGTCGCAGGCGTCTTGCAGCGTCTGGCGCACCGCCGGAGGATCGGCCACTGGGGCGAACCGATACAGCGCCGCCACGCGGACAGGTGGATCGGCCGGGATGTGAAGGTCGGTCATTGAGCGGACCCTTGTGCGCCGCGCCGGGATTGGCGCGCCCTGCAGGACTCGAACCTGCAACATCCCGCTTAGAAGGCGGGTGCTCTATCCCGTTGAGCTAAGGGCGCTTCTGGCCGGACGCGGGCGTCAGTGCGTCCAGGGTTGCTTGCGATTGGTGGCGAAGTTGTCGGCATAGGCCTTGATGATCATCGGCGGATCGTTCGGCTCATGCAGGCGGAAGGCGATGCCGTGCCGTTCGGCGTATTCGACGGCCTCTTCCTTCGAATCGAAGTTCAGGCGGACCTGGCCGTTCATGTCGGTCGAGCTGGTCCAGCCCATCAGCGGGTCGATGGTGCGCGCCGAAGCCGGTTCGAACTCCAGCCGCCAGTCGCGGCTCTTGGCCTTGCCCGACTGCATCGCGGTCTTGGCCGGGCGGTAGATGCGAGCGAGCATGGGCGGGTCCTCAACAAAGGCGGGCTTTCGCCCCTGCCATAACGCGCGCCGGATGCGGAATCCAGCGGCCTTCCGTTGGTCGGGGCGAGAGGATTCGAACCTCCGACCCTCTGGTCCCAAACCAGATGCGCTACCAGGCTGCGCTACACCCCGGACCGAACGGAGCGCCCTATTGGCACTTCGCGCGGCAAACCGCAATCAAGGCTTGAAATAAGGATGCAAAACCTTGTCGCCAGGCCGGGCGTTGATCTCGGCCGCGCGACCCGCGCGCAGTTCCAGCACGCCGTTGGCCGCGCCGTTCGAGGGGATCGGCGCCTCCGAAAAAGGCGTCGCGTGCGAGGCGATGGAGACGATGCGCCCATGCGGGTCGATATAGAGGATGTCCAGCGAACTGGGCGTGTTGCGCATCCAGAAGCTCTGTTCGCGCGGCGCTTCGCCGGGCCATTGGAACAGCATGCCGCGATCCGCTTCCAGCGGCGGGCGGAACATCAGGCCGCGCTGGCGCTCATGGTCGTCGTCGGCGATTTCGACCCAGAACGGATGCTCGCCCGTGGTCGTGACGATCGCCAGCCGTTGCAGCGGCTCGCCGTTCGGCCCGACCGGCGCCTTGGCCGCGCAGCCGGCGGCGGCCAGCATCAGCATGGCCGCAAGAAACAGTCGTCTGGTCGCGTCGATCATGCGCCTCTCCTGGGCGCCCCGGTGTCAGCCGCCCGTCCTGATGTCCGCGACCACCAGTCCCTTAGGACCATTGGCGAATCGCACCCGCACCATGTCGCCGGGAACCAGATCATCCAGGCCGCAGCGACGCAGCGTCTCGATATGGACGAAGATATCGCCTGGCTCGCGATCGCGCACGACGAATCCGTAGCCCTTGGTGCGATTGAACCATTTGACCAGGGCGGTCTCCAGTTCGTCGTCCGACGCGCTGGGAGGGGTCGGCGGCGGGGACGCGCGGCGAACCGCAGGCGTCGCCTCGCCCTCGCCCAGCGCATGGATCGCGACCGTCTGCCAGCCCTTGGGACGTTTGACGCAATCGCAGGTGATCGGCGCGCCTTCGTCCGCCGCGTCTCGACCCAGATCGCGGAGGCTGCTGATATGGAGCAGCACGTCGCGCATCTCCGTCAACGTCGGATCGTCGGGAACGATGAACCCATAGCCCTTCACCGCATCGAACCATTTTACGCGGCCGATGACGCGAACGGTCTGCGCCGTCTCCATCTCGCTGTAGTCAGACAACTTAAGACCCCCGTCCGCGCCTCCAGCGGACCAGGCCTATATTTAACACTGTTCCGCGAAAGTTTGGAAAGCGGAAAGTGCACGCGAGAAGCGAAGATTACCGTTTTGGGACAATGACCCCGACTGCATAAGCCATGACCGAAGGCGTCAAGAACGCCCAGTCACCGAATATCGAAAACGGAAATCAAACGCGGATCAGAGTTGATCTACTCGATGATCGGCCTGCCGCGTGGCAGTCCCTAGGGGAGTCGAACCCCTCTTTTCAGGTTGAAAACCTGACGTCCTAACCGATAGACGAAGGGACCGCTGCGCGGGAGAGCCGGCGATATAGCCGCGCCCTCGGAACGGCGCAAGCTTGGATTTTCAGTTTTTTGGACGGGCTCAGACCATCCGGGGATCTGACACGTCCTCGATCTCGAACTGCACGCCCTTGCGTCCATTCCAGTCGTCGGCCTTCAGCCGCCCGACCACGCTCAAGCCCCCCTGCCCCGACAGCAGCGCCTGTCCCGCCGGCAGGTCGGCGCAGCGCCAGGCGATGGCCCGCACTGCCGCGCCGTCCGGCCCGACCAGACGGCAGCGGACATGGCCGCCATTCATCGCCACGGGTTCGCGCGCCTGAACGCCGCTTAGCGCGAAAGCGGGCTCGGGGTTGGCGGGGCCGAAGGGCGCCAGTCGTTCGAACGATTCGAACAGAGCCCGCGTCGCCGCAGCGGGGTCGATCAGGGCGTCGATCTCCAGCGCATCCAGGGCGATGGCCTGGATGCGTTCGCCGGCCAACCGGTCGTTGAGGAAGGCGCTCAGTTCGGTCAGCCTAGAGCCGTCCATCGTCAAGCCGGCGGCCATGGCGTGGCCGCCGCCGGCGATCAGCACGCCCGCCTCCCACGCCGCTTGGATCGCGCGTCCCAGGTTCATGCCCGGCTGGGACCGGCCCGAACCCTTGCCGACGCCCGTGACCGGGTCCAGGCCGATGACGACGACCGGTTTGCGCCACCGCTCCCTCAGACGGCCGGCGACAATGCCCACGACGCCGGGGTGCCAGTCGTCGCCCGCCACCACGATCACGGCGCTGTCGTCAACGTGGGCGCCGGTCGCCTCGACCCGACGCACGGCCGCCTCTGTCACCGCCCGCTCCACCTCGCGCCGCGACAGGTTCAGGGCGTCCAACTCCATGGCCAGGGCCTGCGCCTCCGCCGGGTCGTCGGTCGACAACAGGCGTGCGCCGAGGTCCGAGCGACCGATCCGGCCGCCTGCATTGATTCGCGGCCCCAGGATGAAGCCGGCGTGATTGCTCTTGGCTGGTCCGGGCTCGGCGCCGGCGGCCGCCAGAAGCGCGCGAAGTCCCGGATTGCGCCAGTCGCTCATGACCTTCAGCCCCAGCCCCGTCAGCGCCCGGTTGAAGCCCGTCAGCCCCGTGACGTCGCAGATGGCCCCCAAGGCAGCCAGGTCGAGCCATTGGCGGATGTCGGGTTCGGGCCGTTCGGCGAACAGGCCGCGCCGCCGCGCCTCCCGGTTCAGCGCGGCCAGCAGAACGAAGACGACGCCGGCCGCCGCCAGATTGCCTTGGCCCGAGTTGCATCCCGGCCGGTTGGGGTTGACGACCGCAAGCGCCTTGGGCGGCTCGCTGCGCATCATATGGTGGTCGATCACCACGACGTTCAGGGCGATCGCGGCGGCGTGGGCCAGGGCCTCGTTCGCCGCGGCGCCGCAATCGACCGTGATCACCAGATCCGCGCCCGCGGCCTTCAGGGTGTCGAAGGCCTTGGCGCTGGGGCCGTATCCCTCGGTCAAGCGGTCGGGCACATAGAGAGGCAGGTCATGGCCCATGGCGCGGAACCAGCGCACCAGCAAGGCTGCGCTGGCCGCGCCGTCCACATCATAGTCGGCGAAGACATGGATGCGGGCCTTGGCCTGCAAGGCATCCAGGATCGCCTCGGCCGCGGCGTCCATGTCCATGAAACTGGACGGATCGGGAAACAGGGCGCGCAGGGTGGGCGTCAGGAAGTCCGCGCCCTGATCCGCCGGCACCCCGCGCGCGGCCAGGGCGCGCGCCAGCACCTCGTCCAGGCCCAGGGCCTGCATGTGGGCGCGCACCACGGCCGCGTCGGCCGGCCGCTGTCGCCAGGCGCGGCCCGACAGGGATCGGGAGACGCCGAGAAAGGCGGTCAGGGTCTTTGCGGCGCTGTCGTCTGCCATCGGGGCATCATCGGCAGATTCCGCCGTCAAGGCGACCGCCTGAGCGACCTTCATCGCGCCGGGCGGCGATCAATCGGCGGGGGCGCCTTGGCCCGGTCGCGCAGGCTCTGGGCGAAGGCCTCGATCTCGGCCTGGGTGCGGGCGGCGGCGGGCGAAACCGGCGCAGCCTCGACCTTGGCGGCGATCTGCGCGGCCAGGGTCTCGGCGTCGTCCAGGGTCCACGCGATCCCGGCGATCTCGCCGTTCAAGGCGGCGCGGTCGGTCTGAAGCCGCTGGGCGTTACCAGCCACCTGACGCACGTCCGGCAGGCCGGTCGGCGCGGCGGGGAAATCCTCCCAGCGCGGATAGCGGCGGTTGGCCTCGACCAGTTCCTGCACCCGCGGCGCCAGCGGGGACGCAACGTCGGTCTTGGCGGCCAGGCCGCTGGAGCAAGCGCCGAGCGCCGCCGTGGCCGCGACCGCGGCGACCAGGATCATCTTTTTCGAGAGCGGCGCGTTCATTTCCCGGTCGGTCTTATGCCATCATGGCCCAGCGCGGAAGGGCGGATGAACCGGCCTCTGGCGCAGGAAGCGCGAAGGACGATCATGGCCAAGCCTCCCCCGCCCCCGAAAGCCCCCGCGCGGGGGGCGCGAAAGGCCGGCCGGCCGACCTCCGTCAAGCCTCGCCAGACCAAGACCAAACCCCAGATCGCCGCCGAGTCCTCCCCGCCGCCGCCCGCCGAGGCGCCCCGGTCCGGCCGCCCCGGCGCGGATCAGGCCGCCTTGATCGAGACCCTGTCGATCAACCTGGCCAAGGCGGCGATGACGGCCCAGGGGGCGATGGCCGAGGCCGCGCTGAGCCAGGCGACGCGAAGCGCGGATGGCGCGGCGGCGTCTCCCGACCCGTTCAATGTCGCGCCAGCCCTGGCCTCGGTCATGACCAGCCTGGCGTCCCGGCCCGAAAAGCTGTTTCAGGCCCAGGCCGATCTGTTCGGCCGCTATATGGACCTGTGGAGCAGCACGGCCCGTCAGGCGGCGGGCGAGACGCCCGATCCGCCGCCGGTCGACAAGCGGTTCAAGGATCCGGCCTGGGCCGAAAACCCGATGTTCGACCTGATGCGACGGTCCTATCTGCTGACCTCGGACTGGATGAACGGGTTGATCGCGGGGGTCGAGGATGTCGATCCTGCGGTGAAACGCAGGGCCCAGTTCTTCACTCGCCTGCTGACCGACGCTTTTTCACCCGCCAACTTCCTGGCGTCCAACCCGGTGGCCCTGAAGGCTCTGGCCGAAACCAGCGGGGAATCGCTGGTCAAGGGGATGCGGAATTTCGCCGCCGATCTGGAACGCGGCGGCGGTTCGCTGCGCATCAGCCAGGCCGATTACGGCAAATTCGTCGTGGGCGAGAACGTGGCGACCGCGCCGGGCCAGGTGATCTGGCGCGACGAACTGTTCGAACTGATCCAATACGCCCCGGCTGGCGAGACGCAGCACGAGATTCCGCTGCTGATCTTCCCGCCGTGGATCAACAAATTCTACATCATGGACCTTCAGCCGGGGAACTCGCTGATCCGCTGGCTGTCGGCGCAGGGGTTCACCGTCTTCGTCTGCTCGTGGATAAACCCGGATCGCGACAAGGCCGGATTCGGCTTCGACGACTATCTGGAGAAGGGCGTCTATCGCGCTGTCGAGAAGACGCTGGAACAGGCCGGGACGGAACGCCTGAACGCCGTCGGCTATTGCATCGGCGGCACCCTGCTGGGGGCCGCCCTGGCCCATATGGCGGCGAAGGGCGACACGCGGATCGCCGCCGCGACCTTCTTCGCCGCCCAGCACGATTTCGCGGAAGCCGGCGACCTGCTGCTGTTCACCGACGAACATTGGATCGCGGAGATCGAGCGTCAGATGGATGCGGCGGGCGGCGTCCTGCCCGGCGCGGCGATGGCCGAGACCTTCAACGCCCTGCGCTCGAACGACCTGATCTGGTCCTTCTTCGTCAGCAACTATCTGTTGGGCAAGACCCCGCCGGCCTTCGACCTGCTGTTCTGGAACGCCGACCAGACGCGGATGCCCAAGGCTCTGCACCTGGCCTATCTGCGCCGGATGTATGGCGAAAACGCCCTGGCCAAGGGGACGTTCGAGATCGGAGGCGTGACGGCCGACCTGTCGAAGGTGACGATCCCGCTCTATTTCCAGGCCAGCCGAGAGGATCATATCGCGCCGATGAACTCGGTCTATCGCTCGGCGCGTCTGTTCGGCGGGGACGTGACCTACACCCTGGCCGGTTCGGGCCATATCGCCGGAGTGATCAACCCGCCGGCGGCCGGGAAGTACCAACACTGGACCAACCCCGCCCTGCCCGCTGCCCTGGCCGAATGGCAGGCTGGCGCGACCGAGCACCCGGGCAGTTGGTGGGACCACTGGGCGGCGTGGCTGAATGACCGGTCAGGCGGACAAGTCCCCGCTCGCGATCCGGCCAAGGGACCGCTAAAGCCCATCGAGCCGGCCCCCGGCAGCTATGTGAAAGTGAAGTCTTGAACCGTCTCGAACCGAACGCCCTTCTGGCCCTCAGCACCGGGGTCGCCCTGGCCCTCCTGGTCATGACCGCCAGCGTCTTCGGCGAGCCGGGCAATACGGTGAAATACGTCGTCTCGGCGGTGATCTGCGCCGGCGCCTTCGTGCTGCTGAACGGGCGCATGGCGCGTATGATGAAGAGGCCGGCGGTCCAGCCCATGATCCACGCCGACGCGCCAGGCACGGCCGTATGGGCGGGGCTTTTTCCGCTTATGGTGATCGCCATGGCCTGTGCGCCGGTTTTCTTCGCTGGCCATGACTATGGGCTGCTGGTGATCGTCGCCGCCGTCATTTTCGGCCTGACCATCGATTCGGCCATCCGGGCGCGCCGCGCCTAACGGCGACGCAATCCCGTCGGGCGCGGTGATCGCCTCAGATCAGGCCGGTGGCCTCGTCCAGGCCCAGCATGATGTTCAGGTTCTGCACCGCCGCACCCGACGCCCCCTTGCCCAGGTTGTCCAGCAGGGCGACCAACCGGGCCTGTTCGCCGTGCCGATCGCCAAAGACGTGCAGGCGCAGGCGGTTGGTGCCATTCAACCCCTCGGGTTCGACGCCGGTCATGGCCTCGGTCTCCTCCAGGTCCGCGACCTCGACGAAACGTTGGGCGTCATAGGCCTCGACCAGGGCGCCGTGCAGCCGTTCGACCGAAGGCGTCTCCGGCAGGGCCGCCAGATGCAGAGGAACCTCGACCAGCATTCCTTGGCGATAGTTCCCGACCGCTGGGGCGAACAGGACGTCGCGGCCCAGCCCGGAGTGTTTGGTCATCTCCGGCACATGCTTGTGCTTCAGCGACAGGCCATAGGCGCGATAGGCGGTCGCGGCGCCTGGCGCCTCGAATTCGGCGATCATGGCCTTGCCGCCGCCGGAATAGCCCGACACTGCATTGACAGCGACTGGATAGCTGGCGGGAACCAGCCCCGCCTTCACCAGTGGGCGCATCAGGCCGATGAAGCCGGTCGGATAGCAGCCGGGGTTGGAGACGAATTGCGACCGCGCGATCAGCTCGCGCTGGGCCGCGTCCATTTCGGGAAAGCCGTAAGCCCAGCCCGGCGCGACGCGATAGGCGGTCGAGGCGTCGATCACCTTTACGGCGGGATTTTCGACCATGGCCACGGCTTCGCGCGCCGCATCGTCGGGCAGGCACAGGATGACCGCGTCGGCGCTGTTCAACGCCTCGCGCCGCGCATCCACATCGCGACGACGCTCACCCAGCAAGACCAGTTCCAGATCCGGGCGCGCCTCCAGACGCTCGCGGATCTCCAGCCCCGTGGTGCCGGCCTCGCCGTCGATGAAGATGGTGTGGGTCATCGCCCGCCTCGTGAAAAAGAAAAAGGGCGCTCCGGGTCTCCCCGAAGCGCCCCAGTTCCAAACCGCGTAAACGCGATCAGCGCTTCGAGAACTGGAAGCTGCGGCGAGCCTTGGCGCGGCCGTACTTCTTGCGCTCGACGACGCGGCTGTCGCGGGTCAGGAAGCCGTGCGGCTTCAGGACCTTGCGCAGTTCCGGTTCGAAATGCGTCAGGGCGTGCGACAGGCCGTGGCGGATGGCGCCGGCCTGGCCCGACAGGCCCCATCATCTGCAGCACCGGACGGGCGAAATAGGCGGCCACGTCCTTGCCGTTCACGGTGATCTTGCCGGCGCCGGGCTTCACCCACACGCGGGCGATGGCGTTCTTGCGCTTGCCGGTCGAATAGGCGCGACCCTGGGCGTCCAGCTTCTGGACATAGACGGGCGCGTCGTTCTCTGCCGAGGCCGACAGGCCCTTCAGGGCGTCGAAGCCTTGCAAGGACTGGGCGGCGGTTTCGGTGTTGGTCACGTCGGTCATGCTCAGACGCTCCGGGTGTTCTTGGGCGACGCCGACTTGAAGTCGATCGTTTCCGGTTGCTGGGCTTCGTGGTCGTGCTGGCTGCCGGCGAACAGGCGCAGGTGCGTCATCTGCTTGCGGGCCAGGGGGCTTTCCTTGGGCAGCATGCGCTCGACGGCCTTTTCAAGGACGCGCTCGGGGAAGCGACCGCCCAGGACCTTTTCCGGGGTCGTCGACTTGACGCCGCCGGGGTGGCCGGTGTGGCGATAGTAGATCTTGTCGGTGTTCTTCTTGCCGGTGAACACCACCTTGTCGACGTTGGTGACGACGACATAGTCGCCGCAATCGACGTGCGGGGTGTAGTCGCCGCGGTGCTTGCCGCGCAGACGGTTGGCGATGAAGGTCGCGAGACGGCCCACCACGACGCCTTCGGCGTCGATGTGAATCCACTTCTTCTCGACCTCGGCCGGCTTCAACGAAGCCGTAGTGCTCTTCAGCATGAGGGGGTTCCTGGAGACGAAAATCGGGTTCGGCCCCTGCAGGAACCGAATGAAGGCGCGCTGATACCGGAGACAATCGGTCGCGTCAACGGGGGAAGATTGCGACGAACGACATCAAATAGCTGATTACACAGGATATTCTGGATGCGGTATTAAAATACCTTGTCATACGGCGATTGCGGGCGTTACGAAATAACAGATTTCGTCATCAAACCATGACGTTTCCCCGCCATCCGAAGCGGAAAGCCTTTCGGAGCATCCCATGCATCTTCATCGTCGCGGCCTGATCGCCTCCAGCGCCGCCCTCGCCTTCTCCGGCCTCGCCCGCAGCGTTCAGGCGGCCGACGAGACCTATCTCAACGAGGTCGAGGGCTATGGCCCGCTGAAACGCGACGCCAACGGCCTGTTGGACCTGCCGGACGGCTTTTCCTACCGCATCGTGTCTCAGGGCGGCGAGACCATGGCCGACGGCCTGCTGGTTCCCGGTCAGTTCGACGGCATGGGCTGTTTCGGCCTGGGCGGAACTCGCGTCGCCCTGGTGCGCAACCATGAACTGAAGGGCTCGTCTGCCGCGCACCGGACTTGGGGACCGGGCGGTTATAACCAGCAGCGGATAGGACTGGTGGATGCCGCGCGCGCCTATGACACCTATAAGGACGGCCGGCCTCTGCCCGGCGGCACGACGACGGTCGTCTATGATCTGTCGACCGGCAGGACAGAGCGCCAGCACCTCAGCCTGGCGGGCACCAGCACCAACTGCTGCGGCGGCCCTACGCCATGGGGATCGTGGCTGAGCTGCGAGGAGACGGAGGAAACGCCGGCCGACGCCGACGTGACCAAGCCGCATGGCTATGTCTTCGAAGTGCCTGCGCGCGCCCCAGGTCTGGTCGATCCCGTTCCTCTAACCGCCATGGGCCGCTTCGACCATGAGGCGGTGTGCGTCGATCCGCGCACCGGCGTCATCTATCTGACCGAGGATCGACAGGACGGCCTGTTCTATCGCTTCATTCCCGAAGCGCCGGGCGAACTGGCCAAAGGCGGACGGCTCCAGGCCATGGTCGTCCGGGACCGCAAGAGTGCGGACACCTCCAATCACGATGCGCGGCTTTGGTCTGTCGGCGACTGGCTGGATGTCGACTGGATCGACTTGGCCGAGGTCGAAAGCCCCAAGGCCGACTTGCGCCAGCGCGGCCATGCGGACGGCGCCGCCCTGGTGGCGCGGGGCGAAGGCGTCTGGTGGGGGGACGGCGAGCTCTATCTAACCGCCACCTCGGGCGGCCCGATCCAGCGGGGGCAGATACTGCGCTATGTCCCCTCTCCCGACGAAGGCCGGCCGGGCGAGATGCGCCGTCCAGGCCGAATTCAACTGTTCGTCGAAAGCACCAATGAAAAGACGCTGAACATGGGCGACAACATCACCGTCGCGCCCTGGGGGCATCTGATCGTGTGCGAGGACAACTATTCCGCCGAGGTCAGGAATCACCTGAAGGGCGTGACCCCCGACGGCAAGATCTACACCTTGGGCCGCAACGTCTTTCAGGGAAACTCGGAATTCGCCGGCGCCGTCTTCTCGCCCGACGGCTCGACCCTGTTCGTCAACATCCAGTATCCGGGAATGACCCTGGCCGTCACCGGCCCATGGCGCGCGGGCCTGACATGAAGATGCGAGGCTGGGCGCGCAGAACAACCCACAGGTTCGCCGTCGCCACGGCCAGGACGACGGCGGCCCCGCCCTGGTGCAGCACGCCCAGCCAGACCGGCACGGCGTGCATCAGGGTGACGATCCCCAGAACAGCCTGGGCCCAGATCACGCCAGCCAGGGCGAAGGCGCCCAAGCCCATGCCCTCGGCCGCGCGCCAGCGCCAGGCCTGGAAGGCGTAGATGCTGACCGCGATCAGCAGGCCGTAGGCGACCAGCCTGTGATTGAACTGGGTCAGGGCCTGGTCGTGCAAAAAGGCCCCCGCCCCCAGACTCCAGTCGGCCGGCGGCAGGACCTGGCCGTTCATCAGCGGCCAGTCGGTATAGACCAGACCCGCATGGCCGCCCGCGACCAGGGCGCCCAGCAGGCATTGAACGAACACCACGCCCAGCAACAGGCCCGCGCCCCGCGCCCAGCCGGCGGGCGGGCGGCCGTGATCCTCGCCGTTCCACGCCTCCAGCCCCGTCCAGATCAGGGCGGCGAACAGCACGAAGGCAAGGCCCAGGTGCGTGGCCAGCCGTTCGGGCGCGACGCTGACCCGCTCCGACAAGCCGCTAGACACCATCCACCAGCCGACCAGACCCTGAAGCCCGCCCAGCGCAAGCAGCACCACGCAACGCCAGATCAGGCGATCCGGCATGGCCCATTGGCGGAAGATCGAGCGCGGCGGCGCGACGCGGCAGAGCAGGAAGAACGCCAGCGGCAGGGCGAAGATCGCCCCGACCAGCCGCCCGACCAGACGGTGCAGCCATTCCCACCAGAAGATGCCTTGGAACTCGCCCAGGCTCATGCCGGCGTTGACCTGAGCGTATTGAGGGATCTGTTTGTATTTCTCGAACGCCTCGTTCCACTGGGCGTCGTTCAGCGGGGGTATCGCGCCCATGATGGGCTTCCACTCCGTGATCGACAGGCCCGATCCGGTCAGGCGCGTGACGCCGCCGATAACGACCATCAGAAAGACGATGGCCGCCGTGGCGAACAGCCACACGGCGACCATGCGATTACGATCTGGATTTCCGAAACGGTTCATTCGACGCCCGACGCTGACCCGGATATGCTGTCGCGCTCGACCATGACCAAATCGCGACCGTGGCGGTATGCCCCGCTCTCGACGGAAGATCGAGTCGGATTGAGTTAACGGCGATGACGCCGCAGGAGATCAGGGTTGCAATACGCCGATATCGCCGCCGCCATCGCGGGCGGACTGCTTCTGGCCTGGATCGCGGACTTGGTGACGGGACGTCGCGGCTTCGGCGGGACCTCGTTGGTGTCGGGCGTCGGCCTGGCTTGCGGCTGGTTCCTGGCGGTGCGGGTCTTCGCGGTCGGCGCCATGGACAGCTGGGTCTGGGTTCCCTGGGCCTTGGTGGGATCGGCCCTGTGCCTGGGCGCCTTCTTCCTGTTCAGGAACAAGCGCTGATGCCGCCCCGCGCGCGTCGATTCGTCGCCGCGATCGGCGTTCTGGCCTTCCTGGCCTTCTGGGTCTGGGGACTGATCGCGTTGCGCGCGATGTTGCCCCTTCCGCCTGGATCGACTTCGCCTTCTTTGGCCTCGGCGGCGCCGCCTGGGGCCTGCCTCTTATTCCGCTGCTGAAATGGGCCGAGGGGGGCCGAGACCGAAAAAGGCGATGAGGTCGCCCGTCAGGACCACCCCGCCACGATAGCTGCGATAGCTTCGTGGCGTTGTTCTTCGGCGACGTTGGAACTAAAACGCGTTCCGCGCACCTTGGCGTATAGTCACGCTTGTCAACAACCATGAAGTCCGCTCGTTCGTCCGTCTTCCTGCCTGTTCTCGCGCTGGCGCTGTCCGGCGTCGGAGCCTGCGCCTCCATCCCCGGGATGTCGGGCGTTCAGGTCAACCGCGAGGAGGCGGCGCGCGGCGGCAAGACCTTCGGCGAAGGCGTGGCGGACGCGGCCACCGCTCCGCTGGACGACCTCAACCTGCGTCGGGAGGCGGTTCCCGAAGTCCTGATCTCGGCCCGTCGAGCGCCCTATGGGACCGAGGGGCTGCGCCGCTGCTCGGCTGTCATCGCCCAGATCGATCACCTGGACGAGGCCTTGGGTCCAGATGTCGACCAGCCCCAACCCGCCGCCGGCACGGGCGAGACCGCGGCCAACGCCGCCCTCGACGTGGTCCGCGACACAGCGACGGACTTCATTCCGCTCAGAAGCTGGGTGCGCCGCCTGTCCGGCGCAGCGGCCCATGACCGGGAGGTTCAGGCGGCGATCCGCGCCGGCTTGGTCCGCCGCGGCTTCCTGAAGGGCGTCGCCCACCAGCGCCGCTGCACGCGGGCCGAGGGCTGATCGATCGTCGAGGGACGCCGACGCCGCCTCTCGAGCGTTTGCTTTCCAGACCCGGCCATCTGGGTGCGTTTAGAGCTTCGATGAAAGGCGTCGCCGGATGGTGCGACGCAGAACGTGGATCGCGGCCATGACTGTGAAGGCGTCGTTGTCGGGCGGCTCCGAGACCTCGGCCGACCCTGGCGCGCGCAAGATCTCCAGTCCGCGTCGCGTCGCGTCGTTCGGCTTGCGATCCAGCCCGCGACCCTCGAAAGAAATCACGGATTGTGCCCCATATGCGCCCCAAAGCGGATTTGCGAAGGGGCCGCCGAACGGCGGCCCCTTCAGAACCATTCAAATCAGCGATTCAGATGGTCGGAGCGACAGGATTCGAACCTGCGACCCCTTGACCCCCAGTCAAGTGCGCTACCAGGCTGCGCCACGCTCCGAAGGCGCTCCCTATAGACGGGGGGACCGGTGATCGCAAACGCTAAAACGACTTATCCACCTACGGCGATAGAACGGCGTCCAGACGCGCCTTCGCCTGCTCGAGATCGCGGAGAAGCCGCTGCAAAGCCGAGGTTTCCAGCGCCCCGTCATCCACCGGCGGCGACGAATCCAGCGCGCCGTCCTCGATCAGAGCGGCGACCTCGGCCCCGACCAGCTTCTTCAGTCCCTGCTCTCTGTGCAGACGCTGCACGCCCCGGATCGTCAGCCCGTCGTCGTGCAACAGCCGCTTGACGGCCTTCAGCACCAGCACATCCTGCGGGCGATAAAACCGCCGCCCTCCGGCGCGTTTCACCGGCGTCACGAAGTCGAACTTGGTTTCCCAGAAACGCAGCACGTGCTGAGGAGCCCCGACCTCTTCGGCGGCTTCGGAAATGGTGCGAAAGGCGCCGGCGCTCTTGGCCACCGGAATCAGGCCTCGACGACGGCGTCGTGAACCCGGCTTTTCATGATCTGGGAGGCGCGGAAGCTGATGACCCGGCGCGGGTTGATGGCCGCCGGCTCGCCCGTCTTGGGATTGCGCCCCATGCGCGCGCGCTTCTCGCGGACCTGGAAGACGCCGAAGCCCGACAGCTTCACCGTCTCGCCGCGTTCCAGCGATTCGACGATCAGCTCCAGCGTCCGTTCGACCAGGGCCGAACACTCCTGGCGGGACAGGCCGACCTCGTCATGCACCGCCTCGCAAAGGTCGGCGCGGGTCACAGTCTGCTGGCCTGCCATCGTATCCCCCGCTCGTGCGATCCAATCGCCGTCATAGGGACGCAAAGTCCCCAAAAAATCAATGCCGCTAGCCGATTTAGAGCCTCAGGGCGCAGGCGCCCCAGGTCAGGCCGCCGCCCATGGCCTCCAACAGCACCATGTCGCCCTTCTTGATCCGTCCATCCTGGATCGCGGCGTCCAGCGCCAGCGGAATGGACGCGGCCGAGGTGTTGGCGTGCATGGCCACGGTCGAGATCACCTTGTTCTCGTCCAGGCCCAGCCGGTCTCCGACGCCCTTGATGATCCTCTGGTTGGCTTGGTGGGGCACGAACCAGTCCACGTCCGAAATCTGAATGTCCGCGGCGCCGCAGGCGGCGGTGATGCCTTCGGCGATATTGACGACGGCGTGGCGGAAGACCTGGTTGCCGGCCATGCGCAGATGCCCGACCGTGCCCGTCGTCGCCGGCCCGCCATCGACATAAAGGAGATCGGCCTTGGAGCCGTCGGCGCGCAAGGCGAAGCCCAGCAGCCCCTGGTCGTCCGACGTCCCCTGCCCTTCGCGCGGCTCCAGCACCACGGCCCCCGCGCCGTCGCCGAACAGGACGCAGGTGGTCCGGTCGGTCCAGTCCATCAGCCGGGTCATTTCCTCGGCCCCGATCACCAGGGCGCATTTCGACAGACCCCGCGCCACGAAGCCGTCGGCGACGCCGAGCGCATAAACGAAGCCCGAGCAGACCGCCTGGACGTCGAAGGCCACGCCCACGCCCGCGCCCAGCTTGCTCTGGACGATGGAGGCCACCGCGGGAAAGGTCATGTCCGGCGTCGTCGTCGCCACGACGATCAGGTCGACGTCCGTCGACGCCTTGCCGGCGTCGGCCAGGGCCTTCCTGGCGGCCTCGACCGCCAGGTCGCTGGTCGGCTGATCGTCGCGCGCCTTGTGGCGCTGCTTGATGCCGGTGCGTTCCTGGATCCATTCGTCGGACGTGTCGACGATCTTGGCCAGGTCGGCGTTGGTGACGACCTGCTCCGGCAGGTACGAGCCGACGCCGGTGACGACGCTGCGGGTGACGCTCACTGGACGGTTTCTCCGGCGGGTGCGGTCGGTTTGGCGTGGTCGAAGACGACGCCGAGTTTGCCCAGATTGTCGCCCACCTTGCTCATATAATCGCTGCGGGCCAGATCGACGGCGATGCGGATGGCGGCGCCGAACCCCTTGGCGTCGGCCCCGCCATGGCTTTTCACGACGATGCCGTTCAGGCCCAGCAAGGGGCCGCCGTTGATGGCGCTGGGATCGATCTTCTGGCGCATCTTCTTCAGGGCGGGCATGGCGATGGCCGCCCCCAGCTTGGACTGGAGGTTGGAGGTCAAAGCCTCCCTCAGCAGGGCCGATATGTAGCGGGCCGTGCCTTCGGCGGTCTTGAGGGCGATGTTGCCGGTGAAGCCGTCGGTGACGACCACGTCCACCGTGCCCTTGGCGATGTCGTCGCCCTCGACGAACCCATGATAATTCAGGTCGAACGGCCCGTCGCGCAGGATGGCGTGCGCCTCCTTGACCTGTTCGTTGCCCTTCATGTCTTCCGAACCGACGTTCAGCAGGCCGATGGAGGGCCGCGCCACGCCGTGCACGGCCGACTGGAAGGCTTCGCCCATGATGGCGAACTCGACCAGTTGCTCGGCGTCGCTGCCGATGTTGGCGCCCACGTCCAGGACCGCCGTATGGCCTTTGAAGGTCGGCCAGCTGGCGACGATGGCGGGCCGTTCCAGCCCCGGCGCGGACATCCGCAGGATCAGCTTGGCGATAGCCATCAGGGCGCCGGTGTTGCCGGCCGAGACGATGCCGCCCGCTTCGCCGGTCTTCACGACTTCGATGGCGTTCCACAGGCTGGAGCCCTTGCCGCGCCGCATGGCCTGGGCGGGCTTTTCATCCATCGCCACCACCTTGTCCGTATGGCGAATCTCCACCATGTCGGCCGGCAGGTTGCAGCGCGCCAGATGCGCCCGGATCTGGCCCTCGTCCCCATGCAGCAGGAAACGGACGCCGTCGCCGCCGTGGACGGAGAGATAGCTGCGGATGCCGGGAACGACGACGGACGGCCCGTGATCGCCGCCCATGGCGTCAAGCGAGATCGTAACTGGGGTGAGCAAAGGGACCTCTTATGGCCGCGTCGACCTTGTCGCGCGACGCTTGGTTGGGCGCTGGACGATAGCGCCGACGCCGGGGGATGCAACCACCCGGCCCCTGCGTCAACCTTGACCAAGTCTCAGTCCTGCGCGTCGCGATCCTTCAACGCCTTCAAGGCGGCGAAAGGCGAAATCTCGTTGGGCTCCTGCGGTTGCACGAACGCCGCACCCGGCTTGCGGGGGAACGGGTCCAGGGACAGCACCAACTGCTCCACCGCATATTGGCCCAGGTCGATCTTCCCGTCCTCGATCAGGTCGGCGCCGTCCTCGTCCAGGGTGATCTCGATCTCGTCGGTTTGCTCCGGCGCCGCCTCGGCCAGCTGGATGGAGAAATGTCGATCCACATCCACCGGCAGCGGCTCCAGCGTCAGACCGCAGGTCTGGACGGCGTGGGCGACGACGCGGCCCTTCATCGTCCATTCGCCGCTGGACGGGGTGGGCTTGATCTCGAAATCGACCGCGAACCCCTCCAGACCCTGCAAGTCCAGGGCGCGGGCGATTCGCTGGCGGGCCTCCGCGTCCGGCTCCAGCCGCCGGCTCAGGCCCGCGCCGATCTGATTGATGCGAACCACGTCGCTGAAAGGAGGCGTCATGCTCATCTCGTTCAAACCTCGGCCCAGGCCGGCGTCGCCAGCACGGCCTTGAAATCCTGCTCCGCCAGGCGCGCACGGCTGGACAGGGCGTATTCCGCCAGGGCGGCGGCGTGTTCGGCCTGCGGCTCGGCATAGACGTTACGGGCCATCGCCTGCGACAGGACAGTGGCGTCCCCGCTCCGCAGCGGCCCTTCATAGGCGTTCATCCGACCATAGACGGCCTCGCCCAGCTTGCGCATCTTCTTGGCGACCGACACGTCGCCCACGCCCTCTTCGCGCAATGCATGATCCAGCGCCGAGACATAGACGTCGAACACCGCCTGGGCGGCGTCGCGTCCCTGGGCCGTGTCCTCGTCGCGCAACCGCAACACAAGCAGCAGCACGTGCAGCGTATAAAGCTCGAATCGGGCGTCTATGCGGTCGGCCACGCCCAGCCGCGTATAGAAGGCCGGATTGCGCGCCTGCGCCACCGCCCTGGCGTACAGATCGTCGCCGATGCGCGGCCCGGATCGCGGTTTGAACAGGTTTTTCAGCATGGGTTCCAACGGCCCCTTTTCCGCCGCGCCGTTGAACTAGGACGCAGGTCCGTCTAGGTCAAAGACCTTGTTCTCTCGCAGGCGCCCGACCATGTCCCGTTTCGTCCCGCTTTTCGCCGCCGTTTCGCTGGCTGGTCTCAGCGCCGCCTGCGCGCCCGTCATCGGCTCGAACGGCTTCCAGGCCATCGACGCCAAGCCTCAGGACGTGGTCGCCGGGACCGACACCAAGGAGACGGTGCTGGCCAAGCTGGGTTCGCCGTCGACCACCTCGACCTTCGAACCGAACCAGGTCTGGTACTACATCAGCCAGACGACCGAGAAATACACCTACAACCTGCCCAAGGTCTCCAGCCGCACCGTGACCGAAATCACCTTCGCGCCCGGCGGGGACCAGGTGGCGTCGGTGCGGACCCTGGGTCTGAACGACGGCGAGGACATCGCCATGAACCGCAACGAGACCCCGACGCGCGGCCGCGAATTGACGGTGCTTGAACAACTGCTGGGCAATGTGGGTCGCGGTCAGTTGCCGCGCACGGACGAGGACGCCCCCGGTCAACGCCGCCCCGACTGACATCGGGCGACAGACCGGATATGCAAACGGCCCGGAGATCGCTCTCCGGGCCGTCGTCATTTCAGGGCGCGGTCCTAACCGACCGACCCGCTGGCCAGAACCGCCAACAGCAGCAGGGCCACGATGTTGGTGATCTTGATCATCGGGTTCACCGCCGGGCCGGAGGTGTCCTTGTAGGGGTCGCCGACCGTGTCGCCGGTCACGGCCGCCTTATGGGCTTCCGAGCCCTTGCCGTGGACGACGCCGTTCTTGTCGGTGAAGCCTTCCTCGATCAGCTTCTTGGCGTTGTCCCAGGCGCCGCCGCCCGAGGTCATCGAAATGGCCACGAACAGGCCGGTGACGATCACCCCCATCAACATGGCGCCCAGGGCCGCGAAGGCGTTGGCCTTGTCCGAGATCGCAAGCACAGCCACGAACAGGACGATGGGCGACAGGACCGGCAGCAGCGACGGCGCGATCATCTCGCGGATCGCCGCCTTGGTCAGGATGTCGACCGCCCGGCCGTACTCCGGCTTGACCTGATAGGTCATGATGCCGGGATTCTCGCGGAATTGGCGGCGCACTTCGGCGACGACCGATTCGGCCGCCCGCCCCACGGCCATCATCGACATCCCCCCGAATAGAAAGGGCAGCAGCCCCCCGAACAGCAGGCCGACGACGACATAGGGGTTGGTCAGATCGAAGGCGATCGGCCCCATATTGGCGAAGAACGGATAGTCCGCCGGGTTGGCCGAGAAATACTGCAGATCCGACGTATAGGCCGCGAACAGCACCAACGCCCCCAGGCCCGCCGAGCCGATGGCGTAGCCCTTGGTCACGGCCTTGGTCGTGTTGCCCACGGCATCGAGCGCATCCGTCGAATGCCGCACCTCGGCCGGCAGGCCCGCCATTTCGGCGATGCCGCCGGCGTTGTCGGTCACGGGTCCGAAGGCGTCCAGCGCCACGATCATGCCCGCCACGCCCAGCATGGTGGTGGTGGCGATGGCGATGCCGAACAGGCCCGCCAACTGGAAGCTGACGACGATGCCGGCGATGATGGTCAGGGCCGGAAGGGCCGTGGCCTCCAGCGACACCGCCAGACCCTGGATGACATTGGTGCCGTGGCCGGAGACAGAGGCGTTGGCCACCGACCGCACGGGCCGGAAGCCCGAGCCGGTGTAGTATTCCGTCACCACGACGATGGCCGCCGTCACGCCCAGCCCGACCAGGCCGGACCAGAACAGGGCCATCGGCTGGATCTCCAGCCCGCCTGCGGTGACGATCGGCCCCGTCACCATCTGGTCGATCACCCACCAGACCGCGCCGATGGACAGGACGCCGGTCACGATCAGTCCCTGATAGAGGGCGCCCATGATGTTGCGGCTCTTGCCCAGTCGCACGAAGAAGCTGCCGACGATGGAGGTGACGATGCAGACCGCGCAGATCGCCAGCGGCAGCGCCATCATCACGTCCACATAGGGCTGGTCGCGGAAGAAGATGGCGGCCAGCACCATGGTCGCCACCGTCGTCACCGCGTAGGTTTCGAACAGATCGGCGGCCATGCCGGCGCAGTCGCCGACATTGTCGCCGACATTGTCGGCGATGGTAGCGGCGTTGCGGGGATCGTCCTCTGGGATTCCCGCCTCGACCTTGCCCACCATGTCGCCGCCCACGTCCGCGCCCTTGGTGAAGATGCCGCCGCCGAGCCGCGCGAAGATGGAGATCAGCGAGGCGCCGAAGCCCAGCGCCACCAGGCCGTCGATCACTTCGCGCCCGGTGGACGCCAGCCCCAGATGCTGGGTCAGCACGATGTAATAGCCCGACCGACACACCGATCAGGGCGCCGCCGGCCACGAACATGCCCGTAATGGCGCCGGAGCGGAACGCCAGGTCCAGCCCCTTGGCCAGTCCCTCGGACGCAGCCTGGGCCGTACGGACGTTGGCGCGCACCGAGATCAGCATCCCCGCATAGCCCGCCGCGCCGGACAGGACCGCCCCGATCAGGAAGCCGACGGCGGCGTAGACGCCGATCAGGAAATAGGCGGCGATCAGGATCACGATCCCCACCATGCCGATGGTCAGATATTGCCGCTTCAGATAGGCGGAAGCGCCTTCCTGAATCGCGGCTGCGATCTCTCGCATCTTGTCGTTGCCGGTGCTCGCCTTCATCAGCACGGCCGTCTGGACGGCGCCGTAAAGCACCGCCAGGACACCGGCCGCGAAGACCAGCGTGAGATAAGTCGTCATTGGCGTTTCCATGCCCTTGCAAACAGGCGCGCGGGCCTGGAGCGGCGGGCGGGCGTTATCGCCTCTGTCCGCCTTCCGGTCCCCCCGCGCGCGGCGAACGCATCATCGCGTCCCTTGGGATTTGCATATCGACGGTGTCACGACGCGAACCGCGATGCAATCGGGCAGCCCAACCGCCGCTAGGGGGACAAGCTGTGACGGTTGCGATGTCTGGCGTCTCGTGAGACTGTTCGTCGGAACGAGGGTTTCCAAATGATCTTGACCGTCCTGTTTATTGCTGGAGCCTTAGCTTTTCAGGATCGACCGGCAACATCGGCGCCGGCGGCCGTCGCCGCCCAGCCTGAACCGCCCGCTCAGACGGCGCCGCAAAGACCACGCCGTATCTGTGAAACCCGGGCCTTGACCGGTCGACGGCTAGAGCAGCGCATCTGCTACACGCCGGAGCAATATGCCGAGATGGTGGCGATCAAGCGCAGGGAGGCCGAGGAAATGGTCGCCCGCGGCATCAATCAAGACGACGCCCGCGCAGCGGGCGGCATACCCCGTTAGGGGCGGGACGGCATTCCGGCGCGGCGACGCGGGGTCTGAGAGACGATTTCGACCCGAACGACAGACCCACGCCCCGATATGCCGTTGGCCGCCGCGACCACGGCGGCGGACAGGGCGCGCTCGTCCAGCCGGGTCCAGTCGCCCGGCACGGTGAAGGGGGTGCGGTGCGCGGCCTTCACCAGGGCGTCGCGGAAGAAGGCCTCCTTGGGCTTGATCTGCTCCAGCGTCTTGCCGGCGCCCAGTTCCAGCCGCAGGGCCACGAACACATAGTTTCTCAGCCGGCCGCCCTCGATGACCGGCAGGCCCAGCCCCGCGATACCGAGCGAGGCCGGCGCGGCGGGCGAGTCGCTGGACGCGGCGGCGGCGCCGCGCGGCAGGGCGCTCGCGACAGCAGCGGTTCCGGCGACGATCAGGCTTCTTCGATCCATATCCGGCGGATAGCCGAAGGACGTTAGGATTCCCTTGCCGCCTCAGCGGTGCGTCCAGCCGGGACGCGCCATCTGGACCGGCCGACCATCATAGGTCGCAGTCAGGCCGACCCCGGCCGCGACCTCCCCTACTCGCGTCAGCCTGACCAGACGACGCTCGGCTTCGCGACGCAGGGACTCCTCATGGCGCGGGTGGGCGGTGAAGGCGATCTGATAGTCGTCGCCGCCGCCCGCCAGGTCTTCCAGCGACAGCTGCGCGTCGACGCGGTCGTCGAACCAGGCCTGGGCCGCCGCCGACAAGGGCAGGACGTTCAGGTTCAGCATGATCGCCGCGCCGCTGGCGCGCGCGACGTGGGCCAGGTCCGCCGCCAGGCCGTCCGACACATCCACCGATGCGGTTGCGAACTCGCGCACCACGGGGGCGAAGTCCAGACGCGGCGTCGGCGTGCGGTAATGGTCGATCAGGGCGGCGATCCGCTCTTCATCCAGCGCCAGCTCGCCCCGCGCGGCCCGGAGGCCCAAGAGCCCGTCGCCGATGGAGCCGGTGACGAAGACCAGGTCCCCGACCTGCGCGCCCGCACGACTCACCGCCGCGCCCGCCGGAACCCAGCCCAGCGCCGTCAAGGAAAAGCTGGCCGGACCCGGCGTTTTCACCGTATCGCCGCCCAGCAGCCCCACGCCGAACCGCGCCTGGTCCTCGGCCAGTCCCGCCGCGAACGCCTCGCGCTCGGGCCAGCCGCACCGTTCGGACCAGAAGCAGGACAGCAGATAGCCGAACGGCTCGGCGCCCTTGGCCGCCAGGTCCGACAGGTTCACCCGCAACAGCTTCCTGGCCACCGTATCCAGGGGGTCGCCGGGCAGGAAATGCACCCCCTCGACCATCGCGTCCTTGGTCAGGACTAGGTCTTGACCAGGCCGCGACGGCAGGATGGCCACATCGTCCGTCAGACCCCGCGCCCATTCGGGATGGGCCAGGGGCTTCAGCAGCCGCTCGATCGTCTCGAATTCGCCCGCGACGTCGAGCGCAGGCATTATTTGCGCGTGTCTCTGGCCACGCCGTCCAGGGCGGCGTTGACGAAACGCGCCTCGGCGTCGTCGAAGAAGGCCTTGGCCAGTTCGACATATTCGTCGATCACAACCTCGCGCGGGGTCTCGGGCTGTTTCATCAGCTCCCAGGCGCCCGAGCGCAACAGGGCGCGCAGGGTGGCGTCGATCCGCTCCAGCTTCCAGTTGGCGGCCAGGCGCGCCTTGATGGCGGCGTCGATCTCGCGCTGGCTTTCGATCACGCCGCGCACGATCTCTGCAAAATAGGCTTCGTCGGCCTCGGCCAGGGCCTGGCCTTCGAGATCGGCGTCGAAACGGAAGTTCGAGAATTCGGCGATCACCGTCTCCACCCCCTCGCCCGCCAACTCCATCTGATAAAGGGCCTGGACGGCGGCCAGGCGCGACACGGTGCGGGCGCGGCGTTGCTTGGAGCTCAGGTTCGGCTCGGCGCGCTGCTTCTCGATCTCGGCCAGCTGTTCGAGGACGGATTTGACGCTGTTCGGTTCGGTCATGCGCCGACGCCTACGCGCAATCGCTTCTTCAAGGCAATGAGATCGAGGCAGGCTTTCGCCGCGCCGCCGCCCTTATCCCCTTCCGATAGCCGCGCCCTATACCAGGCCTGGTCTTCGTCCTCGGTCGTCAGGACGCCGTTGCCGATGGCCAGCCCCTTGACGCCCAGGGCCATGATGCCGGCGGCCGACTGGTCCGAGACGATCTCGAAATGATAGGTCTCTCCGCGGATCACCGCGCCCAGGGCGACATAGCCGTCATAGCGCGGGGCGGTCGGGAAACGCCCCGCCTCCTCGGCCATGGCGATGGCGGGCGGGATTTCCAGGGCGCCCGGCACGGTCACGACGTCGAAATCCGCGCCGCGCGCCTTCAGCGTCTCCTTGGCGCCTTCCAGCAGAGCGTCGGCGAGGGCGTCGTAGAAACGGGCCTCGACGATCAGAATACGGGGTGCGTCGCTCACGCCTTGGTTTCTCCGTCCATGTCGCGCCAGCCGACGATGCGCAGGCCATAACCTTCCAACGCCGTAGGCTCGGGCCGCGTCGAACTCATCACGATCATGTCCTTGACGCCCAGGTCCAGCAGAATTTGGGCCCCCACGCCATAGGCGCGCAGCGACCGATCCATCGCCGCCGGCCGATCCACGCCCGCCAGCCGCTCCGCCAGAGGATTGAGCGACGGATCACGGAGGAAGACGACGACGCCAGCGCCGTCGTGGTCGGTGATCTGTTTCAGCGCGCTGGGCACATAGTCCTGGCGCGCCTCGACATGGCCCAGCAGGTCGCAGGCGAAGTCCACCTGGTGCATCCGCACCAGGGTCGGCTTGCCAGGGTCGATCCGGCCCTTGACCAGGGCGACGTGCTCGGTCCCCTCGATGGCGTTCCTGTACAGCATCAGCCGGAAGGGGCCGCCGTGGACGCTTTCGAACGGCGTATCCATGATCCGCTCGACGAACCGTTCGGTGCGGCGGCGATAGGCGATCAGGTCGGCGATGGTGCCGATCTTGAGCCCGTGCAACTGGGCGAAGGCGACAAGGTCGGGCATCCGCGCCATCTCGCCGTCGTCCTTGATGATCTCGCAGATCACGCCCGCCGGCGTCAGGCCCGCCATGCGGCTGATGTCGACCGCAGCCTCGGTATGGCCGGCCCGGACCAGGACGCCGCCGTCGCGCGCCACCAGCGGGAAGATGTGGCCGGGCGAGACGATGTCGTCCATCCCCTTGGTCGCGTCGGTCGCCACATGGATGGTGCGCGAACGGTCGGCCGCGGAAATGCCGGTCGTGACGCCCTCCTTTGCCTCGATCGAGACGGTGAAGGCGGTCTTCATGCTCTCGCGGTTGTCGGCGGCCATCGGCGGCAGGCGCAGCTGCTGCGCCCGCTCGGCCGTCAGTGCCAGACAGACCAGGCCGCGCGCCTGGCGGATCATGAAGTTGATCTGGTCCGGGGTGGCGAACTGGGCGGGGATGATGATGTCCCCCTCGTTCTCGCGATCCTCGGCGTCGACCAGGATGAAGGGACGGCCGTTGCGCGCGTCCTCCAGTATGTCCTCGATCGAACTGATCGGGCTGTCATAAGATTTCGGGACGAGTTGCATCATGCGGTCTCCTGCCACCGCGCGAGATATCGCGCCAGCATGTCGATCTCCAGATTCACCGGATCGCCGGCCTTCAGACGGCCCAGGGTCGTCACATTCCAGGTGTGGGGAATGATGTTCAGCGAGAAGACCCGCCCCTCGACGCGGTTGACCGTCAGGGACACGCCGTCCACGGTGATCGAGCCCTTGGCGGCGATATAGCGGTGCAGGGGCGCCGGCGCCTCGACCTCGACCCGATGCGATCCGCCTTCGGGCGTGATCGACACGATCCGGCCCAGACCGTCGACATGGCCCGAGACGACATGGCCGCCCATTTCGTCGCCCAGTTTCGCCGCCCGCTCCAGATTGACGCCGTCGCCGGCCTTCCAGGCGCCGAGCGTGGTTCTGGACAGGGTCTCGTTCGACACTTCGACGGCGAACCACCCCGCGCCCTTTTCCGTGACGGTCAGGCAGCAGCCCGCGTGGCTGATGGACGCCCCCAGGTCGATGCCGGACGTGTCCCAGGCGGTCTCGATCTCATAGCGGCGGTCGCGGTCGGTCTCGCGGACCTCGCGGACGCGGCCGATGTCGGTGACGATGCCGGTGAACATTTAAACCCTGGCCCCTTTCGGACCCGAAAAACACAGTCTGAATAGTCTGAATCGTCTGAAATCGACGCAGACGGCGGGGTCAGGATCGCGCGTAGCGTTCCCACAGGTCGTCTCCGACGGGCTCGACGCCCAGGCGTCGGAACTTGGGGGCGTCGGCCAGCTTTGCAAGCGCCAGGGACGCGACGCAGGGCCTGCCCTCCCCGCCCAACAGGATCGGGGCGCGGAACCATTCCAGCGCATCGACCGCGCCGGCGCGCAGGAAGGCGGCCGCGACCTGGCCCCCGCCCTCGATCAACAGCGAGGCGGCGCCGGCGTCCTTCAGCGCGTTCAAAACCGCAGGGATCGCTGGGCGGCCGTTCTCGGCCTCGACCTGTTTCACCTCGGCCGCGCCGACCGGACGGGGTTCGGCGGCGGTCAGGATCAGGGTGTTCCGGCCGGCCAGTTTCGCCGTCGCGGGCGTGCGCAGACGGCTGTCCAGCACCACGCGCAACGGCTGATCGACGCTGCGGCCCGGCAGGCGCGCGGTCAATTCGGGGTCGTCTTGCAACACGGTTTCGACCCCGACCAGAATGGCGTCATGGGCGGCGCGCAGGCGGTGGCCTTCCAGCCGCGCCGCCTCGCCCGTGATCCAGCGGCTTTCGCCCGAGGCCGTGGCGATCCGCCCGTCCAGCGAGGTCGCCAGTTTCAGCGTGACCCGCATCAGACCTTGCCGGACGGCTCGTCGAAGCCTTCGTCGCCCAGGAATTTGGCGAAGTCGCCGGTGTGGCGGAAGTCCTTGTAGACCGAGGCGTAGCGGACATAGGCAACCTCGTCGACGCCCTTAAGCGCCTTCATGATGAAGTCGCCGACCGTGCTGGACGGGATCTCGGTCTCGCCCAGACTTTCCAGCTGACGCACGATCCGGTTGACCATCTGCTCGACCTGGTCGGGCTCGACCGGGCGTTTTCGCAGCGCGACGCCCAGCGAGCGTTCCAGCTTGTCGCGCTCGAACGGCGTGCGGCGGCCGTTCCGCTTCAGGATCACCAGTTCGCGCAGTTGCACCCGCTCGAAGGTGGTGAAGCGCCCGTTGCAGTTGGGGCAGGACCGGCGGCGACGAATGGCCGAACCGTCGTCCGACGGCCGACTGTCCTTCACCTGAGTATCCTGATGACCGCAAAAAGGGCACTTCATCAGCGGCTTACCTGTAGATCGGGAAGCGGTGCGTCAACTCGCGCACCTGGGCTGCAACCCCCGCGACCACGGCAGGATCGGCCTCGTCGCCGCCATTCATCGACGAGACGACGTCAGCGATCCAGTGACCGATCTGCTGGAACTCGGCCTCGCCGAAGCCGCGCGTGGTGCCGGCCGGGGTGCCCAGGCGGACGCCCGAGGTGACGGTGAAGGGGGCGGTGTCGAACGGCACGCCGTTTTTGTTGCAGGTCATCAGCGCCTTTTCGAGCTCGTGCTCGGTCGCCTTGCCGGTGACGCCCTTGGGCCGCAGGTCGACCAGCATCAGGTGGCTGTCGGTGCCGCCAGAGACGATGGCCAGGCCGCGCTCGACCAGGACGGCGGCCAGGGCCTGGGCGTTCCTGACCACCTGCTGGGCGTAGACCTTGAACTCGGGCTTCAGCGCCTCGCCGAAGGCCACGGCCTTGCCGGCGATGACGTGCTCCAGCGGGCCGCCCTGCAGGCCGGGGAAGACGGCCGAGTTGATCTTCTTGCCCAGGTCCGCGTCGTTGGACAGGATCATGCCGCCGCGCGGGCCGCGCAGGGTCTTGTGCGTCGTGGTGGTGACGACATGGGCGTGAGGGATCGGGTCGGGATAGACGCCGCCCGCCACCAGACCGGCGTAGTGGGCCATATCGACCATCAGATAGGCGCCGACGCTGTCGGCGATCTCGCGGAAGCGCTTGAAGTCGATGTGGCGGCTGTAGGCGCTGGCGCCCGCCAGGATCAGCTTGGGCTTTTCACGCTCGGCCATTTCGGCGACGTGATCGTAATCAATGAGATGCGTGTCTTCCGTCACCTTGTAAGTCACGGGCCGGAACCATTTGCCTGACTGGTTGGCGGGCGAGCCGTGGGTCAGGTGGCCGCCGCAGGCCAGGTCCATGCCCAGGAAGGTGTCGCCGGGCTGCAGCAGGGTGAAGAAGACCGCCTGGTTCGCCTGGGCGCCCGAGTGCGGCTGGACGTTGGCGAAGGCCGCGCCGAACAGTTGCTTGGCGCGCTCGCGGGCCAGATCCTCGGTCACGTCGACGAACTCGCAGCCGCCGTAATAGCGACGACCGGGATAGCCTTCCGCGTATTTGTTCGTCAGGACCGACCCTTGCGCATCCAGCACCGCCTGGGAGACGATATTCTCGGAAGCGATCAGCTCGATCTGCTCGCGCTGACGGCCCAGCTCGCCCTGAATGCCCTTGAAGACGTCCGGGTCGGCGTCGGCGAGAGTCTTGGTGAAATAGGCGTCATGGGTGAAGGCGGTCACGCTGGAAATCCCCGCAAATCGGAAGGCCGCCTATCTAGTCCCCAAGCCGACGAACCACAATATCTTGTGGTCGGCGCGATAGCGAGGACGTAGTCAAGCCGTCCTCCGTGCCTCCGCAAGGGCTCCAGAAATGTCTTGGGCCAGTGCGCGGGCGGTCTCGAGCGTTAGGCCGCTGACAAGAATCACCGGGCGACTGTCGGAACGTAAGCGCACGCTTACCTGATGGCTGACAAACGCCTGCGCGTTCTTAAGGTCCGCGACGGCCTTCCCGGTTTGACGAGCGGGCTCGGCTTCCTGATGGCTCACGGCGACTTCCACGATGTCCGCCGATTCGTAGAGATAGCCGTCAGCGACGACGCCGGCCGCGTCCACCCTGATCTCTTTGGGAACGCGACGCGCGTTCTCAAGTTCGCATCGCTTCTTGAGGTTTCGGCTCTGAATGATCCAGGCGATCCCCAGCCCAATGAAGGCGATGCCCACGACGAAAATAAGCAGAACGACGCCAATACAGATCGCTCCGACGCCCAGCGCGAATATCTGGCCCGCACCCTTGTCACCCGGATAGGAAGCCGGCGTGACGCTGAAGAGGACCGCGCCGTTCTGCTCGCGTCGATTGTAGAATGAACTCATGATCGCGCCCCTTCAATCGATCCATCTCGCCGCCTATCGACGGTATGTGGGAGCATACGGCGTCCGACACCCAATGCAAAGCTTGTCCTGCATGGGCTCAGCTCTTCGCAGGCGAGCCCAATCTTGCTAAGGCTTTTGCAGTACGCGTCGGAGCTTGGCGATCACCACCCGTTCGACGGCCTTTGGCTCATTGGCCGGTCCCATGGCGCTGACCTCGCGGCCGGTGGCCACGTGGATGGCGGAGCATTTGAGGTAGGGACCGTTGCGGACGAACTCGACGATGACCTCTCCGAGGTCGTCGCCCGTCGTCATGCGGCGACGGGACGGCGCGCCACGTTGCAGTGGGCGAACAACGTATCCATCGCCTGGACCAGATGATCCATCATCGCGTCCGTGTGGTTCGGCGACGGGGTGAAACGCAGACGCTCGGTTCCCTTGGGCACGGTCGGATAGTTGATCGGCTGAACATAGACGCCGTACTGGTCCAGCAGCATGTCCGAGATCATCTTGCAGTGGACCGGATCGCCGACGTGCACCGGCACGATGTGGCTCTCGCTCTCCATCACCGGAATGCCGGCGGCGGCGAAGCGGGCCTTGAGCGTGGCGGCGCGTTCCTGATGTTTTTCACGCAGTTCCGGGTGACTCTTGAGATGCTGCACCGAAGCCAGCGCCCCGGCGGTCAGGGCCGGCGGCAGGCTGGTGGTGAAGATGAAGCCCGAGGCCCAACTGCGCACCGCATCCACGATCACGGCGTCGGCGGCGATGTAGCCGCCCATCACGCCGATAGCCTTGCCCAGGGTGCATTCGATGATGTCGATCTGGTCCAGGACGCCGTCGCGCTCGGCCACGCCCGCGCCGGTCCGGCCGTACAGGCCCACGGCGTGCACCTCGTCCAGATAGGTCATGGCGCCGTATTTCCTGGCCAGGGCGATGGTGCCCGCCAGGTCGGCGATGTCGCCGTCCATCGAATAGACGCTTTCGAAGGCGATCAGCTTGGGCGCCTCGGCCGGCGCCGAGGCTAGCAGGCTTTCCAGATGCGCCAGGTCGTTGTGCCTGAACACATGGCGCTCGCCGCCGCCGTGGCGGATGCCGGCGATCATCGAGGCGTGGTTCAGCGAATCGGAGAAGACGATCAGGCCCGGCAGGATCTTCTGCAGCGTCGACAGGGTCGCCTCGTTGCCGACATAGCCCGAGGTGAACAGCAGCGCCGCTTCCTTCTGGTGCCAGGCGGCGAGTTCGGCCTCCAGGTCCACGGCGGAGCGGGTCGTTCCCGAAATATTGCGCGTGCCGCCGGCTCCGGCGCCCACGGCGTCGATCTCGTCGTGCATGGCCGCCAGCACATCGGGATGCTGGCCCATGCCGAGATAGTCGTTGGAACACCAGATGACGACGTCCTGCTGGGATCCGTCCTCGCGTCGGCGCACCGCCAGCGGAAACTGGCCGCGCACGCGCTTGAGATCGGCGAAGACGCGGTAGCGTCCTTCGCTGCGGACCTGCTCTACGGAGCGGTCGAAGGCGGCCTTGTAATCGAACAAACGCTCGGTCTTTCGCTTATGGCGACGGCTTTCGCGTTATTTGCGCCCCCGGCCCCGCCTTGTCCATGTTTGCAACGTGGACAAAACGACCCAAACCCTTAATTGATAACGCTTCTCACTACGCCGCTGGTCAGCCGGGCTTGCGGAAGCGATAGACGAACTGGTCCGTCCGGCCCCTGATCTTGTCGTCGAAGACGTTCAGGCTGTGATCGTCGGCGGGGTTGGCGACCACGGCGCTTTCGCCCTCGTAGACGAAGCCGGCCGCCTCGACCTCGCGCTTCAGATAGTCGCCTTCGATCCGGTGCAGGGTCTGCACGACCGATATGCCGGCGCCCGGCGCCGCCTGGTGGTCGATCACGACATAGCGGCCGCCCGGCTTCAGCGCGGCGAAGACGGCCGCGTTCATCCTGGCCACGTCGGTGTCGAAACCGGGGATATGGAAGTCGTGGTATTCCTGGCTCATGAAGACCATGTCCAGCGGTTCGGCGTAGGTCATGGAGTCCAGCAGGCCGTTGACCCGCGTCACGTTCGGATAGGCCGCGACCAGCAGGTCCGCCGCCGGATTCTCCCGCGCCATCGTCAGCTCGGGCACGAAGGCGTAGACCCGGCCGGTCGGCCCGACCACATCGGAGAACAGGCGGGTGAAATAACCGGCGCCGGGACGGATGTCGGCGACCTTGTCGCCCGGCGCGAGCTGGGCGAAGGCCAGTATCTCGGCCGGATGACGCAAGGGATCGCGCGCGACCTCCTCGGCCGGGCGCTTCGGATCGGCGACGGCGTCGCTGTAAAGGGAGACGTAGGACGGCGTCGTCGTCCCGCTGCCGCCGCTGGAGATCACATTCCGCGATCCGCTCTCCGACGACACGATGATACAGGCCGAAAGCCCCGCAGAGAGCGCCAGAACCGTCGCGCTGGCCGCCAAACGTCCGATCATCGTCATCTCCCTTTTGCCGCCGATAGGCTCGCATTTCGGCGATCCGCGCAAGCGTCGATCACGACCGAAACGATCCGACGCATCTCGCGATTTGCGCCGTCCGCCCGGCGAGGCTAGTCCCACGCTAGGTTTTCCAAGGTCTCGTCATGCTTCCCTATCAGCCCGCCCCCTTCCCGCTCGCCCGCCCGCGCCGCCTGCGCGCCAGCCCCTGGGTGCGTCGTCTGGTGGCGGAGACCACCCTGACGCCTGCCGACCTGATCTGGCCGCTGATCGTCCACGACGGGGCCGAGGACCGCGCGCCGGTCGCCTCCATGCCCGGCGTGTTCCGCCTGTCGCCCAAGGCCGCCGCCGCCGCCGCGATCGAGGCCCGCGACCTGGGCATCCCGATGCTGGCCTTGTTTCCCAACGTCGACGGCGCGATCAAGGACGCCGTGGGGACCGGGGCTACCGATCCCGACGGACTGATCCCCGACTGTATCCGCGCCATCAAGGACGCCGCGCCCGAGATCGGCGTCATGACCGACGTGGCGCTGGACTGCTACACCGACCACGGCCACGACGGGGTGATGGAAGGCGACCGCATCGCCAACGACGCCTCGCTGGAGCGGCTGGCCGAACAGGCCTTCATCCACGCCCACGCCGGCGCGGATGTCGTGGCGCCTTCCGACATGATGGACGGCCGCGTTCAGGCGGTGCGCGAGGCGCTGGAGGCCAACGGTTTCCACGACACCTTGATCCTGTCCTATGCGGCCAAGTTCGCCTCGGCCTTCTATGGCCCCTATCGCGACGCCGTCGGCTCCTCGACCATGCTGAGGGGCGACAAGAAGACCTATCAGATGGATTACGCCAATTCGGACGAGGCGCTGAAGGAGGTGGCCATGGACCTGTCGGAAGGCGCCGACGCGGTGATGGTCAAGCCGGGAATGCCTTATCTCGATATCGTGCGGCGGGTGTCGGAGACCTTCCGCGTGCCCACCTTCGCCTATCAGGTGTCGGGCGAATATGCGATGATGCAGGCCTCTATCGCCAACGGCTGGCTGGACCAGGACCGCGCGATCCTTGAGACCCTGCACGGATTCAAGCGCGCGGGTTGCGCGGGCGTGCTGACCTATTTCGCGCCGCAGGCCGCGCGGCTGCTAGGCAGATGAGCTTGGAGATCCGGCCGATCACGGAGGCCGACTGGCCGGGCCTGTGGCCGATCATCGAGACCGTCACCCGCGCGGGCGAAACCTATGCCTATCCGCTGGACATGACGGAGGCCCAGGCGCGCGTCCTGTGGACGCCGCCGGCGCCCGGCGCAACCCTGGTCGCGGTCGAGGAGGGCCGGGTTCTGGGCGCGGCCAAGATCATTCCGAACCAGCAGGGCAACGGCGCCCACGTCGCCAACGGCAGTTTCATGGTCGCGTCCGAGGCGCGCGGACGCGGCGTGGCCCGCGCGCTGGGCGAGGCGGCGCTGGCGTTCGCCCGCAAGGCCGGTTTCAAGGCGATGCAGTTCAACGCCGTGGTCGAAACCAACGCCGTCGCCGTCGCCTTGTGGAAGAAGCTGGGCTTCGCCATCGTCGGCACGGTCCCAGAGGCCTTCGATCATCCGAGGGACGGATTGGTCGGCCTGCACGTCATGCATCGCAAGCTCTGAACCTTCAGTCGCGCCGTTGCAGCCGCGCCGCCAGGCTGGAGGTGTCCCATCGGTTTCCGCCCATGTCCTGCACCTCGGCGTAGAACTGATCGACCAGGGCGGTCAGGGCCAGTTTCGCGCCGTTGGACCGGCCCTCGTCCAGCACCAGCCCCAGGTCCTTGCGCATCCAGTCGACGGCGAAGCCGAAGTCGAACTCGCCCCTGGCCGCCGTCTTCCACCGATTGTCCATCTGCCAGCTCTGCGCCGCGCCCTTCGACACCGCCTCGTAGACGGCGTCGGTGTCCAACCCGGCGGTCTGGGCGAAATGCACCGCCTCGGCCAGGCCCTGGACCACGCCGGCGATGGCGATCTGGTTGACCATCTTGGTCAACTGGCCCGATCCGGCCGGCCCCATGTGCTTGATCGCCTTGGAATAGGCCTTCAGCGCCGGCTCCGCCCTGGCCAGGGCGTCGGCGTCCCCGCCCGCCATGACGCTGAGCTGGCCGCTTTCGGCGCCCGCCTGGCCGCCCGAGACCGGCGCATCCACGAAGCGGCGCCCCCGCCCCTTCGCCAGCTCCGCCATCTCGCGCGCCAGCTTGGCCGAGGTGGTCGTGTGATCCGCGATCACCGCCTCTGCGGCCAGATGCGGCAAAGCCTCGGTGACGACCGCACGCACATCGTCGTCATCGCCGACGCAGAGCAGCAACAGTTCTGCACCTTGCGCCGCCTCCCCGATCGTCGCGGCCGCTTCGCCGCCCGTCGCCGCCGCCCAGGCTTCGGCCTTCGCGATCGTGCGGTTGAAGCCGGCCACGTCATGGCCCGCAGCCACCAGGTGACGCGCCATCGGGGCGCCCATGACGCCCAGGCCGGCGAATGCGATCTTCATGTCAGGCTCCTAGCTGCGGTCTGCGCCGGACTAGGCCGCGCCGCGACCGGGTTCAAGGTCACGGCCGGTTAACCTTGGCCAGTCCAGAATGGGACACCACTCCTCGGGATGCGCATCCATGTCCGTGAGCGATCGTCCGATCCTCATCAAGAAGGTCAAGAAGGTCTCCGGCGGGGGCCACCACGGCGGTGCGTGGAAGGTGGCCTATGCGGATTTCGTGACCGCCATGATGGCCTTCTTCCTGTTGATGTGGCTGATCAACACGACGGACCCGGAGCAGAAGCGCGGCATCGCCGAATATTTCGCGCCCGCCAGCGTTTCGGAAACGACCTCGGGCTCGGGCGGCATTCTGGGCGGCACAGCGCTGGGCGACGACGGTCCCAAGAGCTCGGGCTCGCAGTCGGTGATCCAGGAACTGGCGCCCGAAGCGCCCGACACGGACCGACCCGGCCCCAGTTCGAACCTGTCGTCCGCCAGCGACGCGGCGCTGCAGGCCGAAGTCCAGAAACGCGAAGCCGCCGAGTTCGCCAGCGCGGCGGAATCGCTGCGTCAGGCCATGCAGTCGATGCCGGAATTGGCGGAACTGTCCAAACAGCTGATCGTGGACCAGACGCCGGAGGGCCTGCGCATCCAGCTGGTCGATCAGGAAGGCCGGTCGATGTTCGACAACAACTCGGCGCGGCCCAATGCGCGGGCCCAGGTGCTGCTGCGCGCCGTTTCCAAGGTGATCAACCGCCTGCCGAACCGGATTTCCATCACCGGACACACCAGCGCGACGCCGGGCTCCAGCCGCGCCAGCGCCCCGGCCGACTGGAGCCTGTCGTCCGAGCGCGCCAATGCTTCGCGCCTGGCGCTGCAATCGGCGGGCGTCGATCCAGACCGCGTCTATTCGGTGGCGGGCAAGGCGGGGTCCGATCCGCTCTATCCCGACGATCCCAGCCTGGCCGGCAACCGCCGGATCGCCATCGTCCTGCTGCGCGAGGCGCCGGTTCTGCCCACGGACACCTCGCTGTGATCGGTCCGGCTGCAACGCCGACGCTTGCAGCCCGCGCGCGAATGAAGGCAAATCGCGCTCATGAGCGTTTCGCCGCAAAATCGGCAAGATCGGAAGCGGACCTGAGGCCGTGACCCAGCACGTTCCGACACGCCAGCTTCGGTTCTTCATGACATCCGTGGCGCCATGCCCCTATCTGCCCGGCAAGACCGAGCGGAAGGTGTTCGCCAACCTGCCCTTCTCCGACGGCGCCCACGTCAACGACGAACTGACCGTCGCCGGGTTCCGCCGAAGCCAGAACATCGCCTATCGCCCGGCGTGCGAGGCCTGCGACGCCTGCGTGTCCGTGCGCCTGCCCGTGCCCGATTTCGCCTTCAGCCGTTCGCAACGCAAGGTGCTGAGCCGCAACGACGACCTGTCGCGCAGCCTGGTCGAGGCCGAGGCCACCACCGAACAGTTCCAGCTTCTGCGCCGCTATCTGACCACGCGCCATCCCACCGGCGGCATGAGCGACATGGGCTGGCTGGATTATGTCGCCATGGTCGAGGACACGGCCGTCCGAACCCATCTGATCGAATATCGCCTGCCATCGACCGACGGCGGACCCGGAGATCTGGTCGCCGTCACCCTGACCGACCTGCTGAAGGACGGTCTGTCGATGGTCTACAGCTTCTACGACCCGACGATGGAGCGTCGCAGCCTGGGCCGGTTCGCCATCCTGGACCATGTGCGCCAGGCGGCCATCGTCGGCCTGCCCTATGTCTATCTGGGCTATTGGGTCAGGGGTTCGGCCAAGATGGACTACAAGGCCGGCTTCCGCCCGATGGAGGCGCTGGGCAAGCTGGGCTGGAGTCGCCTGGAGGAATAGGCGACCCGACGCGGCCGCCTATCTGAACTTCCTCAAGCCCCGCGGCCCCTGACGGCCGGCGCCGGCGCGCTTGCCCAGCCAGTCCTTCCAGTCGGGCCAGTTGCGGCGGCGGCCGCCGCCATCGACCCATTCCGGCCCCGCCTCGGCGTTGAACACCGCCACATCGGCCAAGCCGCCCTGTTTGAAGGTCTGCAGCTTCACCCCCTTGCCGCGGCCCATCTCGGGCAGTTCCGCCAGCGGGAAGATCAAGGTCTTGATGTTGTCGCCGATGGTGGCGACGTGATCGCCCCCAGGACTTGTCGGTACGCGAAGCATGGCCAGCATCTCGCCGTTCAACACCTGTTTGCCGCCCCGCTTCTGGGCCAGCGCATCATCCTCAGGCGTCACGAAACCATAGCCGGCCTTGGACGCGATCAGCAGCTTCGCCCCCGGCTGGTGCGCCAGGAGGGCGATGATCTCGGCCTTCTCGTCCAGGTCGATCATCAGACGCAAGGGTTCGCCGTGCCCGCGACCGGACGCCAGCTTGTCGGCCCCGATGGTGAAGATGCGCCCGTCCGACGCCCCGACCAGCAGCTTGTCGGTCGTATAGGCCGGGACCAGATAGGCCAGCTGGTCGCCTTCCTTGAACTTCAGCTCCGACGGGTCTTCGACCTTGCCCTTGGCGGCGCGGATCCAGCCGCGTTCAGACAGGATGACCGTGATCGCTTCGCGCGGGATGAAGGCCTCGGGCGCGACGAAGGCCGACGTATCCACGGCCTCGGCGATGGTCGTGCGGCGCGGCGAGATCAGGGCCTTTCGCACCGCCTCCAACTCCTTGGAGATGGCCTTCCACTGCTTGCCTTCCGACGACGTCAGCGCCCTCAGATTGGCAAGTTCTTCCGACAGTTCGTTGAATTCCTTCTCGATCGTCATCTCTTCCAGCCGCGCCAACTGACGCAGTCGGGTGTCGAGGACGAAGTCGGCCTGAACCTCGGTCAGGCCGAACCGCGCGATCAGGACGGCCTTGGGCTGTTCCTCCTCGCGGACGATGCGGATCACCTCGTCGATGTTGAGGAAGACGATGCGCAGCCCTTCCAGCAGGTGCAGCCGCTTCTCGACCCGCGCGATCCGCCATTGCGAGCGACGGTTCAGCACCTCGCGCCGGTGATCCAGGAAGGCCTTCAGGCAGTCCTTCAGCCCCATGACGCGCGGCGTGCCGCTGGCGTCCAGCACGTTCATGTTGATCGGGAAACGCACTTCCAGATCGGACAGTTTGAACAGGCTCTCCATCAGCATCTCGGGCTCGATGGTGCGGTTCTTGGGCTCCAGGATCAGGCGAATGTCCTCGGCCGACTCGTCGCGCACGTCGCCCAGCAGCGGCGCCTTCTTGTGCTCGATCAGGTCGGCCAGGGCCTCGATCAGGCGCGACTTCTGCACCTGATAGGGCATTTCGGTGACGACGATCCGCCACACGCCGCGCCCCAGGTCCTCGGTCTCCCAGCGCGCGCGCAGCCGCACCCCGCCCCGGCCCGTCTCATAGGCGTCCAGCATGGCGGCCTGGCTTTCCACGGCCACGCCGCCGGTGGGGAAGTCCGGGCCGGGCACGTGCTGGACCAAGTCCTGCGTCGTGGCGTCCGGCCGCTCCAGCAACAGTTGGCAGGCGTCGATCAACTCGCCGACATTGTGCGGCGGGATGGAGGTGGCCATGCCGACCGCGATGCCGGAAGAACCGTTGGCCAGCAGGTTCGGGAACCCGGCCGGCAGGACGACCGGCTCCTCGTCCTGGTCGTCGTAGGTCGGGCGGAAATCGACCGCGTCCTGGTCGATGCCGTCCAGCAGAAGGACGGCGGCGGGCGTCAGCTTGCACTCGGTATAGCGCATGGCCGCCGCGCTATCGCCGTCGATGTTGCCGAAGTTTCCCTGGCCGTCCACCAGCGGATAGCGCTGGGCGAAATCCTGGGCCAGACGCACGAGGGCCTCGTAGATCGAGGCGTCGCCGTGCGGGTGGTATCCGCCCATGACCTCGCCGACGACCTTGGCGCATTTGCGCGCGGCCGCCTGCGGGTTCAGCCGCATCTGGTGCATGGCGTACAGGATGCGCCGGTGCACGGGCTTGAACCCGTCGCGCACGTCCGGCAGGGCGCGGTTTGTGATGGTCGACAGGGCGTAGGCCAGATAGCGGCGGCTGAGCGCCGTCTCCATCGGCTCGTCGATGATGCGGCCGCCTTCCGGCGGCGGGGCGTGGATCGAATCGGGGATCGGAAGCGATTAGTCTAGTCCGCCCGGCCGAAGATTGGGGGATAAGCGCGCGGTGAACGAACGCGGCCTGGGGTTCACGGTCGTCAGGCCTTTGCCTACAGCCGTCCCGCCTCGGCCAGCTTGTCCAGCATCCAGACGCGCGCCGGCGGCAAGGGGCGGTTCTGGGGATGAAAGACGAACTGCTCCAGGAAATGGCCGGTCAGGTCGAACCCGTCCTTCACATCGCCGTGGACCAGGCCCGCCTGGGCCCCCAGCATGAAGGGCGGCAGGGCCAGCATCTTGTCGGCATAGGGGGCGCCGGCCTCGCGGCTGACGGCGCGCCCCGTGCGGGGGCTGACGTAGATCAGGTCGTCGGCAGCGCCCGTCGCCGCGCATTTCGACAGGTCCAGCCCGAAGCCCAGATCTTCCAGCAGGCCGGCCTCGAACCGCACGAAAATCGCCGGCCAGACCTCCGGCAGGGCGAAGGCCGCCATCAGGGCCTCGAAGGCCAGGAAGACGCCGGGATGGGGCTCACGCTCCGGCAGGGCGCCCTGGGCCACGCCGGCGGCGGCGGCCAGGCCGGTCAGGGCCAGGGCGTCGTCGAACAGGGCGCTCGGCCCCTCGCCCACCGGCTCCAGCCGCGCCGCGCCCAGGTGCTCGGCGGTGCGCGCGCGGTAATCGACCACGACCCGCGCCCCGGCCTGAAGAAACGGCCGCATCTTGCGCGACGCCCCGCCCGCCACATAGGCCGAACGGCGTCCGTGGCCTTCGGTCAACAGATCGACGACCGCTCCCGTATCGCCGTGCGCCCGCGCCGACAGGACAAAGGCCTCTTCGTGGAAATCCATGGAGACGGCTTAGCGCGCCGCCTCCAGGTTGGCCATACGTTCCACTGCGACGCGCCGAATCCCGCCCGGGTCTTCGACGGCTTCTATTCCCCGCTTTCCGGCACGGGATAGGTATCTGGCTTCAACACCCTGGCGAGGGCCAGCAGGTTGCGCGCGGCGTTTCGGCCCACGCGGTCGGCATAGTCGTGGCCCTGATCCGTCTCGACATAGTCGGGTCCCGGTCCCGGCCCCAAATGCCAGTAGGTCCAGCTTTGAGCCGGGATGGTGAAGCCCATGTCGATCAGGGCCTGGGACACGGTGGCGACGATGTGATGGGCGCCGTCCTCGTTGCCGGTGATGACGATGCCCGCGACCTTGCCGAAGGCGACGGGCCGTCCGCTGTCGTCCGTTTCCTCGAACAGGGCGTCCATCCGCTCCAGGGCCCGCATGCAGACGCTGGACATCTGTCCCACCCAGGTCGGGGTGGCGAAAACGACGATGTTCGCCGCCATGATCTTTTCGTGGACCCTGGGCCAATCGTCGCCTTCGCCCTGATCGGTCTTCACGCCGGGCTTGATGTTCAGATCGACCAGGCGGACCAGTTCGGTCTCGACCCCGCCCGCCCTCAGTTCGTCGATCACCACCTGGGCCAGGGCCTGGGTGCTGGAGGTCTCGGGCGACGGCTTCAAGGTGCAGTTCAGGATCAGGGCTTTCATCGACGGGTCCTTTCGATCGTCCGTCGCTAACCGCTGGCCTCGACCGACGTTCCCGGTTTACGAAGATCATGGACGGGCGGCTTTGGCTCGACCAAGGTCGAATGGATCGCAATCGTCGCCCCGCCTAGCACCGGGTCGCACCAGGCCCTCCCCGGCCGCAGCCCACAGCCTTGAATGTCATCGCGTATCCGCAGCCAGGCCCTGAAATCCAAAGTCATGTCGGCCCACGACGCCGCCGCCTTGATTCCCCCCGGCTCGACCGTCGGGATGAGCGGCTTCACCGGGTCGGGCTATCCCAAGGCGGTGCCGCCGCAGTTGGCCCAACGCATCGAGGACGCCCACGCCGCCGGCGACGCCTTTCGCCTGAACCTGTGGACCGGCGCGTCGACCGGGCCTGAGCTGGACGGCGCCCTGGCCAAGGCCGACGGGATCGAACGGCGCCTGCCCTACAACTCCGACCCCATCGCGCGCGAGAAGATCAACTCGGGCCAGATGGACTATCTGGACATGCACCTCAGCCAGCTGGCGCCGGCCGTGTGGCAGGGCGTGCTGGGGCCGCTGGATACGGCGGTGATCGAGGTCTCGGCCATCAATGACGACGGCTCTCTGGTGCCGTCGTCCTCGATCGGCAACAACAAGACCTGGCTGGACCGGGCCGAGCGCGTGATCCTGGAGGTCAACGGCTGGCAGAACGCGGCGCTCGAGGGGATGCACGACGTCTATTACGGCACCGCCCTTCCGCCGAATCGGGTGCCCATTCCCCTGACCCGGCCCGACCAACTGATCGGCCAGCCCACCCTTCGCTGCGATCCCGACAAGATCGTCGCCGTCGTCGAGACCGAGGCGCCGGATCGCAACCTGCCCTTCGCCGCGCCCGACGCCACGGCCCGCGCCATCGCCGGCCACCTGATCGAGTTCCTGAAGCACGAGGTGAAAGTCGGACGCCTGCCGGCCGGCCTCCTGCCGCTTCAATCCGGCGTCGGCAATGTCGCCAACGCCGTGCTGGCGGGGCTGATGGACAGCCCGTTCGAACGGATGGCGGCCTATACCGAGGTGATCCAGGACGGGATGCTGGACCTGCTGGACGCCGGCAAGCTGACCGTCGCCTCGGCCACAGCCTTTTCGTTGAGCCCCGAAGCCGCAGCCGATCTGAACAGTCGGATGTCCCAGTTCCAGGGCAAGATCATCCTGCGGCCCCAGGAAATCTCGAACCACCCCGAACTGATCCGCCGCCTGGGCTGCATCGCCATGAACGGCCTGATCGAGGCCGATATATACGGCGCCGTCAACTCGACCCAGGTCATGGGATCGCGCATCCAGAACGGCATCGGCGGGTCGGGCGACTTCGCGCGGAACGCCTTCATCTCCTGCTTCGTCACGCCCTCCACCGCCAAGGACGGCAGGATTTCAGCCATCGTGCCGATGGCCAGCCACGTCGATCACATCACCCAGGATGTCCAGGTCATCGTCACCGAACAGGGTCTAGCCGACCTGCGCGGCCTGTCCCCGAGACAGAGGGCGCGGGTCATCATCGCAAACTGCGCCCACCCCGACTACCGCGACGCCCTGGCCGACTACTACGCCCGGGCGCTGAAGGGGTCCTATGGTCTGCAATCGCCGCATCTGCTGGACGAGGCCCTGTCCTGGCACCAGCGCTACATCGAGACCGGCTCGATGAAGCCCGCCTAGCGCGCCAGCGCCGTCGGGAACTCGCGGCCCAGCGCCTCGGCCATGCCCTGCTGGGCGATCAGGAACACCTGGTCGCGCAGGTGATAGTTGTTGGACAGGACAATCACCGTCACATCCTGATCCGGCTGATAGAGCATCAGGTTGCGGAACCCGCCCCAGCTGCCCGTGTGATAAATCTGACGGTCCTGGAAGCTGGGCCGCACCTGGTCGCCCAGGCGGTTCGAGAAGATGCCATAGCCCCAGTCGCGGCGCGGATGGCCTCGCTCGTTCGGCGTATCGGCGGGCGCGTGATCGGCCAGCATCTGCTGATAGCTGGCGGGTTTCAGCAAAGCGCCCCTATGCAGGGCGCGCTGCCAGACCAACAGGTCGTCCAACGTCGAATAGACGGCGCCCGCCCCCGCCACGATGGACGTATTGGCGTTCGGTTGAGCCGCCAGGCCGCCGGGGAAGTTGGCGTAGCCCATGATCACGCCGTGATCGCCCCCGTCCAGGTCCAGCCCTGTCGCCTTCATGCCTAACGGCCTGAAGAAGGCGTCGCGCATATAGGTCTGAAACGGCTTGCCGCTGGCCTTCTCCACGATGGCGGCGGCCAGGTTGAAGCCGGCGTTGTCGTAACGCACCTTGGTTCCCGGGGCGAACTGAAGGCCGAACCGCTTTGAATCCTCGGTCAATTCGGTCAGCGTCGCAGGGGTCGTCCGACGCATCCCCCAGCCGGGGCGCGCCATCAGGTCGGGAATGCCCGAGGTGTGCGACAGCAGATGGCCGATGCGGATGTCCCGCCACGCCGCCGGACAGGGTTCGATCCATTCGCACACCGGATCGGATACGCTCAGCCGGCCTTCGTCCTGAAGCTTCAGGATCGCCACAGCGGTGAATTGCTTCGAGATCGAGGCCAGTCGGAAGCGCGAATCCAGCCTCAGCGGCCGATCCTGCTCGTAGTTCGCCTCGCCATAGACCTGGCGGAAAAGGACCCTGTCGCCCTTGGCCACCAGGACGGCGCCCATGAACCGCCCCGCCGCCGCCTCCCGATCCAGCCGCCCGGCCAGTTTCGGCAGGTCTTCGACGACCACCACGGGGGGCCTCGGCGGGGCGTCCGACCGTTCCGCGACCAAGGCCGCGTCGCTTTTCGGCGCGACGCTCGTGGCCACGCCTGCCCAGACGGCGCCGCCCAGGACCAGCGCCCCCAGGACGCCCAGAACAAGCCGGGGATGGCCTCCGGCGGTACGCGGCACTTCGAACACGGGAGCTCAGACGTCGAAATCGAGGCCGAACTGGGCGTAGAGGGCGCGGCTGTCCTGCCATTTCGGATCGACCTTGACGGTCAGGAACAGATGCACCGGACGGCCCAGGATCTCGTTCAACTCCTCGCGCGCCTTCTGGCCGATCCATTTCAGGGTCTGGCCGCCCTTGCCCAGGACGATGGGCCGCTGGCTCTCGCGCTCGACATAGATGGTCTGTTCGATGCGGGCCGAACCGTCGGCGCGATCCTCGAAACTGGTGGTCTCCACCGCCGCCGAATAGGGCAGTTCCTCGTGGACGCGCAGATAGACCTTTTCGCGCGTGATCTCGGCGGCCAGGACGCGCACGGGCACGTCGGCGGCCTGATCCTCGGGATAGAGCCACGGCCCCTTGGGCATCGACCGCGCCAGTCGCTGCTTCAGGTCCTCGACGCCGTCGCCGTTGGCGGCGGAAATCATATAGACCTCTTCATAGACGCCGGTTTCGAACAGCGTCTGAGACAGGGCCAGCAGGGTGTCGCGGCGCATGCCGTCGATCTTGTTCAGCGCTAGGATGACCTTGGTCCCCGTGGCCTGAAGATTGGCGATGATGGTCTCGGTGTCCTCGGCCGAGCGACGGTCCGCCGCCGCGCCCTCGCGCCCTTCGGAAGCGATGTGCGACTGGGCGTCGATCAGATGCACCACCACGTCGGCGTCCTCGGCCCCGCCCCAGGCCGAGGCGACCATGGCCCGGTCCAGACGGCGGCGCGGGGTGAAGATGCCGGGCGTGTCCACCAGAACGATCTGGGCGTCGCCCTCCATGGCGATGCCGCGCACCGGAAACCGCGTCGTCTGCACCTTCTGGGTGACGATCGAGACCTTGGATCCGGTCAGCCGGTTGACCAGCGTGGACTTGCCGGCGTTCGGCGCGCCGATGATGGCGGCGAAGCCCGCGCGCTGGTTTTCGATATCGGTCAAATGACGC
>NZ_QFNM01000059.1 GCF_003248455.1 Brevundimonas sp.
CCTGCGACGGGTCGGCGGGGTCTGCGAAACCCCGTCCCGAGTGCGGCCGAGTATCCCCCTCGACCCTCCGACGGCGCACCGTGTGTCGCCGCCGGCGCGATGGAGTTTCACCATCGCTCCCGTTCCATCCGCTCCCGCCGCCGCAAGGTCGCAGGCCTTACGAGCCCTCCGATGCGACGAGACGGGGTAAGAATACGCGCGTTTCGGAGGGGGGATGGATGATGGGCGAGATATTTCGCCAAGCGGTTGGATTCTCAGGGAATGAACCAGCCGCATTGTGATGGCTGGTGGCAATCGCGCCTCTCAATCCGTCATCCTCGGCCTTGTGCCGAGGATCCATAATCCCGGTGTCCGCCGCCGGTCCCCGACCTTTGAGACCGAGCGTATGGGGCCTCGGCACAAGGCCGAGGATGACGAGGTGGTGAGCGAAAGTGACGACGTTGGAGAAGAACGCTCGGCGACCGTGCGGTTTCGACAGCCCCTCCACCGCTGCACGGTCCCCTCTCCACGAGTGGGGAGGAGACGATGCCGCGCGCTTCCCGCGTTGCCCGTGACGGCGCGGGCGGGTAGAGCGTTCGGCTTCTCCCGCCTGACCGAAGTTTCAGACCATGCACGACATCAGAGCCATTCGCGAGAACCCCCAGGTTTACGTGGCGGGCTGGTCGTCGCGCGGCGTGGAGGACGCCGACGGCCTGGTGGCGGACATCCTGCGGCTGGACGGCGAACTGCGCCGCGCCCAGACGACGGGCCAGGACGCCCTGGCCAAGCGCAATGCGGCGTCCAAGCTGATCGGCGCCGCCATGGGGCGCAAGGACATGGCCGAGGCCGAGCGGCTAAAGGCCGAGGTCGAGGCGCTGAAGGGCGAGATCGCGGCGGCGGCCGAGGTCGAGGCGCGCGTCGGCAAGGAACTGCGCGACCTCTTGGCGGCGCAGAAGAACCTGGCGGCCGAGGACGTGCCGGACGGCGAGGACGAGGCGGGCAACGTCGAGGTCGGGGCGTGGGGCGAGCCGCGTCGGACGGGTCCGGCCAAGGATCACGCCGACCTGGGCGAGGCGCTGGGGATGCTGGACTTCGAGGCGGCGGCGAAGATGTCGGGCGCGCGGTTCGCGGTGCTGAAAGGACAGCTGGCGCGGCTGGAACGGGCCGTGGGTCAGTTCATGCTGGACATGCAGACGGATCAGCACGGCTATCTGGAAGTGAACCCGCCGCTGCTGGTGCGGGACGAGGCAATGTTCGGGACCGGGCAGTTGCCGAAGTTCGAGGAGGACTTGTTTCGCGCGAGCCGACTCAGCACCGACAATCCCGATGATCTGCTCAATCAGGTGGCTGGCGACCAGTCTCTCGCGCTTCAACTAACCGAAGCAGGTCTGCTGGGACTTCGTGAGGAAATTCTAGCCGCCCAAAGTGAGTACGAGGTGTCTCCCGGCGTGGTCGCAGGCGCTCTCGCTCGATACCCGGCTGCCAAGTTCATGACCGGTGCTCGATGGCTCATCCCCACCGCCGAAGTCTCCCTGACCAACCTCGTGCGCGAGAGCATCCTGTCCGAGGACGACCTCGCGACGCCGATGCGGATGACGGCGTTGACGCCGTGCTTCCGGGCCGAGGCGGGGTCGGCGGGGCGGGATACGCGCGGGCTGATCCGCCAGCACCAGTTCTCCAAGGTCGAGATGGTCTCGATCACGCGGCCGGAGGACTCGGACGCCGAGCACGAGCGGATGACGCAGTGCGCCGAGGCGGTGCTGAAGGCGCTGGAGCTGCCGTTCCGGCGGATGCTGCTGTGCAAGGGCGACATGGGCTTTTCGGCGAAGAAGACCTTCGACCTGGAGGTCTGGCTGCCCAGCCAGGGGACCTATCGCGAGATCAGCAGCTGCTCGAACTGCGGCGACTTCCAGGCCCGGCGCATGGACGCCCGGTTCAAGCGCGCCGGCGAGAAGAAAACCGAGTTCGTCCATACGCTGAACGGGTCGGGACTCGCTGTAGGGCGGACGCTGGTGGCGATCATGGAGAACTATCAGCAGGACGACGGCCGGATCGCGGTGCCGGCGGCGTTGCAGCCGTATATGGGCGGGCTCCAATTCGTGGGCGGGCAATGACTTTTCCGCGCATCCCCGCGAAGGCGGGGACCCAGTGCTTTGGGCGAAAGGCGGATGATGCTTGCAGGCCTTCAATCCAACGCACTGCCGAGCGACAGAACTGGGTCCCCGTCTTCGCGGGGATGAGCGGAGTTTGAAGTGCGTATTCTTCTGACCAACGACGACGGGATCGAGGCGGAAGGCCTTGAATGCCTTGAGCGGATCGCGCGAACGCTGAGCGACGACGTGTGGGTGTGCGCGCCCGCCGTCGAACAGTCGGGCAAGGGGCGGGGGATCACCCTGACCGAGCCGTTGCGGGTGGCGAAGCTGGGCGACAAGCGGTTCGCGGTGACGGGCACGCCGACCGACTGCGTCGTGCTGGCGGTCAACGACCTGATGCCGGAAAAGCCGGACCTGGTGCTGTCGGGCGTCAATCGCGGGCACAATATCGGCGAGGACGTCAGCTATTCCGGCACGGTGGCGGGCGCCTTGCAGGGCATGGCCTTCGGCATCCGCTCCATCGCCCTGAGCCAGAGCCTGGAGCGGTTCCACGACGCGGTGGTCGCCCACTGGGAGACGGCCGAGGCCTTCGCCCCCGCCATCATCAGTCGGCTGCTGGCGCAGAAATGGGCGCCGGGCGTGGTGATGAACCTGAACTTTCCCAACCGCCGGCCCGAAGAGGTCGAACAGGTCGAGGTGACGACGCAAGGATTCCGCGACGTGGGCGAAATGCACGCCGTGCGGCGCACCGACCTGCGGGGGCGCGACTATTATTGGATGAGCTTCCGCGGCGAAAAGCAGGAGCACCCGGAGGGCACGGATCTGCGCGCCATCGACGAGGGGCGGATTTCGGTCACGCCGCTGCATATCGACCTGACGCATATGCCCAGCGTGAACGACCTGAAGAAGGTTCTGGGCGGGGCGCCGCCAAGGGCGGTCGTCGCCGCATGAACCTGCACGACGACCGCGCCGGCCGCCTGATCCTGTCGCTGAGGCAACAGGGGGTCACGGACCCGCGCGTGCTGAAGGCGATGGAGAGCATCGACCGCGCGGTCTTCGTGCACGAGAAGTTTTTGGACCAGGCCTGGGAGGATCAGGCCCTGCCCATCGACTGCGCCCAGACGATCAGCCAGCCCTATATCGTCGGCCTGATGACCCAGGCGCTGGAGGTCCAGGCCCGGCACCGGGTGCTGGAGATCGGCACCGGCAGCGGATACCAGTGCGCGGTGCTGAGCCGGCTGGCGCGCTATGTCTATTCGGTGGAGCGATACCGCAGCCTGCTGGTGGAGGCGGAGGGCCGTCTGCGGACGTTGCAGATCGAGAACGTCATCACCAAACACGGAGACGGCGGTCTGGGCTGGGCCGAACAGGCGCCGTTCGACCGGATCATGGTCACGGCCGCGTCGCCGACCGAACCGACCGAACTGCTGAAACAGCTGAAGCCGAACGGGGTTCTGGTCGCGCCGGTGGGACGGACCTCGGTGCAGATGCTGCACCGCTACGTCGGCCAGGGCGACGGCGCCTTCCGTCGCGAAAGCCTGACGGAGGTGCGGTTCGTGCCGCTGGTCGAGGGGACGGCGAAGGAGGGGTGAAGCTTGCCAAGCGTGCCGCCCTGCCGCAGCATCGCAAAATGAAATGGCCGCTTCTTCTCATCGCGAGTTCAACTCTGGCCGTGTCGTCGCCAGCGATGGCTCATGAGTTTTCGGACTATTTCGCCTATGGGACCGTCGAGCTTTCGCCCAGGGGCTATGTGACGGCCAGACAAGTCGCAGCCTATGCGGAACGGTCCGGGTCGGATCGTTACAGGGTGCTGATCTCCGCCCACATGGATACCGCTGAGGGCCGGGAGTTCAGCGATGAACTCTCTGCAAGACGCGCCCAATCGATGGCCACCGAGTTGGTGAGGCTTGGGTTGGACCCTTCCAGGATTGAAATGCGAGCCAACGGCGACCGCCATCTGGCCAGGCCGACCGACCGCGACGTGCGCGAGCCGTTGAACCGGCGTGTCACCGTCGATGTGACCTTGTAGAATCGCCCGCGTTAACCTTCGCGCCCCAATTCCGCGACGATTGCGGGGTTGGCTTATGGGGCGCGAGCGGGCACACCGGGCGGCGAGTTTAACCATGCGAGGAGCGGCGGGTGGCGGTGATTTCGGGCGGGATGAGAGCGGTGCTGATCGCGGCGGCGTCGCTGAGCGCGGCGGCCTGTATGAGCTATCCTTCCGAGCCGAGGTACTCCACCCATGCGGCGCCCGCGCCCGCGCCGGCGCCGGACCGCGGGGCCTATCCGCCCGCAGGCGGTCAGCAGTCGACCTATCCCGGCGGGCCGCAGACCCAGCCCGGCCGTCCCGCACCCTATGAATCGCCGCCGCCGGCGACGGCGCCTATCGGCCAGGTGGACGGCGGGGCCCTGCCGCCCCCGGTCAGCGTGACGCCGAGCCAGCCGGCCTATCAGCCGCCCGCCTATCAGCCGCCCGCCTATCAGCCGCCTGCGTCGTCCGCCCCGGTCCGTCCGGGCGCGGCCTATGTGATCCAGCCGGGCGACACCATCTCAGGCGTGGGGCGCCGGTTCCAGACGCCGGTGCAGACGCTGATCGACCTGAACGGCCTGGGGCCGCGCGGCGCCATCACCAGCGGACAAAGAATCATCCTGCCCGAGGCGGCGGTGGATACGGGGCGCGACCCCTACGCCACCGGCGCTTCGCCCGTCGGGGTGCTGGTGCCGGACGACGGCGCGGTTCCGCCGCCGCCGCCGCCGCCGTCGGGCAACGCGGCCCTGCCGGTTCAGACCCGGCCGACGCCCGTCGCCCAGGCCGGGACCGACGCGACCGGCCAGCCGAACCTGCTGTGGCCCGTGCGCGGCGACATCGTGCGGCGCTTCGGCCCCGTCGGGATGGGCGAGCGCAACAACGGGATCAACATCGGGGCGTCCGCCGGCGCCGCGGTCGGCGCCTCGGCCCCCGGCCGCGTGGCCTATGTCGGCAGCGATCTGGTCGGGCAGGGGCTGACGGTGCTGATCGTCCACGCCAACGGCTGGCGCACCGTCTACGGCCATCTGGGCTCGGCGACGGTGAAGGACGGCGACGACGTGCGCGCGGGCCAGCAGATCGGCACCGTGGGTCTGACCGCCGGCGACGGCCGCCCGTCGATCCACTTCGAGACACGCCAGATGCGCGGCGACGACCCCGTCGCGGTCGATCCGCTGACCGTATTGCCGCGATAGCGATTTCGCCGCGTTGCATTCTTTAGGGGTCGGCCCTAGGTTCCGCGCCTCGTTTCAATGGGGGCGCCGACGAGGGCCGCCCTGTTCGTGTTCGGAGACTACCCATGGGCGGAGCGGCTGACGGCGGCTTGACGGCGCAACTGATCGGCTTTGCGCCCATCATCGGCATTTTCATCCTGTTCTACTTCCTGCTGATCCGCCCGCAGCAGAAGCGCGCCAAGGAACACGCCGCCGCCATCGGCGCGGTCAAGCGCGGCGACACCGTCGTTTTGGGCAGCGGCATGATCGGCAAGGTCACGCGCGTCGAGGACGCCGAGGTGAACGTCGAGATCGCGCCCAGCGTCAATGTGCGCGTGGTCAAGTCGATGATCGCCGAGGTGCGCAACCGCACCGCCATCGCCGCAAACGATTCCAAGGCCTGATACGCTCGCGTATCCGCCGATACCTGGACCGCCCACATGATTCAGCTGTCGCGCTGGAAAGTCATTCTCGTCGTCGCCTCGGCGATCATCGGCTGCCTGCTGGCCTATCCCAACCTGCTGACCCCCGCCCAGCGCGAGGCGCTGCCGGGTTGGCTGCCGAAGAATGCGCTGAACCTGGGGCTCGATCTTCAGGGCGGGTCGTACCTGCTGCTGGAGGTCGACGTGCCGGCGATGCGCGAAAAGCGCGTCACCAACCTGATCGAGGACGTCCGCGTCACCCTGAACGGCGCGGGCATCGCCACTAACGCTTTGCAGCGTGAAGCCGGCGGCGTGGTCGTGACCCTGGCCAATCCCGCCCAGAGCGACGCGGCGTTCAAGGCGCTGCAACAGCTTGGCGGGCAGGCGGGGGCGGGCGGTCAGGTCGAACGCGCGGCGACGCGCCTGGGCGACAACCGCATCCGCTTCGCCTACACCGACGCCGCGCTGAACGGCATGGGGGCGACGGCCGTGGATCAGTCGATCGAGGTGGTGCGCCGCCGGATCGACAGCCTGGGCACGCGCGAACCCTCCATCACCCGCCAGGGCGCCGACCGCATCGTTGTGCAGGCGCCGGGCGAGAGCGATCCGTCCAAGCTGGAAGAGGTCATCGGCCAGACGGCCCAGCTGACGTTCCAGATGGTCGATGTCGAAAACTCGGTGAACGACGCCCTGGCCGGTCGCGTGCCGCCCGATTCCGAACTGCTGCAGGGCGAGGACGGCACCCCCTATCTGGTCAAGAAGCGCGTGCTGGTGTCGGGCGAGAACCTGACCCGCGCGGGCGTCGGTTCGGACCAGAGCGGCCGCCCGGCCATCGACTTCCGCTTCGACGGCGCCGGCGCGCGCCGGTTCGGCGAGGCGACGGCGGCGAACCTGCAGAAGCCCTTCGCCATCATTCTGGACGGAAAGGTCATTTCGGCCCCCACGATCCAGAGCGCGATCACCTCGGGATCGGGCCAGATCACCGGCAACTTCTCGATCCAGGAAGCCTCGACCCTGGTGAACCTGCTGAACGGGGGCGCCCTGCCGGCGCCGCTGAACGTGGAGGAGCGCCGCACCCATCATCGTGCTGTTCATGATCCTGGCCTACGGCTTCCTGTTCGGGGGCGTGTCGGTGGTCGGGCTGGTGCTGAACGGCGTGCTGATCGTGGCGGCCATGTCGTTGACCCAGGCGACGCTGACGCTGCCCGGCATCGCGGGTCTGATCCTGACGTTCGCGGTGGCGGTGGACGCCAACGTGCTGATCTACGAGCGGATGCGCGACGAGGCGCGAGCGGGACGCAGCGTCATCGCCTCGATGGACGCCGGCTTCAACAAGGCCATGGGCACCATCATCGACGCCAACCTGACCACCCTGGTGGCGGCGGGCATCATGTTCGCCTTCGGCCAGGGGCCGGTGCGCGGCTTCGCCTGGACGCTGACCATCGGGGTGTTCACCTCGGTCTTCTCCTCGGTCCTGGTCGCCCAGGTCCTGCTCGGGTACTGGCTCAAGACCGCCAAACCCAAGAAACTGCCGATCGCGGAGTGATGGCGATGCGTGGATGGCCTCTAATCAAGCTGCTGCCGCAGAAGACGAACCTTCATTTCGTCAAATATTCCCGCGCCGCCGGCGTCCTGTCGGTGATCCTGTGCGTCGCCTCCATCGTGGCCTGCTTCTATCCCGGCCTGAACATGGGCATCGACTTCCGGGGCGGCGCCTCGATGGAGGTGTCCAAGCCGGCCGGCCAGGAGATCCAACTGGACCGGGTGCGCGAAGCGGTGAACGGACTGAACCTCGGCGATGTTCAGGTGCAGGGCATCGCGCGTCGCGACAGCAATGTCGATGACGGCTCCACCGCCATCCTGCGCTTCCAGGTGCCGGAAGGCCGCGACCAGACCCAGGTGGTGCGACAGGTCGAAAACGCCATCAGCGGCGCGGTCGGCCAGGTGAACTATTCCGGCGTCAGCGTCGTCGGTTCCAAGGTGTCGGACGAGCTGTTCACCTCGGGTCTTCTGGCGCTGGCCGTCGCGATCGGCCTGATGTTCCTCTACATCTGGTTCCGGTTCGAGCCGCAGTTCGGCTTCGGCGCCGTGGTCGGCCTGCTGCACGACGTGATCCTGACCGTGCTGTTCAAGCTGGAGTTCAGCCTGAACATGGTCGCCGCCGTGCTGACCGTGATCGGCTATTCGATGAACGACACCGTCGTCGTGTTCGACCGTCTTCGCGAGAACCTGCGGAAATACAAGACCATGCCGTTGCGCGACGTGATCGACCTGTCGCTGAACGA
>NZ_QFNM01000060.1 GCF_003248455.1 Brevundimonas sp.
CAAGCTGCGTCCGCCGGAGCCCTACAAGGGCAAGGGCGTCCGTTACGCCGGCGAGACCGTGCGTCGCAAGGAAGGCAAGAAGAAGTAAGTCATGGCTCTCTCTCTTCGACAACAAGCCAAGCGCCGCTCGGAGCGCACTCGCCGTCGCCTGAAGGCTGTCGCCAACGGTCGTCTGCGTCTGTCGGTCTACCGTTCGGACAAGAACATCTCGGCCCAGATCATCGACGACGCCCAGGGCGTGACCGTCGCCTCGGCCTCGTCGCTGGAAGGCGGCAAGGGCAAGCGCGGTTCGGACACGGCCGCGGCCGCCGCGATCGGCAAGCTGATCGCCGAACGCGCCATCGAGAAGGGCGTCAAGGACGTCGTCTTCGACCGCGGCGAGTACATCTATCACGGACGGGTGAAGGCGCTGGCGGAAGCCGCGCGTGAAGCCGGCCTGAACTTCTAAGGGACGCGACAGATGGCGCAACAACCCCAACGCGGCGGCGGCGGCAACGACCGCAACCGTCGTGACAACCGCAACGCCCCCGCTGTCGACGGCCCGGATTCGGACATCGTCGAGAAGCTGGTCCACATCAATCGCGTCGCCGCCACCGTCAAGGGCGGGCGTCGCTTCAGCTTCGCGGCCCTGATGGTCGTCGGCGACGGCAAGGGCCGCGTCGGCTTCGGCCACGGCAAGGCGCGCGAAGTGCCGGAAGCCATCCGCAAGGCGACCGAAGAAGCCAAGAAGACGATGATCCGCGTTCCGCTGCGCGAGAACCGCACCCTGCACCACGACGGCAACGGCCGTTGGGGCGCCGGCAAGATCATGATGCGCGCCGCCCCTCCCGGCACCGGCGTCATCGCGGGCGGTCCGATGCGCGCCGTGCTCGAAACCCTCGGCGTCCAGGACGTGGTGGGCAAGTCGACCGGTTCGTCGAACCCTTACAACATGATCCGCGCGACGTTCGAGGCCCTGAAGGTCCAGTCGTCGCCGCGTCAGGTCGCTTCGAAGCGTGGCAAGAAGGTCGCCGACCTGATGGGCCGCCGCAACGACGGCGCCTCGGCGCCGGAAGCTGTGGAGTCCTAAGTCATGGCCGAGAACAAGACCGTCACCATCAAGCAGATCGGTTCGCCGATCCGCCGCAAGAACGACCAGCGCGCCACCCTGGTGGGCCTGGGCCTGAACCGCATGGGCCGCGAAGCGACCCTGGAGGACACCCCTTCGGTTCGCGGCATGATCGCCAAGGTCCACCATCTGGTGGAAGTGGTCGAGAAGTAAGCCCCGCTCTTCGGAGCGGGAGTGGCGAGTGGTTGGTGGCGAGTGGCGAGCAGGAAAGCGGCGATTTCGTCGTTTTTCCTTGACTCGCCGCTCAACACTCGCCACTCGCCGCTTTCTTTTTTCCAAGCCGAGTCCGGACGATGTCCGGGCGCTAGCACCCGAAAGGATCAGGCACATGAAACTGAACGAAATCCGCGACAACGAAGGCGCGCACAAGAAGCGCATGCGTGTCGGCCGTGGCCCCGGTTCGGGCAAGGGCAAGACCTCGGGCCGCGGCGTCAAGGGCCAGAAGTCGCGCACCGGCGTCAGCCTGCTGGGCTTCGAAGGCGGCCAGATGCCGCTGTACATGCGCATGCCCAAGCGCGGCTTCAACAATCCGAACGCCCTGAAGCTGGCCGAAGTGAACCTGTGGCGCCTGCAAGACGCCATCGACGCCGGCAAGCTGGACGCCTCGTCGGAAATCAAGGGCGACGCCCTGGTGGCCGCCGGCGTGATCCGCCGCGTCAAGGACGGCGTGCGCCTGCTGGGCACCGGCGAGATCAAGGCCAAGCTGAACCTGGTCGTCTGGTCGGCCACGGCCGGCGCCAAGAAGGCCATCGAAGCCGCCGGCGGTTCGGTCGTCGAACAACGCATCGAAGCCGAAGCCAAGGCCGCCGCGCGCGTCGAGAAGCGCAACGCCGCCAAGGGCAAGGCCCCGGCCGCCAAGGCGCCCCAGGGCGACGCCAACAAGGTCTCGGCCCGCGCCAAGCGCACCGCCGCCAAGGCCTGATCACCGCGTCGTCGCGGTCCTTTTAGGCCGTGGCCTGGATACACCTGCGACGACGAAAGAACGGAAGCGGCTCTCGCATGAGGGCCGCTTTCCGCCTATCTGACGACTCAATCAGTCGTGGGGACGCATAATGGCTTCGGCCGCAGAACAACTCGCCGCCAATATGAACATGGGCTCGTTCGCGAAAGCGACCGAGCTGCACAAGCGCCTGCTGTTCACGCTGGGCGCGCTCCTGGTCTATCGGATCGGGACCTATGTGCCGATCCCGGGCATCAACTCGCAGGCCTTCCTGCAGTTCTTCCAGGATCCGTCGGGCCAGCGCGGCATCCTGGACATGTTCAACATGTTCTCGGGCGGCGCGGTCGAGCGTATGGCGATCTTCGCGCTGAACGTGATGCCCTACATCTCGGCCTCGATCATCGTGCAGCTGATGGGCACGGTCTATCCGCCCTGGGAGAAGCTGAAGAAGGAAGGCGGCGAGAGCGGCCGCAAGCAGCTGAACCAATACACCCGCTATCTGACGGTGTTCCTGGCGCTGGCCCAGTCGTTCGGCATCGCGGCCGGCCTGAACAGCACGGCGGGTCTGGTCGACAATCCGGGCGTCTTCTTCATCGCCTCGACGGTCGTGACCCTGACCGGCGGCACCATGTTCCTGATGTGGCTGGGCGAGCAGGTGACGGCGCGCGGCGTCGGCAACGGCATCTCGCTGATCATCTTCGCCGGCATCGTGGCGGTCCTGCCGTCCACCATCGCGCGCCTGCTGGGCCTGGCCCAGCAGGGCCAGATGTCGGCCTTCGCCCTGCTGTTCATCGCCGTCCTGGCGGTGGCCACGGTCGTCTTCATCGTCTTCATGGAACGCGCCCAGCGCCGTCTTCTGATCCAGTATCCGAAGCGCCAGGAAGGCAACAGGATGGCCGGGGGCGAGCGTTCGTTCCTGCCGCTGAAGGTCAACACCGCCGGCGTGATCCCGCCGATCTTCGCCTCTTCGCTGCTGATGCTGCCGACGACGGTCGCGACCATGACCGCCAACGCCGACCTGCCCGGCTGGCTGAGCTGGCTGCCGCTGGTGACGGCGCAGCTGACGCACGGGCAGCCGTTGTTCATGGTGCTTTACGCCGCCCTGATCATCTTCTTCTGCTTCTTCTACACCTCGATCACCTTCAACCCCGAGGATACGGCCGAGAACCTGCGCAAATACGGCGGATTCCTGCCGGGCATCCGTCCCGGCAAGCGGACGGCGGAATATCTGGACTATGTGCTGACCCGCCTGACGGTGATCGGCGCGGCCTATATCACCGCGGTCTGCCTGCTGCCGGAGTTCATCGTCAGCCAGTTCGGCAACAGCCTGTATTTTGGCGGAACGTCTATCTTGATCGTGGTGTCGGTGACGATGGACACTGTCGCCCAGATTCAGTCCCAACTGCTGGCCCACCAGTACGAAGGCCTGATCAAGAAGGCCAAGCTGCGCGGACGCGGCGGCCGTGGCGCGCCGACGCCGGTGCGTCGCTAAATCCAAGCTGACAGACGCCTAGGGGAGGGCTGAAGCGTGAACTTGATCCTGTTCGGACCGCCGGCGGCGGGCAAGGGCACCCAGGCCAAGCGGCTGGTGGAAGAGAAGGGCATGGTCCAACTCTCCACCGGCGACATGCTGCGGGCGGCGATCGCCTCGGGCTCGGACCTGGGACTGAAGGTCAAGGACGTGCTGGCGCGCGGCGATCTGGTCACGGACGAGATCGTCATCGCCCTGATCGAGGATCGTCTGCCCGAGGCCGAGGCCGCAGGCGGCGCCATCTTCGACGGCTTCCCCCGCACCGTGGCCCAGGCCGAGGCCCTGGACGCCATGCTGGCCAAGCGCGGGGCCCAGATCGACGCCGTGGTGCGGCTGAAGGTCGATGACGCCGCCCTGACCGAACGGATCGCCAAGCGGTTCGCCGAACAGGGACGGCCCGACGACAATCCCGAATCCTTCAAGGTTCGGCTGGAGGCCTACAACCGCAACACCGCCCCGCTGCTTCCCTATTACGAGAAGCAGGGCAAGCTGACCGAGGCGGACGGCATGGGCTCGATCGAATCGGTCGCAAAGGCCATCGACGAAGCTCTGGCGTGACCAAAGTCCGCCTCGGGCGTTAGACGTCCGATGACCGACCACGACGTCAGGCCGGACAAATGGCGCGCCCGCAGACGCTGGCGCGCCTTCGCCGTTTTCTGTGTTGTCGCCGGGGCCGAGATCGGGTTGTTCCTGTTGCTGGGCCAAGTGAACGGCCGCGCGCCGCAGCCGCCCGCCGCCTCGGAGCCGCAGCCGTTCGAGGTCGTGCTCTACGACCCGCCGCCCCCCGCTTCCGACCAGCCGCCGGCGCCTGAGACGGGAGGAGGGGCTCCCGCCGCCGCCTCGCGCATCCACACGCCGCCGCCGCCGAAACAGGCGCGCCCCCCCGAACTGCCCGCGCCGCCCAAACAGGCCCCGGCGCCCGCGCCTGTCGTCGGCGTCGCCCCCGCGCCGTCGCCCCTGCCCGGATTCGGCCAGGGCGGGCAGGGGACAGGCGCAGGCTCCGGCGTCGGTTCGGGGTCCGGCCCCGGCTCCGGTTCGACCGGGCCGCGCCTGGTCACGGGGCCGACCATCGGTCAGATTCGCGCCAACCACCCGCCGCGCGCCCGCAGCCGCTACGGCCGGGCCGAACTGTCGTGCGTCATTCGGCTGGACAATCGGCTGGACGATTGCCGCATCGTGGACGAAACTCCGCCGGGCCTGGGCTTTGGGGCGGCGGGCCTTCAGGTTTCGGGCTTCTTCCGCTTCCAGCCGCCGACCGAGAACGGCCGTCCGGTCCAGGGCCAGCGCGTCACCGTCGGCATCGACTTCGGGCGTCCGCCGCGCTGAACCACGCCAGACGTTGACGGCCTGTGAATCATCTGTATAAGGGCGCCTTCCCGCGAAGGGCGCCACGCTCCTGGTTTGTTAACCGGAGCGTTTGTTGCGTCTGACTAACGCGTATCTGGAGAATTTCGTGGCCCGTATCGCTGGCGTCAACATCCCGACCAACAAGCGCGTGGAAATCGCGCTTCAATACATCCATGGCATCGGCCCCGCAGCCGCCAAGGACATCACCGGCAAGGTCGGCATCGACGCCGCGCGCCGCGTCAACCAGCTGACGGACGCCGAAGTGCTGTCGATCCGCGAGACGATCGACCGCGACTATACGGTGGAAGGCGACCTGCGTCGCGAAACCTCGATGAACATCAAGCGTCTGATGGACCTGGCCTGCTATCGCGGCCTGCGTCACCGCAAGGGCCTGCCGGTCCGCGGTCAGCGCACCCACACCAACGCTCGCACCCGCAAGGGTCCGGCCAAGCCGATCGCCGGCAAGAAGAAGTAAGAGAGAGCTGACCGATGGCCAAGGAACCGGGTCGCGTAAAGCGCCGCGAACGCAAGAACATCACCTCGGGCGTCGCCCACGTGAACGCCAGCTTCAACAACACGATGGTGACGATCACCGACGCGCAAGGAAACGCGATTTCCTGGTCGTCGGCCGGCCATATGGGCTTCAAGGGTTCGCGTAAGTCGACCCCCTACGCCGCCCAGATGGCCGCGGAAGACGCCGGCAAGAAGGCCCAGGAGCACGGCGTGAAGACGCTGGAGGTCAATGTTTCGGGTCCGGGTTCCGGCCGGGAATCGGCTTTGCGCGCCCTGCAGTCCGTCGGTCTGACGATCACAACGATCCGCGACGTCACGCCGATGCCGCACAATGGCTGCCGTCCGCCCAAGCGTCGTCGCGTCTGATCGCGACTTCGTTCCAGGCACACCCCATCTCCGTCGGCTCCACCATGGCCTCGTCGACAAGGCCGGAGCCGACGAAACCCGTTCGAGGGACAAAATGATCGAAAGAAACTGGCAAGAGCTGATCCGTCCCGAGAAGCCCCAGATCGAGACCGGCTCCGACGCCCAGCGCAAGGCGCGCCTGGTGGCCGAACCCCTCGAGCGTGGCTTCGGCGTGACCCTCGGCAACGCGCTGCGTCGCGTTCTGCTGTCGTCGCTGCAAGGCGCGGCTGTCACCGCCATCCAGATCGACGGCGTGGTCCATGAATTCTCGTCGCTGGAAGGCGTGCGCGAAGACGTGGTCGACATCGTCCTGAACATCAAGCAACTGGCGCTGCGCATGCACGCCGAAGGCCCCAAGCGCATGACCCTGCGCGCCACGGGCCCCGGCGCGGTGACGGCCGGCCAGATCGACGTGCCGGCGGACATCGAGGTCCTGAACCCCGATCACGTCATCTGCACGCTGGACGACGGCGCCTCGATCCGCATGGAACTGACCGTCCAGAACGGCAAGGGCTATGTGGCCGCCGAACTGAACCGCCCGGAAGACGCGCCCATCGGCCTGATCGCCGTGGACGCCCTGTATTCGCCGGTCAAGAAGGTGGCTTACCGCGTCGAGCCGACCCGCCAGGGTCAGTCGCTGGACTACGACAAGCTGCTGCTGGAAGTGGAGACCAACGGCGCGGTGACGCCTGTGGACGCCGTGGCCTACGCCGCGCGCATCCTGCAGGACCAGCTGCAGATCTTCATCACCTTCGAAGAGCCCAAGAAGGCTGTCGAGCAGTCGGACGGCAAGCCCGACCTGCCCTTCAACCCGGCCCTGCTGAAGAAGGTGGACGAGCTGGAGCTGTCGGTCCGTTCGGCCAACTGCCTGAAGAACGACAACATCGTCTACATCGGCGACCTGATCCAGAAGACC
>NZ_QFNM01000021.1 GCF_003248455.1 Brevundimonas sp.
GCCCTGGACGGCAAGGGCGAAACCAACCTGGCCAAGCCCACCGCCGACGGCGTGCGCGAACCGCTCAACCGCCGCGCGACCATCGACATCAACTTCTAAGACCCGACGGAAAGCCGGTCTGGACAAACCAGACCGGCAGACCAGGGATCAGATGTCGACAGACCTTGACGCCGCTTCCGAAAGGAGGCGGCGTTTCCGTTTGCGCGGAAGCCTCAGGATTCCGGGGCGAGGGCGGCCGGCGTCTCCACGGACTCGGCGTCGGGCGGCGGTCGTCCCAGCAAAGCTCCGCCGACGGCGATGACCAGAGTGGCCGTCAGGATGGCGCAGACCACGGCGACCACGGCCAGCTTCAAGCCTTGTTCAAGGTCCCGGTCTTCCGGCGGCACGGCCTCGCTCCAAAGAGGGCTGCGACCGGCCTAGCCCCGATGCGCGGCGCCATGCAAGCCGCGAACCCGATCGCCGGGCGGCAAAAAGGGCGACGCCTCTTCGACGCCGCCCTGCCATCCTCGCCGATGGGGCCGTGATCAGCCGGTGAACGGACGGATCAGGATTTCCACACGGCGGTTCATCGCCTTGCCTTCGGCCGTGGCGTTGGACGCCACCGGCTTGCGCGAGCTCTCGCCGGCGACATAGAGGCGCTGGGCCAGGACGCCGTTGCGGACCAGTTCGGCGGCGACGCTGCTGGCGCGCGCTTCGGACAGGGGCTGGTTGATCGCGTCGCCGCCCGAGGAATCGGTGTGGCCGATCACATCGACGGTGGACTGGTCATATTGCTGAAGCACGCGCGCCACATCCTGCAAGACGGGCAGGAAGCGCGGGTCGATCGACGACTGATTGGTCGCAAAGGTCACGTCCGATGGCATGCGCAGGACCAGGGTGTCGCCCTGACGCGCGACGCCGACGCCCGAGCCGGACAACTGGGATTCCATCGCCCGCTGCTGACGATCCATATACTGGCCCACGGCCGCGCCGCCGAGCGCGCCGACCCCGGCGCCGATCAGGGCGTTCTTTCGGCCCTGTTCGCCGTTCGAGGTGTTGGTCAGATAACCCAGCAAGGCGCCGCCCAGGGCGCCGGCGATGGCGCCGGTGCCGGTGTTGTTGCGCACGGGGCCGGAGCGGTAGGGGTCGGTGGTGGTGCAGGCGGCCGCGCCGAGCAGGGCGGCGATCGAGACGCTGGCGACGATGAATTTGGCGCGCATGGAGGGGTCCTTTTCGTATTTTGCGATCTGGCGCGAAAACGTATCCTTACTGTGAAGGTTCCAACCTGTATGCCGGATGAACGGGCGATACGTCGGCGTCTTCGGCGAACTGACAACCATGCGGATTAGGCGTAAGGGGAACGCCGCCCATCCCCAGACCAAGGACGACGCCGTGAGCGCGACCGAAGACAACCGCCCGCAGAACCGCGCCATCACGCCGGTCTCGATGAAACTGTACGACGCCGACTTCCAGGCGTTCAGCGACGCCCTGGGCGCCTCCTTCTCGCGCTTCGGCTTCGCCGTGGTGGCCGACCATGGTCTGGACGAGGCGCGCATCGCGGCCGCGCTCGACGACGCCAAGGCCTTCTTCGCCCTGCCTGAGGATGTGAAGCGCAAATATCATCAGCCCGGCACGGGCGGGGCGCGGGGCCTGACCCCGTTCGGGGTCGAGGCGGCCAAGGACTCCAAGACCGTGGATCTGAAGGAGTTCTGGCACGTCGGGCGCGAGTTGCCCGAAGGCCACCCCTATCGTCGCTATATGCGCGACAACGTCTGGCCGACCGAGGTCGAGGGTTTCCGCGAGCACCTTTACGGCATGTTCGAGGACCTGGACGCCCTGGGCGCCAGGATCCTGCGCGCCATCGCCCGCTATCTGAAGCTGGGCGACGACTTTTTCGCCGACAAGGTCGAGATGGGCAACAGCGTGCTGCGGATGCTGCACTACCCACCGGTGCCGGCCGATGCGCCCGGCGTGCGCGCCGGCGCCCACGAGGACATCAACGTCATCACCCTGCTGCTGGGCGCCGAGGAGGCGGGCCTTCAGCTTCAGGAGAAGGACGGCGGCTGGCTGGACATCGCCCCGCCGCCCGGCGCCCTGGTGGTCAATATCGGCGACATGCTGCAGCGCCTGACCAACCACGTCCTGCCGTCGACGACCCACCGCGTGGTCAATCCCGCGCCCGAACGGCGGGGATTCGCCCGCTATTCGACGCCCTTCTTCCTGCACTTCAACCCGGACTTTCCGATCGAGACCCTGCCCAGCGCCATCGCGCCGGACAATCCCGACCGCTACGCCGGCAAGACCATTTTGGCCGAGGACTACCTGACGGAACGCCTGCGCGAGATTCGCCTGCTCTGACCGATCAGCGCGAAATCCTCAGCCGGGTGATGTCGCGGCCGATGGCCTTGAACGATTCCGTTAGGTCGGCCCCGCTGGCGGGAAGAAAGAAGTTCGCGGGGGTCGTGGCGCAATCCTTCAGGAATCTGCCGGCGGAGCTGTTGGCGGAGACCTGAAAGCCGACGGTGTAGAGGATGATGTTCTTGCCCTTTATGGCTGTGCAGAGCGCCCTGGCCTGACCGTAGGGTTCGCCGTTGGTCGCGGCGCAGTCCGCGCGATCCGAACCGCCGATCGAGGCGTCCCGACCAAGCACGCCGGAACAATAGGGCGCGTTGAACTCGCCATCCGTCATCAGGATCACGGCCTTCAAGGTCTTGTTTGGATCGTAGGCTGCGGCCGGGTAGGCGCTCCACAACGCGTTGAATTCTGGGGAAACCGAATACCAGCCCCACGCCAGTCCGATCTGTGCGGCGGTGTAGCCGGCGGCCTGGAAGCCTTGGCTGGGCGCATTGACCGGGCCGATGAGCTTGTTGATCTCCGCTCTGTCGTCGGTCAGCGGCAGCAGCGGCGAAGCGGTGCATTTGTTCGAGCCGGCCTGGTTCGGATAGAATCGCCCAACATAGGCGACGGATGGACGAGTGTCGTCGTTTTGGTGCGGACCCGCCCGTTCGCTCACGCAGTCGCTGATCGGATAGACCTTCATCGCCCCCGACACGTTGCGATAGATGCGCCATTGGCACCCGTCGTCGCCGCACCAGACCTTGCCGCCCGACGCATAGGTTCCGGCGGTGGGCCCGACCAGGCCGATCGAGAAAGTGTCCCGGGTGACATTGGATATCAGCCAATAGTCGGTATCCCTCGTGGCGTTGATCTTCGACATGCCGATCACGTCGGTGATGCGCACGCCCGATTGAGCGCCTGTCGCCGGGTCCGTCGCCGAAAGTCCGTGATTGGGCGACGTGACGACGATCGTGCAGTCCGACAGCTTGCAGCCATACGCCGTTCCCGACGAAGAATAGGTCTTGTAGCTCGATGTGCTGACGTCCGCCCAGTAGGAGCCGTTCCAGGACTGCAATGAGAAGGCGTCGGTCGAAGCGTCGGCGACGCGATAAGGCTTGGCGTTGATCTGCGTCATGCCTTTCACGCCGTCGATCCAGATGAAGTCGCCGACCTTGAACCCGTGATTGGAAGAGGTGACGTAGCCCTTGTTCGCCCTGGAGATGGCGGTGATCGACCGGGCCGCGCCGGTCGACCAGTCTGCTTTGGTGATGGCCGTGGACTGGATGGCGGGGCCACGGGCGTCGCTGGCCATATCGCCTAGATTGACCCCCGTGGAGTAGGGAATGACCGCCATGCGCGAATAGTAGGGGGATTGTCGGTCCTGCACGACGATGGTGGCGAGCTGACGAGCCGCGTCCTTCAGGCTGGTCAGGCGCGAGCCGGCCATGGACCCCGTGATATCCAGCACCAGGGCGACCTCGATGTCCTTGGAGGAGCGGTTGACTTCGGAGTGGACATTGACCGGCAGGGTGTCGTCCATGAGCTTGCCGTAGGGCGGCAGGACGATGTTGGCGACCAGCGTCTTCACCTGAACCTTCAGATCGGCGACCACCACCTGATTGGCGGTCAGTTCGATTTTCAGGTCCGCATCGCTGAACGGCTCGACCGAGGCGCCGCGCAGATTGGCCCGCAGCGCCACCATGGCCACCGTCCTCAGGTCGTCGGCGTCGGTATAGGAGGACCGGGCGGCGGCCAGGGCGGCGGCGTCGAGGGCGTCCTGAACCCGGGCCTTGACCGTGGTGATCCGGTTCAGGTCGATCCCGCCCAGGGTGATCATGATCAGGGCCGGCATGACCAGGGCGAAGATCATCACGACATTGCCGCCGCGATCCGACGCGAGACGCGCCGCAAGCGCCCGCAAGCCCCGAACGGTTCTGCCGACCAGTGTGGAAGCGTTGGCCAAGTTCATCCCCATGGGCCCCGACCGCCCGATTACGCCCGATTGGCCGACAGTATGGCGCGCGGCGGTTAAGGGAAGGCTCAAGGGGAAGGGTTAACCCCGTCTGACCCCCCGGGCCGTTCAACGGCGCGGGTTCAGCCCCTGCGGCCCACGACGCAGGCGTCCAGGCCCTGGCCCCGCACCGTCCCCATCGCCGCCTGGATGCGGGCCGCCCGTCGCCGCACATAGGGGCCGGGCGCGGCGGCCTGATAGCGGCGCGGCGCAGGCAGGATGGCGGCCAGGCGCGCGGCCTCGCGCGGGGTCAGGTCTTCGGCGTCCTTGCCGAACCAATGGCGGGCGGCGGCCTGGGCGCCATAGACGCCGGGCGCCCATTCCACCACGTTCAGATAGACCTCCATGATCCGCCGCTTGGACCAGACCGTTTCGATCAGGACGGTATAGCCGGCCTCCAGCCCCTTTCGGACCCAGTCGCGGCCGGGCCACAGGAAGACGTTCTTTGCGGTCTGCTGGCTGATGGTCGATCCGCCGCGGATGCGCCCGCCCTCGGCGTTGTGGTCCAGCGCCTTCTGGATCGCGTCCATGTCGAAGCCGTGGTGGCTGCAGAACCGGGCGTCCTCGGCGGCGATGGCGGCGTCGACCAGATTGGACGAAATGCGGTTCAGCCCGCGCCACCGATAGTCCAGCCCTTCGCCCCTCAGGGCCTGGCGCAGCATCAGAATGGTGGGCGGGGGCGGAACCACGGCGACGACCAGCACGCCGGCGATCGGGAACAGGACCAGGACGGCCAGCACGATCGTCACGACGCGGCGGCGTCCGCGCTTGCGCCCCGTCGCCGGCATCAGAGGAGGATGACCCCGGCGCGACCGTCCTCGTCGGCCCAGGCGACCTTGTCCACGTCGGGGCTCAGCGACAGGGCGACGATGGCCGGCCCTTTCTCGGCCTTGACGAAGTTCAGCCCCTGCGCGGCCGGATGGGCGACCCAGACCCGACCGTCCATCAGTCCGGCGGCCAGCAGGCCGTGGTCGGCGCGGGCCGAGACCAGATTGACCAGGGTCGTATCGTCATAGCCGATCTCGGTCGCCTCGCGCCCCATCGGTCCGTTCGCGCCGACGAAGGGCCACAGCACCGCCCCTTGCGCGCCCGAGGTCGCCATCAGCTGGCCATTCGTCAGGAAGGCCATCGACCGGACCTTGGCCGGATAACCGCCCATCCGCAGGTTCTTGGCGTCCTTGATGCGCCAGCCATGCAACTGATTGTCCTGCATGGTGGTGACGACGAAGGCGCCGTCGGGCGAAAAGGCGACGGCCGTGTGCGAGCCGGCCCAGCTCAGCTTGACCGGCTGCTGCTTTTCGATCCGCGCGTACCACAGCGCCGCCCCGCCATAGGTGGAGGCCGCGATGCGCCGCCCTTTGGGATCGAAGGCGACGCCCGAGACGGTCCGCTCATGGGCGAAGTCGCGGCGAAAGCCCATGTCGGCCGGGTCGATCACCGACAAGGTGCGGCCGAAGGAGAAGGCGATCAGGCCCGAGGCCGGCGAGGCGTCGATGGCGTCGATCCATTGGTTTTTCGCCGTGGCCAGCACCACCGGATCTTCATCGCGGCGGGTCCAGACCACCTTTCCGTCGTCGCCGCCCGTGATCACGCCCTCGCCCGAGGGGTGGACGCAGGCGCACAGCACGGCCCCGTCGTGCGCCTCCACCCGCGTCCGGTCCTCGAATCGTACCGAGCCGTCGCCTAGGGCGAAAACGGCGCCGGTGTTGTCGAACAGGGCGGCGGTGACTTGGGCGTCGAAGTCGAAGTTCATGGCGCAGGCGTTAGCGGGTTGCGCCCTCTGGAGCAAATCGCGGAGACAAGCCCTCGTCGTTTCAGACCGGATCGGTCGGCTTGGGCTCCACCGGCGCGGGGGCGGGCTGGGCGGCGGCCGGTTCTTCGGGCAGGGGGATGAACTCCAGGTCGTCGGCGTCGGGCAGCTTCATCCGGCCGGCCTTCCAGTCGGCCTTGGCCTGGTCGATCCGCGCCTGGCTGGAGGCGACGAAGTTCCACCAGATCAGCCGCTCGCCCACCGGTTCTCCGCCCAGCACCATGACGGTGGCCTGGGTCAGGGCCTTGACGGTCGGTTCGGCGTCCGGCGACAGCACCACCATCTGCCCCTCGTGGAAGGCGCGGTCTCCCACCTCGATCGACCCTTTGGCCACATAGAGGGCGCGCTCGTTCACGCCCTCCGATCCCCTGGCGGCCGGCGGCGCGGTGCGCACGCCGGGCTGAAGCTCCCAATGGATGTAGAAAAGCGGCGAGGACACCGGCGCGTCGGCCCTGGCGCCATAGGCTTCGCCCGCGACCAGCCGCGCGAACAGGCCGCCGTTCTCATAGGTCGGCTGGGCGTCCTCGCCCAGGTGAACGAAGGACGGATCGATCTCCTCGGCCTCGCTCGGCAGGGCGACCCAGGCCTGCATCCCGTGCATCGGCCCGCCCCGGCTCTTGGTCAGGGGGTCGGTGCGTTCGGAGTGGACGATGCCCTTGCCGGCCGTCATCCAGTTGACCTCGCCCGGCCGGATCGCCTGGTCGTAGCCCAGGTTGTCGTGGTGCATGATCCGACCCTCGAACAGATAGGTCAGGGTCGACAGGCCGATATGCGGATGCGGGCGCACGTCGATGGCGGTCGCGCCCGGCGCGAACTCGGCCGGTCCCATCTGGTCCAGGAAGATGAAGGGCCCCACCATCCGGCGCGAATGGAAGGGCAGGACGCGCCCGACCTCGAACCCGCCCAGATCCTTGCGGCGCGCCTCGATCACCAGTTCGATCATGTGTCGGCTCCCAGGGCGAACGTCCGCCTGAGCGCCGTTATCCGACGTGAGGCGTGACGATGCCAAGAGGCAGGGCGGTCACATTCTTCACGCCGCGCGTCACGATGTGGCTTTCGCAGTCCGAGACGATTCCCAGCGCCAGAAGCTTTTCGCGCAGGAACAGGTCGAACGCGTGCATGTCGGCGGTGATGATGCGCAGCACATAGTCCTCGCGGCCGGTGATGGTGGCGCACTGCACCACTTCGGGCCATTTGGCCACGGCGGCCTCGAAGACGTTCAAGTTTTCGGACGACGGCAGCATCAGCTTGACGATGGCGTAGACTTCGAAGTCCAGGCCCAGCAGCTTGGCGTTCAGCAGGGTGACGCGCTTGGTGATCAGGCCGGAATCCTCCAGCCGCTTGATCCGCCGCCAGCAGGGCGAGGCCGAAAGCCCGACGCGATCCGCCACCTCGGCGACCGACAGCCCGGCGTCTTGTTGCAGGATATCCAGGATACGGGCGTCGATGGGATCGAGTTCGTCCGCCAAGGCGTTTCTCCGATTATGATTATCGCGAAATAAAATACCCGAAATCGGGATTTTGCAAGGTCAATTTGAGCGAGCGCCTGCTTAGGGGCCGTGTTATCAAACGTCTAGAGGAAACACGGACGGACCCCAACGGACATGGACGCCCGCATGAACGACAAAATGAGCAAGAAGAACAGCCGGCCCTTGTCGCTGCGCGTGCCCGAACCGTCCGGTCGGCCCGGCGACGCGCCCGACTTCAGCCATCTGCAGGTGGACCCGGCCGGCGCGGTGGATCGGCCCGAGGTCGGATCGACCCCCTACGCCATGCGCGATCTGGCCTTTCGCCTGATTCGCGTCCTGGACGACGCGGGCCAGGCCGTCGGCCCCTGGAACCCGCGCCTGGATCCCGAGACGCTGCGGCGCGGGCTGAACGCCATGATCCTGACCCGCGCCTTCGACGACCGGATGCACCGCGCCCACCGCCAGGGCAAGACCAGCTTCTATATGAAGTGCACCGGCGAAGAGGCCATCGCGGTGGCGCAAGGGATGTTGCTCAGCCGCGAGGACATGGGCTTTCCGACCTATCGCCAGCAGGGGCTTCTGATCGCGCGCGGCTATCCGCTGGTCGAGATGATGAACCAGATCTATTCGAATGCGGCGGACCCGATCAAAGGCCGCCAGCTGCCGATCATGTATTCGGCCAAGGACTACGGCTTCTTCACCATCTCGGGCAATCTGGGCACGCAAGTGCCCCAGGCGGTCGGCTGGGCCATGGCCAGCGCCTACAAGGGCGACGACAAGATCGCCATCAGCTGGATCGGCGACGGGGCCACGGCCGAAGGCGACTTCCACAACGCCCTGACCTTCGCCAGCGTCTATCGCGCGCCGGTCATCCTGAACGTCGTCAACAACCAGTGGGCCATTTCGTCCTTCCAGGGCATCGCGGGCGGGCTGGAGACGACCTTCGCCTCCAAGGCCATCGGCTACGGCCTGCCGGCGCTGCGGGTCGACGGCAACGACTTCCTGGCGGTCTGGGCCGCGACCCAGTGGGCCGAGGAGCGCGCGCGGTCGAACCAGGGGGCGACGGTGATCGAACTGTTCACCTATCGTGGCGCCCCGCACTCGACCTCCGACGACCCCAGCCGATATCGCCCCGGCGACGAGCACGAGAAATGGCCGCTGGGCGATCCGCTGGAACGGCTGCGCCAGCACCTGACCGTCATCGGCGAATGGGACGACGAACGCCATGCGGCCGCGCTGAAGGCGGCGGTCGAACAGGTCCGGGCCGCCGGCAAGGAAGCCGAGGCCGTCGGCACCCTGGGCCAGTCGCGCCCCAGCGTGAAGACGATGTTCGAAGAGGTCTATGCGACCGAGGACTGGCGCTTGGTCGAACAGCGCCGCGAGGTGGGGGTCTGATCATGGCTGAGCAATCCACCTTCACCGAGGCCGACCGCACCGACGGCGTCGAGCCGGACATGGTCGATCAGAACGCCGCTCCGGCCTCCGAGGCGACCGGCGCTGGCATCCAGCCGATGAACATGATCCAGGCCCTGAACTCGGCCATCGACGTCAAGATGGCCGAGGACCCCGACGTCCTGTCGTTCGGCGAGGACGCGGGTTATTTCGGCGGGGTCTTCCGCGTCACCGACAAGCTGCAGCAGAAGCACGGCCTGACCCGCAGCTTCGACGCCCCGATCAGCGAGTGCGGCATCGTCGCCGCCGCCATCGGCATGGGCGCCTATGGCCTGCGGCCCGTCGTGGAGATTCAGTTCGCCGACTACATCTATCCGGCCTACGACCAGATCGTCTCTGAGGCGGCCAAGATGCGCTACCGCTCGGGCGGCCAGTTCACCTCGCCCATCACGATCCGCAGCCCCTATGGCGGCGGAATCTTCGGCGGCCAGACGCACAGCCAGTCGCCGGAAAGTCTGTTCACCCATATCGCGGGCCTGAAGGTCGTCATCCCGTCCAATCCCTACGACGCCAAGGGCCTGCTGACCGCCGCCATCGAGGACGACGATCCGGTCGTCTTCTTCGAGCCGAAACGCCTCTACAACGGCCCGTTCGACGGCTGGCACGAGAAGCCGGTCTCGCCGTGGAAGGCGCAGGATCTGGCCCAGGTCCCGACCGGCAAATACGTCGAACCCATCGGCAAGGCGCGCGTGATGCGCGAAGGGAACGACGTCACCATCCTGGCCTATGGCACCATGGTCTGGGTCGCCCTGGCCGGGGCCGAACACGCGGGCGTGGACGCCGAGGTCATCGACCTGCGCACCCTGGTCCCGCTGGACATCGAAACCATCGAGGCCAGCGTCAAGAAAACGGGCCGCTGCGTCATCGTTCACGAGGCGCCCAAGACCTCGGGCTTCGGCGGCGAGCTGTCGGCCCTGGTGCAGGAGCGTTGCTTCTATTCGCTGGAGGCGCCCATCGCGCGCGTCACCGGCTGGGACACGCCCTATCCCCATGCTTTCGAATGGGAATATTTCCCCGGACCGCAACGGGTCGCAGACGCCTTGAAGAGCGTCATGACCGGCCAAGCAACAGGGATGGGTCGATAAGATGGGTCGTTTCGTCTTCAAACTGCCCGACGTGGGCGAAGGCACCGCCGAGGCCGAACTGGTCGGCTGGCATGTCAAGGTCGGGGATGTTGTCGCCGAGGACCAGATCGTCGCCGACGTCATGACCGACAAGGCCACGGTCGAGATCACCGCCCCGGTGTCGGGCACGGTCATGGCCCTGCACGGCGAACCCGGCGCCATGGTGCCGGTGCGCGGTCCGCTGGTGGAGTTCGAGGTCGAGGGGACGGGGAATGCCGAAGAGAGCCCCTCCGTCTCTCCGCTGCGCTCCGAGCCACCTCCCCCCGCTTCGCGCGGGGAGGAGACAGTCGCCGCATCGTCTCCTCCCCACGCCCGTGGGGAGGGGGACCGCGAAGCGGTGGAGGGGCGCTCCGACGCGCCGTCGACGCCGGCCGGCAACTACGTCTTCAAACTGCCCGACGTGGGCGAAGGCACCGCCGAGGCCGAGCTGGTCGGCTGGCACGTCAAGGTCGGGGACGCGGTGGAGGAAGACCAGATCCTGGCCGACGTCATGACGGACAAGGCCACGGTCGAGATCACCTCGCCGGTCGCCGGAACCGTCGTCGCCCTGTACGGCGAGGCGGGCAAGGCCGTGCCGGTCGGCGGGCCGCTGGCGGCCTTCGATGTCGAGGGGCGGGGCAATGTCGCGGCGCCGGTCGTTGCTCCCAAACCGGCCCCGAAACCGGCCCCGAATCCGGCGGAGAATTCGACGACGGATTCCGCTGCGACTTCGACGACTCCGGCGACGATTTCGACGACTTCGGCTACGGCCCCGGCCAAGCCCGTTCCGGCCCTGACCGGACGTGCGCCGGGCGAGCGGCCGTCCGCCTCTCCGGCCGTGCGCAACCGCGCCCGCGACCTGGGCGTGGACCTGACCTTCGTGCCGGGTTCCGGCCCGGCCGGCCGGATCACGCACGAGGACCTGGACGGCTTCATCGCGCGCGGCGGCCAGGTTCCGGCTTCGGCGCCGTCGGGCGGCGGTTCGCTGTACGCCCCGGCCGAAGGGACGACCGAGGTCAAGATCATCGGCCTGCGCCGCAAGATCGCGGAGAAGATGGCCGAGAGCGTGCGCCGCATTCCGCACATCACCTATGTCGAGGAGATCGACATGACGGCGGTGGAAGAGCTGCGCGCCCACCTGAACGCGACGAAGTCCAAGGATCAGCCCAAGCTGAACGTCCTGCCCTTCATCGCCCGCGCCATCGTGGTGGCCCTGCGCGACCAGCCGCAGATCAACGCCACCTACGACGACGAGGCCGGCGTCCTGACCCAGCACGCCGCCGTGCACCTGGGCATCGCCGCCCAGACGCCGAACGGCCTGATGGTGCCGGTGGTCCGCCACGCCGAGGCGCGCGACCCCTATGACACGGCGCTGGAGATCGCCCGCGTCAGTGGCGCGGCCAAGGACGGTTCGGCCAAGCGCGAGGAACTGTCGGGTTCGACCATCACCATCACCTCGCTGGGCACGCTGGGCGGGGTCGTCCATACCCCGATCATCAACCACCCCGAGGTCGCCATCGTCGGTCCCAACAAGATCGCCGAACGGGTCGTGGTCCAGGACGGTCAGATGGTCGTGCGCAAGATGATGAATCTGTCCTCCAGCTTCGATCACCGCATCGTCGACGGCCACGACGCGGCGGTCTTCGTCCAGCGCATCAAGGGCCTGCTGGAACACCCGGCGACGCTGTGGATGGGGTGATGAATGTCGGCCGTCGCTGCACTGTTCGCCATCACGTCGCTGATCGCTGGCGATGAACCGTTGCGTTGTACGGATTTGGACATGCGCCAAGTGAGCGTCTTTACAGGTCGGGTAGAACGCCAGACGATTAGACGCGAACAGCCAGTTTGGTGGACTCCCTTTGGCGATATCCATTACGAGATCGTCGCCACTGTTCGCCCGATCCGAGTTCTTCGAGGCGCGCAAGTCAGACGCCCTGTAACAGTGCGCATCGAATGCACTGCGTCGAAGACGGATTTTGTTGGACGACGCGGCTGCGTAAACTTTTTTACGACGGGGCAGATCGACACCTTCCAAGTCGATCGTCGAACCTATTTGGGCAATCGGAACCCTGATCGCGATGAAGTCGCTGACTACGATCGTGCGATGGCCCATCCTCTTCCACTCTGCGAGCGTTGATGACCCAGACCCTGAAAACCAAAGTCCTGATCATCGGCGCGGGCACCGGCGGCTATGTCGCGGGCATCCGTTGCGGCCAGTTGGGGCTCGACACGGTCCTGGTCGATGGCGGGGATGGCCAAGGTGGAGGCCTAGGCGGAACCTGCCTGAACGTCGGCTGCATTCCGTCCAAGGCCATCATCCATGCGGCGGGCAAGTTCGAGACGGTGGCCAAGGCGGCCAAAGATCGAGAGCAGGGCGGCGGGACGCTGGGCGTCACGGCGGCGGCGCCCGCCATCGACCTGAAGCAGACGGTCGAATGGAAGGACGGCGTCGTCAAGAAGCTGAACGCCGGGGTCGCGGCCCTGCTGAAGAAGGCCAAGGTCAAGGTCGTCAAGGGCTGGGCGAACTTCGAGGACGCCAAGACCTGCGTGGTGAAAACCGACGACGGCGATGTGAAGATCACCGCCGAACACGTCATCCTGGCCACGGGGTCCGAGCCGGTCGAACTGCCCTTCCTGCCGTTCGGCGGCGACGTCATTTCGTCCACCGAGGCGCTGAGCCTGTCCGAAGTGCCCAGGAAGCTGGTCGTGGTCGGCGGCGGCTATATCGGGCTGGAGCTGGGCATCGCCTATCGCAAGCTGGGCGCCGAGGTGGCCATCGTCGAGATGGCCGACCGCATCCTGCCGCTGTACGACAAGGCCCTGACCGATCCGGTCGCCAAATGGCTGGAGAAGCACGGGGTCGAACTGCACCTCGGCGCCCGGGCGGGCGGTTTCGGCGACGGAAAGCTGAACGTCACCACCAAGGACGGCGAGCCGCTGCAACTGGACGCGGACAAGGTGCTGGTCACGGTGGGCCGCCGTCCCCGCACCCGGGGCTGGGGGCTGGAGAACATGGGCGTGGCCATGGCCGGCCCGTTCGTGAGGATCGACCAGCGCTGCGCCACCAGCATGAAGAACGTCTGGGCGGTCGGCGACCTGACCGGCGAACCGATGCTGGCGCACAAGGGTTCGGCCCAGGGCGAGATGGTCGCCGAGATCATCGCCGGCCACGACCGTATCTTCGATCCCGTCGCCATCGCCGCCGTCTGCTTCACCGAGCCGGAGATCGTCTCTGCGGGCCTGGGCCCATCCGACGTCGAAGGCCGCGACGACGTGATCCAGGCCGTCTTCCCCTTCGCCGCCATCGGCCGGGCCCTGGCCATCGAGGCGGGCGAGGACGGCGGCTTCGTGCGGGTGATCGCGTCCAAATCCGATCATCGCATCCTGGGGGTCCAGGCGGTGGGCCAGCACGTGTCGGAACTGTCCAACAGCTTCGCCCAGATGCTGGAGATGGGGGCGGTGCTGGAAGACGTGGCCGGGACGATCCACGTCCACCCGACCCTGGGCGAGGCCTTCCACGAGGCGTCGCTGCGGGCGCTGGGGCACGCGATTCATATCTGATCCGGTATGGGGGCGTCGCCCCCATTCCTTAAGTCGTCATCCTCGCCCTTGTGGCGAGGATCCAGACTCCCGGTGCGTCCGCAGTCTGCACCGGCGTCAGGCGCCGGGAATCTGGATCCCAGGGACGAGCCCTGGGATGACGGGTGGGATCAGATCCGCTCCAGCCGCTTCGCGTGGTTCGCCACCATGCGGAGCGCCAGGCCGTCGGGCAGGAAGCGCGCCAGTCCGGCCATGACGTTGTTCATGACGCCGGGGGTGACGCTGGGGCGGTTGGCCTCGCAGGCGTCGTAGCCGATGCGGGCCACGCGCGCGGCGTCCATCCACATCCAGGCCGGATAGGCGCTGGAGACCTGTTCGCGCGAGCCGTTGACGTCGTGGAACTCCGTCAGGGTGTAGCCGGGGTTCAGCACCGTGACGTGGACGCCGGTCCCCTGCGTCTCCAGATGCAGGCCCTGAGACGCCTTGATCAAAAAGCTCTTGATCGGCCCATACAGGGTGTCGCCGCCGGTCGCGGGCATCTGGCCGGCCAGGGAGGCGACGTTCAGCACCCGGCCGAAGCGGCGCTCCACCATGCCGGGCAGAAACAGGCGCGAAAGCTCGACCGGCGCGGTCAGCATGACCTGGATCATGGCGCGATGGGCGGACAGGTCCGTGTCGAGAAAGCCGGTGACGCGGCTGAAGCCCGCATTGTTGACCAGGCCGTCGACGACCAGGCCGCCCGCGGCGATGTCGGCGACCAGGCGCTCGGGCGCCGCCGGATCGGCCAGGTCCTCGGGAATGACGACGGTCGCCGCGCCGTAAGCGGCCGCCGCCGCCTCGGCCAAGGCGTTCAGGGGCGCCTCGCGCCGCGCTGTCAGTATCAGGTTCCAGCCGCGGCCGGCGTAGGTCCGGGCCAGGGCCGCGCCGATCCCGGCCGAAGCGCCGGTGATCAGGACCGTGCGGCGCACTTCGGTCTCAGGCCGCGACGGGGCAGGACGGATGGACGGTGAAGGCGGCCAGGGACGGCGGGTTCTCGGCCAGCAGGTCGGCGATGGTGATTTTGGACAGGGCCTCGGTCGCGGCCTCGTCGGCGGCGGTCAGGGCCTTGGCCACCTGGCGGGGAATGTGTTCGCTGATCGGACAGCCCTTGGCCCCGGCGGGGGGCGAGCCGATGTGGGCGCAGCCGTTGACCGCCTTCAGCACCTCGTCCAGTCGGATGTCCTCCGGCCGACGCAGCAGCCACGAACCGCCGGTGGCGCCCGGCCGGGTCGCGATCAGCCCGGCCTTGGCCAGAAGGGCGGTCACGCGCCGCACGACGACGGGGTTGGTCGGAATGGACGAGGCCAGGACGCCGCTGGGCGCCGCCTGCGCAGGCCCATAGGCGCCCTTGTGGGCCATATAGGCCAGGGCGTGGGCGGCGACGGGGAAGCGCTGGCTGTCTGACATGGTTCTGTTCCTAGGGTGAAAATAGGCGTTCGCGCGCCGAATCACAAATCGGCGGCGGCGCGGCGAAACCGAATCCTGCCGGGCGCGATTGAAGACCGCGCGGAATGAGCCTAAAGGCTCGCCGCTTTGAAGGGACCGACTGGCGTCGGCGCCCCGGAGGATACGCATGGCCGGGGATACTCCCCACGACGCGAGCGCTCCCTCGCCTGCGTCGCACACGCCGGACACGTCCACCCACGCTACGGGCCCGGAATCCCACGTTCCGGGCGGCCCTGTTCAGGGCGGGATCGCCAAGCACGGCGGCCTTTGGGCGCTGACCCTGGGCGCCATCGGCGTGGTGTTCGGCGATATCGGCACCAGCCCGCTGTACGCCCTGCGCGAGGCGATCGGTCATGCCCAGCGCGGCGTGGGCGGCGACCTGGCCATCGTCGGCGTGGTGTCGCTGGCCTTCTGGGCGCTGATGGTGGTGGTGACGTTCAAATACGTCTTCTTCCTGATGCGCGCGGACAACAAGGGCGAGGGCGGCACCCTGTCGCTGATGGCCCTGGCGCAGTTCGCCGTGGGGCGGCGCAGCGCCTGGATCTTCATCCTGGGCGTCTGCGGCGCGGCGCTCTTCTATGGCGACGGCATCATCACGCCCGCCATTTCGGTGCTGTCGGCGGTCGAGGGGCTGCAGGACGCGCCCGGCGTGTCGGGCAGGCTGGACCCCTTCATCGTGCCGATCTCGGCCGGCATTCTGATCGCCCTGTTCCTGGTCCAGTCGCGCGGCACGGCCAAGCTGGCCAAGTATTTCGGGCCGATCACGGCGGTCTGGTTCCTCAGCCTGGGGGCGCTGGGCCTGGTCCATATCTTCGACGACGTCACCATCCTGCGCGCTCTGTCGCCCTATTACGGGGTCAGCCTGCTGCTGCACGACGGCTTTCTGGGCTTCGTCATCCTGGGCAGCGTCTTCCTGGCCGTCACGGGGGCCGAGGCCCTCTACGCCGACATGGGTCATTTCGGAAAGGCGCCGATCCGAATGGGTTGGCTGGCCTTCGTCCTGCCCTGCCTGACGCTGAACTATCTGGGCCAGGGCGCCCTGATCCTGGACAATCCCGCCGCGGCCGAGAACCCGTTCTGGAACATGGTGCCCCAGGCCGCCTATTGGCCGATGCTGATCCTGGCCACCGCCGCGACCGTCATCGCCTCCCAGGCCGTGATCACCGGCGCCTTTTCCGTGACGCAGCAGGCGGTGCAACTGGGCCTGCTGCCGCGGATCGACATCCGCAACACCTCCGAGACCCAGGCCGGCCAGATCTTCGTGCCGGCGGTGAACACCTTCCTGATGACCGGGGTTCTGGTGCTGCTGGTGGTGTTCCAGAGCTCGCACAATCTGACCGCCGCCTATGGGGTGGCCGTGACGGGCACCATGCTGGTCAATACGCTGATGGCCTATTCGGTCATCCGCAAGGGCTGGAAGTGGCCGATGTGGGCCGTCGCCGGCACATTGATCCCGTTCGCCTTCATCGACAGCGTCTTCCTGACCTCCAACCTGCTGAAAATCCCCGACGGCGCCTGGATGCCGCTGGTGCTGGGCGCCCTGCTGGTCGTGGTGATGTGGACCTGGGTGCGCGGCACCCAGATCCTGACGGCCAAGACGAGGAAGGACAGCCTGCCGCTGACCGACCTGATCGAGATGCTGCAGGCGCGACCGCCGCACCGGGCGCCGGGCATGGCCATCTTCCTGACCTCGGACCCCGATGTCGCCCCCGTCGCCCTGATGCACAATCTCAAGCACAACAAGGTGCTGCACGAGAAGAACGTCATCCTGACGGTGCGCACCTCGGAGCGGCCGCGCGTCAGGGAGGCCGACCGCGTGCGGATGGAGCCGATCAACGACGACTTCAAGAAGGTCACGGTGACATACGGCTTCATGGAGACGCCGAACGTGCCCCGCGCGCTCGGCCTGTGCCGCAAGCAGGGGCTGAAGTTCGACATCATGTCGACCAGCTTCTTCCTGGGCCGGCGCTCGCTGATCCCCTCGGCGCGGCAGGGCATGCCGTTGTGGCAGGATCGGCTGTTCATTTTCCTGATGCGCAACGCCGCCAATCCGACCGACTTCTTCCACATCCCGCCCGGCCGCGTGGTCGAACTGGGCGCGCAGGTGGCCGTATGAGGCCGGGCGCCCGGCCGGGCCAAAGCTCCGAAGCGCGCGGACGCCGGATGGCGACCAAGGGCAGGCCGCGCCCGGCTTCGGCAGAGGCCGCCGCTTCGTCTCAGGACGACATCGGCGTTGAGGCGCGCGTGGTCGCCGGCGTCCTGTTGAATGCGGCGCTGGAAAAGCGCAACGGCCTGGACGAGGCCCTGTCCCAGCCCGCCGCCCGCGCCCTGGCGCCGGTGGACCGCGCCTTCGCCCGTGCCGTCGCCATGGCCGCCCTGCGCCGGCTGGGCGAGATCGATCAGATTCTGGATCGCCGCCTGCAGAAGGCCCCGCCCGAGGCCGTGCGCACCCTGATGCGCGTCGCCCTGGCCCAGACCCTGGTGCTGGAGACGCCCGCCTTCGCCGCCGTGTCGACGGCGGTGAAACTGGCCGAGCGCGATCCCAGGACCCGGCCCTACAAGAACCTGGTCAACGCCGTGCTGCGCGGCGTGGGCAGGGACGGTCCCGGCCTGACGACCGCCGAGAGCAATCTGCCCGATTGGATCGCCGCCCGGTGGGAGGCGACCTATGGCGAGGCGGCCCTGGTCGGCCTGGCCCTGGCCGCGCGCGAGGAGCCGGCGACGGACCTCAGCCTGAAGCCCGGCGTCGATCCCGCCGCCGTCGCCGCCGCCGTGGACGGAGAAGCGCTGCCGGGGGGAACCGTCCGCACCGGCCGGCGCGGCGACGTGGCGACCTGGCCCGGTTTCGAGGACGGCGACTGGTGGGTCCAGGACGCCGCCGCCGCCGTTCCTGCCCGCCTGCTGGACGTGAAGGCGGGCGAGACCGCGCTGGACATGTGCGCCGCGCCCGGCGGCAAGACCCTGCAACTGGCGGCCGCCGGCGCTGCGGTCGTCGCGCTCGACCGGTCGGCCCCGCGCCTGAAACGCCTGACCCAGAACCTGGTTCGCACCGGCCTGGGCGCCGAGGTCGTCGCCGTGCCCGCCGAGGACTGGGCGGACGTCCGCACCTTCGACGCCGTCCTTTTGGACGCGCCCTGCACCGCCACCGGCACCTTCCGCCGCAACCCCGAGGTCCTGCGCGCCACCCGCCCGGCCGAGGTCGCCAAACTGGCCGATGTCCAGCACCGCCTGCTGGACGCCGCTGCGGAACGGGTCAAGCCGGGCGGACGGCTGGTCTATTGCACCTGTTCGCTGGAGCGCGAGGAGGGCGAGACCCAGGTCGTGGCCTTCCTGCGCCGCAACCCCGGCTTCCGCACCACACCCGCCGACCCCGCCGCCATCGGCGCCCCGGTCCAGGCGCTGACCCCCGAAGGCTGGCTCCGCATCCTGCCCTCCATGTGGGCCGAAAAAGGCGGTCTCGACGGCTTCTTCGCCGCCCGGCTGGAACGGGTTTCCTGAGCGGGAGCGGCTTGCTCCCGACTGCAACCCGCCTTATCCCGAGGGCCATGGCCGTCACCCCTCTGATCTGTCCGTCGATCCTCGCCAGCGACTTTTCGCGGCTGGGCGAAGAAGTCCGTGCGCTGGAGGCGGCGGGCGCCGACTGGGTCCATGTGGACGTCATGGACGGGCATTTCGTGCCCAACCTCACACTGGGGCCGGACATCGTGAAGGCGATCCGGCCGCACACCCGCCTGCCGTTCGACGTGCACCTGATGGTCGCGCCGGTCGATCCGTGGCTCGAGGCGTTCCGCGACGCCGGGGCCGACATCCTGACGGTCCACCCGGAAAGCGGCCCGCACCTGCATCGCACCCTGGGGCGCATCCGCCAACTGGGCGCCAAGGCCGGGGTGGTGTTCAATCCGGCGACGCCGCTGTCGATCCTGGAAGAGGTGGTCGATCTGGTCGATCTGGTGCTGATCATGTCGGTCAATCCAGGCTTCGGCGGCCAGAGGTTCATCGACAGTTCGCTGCGCAAGATCGCAGGCGCCCGCGGCATGCTGGACCGGGCGGGATCCTCGGCGCATCTGCAGGTGGACGGGGGCGTCACCGCGGCCAATGCGGCGGCCTGCGTCGACGCCGGAGCCGACGCCCTGGTCGCCGGCTCCTTCGTGTTCAAGGGCGACTATGCGGCCAATATCGCCGCCCTGAAGGCCGCGCCGGAACGCGCATGAGCCCGCTCGGTCCCTTCGCTCCGCGCGGCCAGGACGCGGGCCTCGACGTGGCTTCGGGCCAGATTCCCGGCCTGCCCGGCGCCCCGGTCAGGACGCCCGTTCGGGCCGGCGACGCGGCGGCCGGTCCCGGCCTGTGGCCCGCCATCGCCGGACGGCTGGCGACGCGCCAACTGTGGATCGAGCTTTACGGCCTGCCCGGCTACGGCCTGACGCTGAAGGGGCGCAAGGTCAGCGCCTTCGCCGCCACGCCGCGCGATTTCCGTCCGCACGATCCTGCGCCGGGTCGCAACGTCCTGGCCGGGCGGTTCCTGCTGGCCGGCGCGGCGATGGAGGTGGAGCCGTCGGGCGATCCGTGGAACCGGCCCAGTCCGTCCAGGCCCTTCGCGGTCGAACTGCACGCCTTCGCCTGGCTGCCCGCCCTGATGATGCAAGGCGATCGCGGCGCGCGCGAGGCCCTGCGTCTGGCCCTGGCCTGGGGCGACGCCTTCGCCCGCTGGTCGCCCTTCGCCTGGGGCCCGGAGATCCTGGCGCGTCGCGTCGTCAACCTGGCCTGTGCGGCGCGGCGGATGGGGGCGGTCGCCACCGAGACCGAACGCCTGGCCCTGGCCGACAGCCTGGCGCGCCAGACCCGCCAGCTGCTGCGGCCCCCCGGCGGTCTGGCCAGCCGGGCCGAGCGTCTGACGGCGGCGGCCGTCGGCGGCTGCGTCCTGGCCGGACCGGCCGGGCAGAGCCTGCGTCGCCGCGCCCTGTCGCGCCTGTCCGGCGCGCTGGAGATCACGGTTCAGGACGACGGCGGCCACGCCTCGCGCAGCCCGGAGGCGGGGCTGGAACTGTTGCTGGACCTGCTGACGCTGGACGACGCCCTGTCGCAACTGTCCGAGCCGACGCCCGACGCCGTTTCGGCCGCCATCGCCCGATTGACCAAGGGCTTGCGTCTGCTGACCCTGCCCGACGGTCGTCTGGCCGGTTTCCAGGGCGGCGGCGCGTCCAGCGTCGAACGGGTCGCCGCCGCCCGCGCCCATGACGAGGCGACGGACGACCCCGCCGCCGCGGGCAAGGCAGCGGGCCTGACCCGCATCGCCAGCCCGCTTCTGACCGTCGTCGCCGATACGGCGGCGCCGGCGTCCGGGCCATGGGGCGCCACGGCCTGCGCCCAGCCCCTGGCGCTGGAGATCGCCTGCGGCAAGGATCGTCTGGTCACGGGATCGGGCTGGACCCCGGCCGCGACGGACCGCCAGGCCCTGCGCCTGACGCCCGCCCATTCGACGCTGACGCTGGGCGAACGGTCGCTGAACGAGCCGCTGGGCGGGTGGAAGGGCGAACTGCTGGGGCCGCGCCTGGTCGGACCGCCGATCCATGTCACGGCCGATCGGCGCGACGGCGACGGCGCGGTCTGGCTGGAGATGGAGCACGACGGCTGGACCGAGCTCTTCGGCCTCAACCATCAGCGCAGGCTGTATCTGGACCAGCGGCTGGACGAACTGCGCGCCGAGGAGAAGCTGTTTCCGACGCCGGGCCGCAAGGAGATGGTGCGCCAGATCGCCGCTCCCTACGCCATCCGTTTCCATCTGGAGCCGGGAGTGCAGGCGTCGCTGGCGCGGGACCGGCGCTCCATCCTGCTGCGCGGGGCCTCGGGCCGGGGCTGGTGGTTCAGGACCGACGGGCCGGACGTGGCCATCGAACCCAGCGTCCATATCGACGCGGGCCTGACCCGCCGCAGCCTGCAGATCGTGGTGCGCGGCTCGGCCCGCACCGACAGCGAAACCAAGATCCGCTGGAAGCTGAGCCCTGCGGGCGCGAGCGGCGATCCGGCGTGACCGACGGCGATCGCCTGCGGATCGTTCGCGGCGTGCATACGGCCATCTATCTGGTCATGTCGGCGGCTTCTCTTCTGGTGCTCTACGCCGGGATTTCGGGGCGGACGGGACGGTGGCTTTGGATCGCCCTGACCCTGGTCGCCGTCGAAGCGGCGGTTTTCATCGGCTCTGGATTGAAGTGCCCCCTGACCGCCGTGGCCGTGCGCTATGGCGCCACGCCGGACGGCGCCTATGACACCTTCTTTCCCGAGCGCTGCACGCGGCACACCTTTCGGGTCTTCGGCCCCCTGATCGCGCTGGGCCTTGCGCTCAACGCCCTGCGATGGTTCGACCTGTTGTGAGGCGTCCGCATACGGGGTGACGCGGCGGCGGTTTGGGTCTAGACGGCCCGCCATCCTCCCCAGCATTCACGGACGCCGCCATGCCCGCCGCTCCCGACTTTCCGCCCGCGCCCGATCAGGTGAAACCGCAGCGCGCCCTGATTTCCCTGTCCGACAAGGCGGGGCTGGAGGACGCGGCCCGCGCCCTGCACGATCTGGGCGTCGAACTGGTCTCGACCGGCGGCACGCGCGCGGCCATCGAGAAGCTGGGCCTGCCGGTCAAGGACGTGGCCGAGCTGACGGGCTTCCCGGAGATGATGGACGGCCGGGTCAAGACCCTGCATCCCGTCGTGCACGGCGGCCTGCTGGGCGTGCGCAACGCCCCGACGCACGCCCAGGCTATGGCCGAACACGGCATCGGCGCGGTCGACCTCGTCTGGATCGACCTCTATCCATTTGAAAAGACGGTTGAAGCCGGCGGCGGTTTCGAGGCCGCGATCGAGAATATCGACATCGGCGGCCCGGCCATGATCCGGTCCGGCTCCAAGAACCATGGGCATGTGGCGGTGGCGGTGGACGGCGAGAGCATCGCCCTGATCCTGGAGGCCTTGAAGGCGAACGGATCGACCGATCTGGCGCTGCGCAAGCGGCTGGCGGCCCGCGCCTTCGCCCGCACGGCCGCCTATGACGCCGCCGTCTCGGGCTGGTTCGCCCGACAGATCGAGGACGCGGCGCCTGCCCGCAAGTCCATCGCCGGAACCCTGGCCCAGACGCTGCGCTATGGCGAAAACCCGCATCAGACGGGCGCCTTCTACCGCACCGGCGAGAAGCGTCCGGGCGTGGCCTATGCGACCCAGGTCCAGGGCAAGGAGCTGGGCTACAACAACATCGCCGACGCCGACGCGGCCTATGAGCTGGTCGCCGAGTTCGAACAGCCGGCCGTGGTCATCGTCAAGCACGCCAACCCGTGCGGCGTAGCGGTCGGCAAGGACCTGTCGGAAGCCTACGCCCGCGCCCTGGAATGCGACGCCGTCTCGGCCTTCGGGGGGGTGATCGCGGTCAACCGCCCGCTGAACGGCGACGACGCCCGCGCCATCACCGGCATTTTCACCGAGGTCGTGATCGCGCCAGGCGCGGACGACGAGGCCAGGGGAGTCTTCGCCGCCAAGAAGAACCTGCGCCTGCTGATCGCCGACGGCCTGCCCGACCCGCACGGCCCGGGCGAGGTGTTCCGCTCGGTCGCCGGCGGCTTCCTGGTCCAGTCGCGCGACCGCTCGCTGATCAAGCCGTCGGACCTGAAGATCGTCACGCGCCGCCAGCCGACGCCGACCGAAATCCAGGACATGCTGTTCGCCTTCACCGTGGCCAAACACGTCAAGTCCAACGCCATCGTCTACGCCAAGGACGGCCAGACGGCGGGCATCGGCGCCGGCCAGATGAACCGCCGCGATTCGGCCCGCATCGCCGCCATCCGCGCCAAGGAGGCCGGCGAGGCCAAGGGCTTGGCCCATTCGCTGGCGGAAGGCTCGGCCTGCGCGTCGGAAGCCTTCTTCCCCTTCGCCGACGGCCTGTTGGAAGCGGTCGCGGCGGGCGCGACGGCGGTGATCCAGCCGGGGGGATCGATGCGCGACGCCGAGGTGATCGCCGCCGCCGACGAGAAGGGCATCGCCATGGCCTTCACCGGCGTTCGCGTCTTCCGGCACTGATCCTCGACATCCGGCGTCGAGATTTCGGGCGCAGCCTCGACAAATTGTCGAGGCTGCCGAGACGTTTGCATCGCGCTTCGACAGGACTGGACGGCGCGCGCCGGTCGTGATGCTCTGACGCCTTTCCTTGCATTGGAGCGTCGCCCCATGACCGTGCCGATCCGTCCCGAAGGCCAGGCCGCCGACGATGTGAAGCTGAGCCGACGCGCCCTGGGCGCCCTGGGCGGGCTGCTGTTCTCCGGCTACGCCGTCGCCGCCCTGGCCAGGGAGGCCAAGCCGATCACCACCGATGCGGCGGGCCTGACGACCGAAACCGTGACCTACGCCGCGTCGGACGGGTTCGACCTGCCGGCCTATGTGGCGCGGCCCGACGGGGCGGGACCGTTCCCCGTCGTGATCGTGGTGTCCGAAATCTTCGGCGTGCACGACTATATCCGCGACGTCTGCCGCCGGCTGGCCAAGCAGGGCTACGCCGCCATCGCGCCCGCCTTCTTCAACCGGGTGGAGGACCCCGCGCCCCTGTCGGACATGAAGCGGATCACGGAGATCGTGGGCGCGGCCGGCTACGAGCAGGTGATGGGCGACCTGTCGGCGACGATGGAATGGGCCAGCCAGCAATCCTGGGCCCGGGACGGCAAGGTCGGCATCACCGGCTTCTGCTGGGGCGGCAAGGTGGTTTGGCAGGCGGCGGCCCGTTTCGCCGCCATCGGGGCGGGCGTGGCCTGGTACGGCCGGCTGGCGCCCGGCGCGGACGCGACCCCGGTTCAGGTTTCGGCGGGCCAGCCCTGGCCGGTCGACCTGGCCGACGATCTGAAGGCGCCGGTGCTGGGCCTGTATGGCGGCCAGGATCAGGGCATTCCCCTGGCCAGCGTGGAGCGGATGCGCCAAGCCCTGGCGCGGGCCGGCCAGACCGACAGTCGGATCGTCGTCTATCCCGACGCGCCGCATGGTTTCCACGCCGACTATCGCGCGAGCTACGTCGAGGCGGACGCCAAGGACGGCTGGTCCAAACTGCTGGCGACCTTCGATAAGGCGTTAAAGAATTAAGGCGTTACTGAACGGCGGGCTGCGGAGGGCGGTCGCGCGCGGGAGGGATTGGCGATGATCGGATTGCGGCGTCGTGCGGCGGTCGTCCTGGGCCTTGGGCTGGTGTTCCTGCCTCTGGCCGCATGCGGCGGCGGGGGAGGCGGCGGCGGCGGCGGCGGCGGTGCGATAACCCCGCCTGCGCCTCCTCCTCCCCCACCCCCACCCCCACCGCCCCCACCGCCGCCGCCTCCTCCGCCACCGCCGCCCGCCGTGACGTCGAGCGAATATCTGCGCAACTACGGGCTGGCGAACATCAAGGTTCAATCGGCCTGGCAGTCGGGGGCCACAGGCGCGGGCGTCACCGTCGCCGTGGTCGATTCGGGCGTCGCCAACACCCTGACGGAACTCGAGGGGCGGATATCCGGCGCCTCGACCGACGTGGTCGCAGGCCGGAACACCCCCTATGTCGAATCCAGCAGCCACGGGACGCGGGTTTCGGGCGTCATCGCCTCAAACTTCAACGGCTTCGGCGCGATCGGCGTCGCCTATCAGTCGACCATCCTGTCGATCCGCACCGACATCTCGGACTGCGAGGACAAGGACGACAAGGTCTGTTTCAGCAGTTCGGACCTGGTGCGCGCGCTGGATTACGCCGTCGCCAACGGGGTCAAGATCATCAACATGTCGCTGGGCGGCGACGGCCGGCTGGGCTCGGCCTTCGAGGCGGCCCTGCTGCGGGCCGTCAATGCGGGGGCGGTGATCGTCGCCTCGTCCGGCAACGACGGAGAGGCCAATCCAGGCTGGCCCGCCCGCTACGCCGTCGACCCGCGCTTCGCGGGCGGCGTCATCGCCGTGGGATCGCACGGGGCGACCAATGTCATGTCCAGCTTCTCCAACAAGGCCGGCGATACGGCCGGCGCCTATATCTCCGCGCCAGGCGAAGAGGTCGTCACCGGCTGCGAGGGCACGTCCTGCTGGGTAGTTAGCGGCACGTCGTTCTCGGCGCCGCACGTCTCGGGCGCCCTGGCCCTTCTGATGCAGGCCTTTCCCAATCTGACGGCGCGACAGGCCCTGGCCATTCTGGTCGATACGGCGCGCGACGCCGGCGACCCAGGCGCGGACATCGTCTATGGGCGCGGTCTGCTCGACCTGGCCGGCGCCTTTCGGCCGGTCGGGACGAGCGCGACGCCGATGGCGGATGGATCGAAACTGATCACCCAGACCGCGCCGGGCAGTTTCGTGGGCGCGGCCTTCGGCGACGCCTTCGGCCGGCAGAACGCGCTGAACACGGTGCTGTTCGACGGCTATGGTCGGATGTTCGCGGTCCAGCTGGGCGAGGCCTATCCCACGGCGCCCAGCCGCTCCTATCAGGCGGCGCCGTTCGAACAGAACACAACGGCGGCCACCACCCTGGCCCTGCCCGGCGGCGGACGGCTGAATCTGATCGCGGCCCAGCCCAGCCCGACGCCCGAGCCCGTTGCGCCGCGTCACGACCTCTATGATGCGCCGTGGATGGGCGACGAGCCTCGCCAGGAGGCGATGCTGGACCTGGAAACGGGCCGGATGAATTTCTCGGTTTGGCAGGGCAAGGGCGGGGCCGCCTCGCCGTTCGACGGCGCGGCCGGCGACGGCTTCGCCGCCCTGGCCCAGGCCGACCGCGCCGTGCGCGGCGCGATGCGGTTCGGCGCCCTGAAGGTCTCGGCCGAAAGCGGCGGCGGCGACCGGCGGATGCCGCTGCGCCACGTCGAACAGGATGCGGCGACCTACAACCGGGCGTCGATCGGCTGGCGCGGCGCGGACGGCGGCTTGTCGTTCAGCGTCGGGGCCCTGGACGAACGGCTGGGGCCGTTGGGGGCCTTCCTGCCGGGCGGATCGGATTTCGCCCTGCCGTCCCGCACCCGCTTCTACGCCCTGGGCGGCGACTGGAGCCTGACGCCGGGCCTGCGCCTGATCGGGGAGGCGGGGCTGGGGTCGACCCGCATCGAGGGGCGGTTCCTGTCGATGGACCGGGCGGCGATCAGTTCGAACTGGCGGCTGGGGCTGCTGGCCGACTGTTCGGCCTTGTGCGGCCGGGTCAGCTTCACCCTGGCCCAGCCCTTGCGGATCGAGAGCGGAACCTTCTCCGCCTATCTGGCCGACGTGCCGATCGACTATTTCGACCCGCTGACCTATTCCCGGCGCAGTTTCTCGGCGGCGCCCAGCGGTCGGCAGATCGACGTCATCCTGGGCGGCGAACGCGATCTGCGGGACGGCTCCAGCGTCACGCTTCAGGCCGTGGCCAGCCGCGCGCCGCGCCATGTCGCCGACGCCGCGCCCGAATTCGCCCTGATCGGAGGATGGCGGCGCCGGTTCTGACCGACGCCGTCCATCGGCCGTGGATCAGGCCTTGCCGTCGAAGGCCTGACCGTCGGCCGCAGGGGCCGCGCCATAGGGGTTGGCGGCCTGGCCGCCCGAGCCCTTGGCGGCGACCACCACCATGGCGGGGCGCACGGTGCGGCCGAACAATTCGAAGCCGGACTGCATGGTCTGGATCACCTTGCCGCCAGACACGGTGTCGGACGGCTGTTCCATCATGGCCTGGTGCAGGTGGGGATTGAAGGTTTCGCCCGCCTCGGGGGCCACGCGCTTCAGCCCATTGGTCTCGAACGCCTGCAGCAGCGCCTTCTGCGTCAGCTCCAGCCCGGTGACGAGTCCGGCCGTCGCCCCCTCGGCCTCCTTGGGCGCGGCCATCAAGGCCCGTTCCAGATTGTCGGCGACGCCCAGCAGGTCCTTGGCGAACCGCTGGATGGCGAAGGCGCGGGCGTCGTTCTGCTGCGCCTCGGCGCGGCGCTTCAGATTCTCCATCTCGGCGGCGACGCGCAGGGCGCGGTCCTTCCACTCGTCGCGCTCGGCGATCACGGCGTCCAGCGGGGCCAGGTCGTCGCCGGCATCCTGCGAGGGGCGGGAATCCAGACCATGTTCGGCGTTGGCTTCGGCCGCCTCGGCGTCCAGGGCGTTGATGTCGTCGTTAAGGGGCTTGTCGCTCACGTTTCGTTCCCGTCCAGCATCCGGCCCAGCACCCGGGCGGTATAGTCCACCAACGGAATGACACGGGCGTAGTTCAGTCGCGCGGGCCCGATGACGCCGATGGCGCCCAGAACCCGCTGTCGGCCGCTCATATAGGGCGCCGCGATCACGGCGGAACCCGAAAGTGAAAACAACCGCGTTTCGGCCCCGATGAAGATGCGCACCCCCTGCGCGGCGTCCACCCCGTCCAGCAGGCCGATCAACTGCTCCTTCTGCTCCAGGTCGTCGAACAGGACGCGCACCCGCTCCAGGTCCGCCAGCCCCTCGCGGTCCTGCAGCAGATTGGCGCGGCCGCGCACGATCAGGGCGCGCTCGCGGTCCGGGCCGCCGGACCAGGCGGCCAGGCCGTCCTCGACCAGGCGGGCGGCGGCCTGGTCCAGTTCGCGCCGGGCGGCCTGAAGCTCCTGGGTCATTTCGCGCCGGGCGTCGGCGAAGGGGCGGCCGCGAAGGCGGGCGTTCAGGAAGTTGGAGGCCTCCTGCAGGGTGGACGGCGTGACCCCGGCCGACAGGGCCATGATTCGGTTCTCCACCGTGCCGTCGTCGGCGACGATGACGGCCAGGGCCTGATCCGGGCCCAGGGCCACGAACTCCACATGTTTGACGCCCGCGTCGCGCACGGGGCTGGAGACGACGCCCGCCCCGCCCGCCAGGCCGGACAGCAGGTTGGACGCCTCGTCCAGGGCGGATTCAAGGTTGCGGCCCCGGCCTGCCAGGCGCCCGTCGATCTCGCGCCGTTCCTCGGCGGTCAGGTCGCCGACCTCCAGCAGGCCGTCCACGAACAGGCGCAGGCCCGCATGGGTGGGGATCCGCCCCGCCGAGGTGTGGGGCGCCGCCAGCAGCCCGGCCAGGGCCAGGTCCTGCATGGTGTTGCGGATCGAGGCCGGCGACAGGGCGACCCCGCCCAGCGACAGGGTCCTTGATCCCACCGGCTCGCCGGTCTCCAGATAGCTCTCGACGATGCGCCGGAAGATGTCGCGCGCGCGCGCGTCCAGACCGGCCAGGCCCGCGAGGGATTGGCCGGCGTCCAGCGGCGGGTTTTTCGGGGCATACAGGCTCACGGTTTCAGGATAAGCACCGCCGCGACCGCTTCCAAGGCCCGACCGACAGGGATCATTTCTCATGCGCCATTCGCAACGCACCGACGACCAGCTGCGTCCCGTGACCATCGAGACCGGCGTCAACCGCTATGCGGAGGGGTCGTGCCTGATCGCGTTCGGCAACACCAAGGTCCTGGTGACGGCCTCGGTCGAGGAGAGCATTCCCGGCTGGATGCGCGGCAAGAGCCAGGGCTGGGTCACGGCCGAATACGGCATGCTGCCGCGCGCCACCCATACGCGCGGACGCCGCGAAGCCGCGGCGGGCAAGCAGTCGGGCCGCACACAGGAGATCCAGCGGCTGATCGGCCGGTCCCTGCGCGCCGTCATCGACCTGAAGGCCCTGGGCGAGCGTCAGGTGGTGCTGGACTGCGACGTGATCCAGGCCGACGGCGGCACCCGCACCGCCTCGATCACCGGCGCCTGGGTCGCCATGGCCTCGGCCCTGAACCATCTGCGCGACGAGGGGGTGCTGAAATCCGATCCGATCCTGGACCAGGTGGCGGCGGTGTCGTGCGGCGTCTGCGACGGCGCGCCGGTGCTGGACCTGGACTATGAGGAGGATTCCGGCGCCGAGGCCGATTCCAACTTCGTCCTGACCGGCGCGGGCCAGATCGTCGAGGTCCAGGCCACAGGCGAGAAGCGCGGCTTCTCGCGCGCCGAGTTCGACCGGCTGTTCGCCCTGGCCGAGATCGGCTGCGCCGAATTGTTCGCCCTGCAAAAGGCGGCGCTGGCGGCGGCGAAGCGATAAGGGGTTTCGCCGGCGCCCGTCTTTGAGGCATCGTGGCGCGTCTCGATTTCCGAACGGAGCGCAGCCCATGCGTCGATCCCCCTGGCTTTCGCTGATCGCCTGCGCGCTGATCGCGGCTGGGTGCCAGCGCGGCGATCCGGCCCCGCCGGCGACCGCCGACGGTTCGGCGGGCCGGAACGACATCATCGAGGCGACGCCGCTGAAGGCCGATGCGCCGGCGCCCGCTCCCCAGGCTCAGACGCCGGCGCCCTCGGCCCAGGCCGAAAAGACCGCCGAGCCTGAAAAGACCGATCCGGTCGAAGAACCGCAGGCCCGCATCCCCGAGGGGCCGGACATGGCGCCGGTCCGCGCGCCGGTCAGCGAGGTCGCCTGTCGCGACGCCATCGGCGCCAGCGCCGCCGCGCGTCTGGTCGAACGCTGCATCAAGGTGAGCCCCGCGACCCGCCCGCCGTGCAACGCCGCCAACCCCTGCGACCTGATCCAGGGCGAGATCGACCGGTCCTGCAGGCTGTGGCGGGGCGACGGAAATCCGCCGGCGGAGTGTCGCAACTAGCGGCTGGTCAGCCCGCCGCCCGCACGGCGCCGGCCACATCGGCCACCACCTGTCTGACCAGGGCCTCGTCGTCGCCCTCGGCCATGACGCGGATCAGCTTTTCGGTGCCCGATGGGCGGACCAGCAGGCGGCCCTGGCCGTTCAGCAGGGTCTCGGCCTCGCCGATCGCGGCCTTGACCGCGTCGGTCTCCAGCGGCTTGTCGGCGGTGAAGCGGACGTTTTCCAGCAGTTGCGGCACGGCGTCGAACTGGCGGGCCAGTTCGCTCATCGGCTTGGCGGATTCGACCAGGACGGCCAGCACCTGCAGCGCCGCCATCAGGCCGTCGCCCGTGGTGGCGTGGTCGTGCAGGATGATGTGGCCCGATTGTTCGCCGCCGATGTTGAAGCCGCCCTCTCGCATCCGCTCCATCACATAGCGGTCGCCGACCTTGGTCCGCTCCAGCGTCAGGCCCTCGGCCTTCAGCCGGCGTTCCAGCCCCAGGTTCGACATGACGGTGGCGACGATCCCGCCCCCGGTCAGGATGCCGCGCCTGGCCCAGTCCAGTCCGACCAGGGCCATGATCTGGTCGCCGTCGACAACCTGGCCCTTTTCGTCGCAGACGATCAGCCGGTCCGCATCTCCGTCCAGGGCGATGCCGATGTCGGCGCGGTAGCGCTTGACGGCCGCCGACAAGGCCTCGGGATGGGTCGAACCGCAGTCGGCGTTGATGTTGGTCCCGTTCGGCTCGACGCCCACGGGGAAGACCTCGGCGCCCAGTTCGAACAGGGTGGTCGGCGCCACCTTGTAGCCCGCGCCATTGGCGCAATCGACGGCGATGCGCAGGCCCTTCAGGCTGAGGCGTTTGGGGAAGGCCTGTTTGGCGATCTCGATATAGCGCGCCTGGGCGTCGTCGATCCGCTTGACCCGGCCCAGCTTGTTCGACGCCGCCAAGCCCTGGTCCAGGCCCTGGTCCATCATCGCTTCGATCTTCAGCTCGATCTCGTCGGACAGTTTGTAGCCGTCGGGCCCGAACAGCTTGATCCCGTTGTCGGCGTAGTCGTTGTGCGAGGCCGAGATCATCACCCCCAGGTCCGCCCGCATCGACCGGGTCAGCATGGCCACGCCCGGCGTCGGCACGGGACCGAAGGTGCGCACATCCATGCCCACCGAGGCGAAGCCGGCGACCAGGGCCGGCTCGATCGTATAGCCCGACAGGCGGGTGTCCTTGCCGATCACCACCAGATGGCGCCGGTCGTCGCTGGTGCGGAACAGCTTGCCGGCGGCCAGACCGACGCGCAGGGCGACCTCGGCCGTCATCGGATAGGTGTTGGCCCGTCCGCGAATGCCGTCCGTGCCGAAATATTTTCTGTCGCCCAAGGCCTGGTCCTTACGTATCGGGTAACGATCCGAAACCCCTTGTTTAATGCGGCCGGATTTAAGATTGCCTAGACGGCCGAAGGGGCAAGAGGTGTGGCTTAGTCCCAGTTCGCCGCCAGTGCAAAGCGGCCTTTTCATTCCCCGAGCGGAGCTTTCGCATGTGCGGCATCATCGGCGTCACGGGAAACGGCCCCGTCGTTCCCCGTCTGATCGACAGTCTGAAGCGGCTGGAATACCGCGGCTATGATTCCGCCGGGGTCGCCGCCGTCGTCGACGGCCATGTTGAACGCCGCCGCGCCCAGGGCAAGATCCGCAATCTGGAGGCCGTCCTGGCCGAGGACCCGATGAAGGCCACGGTCGGCATCGGCCATACCCGCTGGGCCACCCACGGCGCCCCGACCACCGCCAACGCCCACCCGCACAAGGCCGGGCGCGTGACGCTGGTGCACAACGGCATCATCGAGAACTTCGCCGAGCTGAAGGCCGAACTGGCCGCCGAGGGGCACGTCTTCGAAAGCCAGACCGACACCGAGGTGATCGCCCACCTGCTGGACGCTGAACTGAAGACGGGCCGGGCGCCGCTGGATGCGTTCAAGGTCACGCTGGATCGGCTTACCGGCGCCTACGCGCTGGCTGTCCTGATCGACGGCGAGGACGACCTGATCCTGGGCGCGCGTCGAGGCAGCCCGCTGGTCGTCGGCTGGGGCGAGGACGAAATGTATCTGGGATCCGACGCCCTGGCGGTGGGCCCTTTCACCCAGAAGATCTCCTATCTGGAAGAGGGCGACTATGTCGCCGTGACCCGCCGGGGCGCCCGGATGTTCGACATGGCGGGCCAGCCTGTGGAACGGACGGTGGTCCAGGTCTCGGCCTCCTCGGCCCTGGTCGAAAAGGGCGAGTACCGCCATTTCATGGAAAAGGAGATCCACGAACAGCCCGACAGCGTCCAGCACACCCTCTCGGAATATCTGGATCTGGTGACGGGCAGGGCCAAGCCGCAGGGCGTGGACTTCGCCGCCGTCGACCGCATCCAGATCGTGGCCTGCGGCACCGCCTTCTACGCCGGTCAGATCGGCCGCTACGCCTTCGAAAGGCTGGCGGGCCTGCCCTGCGACGTCGAGATCGCGTCGGAGTTCCGCTATCGCTCGCCGGCCGTGTCGCCGCGCACGGTGGCGGTCGCCGTGAGCCAGTCCGGCGAGACGGCCGACACCCTGGCCAGCCTGACCTGGTGCAAGGCGCAAGGGCTGCAAACGGCGGCGGTCGTCAATGTCCATTCCTCGTCCATGGCGCGCGAGGCGGCGGTTCTGTGGCCCACCCACGCCGGACCCGAAATCGGCGTGGCCTCGACCAAGGCCTTCACCGCCCAGGTCGCCGCCCTTCTGGCCCTGGCCGTGGCGGCGGGCGTGGCGCGCGGCCGTATCGACGCGGGCCAAGAGGCCGAACTGGTCAAGGCCCTGTTCGAAAGCCCCCGGCTAATCGCCCAGGCCCTGAGCATGGGCGATGGCGTCCGCGCCGTTGTCCAGGACCTGGCCAAGGCCGACGACGTCCTGTTCCTTGGGCGCGGGGTCATGTTCCCCCTGGCCATGGAGGGCGCGCTGAAGCTGAAGGAGATCAGCTATATCCACGCCGAGGGCTACGCCGCCGGCGAACTGAAGCACGGCCCGATCGCCCTGATCGACGAGGAGACGCCGACCATCGCCCTGGCCCCGCTGGACGAGGTGTTCGAGAAGACCGCCTCGAACCTGCAGGAGGTCGCCGCGCGCGGCGGGCCGGTGATCATGATCGCGCCAGCCGCCGCGCCCGATCCGCACGGCGCCGGCATCCGCCGCATCGACGCCCCGGACTGCCACCCGCTGATCGCGCCGCTGATCTACGCCGTGCCGGTGCAGTTGCTGGCCTATTACACCGCCGTCCAGAAAGGCACCGACGTCGATCAGCCCCGCAACCTGGCCAAATCCGTCACGGTGGAGTGAGGGGGGCAGGGTCGCGGCGACGGCGGCCAAGCCCTCGCGCGGTCACTGAAGCCGTTCCGACAGGTTCCATCCGTCGGGCGGGGCGTCCGAGGCCGAGGCGGTGATGCTGACCACCGTCTCGCCGTCCGCGTCCGTGACGATGACGCTGAAGGCGCGCGTGTCCCAGAAGGACGCCCCGCGGTAGCGCAGGATTTCGCCCAGGACCGCCACCGCCTCCTCGCGCGCGGCGTCCACGCTCTTCAGCTCTTCGCCCTGGTCGTCGCGAACGCAGTCGCCGTTCTGGGTATGGAAAAAGTAACGTGGCAATCGGTCCTCCCGCCTTGAGGTTTGGGAGGAAGCGGCCGGGACGCCGTTTGGTTCAGCGCCCCGGTCGCGCAGAGGCCTGATCGCCCTCAGATTTCCTGGTTGAACGCGCCGATCTCGGGATAGGCGGCCAGGCGCGGCTTGACCTCCTTGCGGAACAGGTCGCGCATGTCGTCCTCGGAGCGCATGCTTTCAACCACCACCACCAGTTCGGGCTTGTTGGACGAGGCGCGCACGAGGACCCAGGAGCCGTCTTCCAGGTGCACCCGCACGCCGTTGACGGTGATGGCCTCGACGATCTTGCGGCCCAGGATTTCGCCGCCGGCGTCGGCCAGATCGGAATACTCCTTCACGATGCGCTCAAGCACCCCGTACTTCAGTTCGTCGTCGCAATGGGGCGACATGGTCAGGCTGGTCCAGGCGTCGGGCAGGGCGGCTTTCAGCTCGCTGAGTTTCTTGCCCGGATTGCGGTCCAGCATGGCCAGGACGGCGCCGGCCGCGACCAGACCGTCGTCGTAGCCGTGGCCCAGGTCGCCGGCCATGAAGAAGTGGCCCGACTTCTCGAACCCGGCCAGGGCGCCCAGTTCGGCGGTCTTGCGCTTGATATAGGAGTGGCCCGTCTTCCAATAGACCACCTGGGCGCCGTTGGCCTTCAGCGTCTCGTCGGTCTTGTAGAGGCCGGTCGATTTCACATCGACGACGAAGGTCGCGTTCGGATGGCCCTTGGACAGATCGCGGGCCAGCATCAGGCCGATCTTGTCGGCGAAAATCTCCTCGCCCGTGTCGTCCACCACGCCGCAGCGGTCGCCGTCGCCGTCGAAGCCCAGGGCCAGGTCGGCGCCCGTCTCCCTCACCCGCTCGGCCATCTGCACCAGCATGGCGTGATCTTCCGGGTTCGGATTGTATTTGGGGAAGGTGTAGTCCAGCTCGGTGTCCATCTCGATCACCTCGACGCCCATGCGGCGCAGGGCCTCGGGCGCGAAGGCGCCGGCCGTGCCGTTGCCGCAGGCGCACACGACCTTCAGCGGGCGCTTGACCTGAACCTTGGAGGCGACGTCGGCGATATAGGTCTCTCGGAAATCGTCGATGCGCACCAGCTTGCCACCGTCGCGCGCGACGCCCTCGCCGTTCAGCACGATCTCCTTCAACCGGCCCATCTCCTCAGGGCCGAAGGTCAGGGGCTTGTCGGCGCCCATCTTCACCCCGGTCCAGCCGTTCTCGTTATGGCTGGCCGTGACCATGGCGACGCAGGGGGCGTCCAGTTCGAACTGGCCGAAGTAGGCCATGGGCGACAGGGACAGCCCCACGTCCAGAACCTCCATCCCGCCCTGCATCAGGCCGATGATCAGCGCCTGTTTGACGCTGAGGCTGTAGCCGCGGAAGTCGTGACCTACCACGATCTTCGGCTGGACCCCGATCTCGTGGACATAGGTCGCCAGCCCCAGGCCCAGGGCCTGGACGCCCAGAAGATTGATCTCCTTCTCCAGAATCCAGCGCGCATCGTACTCGCGAAAGCCCGTCGGCTTGACCAACGCCTGGGTCTCATAGGCGGCGGTGTTGGGCGTCAGATCCTGGCGGGGCTTGAGCATGGGGTGTCCTTTGTAGGGAGTCGCGCTAGAGTTGTCGTCGCCCTTATCAGGCTGCGGCGCGTTTGCGAATGCGGGCGATGCGGCGCAGACGGCGCCAGAAGCGGCCGCGTTCCGGTTCGGGATAGGGTTGCAGGTTTTCGACGAACTGCTCGGCCGAGGCGCGCCAGCTGAACTTCTCCGCATAGGCGCGCACCGCCTGGCGATCCAGGTCCAGGCACGCCAGGCAGGCGGTCTTCAGATCCTTGTCGATCGCCCCGGCGTTCGAACCGGGGATGATGTCGATGGGACCGTGGGCCGGGTAGGCGGCGACGGGCGTGCCGGTGGCCATGGCCTCCAGGATCACCAGGCCGAAGGTGTCGGTCCAGCTGGGGAAGACGAAGACGTCGGCGTCGCGGAAGCAGCGGGCCAGATCGTCGCCGAACTTGGCGCCCAGGAATTTGGCCTCGGGGTATTTCTCCTGCAGCTCGGCGCGCGCCGGGCCGTCGCCGACGACGATCTTGGTCCCGGGCAGATCCAGTTGCAGGAAGGCCTCGATGTTCTTCTCGACCGCCACCCGGCCGACGTTCAGGAAGAAGGGGCGGGGCCAGTCCTTGCCGCCGAGTTCGTCATAGATAGGTTCGAGATCGGGGTTGAAGACCTTCGTGTCCACGCCGCGCGACCAGGGCGAGACGTTCTTGAACCCATGCTCGACCAGTTCGTCGCGCAGCGTCGGGGTCGCCACCATCAGCCGGCCCGACGGCTTGTGGAACCATTTCATATAGGCGTAGCCGACCTGGACCGGGATCGGGAACCGCGCCGAGACGTATTCGGGAAATTTGGTGTGGTAGCTGGTGGTGAAGGGCAGCTTCCACTCCACGCAGATGCGCCGCGTGGCGATGCCGATCGGACCCTCGGTGGCGATATGCACCGCCTCCGGCTCGAAGGCGCGCAACATCTCCCGTATCTCCTCCTCCGCCCCCAGGGCCAGCCGGATCTCGGGATAGGTCGGGCAGGGAATGGTCTTGAACAGGCTGGGCTCGATGACCTCGACCTCATGCCCCATGGCCCGGCATTCCGCCACGGTGCGGGTCAGGGTGCGGACGACGCCGTTGACCTGAGGTTCCCAGGCGTCGGTGGCCAGAACGATGCGCATTGAGGCGGGCGGACCCTGAGGCGTTAAGTAAGGGCGGAACTTCTAGACCGTTCGAATGACGAAGGCGAGACGGTCGTGGCCGAACCGCCACGCCTTATCCTAGGCGAACGGAAAGAGCAGTGTCTGGCTGAAGCTCTGTCAGCGTTTCCCTGAGTTGCACATAGGCCGCCATGATGTGGTAGAAAGAACTGGCCGGGGCGGGCTCATCGATGAATTTTCCGTTCTCGAGTAGCTTGTCATGCCAGACTCCTTGCGGAGTCAGATATCGCCAGAGTGCTCGCTGAGCCATTGCGGCCTGTTCCAGGCAGACAGTACGTTTTTTCTCGGTGCAGAGCGAAGCCAGTATAAGTGACGCTTTCAGCCACTCGGTCTGGGGCCAGAGTCTAGCGCGCGCGCTTCGCACGCTGCCGTCGATGTTCATGGCGTCTACGGCGATTTGACGCTTAGAATCGATGCCTTTCAGCCCGACCTCATACAGTCGCCAGGCGTCGACCAGCGCAACGAGATCATCTCGTCTGCGGCTGTAACGCGCGAGCAGCCACGCCCATTCGAACTGATGGCCCGGTTCGACCAGCGCGCCATCTTCACCGGTGGCGGGCGACCAGTCCTGCTGAAAGAACTCCCGCAGAGCGCCGGTCTCTTCGTCAATGAAAGATGTTCTGGCCAATGTGACAATGCGGTCGGATAGGGCGGCCCATTCGCCGCCTCCGCCCGCTTCTTCCCAGGCCAGCGCAGCTTCCAGAAGGTGCATATGGGCGTTTGACTGATAGGGGTGGTGACCGCTTTCTTTGACGCCGCCCTTGTAATCGGCGCGGGCGGACAGAAGGTCACGAACGGTTGCTGCTCGCGTCTCAAAGTCGACCTCGCGGGTCCCTGAGGGGACACGGGCTAACGCGAACATAAGGAAGGCCTGATCGTAGACCATCGCTGTCTCATCAAGCGGCGTTCCATCCGGAGCCAAGAGCGTGCGCATCTGACCGTCGGGCTTTAGATAAACTTCTTCGAGGCGAGCAAGACCGGCGTCCACAACCGCGCGCCAGGGCCCACGCCATCCCTGCCGTCCCGCTTCAGCATATACTTGAAGCTGGCGGGTCTGGACCCGAGCGCGCCTTGAGGTCGCGATATGACGGCCATCCAGCGCCAGAACCTCTTCGAAGCCGCCGCTTTCATCCTGCCCCAGGCTCGACCACACCGGCAGGGCGACCTGACGCAGCCAGGCGGTGAGCCGCACTGCGCCAGCCTCCAGCGTTTCGGGAGTGTCTGGGGGGGGGAAGTCCAGGTGCTGCGGGGAAAGTTTGCGCAGCCTTTCGACCACCTTCTTCACGTCCTGACTTTTTTTCAGGTCAGTGACGAGAACCGCATCGGGTTCCACAACGATGCCAACGTCCCTCAAGCCGATGGCCGCAACCATCACGCCGTCACAGGCGCGGACCAGGCAACCTTCGGAATCTTCGAGGATGTGAAGCCCGACATCGCCTTCGCCGGAGGCGTAAACGGAATCCCAGGCTCCAAGATCTGACCACTCGAAGTTGACCGGCAGAACAGACGCGCGATCCGTCTTTTCCATTACGGCATAATCAATGGATATCTTTGGCGCGACCGAAAATTCAGACCCCAAGGTCAGCGCCGGGCCATCGAGCTCGGCTTGAGTCAAGGCGACTTGGACGGCCTCGGCGACTGCGGCGGCGCGCTCTCGAAGCTCTTCGATCAAAATATCGGCGCGCACGATGAAATTCCCGCTATTCCAAAGATACCCCTCGGAAATATATCGACGGGCCGTCTGTTGGTCAGGCTTCTCGACAAAGGCTGACACTTCCGACAAGCCCGAGCCTGCAGGCGCAATATAACCATAGGCGGACGACGGCTCCGTGGGCACGACGCCCAGCGTTACGATGCGGCCTTTCGCCGCTGCGCCCGCTGCGTAGGCCACAGATTGCCTGAAGGCCGTGTCATCGGGAATGTGGTGGTCGGATGCGACAAAAAGATTGATCGCATCCGGTGCGCGCTCAGCAGTCCAAAGGGCAGCCGCAGCCATGGCGGCCGAGGAATCTCGGCCTTCAGGTTCCAGAAGAATGACGGCTGAAATCCCGATCTCTTCCAGCTGATCAAGGATCGCCCTCTTGTGGCCCACGCCGCCAACCACAAGCAGTTCGCCGCCGTCTTCCGCCAAAGCGGCGACACGGCTGACTGTCTCCTGAAACAGCGACCGATTACCTGCCAAAGGAATGAACTGTTTGGGGAGCGAGGGCCTAGAGGCAGGCCAAAGGCGCGTTCCGGAGCCGCCGCACATGATGACGGGGAAGATGTTGGTCATTGAGCGATGCTGTAAGCTGCTAGTCAGAGGCCCGTCTTAGGTCAGCAGCCTTGTCTCGTCACCCCATTCGCTGATCTCAAGTTGCAGCGAAGGTGACGCGAGCAGCGACGCGGCATCGCCCTAGGGTGCATTTACAACGGCAAAACCGTCGTCGACTTCACCTCTTCCAGCACCGCATAGGTCCGGGTTTCGCGCACCCCCGGCATCCGCACCAGCACGTCGCCCAGAAAGGCCCGATAGGCGTCCATGTCGCCGACGCGGGCCTTGATCAGGTAGTCGAAGCCGCCTGCGACCATGTGACACTCCAGAACCTCGGGCTGGCTGCGGACGGCGGCGGCGAAGGCCTCGAAGACGTCGCCGGTGGTGCGGTCCAAGAGAACCTCCACGAAGATCAACAGGTCGCGGCCGACCTGGGCCGGGTCGATCAGGGCGGCGTAGCCGGTGATGATCCGCTTTTCGCGCAGCCGTTTGACGCGTTCGAAACAGGCGGCGGGGGACAGGTTGCAGCGCCGGGCCAGTTCGGCGTTGGAGATGCGGGCCTCGGCCTGGAGCACGCGCAGGATGCGGCGGTCGACGGCGTCGATGTCGATCATCGGATATCCTGCCTTTACATCGAACGATCTTCGGCCTCGTGTCCTATCATACGAAGCACCTTCAATGAACTCCGGCCTATAGGCGTAATCCACAGGATTTGTCGCCGATGCTCGCCCCCGCCTTCTCGCCCGCCAGCCTGGCCGTCTGGGACGGTCTGGATGCGCACAAGTTCCGCAACGAGCGCGAGGCCGTCGCGGCCAATCTGGCGCGCATTCCGCTGGACGCCGCCGAACGCGCCGCCGTGGTGGACGAGGCCGTCGCCCTGGTCGAACACGCCCGCCGCAGCCAGAAGAAACAGGGGGTGGTCGAAAGCTTCCTGCAGCAGTTCTCGCTGGGCACCCGCGAGGGTCTGGCCTTGATGTGCCTGGCCGAGGCCCTGCTGCGCGTGCCGGACGAGGAGACCCGCGACCGTCTGATCGCCGAGAAGATCGGTTCCGCCGACTGGGCCGCCCATCTGGGCCAGTCCGACAGCCTGTTCGTCAACGCCTCGACCTGGGGTCTGATGCTGACCGGCAAGCTGGTGGACGTGGACGAGGAGGCGCGCACCGACCTGCCCGGCTTCCTGAAACGGATCGCCGGCCGTCTGGGCGAGCCGGTCATCCGCCAGGCCGTGGCCACCGCCGTCAAGATCATGGGCGAGCAGTTCGTGGTCGGCCGCACCATCCAGGCGGCGCTGAAACGGTCGAACAAGGAAGGCTGGCTGTGCAGCTTCGACATGCTGGGCGAGGGCGCCCGGACGATGGCCGACGCCGACCGCTACGAGACCATCTACGCCGACGCCATCGAGGCCGTGGGCAGGACGTCGAAAGGCCAGGGGCCGGACCACGGCCACGGCGTGTCGGTCAAACTGTCGGCCCTGTCGCCCCGCTACGAGGCGACACAGGAGGACGGAGTGTGGGAGACCCTGTATCCCCGCGTCCTGCGCCTGGCCCTTATCGCGGCCCGATACGACATCAACTTCACCATAGACGCCGAGGAGGCGGACCGTCTGGCCCTGTCGCTGAAGCTGCTGGATCGCCTGGCGCACGAACCGTCGCTGGGCGGCTGGACCGGTCTGGGCCTGGCGGTTCAGGCCTATCAGAAGCGGGGGTTGGAAACGATCCAGCGGGTGGCCGACCTGGCCCGCCGCTCGGGCCGCCGGCTGATGGTGCGTCTGGTCAAAGGCGCCTATTGGGACACCGAGATCAAGCGCGCCCAGGTCTTCGGCCGCACCGACTATCCGGTCTTCACCACCAAGGCGGCGACCGACCTGAACTATCTGGTCTGCGCGCGCGCCATGATCGAGGCGTGGCCGGCGATCTACAGCCAGTTCGCCAGCCACAACGCCCACACCCTGGCCGCCGTGCGCCGCATGGCGCGCGATCGGGGCGTCGCGGTCGAACACCAGCGCCTGCACGGCATGGGCGAGGCCCTGTACGACGCGGCCCGTGAAGCCTGGAAAGGCGAGACCGTCATCGTCCGCGCCTACGCCCCGGTCGGCGGGCACGAGGAACTGCTGCCCTATCTGGTGCGACGTCTGTTGGAGAACGGCGCCAACTCCTCCTTCGTCCACGCCCTGCTGGACGAGCGCGTGCCCGCCTCGGCCGTCGCGGCCGATCCCATCTCTCTGGTCGAGCAGGCGCCCGACCGTCACCCCAAGATTCCGGTTCCCAAAGACATGTACGGCGATCGTCAGAACTCCCTCGGCCGCGACTATTCCCAGGCCGCCGACCGCGAACGCCACGCCAAGGCGCTGGGGCTGGTGGACCGCGAAAAACTGACCTCCGGCCCGATCGTCGGCGGCAAGCTGAGGGCCGGGATCGACGCCCAGGCCGTGACCAATCCGTTCGACCGCTCGCAGGTGCTGGGTCATGTGTCGGAGGCCGAGACGGCCGACATCGACGCCGCCGCCCTGGCCGCCGCCAACGCCCATGTCGCCTGGGACCGCCAGGGCGGGGCGAACCGCGCCATCGTCCTGCGCGCCATGGCCGATGCGCTGGAGGCGGACATGGACCGTTTGGTCGCCCTGCTCAGCCGCGAGGCGGGCAAGACCCTGAACGACGGCGTCGCCGAGGTGCGCGAGGCCGCCGACTTCTGCCGCTACTACGCGCTTCTGGCCGAACGCGACTTCTCCGCGCCGGAAACCCTGAAGGGGCCGACCGGCGAGACCAACCAGCTGATCCTGCATGGGCGCGGCGTCTTCGCCTGCATCTCGCCCTGGAACTTCCCGCTGGCCATCTTCACCGGCCAGATCGCCGCCGCATTGGCCGCCGGCAACGCCGTCCTGGCCAAGCCGGCCGAACAGACGCCCCTGATCGCCGCCGAGGCCGTGCGCCTGTATCACAAGGCCGGTCTGAACCCCGACCTGCTGGCCCTGGTTCCCGGACGCGGCGAGACGGTGGGCGCCGCCCTGGTCACGCATCCGGGCATAGACGGCGTCGCCTTCACCGGCGGCACGGACACGGCCGCCGCCATCAACCGCTCGATCGCCGCCCGCCCCGGCGCCATCATCCCCTTCATCGCCGAGACCGGTGGTTTGAACGGCATGTTCATCGACACCACGGCGCTGAAGGAACAGGTGATCGACGACGTGATCCAGTCCGCCTTCGGCTCGGCCGGCCAGCGCTGCTCGGCCCTGCGCGTCCTCTATGTGCCCAAGGACTCCGCCGACGCCCTGATCGAGGGCTTGAAGGGCGCGCTGGCGGCGCAGGTGCTGGGCGATCCCGCCGACCCCAAGACCGACATCGGCCCGGTGATCGACCCCGAATCGCGCCGCGCCCTGGAGGCTCATGTCGAGCGCCTGTCGCGAGAGGCGAAGATCGTCGCCCGCGCCGCCCTGCCGATGGCCTCGGAGAAGGGCGACCTGTTCGCCCCCACCATCGCCGAAATCCCTGCGCCCGACTTCCTGGAGCGCGAGGTCTTCGGCCCCATCCTGCACATCTATCGCTACGCCCCGTCCGACCTGAGATCGGTCGCCGGCGCGCTCGCCGCGCGCGGCTACGGCCTGACCCTGGGCGTCCACAGCCGCATCGAGGCTTTCGCCGCTGAGGTGGTCGACCTGGTCCCGGCGGGCAACGTCTATGTGAACCGCTCGATCACAGGCGCTGTGGTCGGTGTCCAGCCCTTCGGTGGCGAGGGCCTGTCGGGCACCGGGCCCAAGGCGGGTGGGCCGAACAGCCTGATCCGCTATGCGGCGGAGAAGGCGATCAGCGTGAATATTGCCGCTCAGGGCGGGGATCCGGTGCTGCTGAATCTCTAGAGGGGGTTGACGATCCGTCTTCACAATCGTCCAAGGTGCCTTTGACGTACTGCTGGTGACCATGACCTCGATCTGTATTGACGGCTTTAATCTTGCTCTCGCTAAGGGCTCCGGAATCGCGACATACGGCCGAAATCTCTTGGAGAATGCGCGCGCCATAGGCATGGGGACACAGGTTCTCTATGGGCCGTCTGGTGCTAGAAGGCCGCAGAACGTTCTCAACGAGGCCATGCTCGTTGATGCTGAACGTCCCCCCCAGAAGCTGAACCGTAAGCAAAAGGCGCGTCGTTGGAGAGGTACGCTCACGTCGCCGCTTGGTCGATCGCCTTATCCAATCATACCGTCGGGGGAGGTTATTTGGCCGTCGCGTTCAGGCGGGATGCCGGCTGCAGACCGTTTCTGGGCTGTCCAGGATCTGTATTTCCTAGCTAACCGCGCTTTTCAGGCCTACGGGCGATCAACCCCCGTTTCGTTTGCAGCGACATCCGACGCTCCGGCACCCGACATCATGCACTGGACAGCCAATCTGCCGCTCCATGCTAGGGGCGTGGCGAACATCTACACTTTCCACGACCTGATACCGCTGCGTCTTCCTCACACCACGTTGGACGATAAAGCTAACTACATGAAGTTGAGCCGAGAGGTCGCGAGCCGTGCGGATCATATCGCGGTGGTGTCGGAAACCACGCGGCAGGATGTGATACGCCTGCTTGGTGTTGATGAGCGCCAGGTTACAAATACATATCAGGCCGTAAGCATACCGTCCTCCCTTTCTGATCGACCGCAAGCCGAATTAGAGATGGAACTCGAAGGCGTATTCAACTTAGGCTGGAAGGATTATTTCCTTCATTTCGGCGCTATCGAACCCAAGAAGAATCTTGGACGCATCGTTGAAGCTTACTTGGCTTCAGGAACCCGAGCTCCCTTGATAATAATCGGCGGTCGGGCTTGGCTGGATGAAGGCGAAACGGCGTTGCTCGCGCAGGTGAAACGCGACGGCGGGCCCAATGCAGACCGCATCCGACAATACGATTATATGCCGTTCTCTCTGTTGATCAGCTTGGTTCGTGGCGCGAAGGCGACATTATTCCCCTCGCTTTATGAGGGCTTTGGATTGCCTGTTTTGGAATCGATGGCCCTATCGACCGCAGTGCTGACGTCCACCGGCGGGGCGCTGCCGGAAGTCGCTGGGAACGCGGCGCTGATTGTCGATCCTTACGACACACGCGCCATCGCTCGCGGTATTCAGGCGCTCGACGCAGACGCGGACATGCGGCTTAATTTCGAGACCCTCGGAAAGGTTCAGGCCGAGGCGTTCAGCCCGGCCGCCTATCAGCTCAGGCTTCGCGATCTTTACGCGAAGGTTGTGGGTTGAGTATCCGGCCCTTGACCCGGTCTTCTAATAGAGCGCAAACGAGCAAAAGGTCGATCTGCTCGGTCGAGGTTTATCCTAGGTCCACCACGGCAGCGTCATGATCGCTTCTATAAAAAGACATTTCAGGACCGTTCTCGCCTTGCTGATGAGGGAGATCATCACGCGTTTCGGGCGTGAGGGGCTTGGTTTTGTATGGCTGGTGGCTGAGCCGCTTGCCTTCTGTTTCGGCGTGATGGTGCTCTGGAGCTTCACCAAGCCCGCATACGAGCACGGAATCCGCCTCGCGCCATTCGTTATGACGGCCTATATGTCGCTGATTCTGATCCGCCACTTGATTGGCTATTTAGCTGGCGCGCTGCAAGGCAACATGGGGCTGCTCTACCATAGGCAGATTGGTTCATTTCATATCTTCACGGCACGTGTCTTGTTGGAATTTGCAGGCGCTACGATCGCCTATGCGGTCGTTTACGCCTTTTTGCTTGCTGTGGGGCAGGTAAATCCTCCAAGTAACTACCTGTTGCTGTATGAGGGGTGGTTTCTTCTTGCCTTCATATCCACAGGCTTCGCCCTGATCCTTACTGGGTTGGCCATGCGCTTCGATGTGATGGAGCGGTTGATCGGCCTGATTGGTTATTTGATGCTGCCTCTTTCGGGCGTGTTCACGATGGTTGCCTGGCTGCCTGAAGGGTTCCGAAAGGTCCTCCTCGTATTGCCTTTCGTGCATCCGGTCGAGATGATGCGCTCCTCTGTATTTGGCGAATTTGTCAAAACCTATTACGATGTTCCTTATGCGCTGGCTGTTGGCGCAGTTTTCAACATTGTCGGCCTTTTGCTCATCTCAAGCGCTCGACCGCTAATCGAAACCGAATCCTAAACCCCGCTGGGCGAAACCAATGAGCAAAACGAAGATCAATTATGTGGGTCCGATCCCCCAGCTCATCACGTCATCCCCCAAGGAGACGCGCTGGTGGCGTCGCCTGCCGACGGGCTTTTTGGGCGTTGTGGTGGTTCCGACGCTGCTCGTTGCTATCTACTACCTGTTGATTGCGTCGCCGCTTTATGTGTCTGAAGCGCGGTTTGTCGTCCGGCAGGCCAATCAATCGCAGGCGACGTCCCTGGGTTTCGTCTTGCAAGGCGTGGGACTGTCGGCCTCGGCTTCTGACGCCTTTGCTGTACACGAGTACGTGCTGTCTTCGGATGGAATTCAGGAGTTGCGCCAGCGCTTTGATCTTCAGAAGATTCTCGCGCCCCGAGGCGGTGATCCCCTCACGGGGTGGCCCCGGTTTTGGGAGGGTGACTCTGACGAGGGCATGAGAAAGGCTTTCAAGCGATTTGTCGTCACCGGATATGACGCAACGACAGGGATCAGCACCCTGCGTGTCGAGAGTTTTGATCCAAAGATCGCGCAGTCGCTCAATGTCGCCATGCTTGATGGCGGGGAGCGGCTTGTCAACCGAATGAATGCACGCGCGACTGAAGACGCGGTTCGTGACGCCAAGCGAAGCCAGGAAGAGGCGCGGACGCGGCTATCGGAAATCCAGTCTCAACTGGCGGCGTTTCGTAACCGGGAACAATTTATAGATCCTGCTCGCACCGCGACGGAGGGCTCTGCTCTCGTGGGCAACCTTCTTGCGGCGATCGCGACCTTGAAGGCGGAGCGTGCGCAACTCGTCGCCGACGCCCCCCGAAGCCCTCAACTTCCTATGCTGGATTCCCGTATCGCGGCTTACGAAAGTCAGGTCGCCACCGAACGCGCCAAGATCGCAGGGGCGTCAAACTCTCTCGCCAGCAAGATCAGCGGCTACGAGGACCTGTCGCTGCGGCGCGAACTCGCCAACAAAGAACTGGCGGAAGCCACCGCAGGCGTCGTCACGGCCGAACAGGAGGCTAGACGCCAGAAACTTTACCTAGAGCGCATCGTCAGCCCTAGCTACCCTGACAAGCCGACAGAGCCGCGTCGATTCGTTGCGGTTCTTACGGTGTTCTTCTCTACAATGCTGATTTACGGTCTGGGTTGGCTTATATGGGCGGGGGTGCGGGAGCACCGTCAGCTCGGATGACCGATTTGACACCTGGCGAAATAGGGTTGCTGGTCCAGGGGTTGAGTCGTACACATCCGGGCGCGCACAAACCCTTGTTTTCCGATCTAAACCTCTCCTTGCGTCGGGATGGACGGCTGGCTCTTCTTGGTCGCAACGGGCAGGGCAAGTCATCCTTCATACGCATGCTCGGCGGGATCGACCGGCCTACGGAAGGCAGGATTACCTGGAGGATGACTTCGTCTTGGCCCATTGGCTTCGCAGGTGGCTTCCAAGGCTCACTGACGGGCATCGATAATGTGAGATTTTTGGCGCGACTCTACGACAGGGACTTCAAAGACCTGATGGCGAGGGTGGATGATTTTGCTGAACTAGGGAACGCTATGCGGCGGCCTGTGAAGCAGTATTCATCTGGTATGCGGGCCCGGCTGGCTTTTGGGCTGTCCCTCGCGGTCGAGTTCGATTGCTATCTGATTGACGAATTGGTTGCGGTGGGTGACGCACGCTTTCAGCGCAAGTGTCAGGAAGAGTTGTTCCAGAATAGAGCGCATAGGGCGTTTGTAATGGCATCGCACAACACCGACATGGTTGCGAGTTATTGCGATCAGGCGCTGATCATAGAGAGCGGAAAGGCTAAGCTTTTTGACGATGTGCAAGAAGCCGTTGAAGTATACACGTGGTTGAGGGCTGCGTAATTTTCATGGCGTTGCCTAATCATTGCGTTGTGCTGCCGCCGTGCAGGTCTTGGACGGCATGGCGAAATGCAATCGCAAGCCAGGCCACTTTAAAAGGATGGCGCCTGTCCGATGCTTTGAAAGCAGATTCGATAGAAGATCGGCATGACAGCGTTCTCTCCATCTGCACTTCTGTCGAGGCGGCTTTGGACAGGGGGGCAGATGTTTCTGAAATCGTGATACTGCTGGGTTTGCCAGATCTCGATGACGAAGATCATGGTTTTTACAACATCGAATCTATTTCCCGCTGCCTCTGGGACGCTGGTCGACTCGACGAGGTGCGACGGCTTGTACTGCCAACTGAAGAAGGCCGGCTGATAGAGATCGCTCCGGGGCTTGAAGTCGCTTGTCCAGATCAGCCAAAATCCGTCAGTGCGCGATCAGAGGCTGCGGCGGAAGCGCTCGGCCTGCTTATGGGTGAGGCTTCTGCGACGTGGTCGCCAGAACTCTTTAATTACGATGTGCGATCTGTCGACCTAGCGATGTCGGGCCTGCCCTTCGACATCACAGGAAAACCGCGTTTCCTGATCTCTGGACCTTATATCGTCATGCGGCCGGCGACCTGGCAGGCCAAGATCAAGTTTGGATTTGACGAGGGGGCGAGCCGTTCTCGTTTTCGCGTCGATTGGGGCGGCGTAGAGGTTTATGAGGCTCAGGAATTTTCCCCATCCAGGCCTGGGTACTTCGAGATCATCATGGAGCACCGATGGACTGAGGCCGCCCCCAGTGAAGTGCGGCTGGTTCAGTTGGAAGGTGTGTTCGACGGGTACGTAAGTTTCGGCGGGGTTGAAATTACTGAAGTATCAAATCCGGCCTAGGCGGTGTGGACGAAGTGCCTGATCCACAATCGGATTGATGCGGTGAGGATGAAGCCGAGGAAGCTGTCGGCGGTCTTGTCATATCGTGTGGCCAGTCGTCGGCTGTGTTTGAGCTTTGAGAAACAACGCTCGATGCGGTTTCGCAGGGCGTAGATGTGGCCGTCGATGACGGGCTGGATTTTGCGGTTTCGCCTGTGACGTTCCCCCTTCCTGATCCCTCGTTTTGAGTGAGAGTCCGTTTCATCAAGGAGACGGACGTGAAGAAGAGCAGGTTCAACGACGCGCAGATCATCGGCGTGCTGCGCGAGCAGGAGGCCGGGAGCCCGACAGCGGAGGTCTGTCGGCGGCACGGGATCAGCGAGCAGACCTTCTATCGGTGG